>JBCNVG010000033.1:0-12975 GCA_039630325.1 Bacteroidia bacterium
GCGGGGCCCCCAAACTCTATTTTTTCTAGCCCACGGCGGGGGGCGTTGTGAGCCAAAATTGGTGGATTAGGCCGCCCCGCCGGGGGGGGGGGGGGCGGGGGGGGGGGGCCCCCCCCCCCCCCCCGGGCCCCCCCCCCCCCCCGCCTCTCTATAAACCCCAAAAACCATCCAAAACACTACCTCTAACCCTTTTATGCCGTGAGCACAATCGCTATCACCCCTAATAAATAACCTACCCCTACCTCCCAAGAGAATTCCTCCCGAAACAATACTACACCCACGATACCCGAGAGAAGCACGATACCAAGGTTATTCCACAGAAAGAACTGTACCGCTGGAAGGGCCTCCAGTCCGCGAAGATAAAAGTAGATAGAGAGGAGGTTGGTGCCACCAAGCAAGAGGGCTGAAAGCCAGATTCGACTCCCCACGAGCTGGTTTAGCTTACTATGGTACATATGCCAGAGAATACCTAAGATACCTGCCACGCTCATAATCATTAGCGGCACGTGCAAAGGGGAAAGCGATCGCCACGTGGGCTGAAAGCTCTTGAAGAGAATATCTATAATCCCATTGCCGAGCCATAAAAGCCCTCCCATGCGTAGAGCTTGAAATAGGCTTTTTCCTGTGTCTCTGCGTAAATAGGGCATATGAATGATAACTATAGCCCCCAGTCCTATGAAGAGCCCGGCAGCTTGCCGGGGGGAGATAGGCTCCCTGAGAAATAGAGCCGAGAAGCCTATCGGCAAAATCACCGATAGTTTGGCTAGCATTCCTGTGAGCCCAATCCCAATTGTACGGGCCGCTTCTCCTGTAAGCATGAAGACGCTGATAAAAAGCACCCCCAAAACTCCCAGGATAAGCAGACTAAAGGGTTCTATCGTCTGAAGCGCACTAGCCCTGGGAGCTTCTATTATAGCAGATAGAGCTACGCATACAAAGTAGTTCAGAGTAACTAAGGCAGGGGTGGGTACTTGCAGTAGACGGAGCCACAGAAGCAGAAGTACATTCGTGGTGATGCTGCCGATGACGAAAATCACTATGCAAAAATCGGCATACCTTACCTTTGGAGAGTGTTGGAAAGGTTTTTGAGCTATTTAGAGGGGGTGCGTCGCGCCAGTCCGCACACTATAGAAGCCTACAAACGAGATTTGGAGAGCTGGTCTAAATTTTGCCAGGAGTATCACCGATTCAATCCATTGGAAAGTCCGGAAGCGTGGCGTCGGGCTACAGCGACTCAACTGCGAGCCTGGCTAAGTTTATACGAGCGAGCTAGTACGCGAGCTCGTAAGGTAGCGGCTATTCGCCGAATGGATAAATTTCTATCTCAAGTGTGTGGAGAGAAAGGTCTCTCTTGGCGTCCTGGAAGTCCTCGCCAACGCCCTTCCCTTCCCAAAGCACTACCTGAGGCGCGGCTTCTCTCGGCTCTGCGAGCGTTAGATGCGTTACCGAACGACTTTGCTGAGCTGCGTGATCGTCTGCTGATAGAGCTGCTATATGGTCTCGGCTTACGTCGCAGCGAGGCGGTCCAGCTCAGATTATCTCATATTCACGGAGAAGCAATACATGTGCTGGGAAAAGGGAATAAGTGGCGCATACTCCCGCTCTATCCACGGCTTATGCAGTTGATTCAGCAGTATCTGGCTGTGCGTAAGGTTCTTGGTCCCCAGCATGACTTTCTCCTCTGTACGGAAAAGGGGCAGCCCTTATACCCACAGGCGGCGTATCGTATCGTTCGGCGAAGGCTTGGTACACATCCGCATGTTCTGCGGCACAGCTTCGCAACGCACCTTCTCATGCATGGAGCTAATGTTCAAGCCGTACGTGACCTTTTGGGACATGAGACACTGGCCACTACGCAGAAGTATTTGGCCCTAACCCCTGCGGAAATGAAGGCAGCCTATCAGAAATTCCATCCACGGGCATGATGCGCTGGTGGTACCTAATTAAGCTACTACTCCACTTGCCCAAGCTAAATAAAGCCCTGGGCTCTCCTTTTCGGACTCTATGGAATATCCTAATAGGGAAAGACGAACATTACCTGCACATAAGAAACGGATACTTCCTCCTCAGAAAGATAACGCCGCCCAATCTGTATGGGTATGTGCTACTTCGAGCAGCAGGGCTTCAGTTGGCGGAGACTCAGCCAGATGCCCCAGACCAGCTTGTCTGGCAGCTCAGCACTAATGGAGAGTTTCTCACTCGGCTGGCTATGGGTATGGACCTCATGACGCTTTACGAACTTTTTGTGCGCAAGGATTATGGAGACGATTTTGTGGGCAAGGTGGTGATAGATGTCGGCGCGTATAATGGGGACTCTTCGGTATTTTTTGCTTTACAAGGGGCGAAAAAAGTGATAGCCCTGGAGCCTTACCCGCCTAACTATGCATTAGCCCGAACTAATACTGCTCGTATGCGGCTGGAAGAGAAGGTTTCGCTCCTTCCAGTAGCCTTAGGACCGCAGGATGGACGCTTAACTCTTCAAGTGGCCGCAACTTCGCCTGATGCTAACTCCTTCGATCCCTCTGGCTCTCCTCTTCTGAAGCTCGTTCACTACACCGACACGGCCGAAGTGGAAGTATTCTCGCTGCCTACTCTCATGGAGCGGTATGGGCTTGAAGCGGTGGATTTTCTTAAGTTAGACTGCGAAGGATGTGAGTTTGCGGTAATAGAAAACCTTACTCCAGAGCAGATGCGGCGGGTGCGTGCATGGCATATTGAGTATCATGCGAAGCCCGATAAACTGATTGAGCGACTTCGGTCAGCTGGATTTCAGGTTCGGCGGGAGCGAGACAGGGGAGGTATTTTGGGATATCTGATTGCAGAGCTCCCATAGGAAAATTCTTTACCTTTGCAGTAACTTGCGGGAGTAGCTCAGCTGGTAGAGCGTCAGCTTCCCAAGCTGAAGGTCGCGGGTTCGAAACCCGTCTCCCGCTCGCAATGGAGGTAGCTGTGCGTATTGTCTATTTTGTATGAAGGTCGTAGAAGGCCTCTTCAAAGCGACCACGTGGGTTTTTGTCACCATTTCTCTTGCCCTTAGAGCCCAAGAGTTAGAGGTCACTTACAAGGTAGAAGTGTCCACTGTAGCAGGAAGCGGAAAGGTGGGCTACAAAAGCGGCCCTGCATTAGAAGCGGCTCTCAATCGCCCCAATGGTATCGTAGTAGATAGAGCCGGAAATATCTATTTCTCGGACGACGAAAATCACTGCGTGCGTAAGGTGACGACGGATGGACGGGTTGTCTTGGTAGCAGGTCAGCCTCGCGTGGCCGGATTTGATGATGGCGATAAAGAGGAAGCGACGCTAAATAGTCCGCATGGTCTGACTCTGGATGCGGCGGGCAATCTTTATGTGTGCGATTACAATAATCACGCTATTCGCAAAATCACTCCCTCAGGCACTGTAAGCACCTATGTTGGAGGGCGACACGAAGGATTCAAAGATGGGGGTCCTGAGGAGGCTCAGTTCCTTTTTCCCATTGCGATCGTCCGAGATAGCAAAGGAAACCTGTGGGTTTTAGAGGCAGGTAATCACGCTCTGAGAAAAATCACCCCCCAGCGGCGAGTTATCACTGTGGCTGGGACCGGTTATCCTGGCTACAAAGACGGTCCAGGCAAGCAAGCAATGTTTAACTCTCCCGTAGGGCTTACCATTGATGCACGGGATTACCTTTATGTTGTAGATGCGGGGAATCGTTGTATCCGACGAGTAGCACCTGACGGAACGGTAAGTACATATGTTGACCTTAGCTTTAGGGGATGGACTATTCGAGGGAGCCTTAGTGGTGGCCTTAGTTTTGCTACCTCCCGGGGGGGCCATGGTGGAGGGGTGACCGTGGACCACGAGGGTAACTTGTATATCGCTGACGGTGGTCGCCACATCGTTTATCAAATCAATGTCGCCCAAAAAACTGTAGAAATCCTTGCAGGAACTGGACGCCCTGGCTGGATAGATGGAAATGGAAAATATGCCCGCTTTAACGAACCTGTGGAGATTTGTGTGGGAGAAAAACCAAATACCTTCTATGTATGTGACTACGGTAATGCCGCTATAAGGCGAATCACCATTGAAAAACTGGAGAAATATCGGTCCCCTCAACCTGTAGATACCCCCAAAGTAGCTTCTGTGTCCTTATGGATTACAGTATACGATGCGCAATCGGAACAGCCCCTCAGCGGTGTTCGTATTCAATCTACTCCGACTCAAAAAGGCTTCCCGCTCGTTACTACCCCTCAGGGAGAAGCGAAAGCTACCCTCCCCGCTGGAAGCTATACTCTCACTCTCTCAATAGAGAAGTCTGGTTACAAGCCTCAGCAACTACCTATCAAGGTTCAAGAGGGGGCCTCCGAAATCAAACTCAAAGTCCAGCTGATACCCGAAGCATCCTCCCCCCCTCCAAGATTCTATATTCGAGTAGTAGATGAGAAAACGGGGGCCCCAGTTGGTGATGCCCGTCTGAGGTTGCTCAGTAATGGTACACTCCTTCAAGCCGGGAGCACTTCCCCTAATGGGGACTATATCCCTACCATTGAGGGCATAACGGAGGTTGTGGTGGAAAAGAAGGGCTATTTTCCTTTTTCTCAGCGAGTCACGATCAGGGGGGGGGACTCTCTCATCGTTAGGCTCAAGCCTGCGGTCCTCGGAGCGATCTTACGGGAAAGTCGCATACATTTCAAACCCAATAGCCCCCTCTTGGAACCAAGCTCTTATGCTCTTTTAGACCAAATAGCAGAATTCCTCAAAGAAAATCCCCAGATTCGCTTACGGATCCATGGCCACACTGATATAGGCGATCCTAATCCCCAGCATAATCAGCGCCTATCGGAAGAAAGAGCCATAAATGTCCGTCAATATCTTATTCGCAAAGGCATCCATCCTGACCGATTAGAGGCCGTAGGACATGGTAATACTCAGCCCATCGCAGATAATAGCACGCCCGAAGGGCGCGCGCAGAATCGCCGCGTAGAGTTTGAGGTTATATCTCCCTAATGCGTCCGACTACTTCAGCCCTTCTCTCTCTTCTCCTCCAAAAAGGCTCTAAAAAGTGGCGCTTTTCTCAGCTTTTGGAGAAAGCGCGAACCTTGATGGATGAAGCAGTTCTTACTTTAGAACTGGAAGCACTTGTCAGAGAGGGCTGGCTTATTCGGGATGCTAAAGGACGCTATGCCCTCAACCTCATCGGACGCAGCTTCATCGGAGAGGTTCAGACGCGCTATGAGGAAGCTTACGTCCCCATAGAGGCCCTGGGGCTCAACGTAAGTCTGGGGGACTTCCGTCAGCTTAAGCTCTTACCTGGTGAAAAAGTAGAGGTAGAGATCTATGCAATCTACCCAGAACGCATTTTGGGGCGTGTATTGCGCCGATTGGCCCTTTCCACCCGCCGTTTCGTAGGGGTGGTCGAAAAAGGTCGAAATAGCCGATTATACTTGGTGCCACTTCAACCCCCTCTTAGTATAGACTTTCAGCTGCCGAAGAATACCCCCGAGAGCCTTGTTGGTCAAAAGGCGGTCGTACGGTTTCTCTCGTGGGGACTTAGGTACCCTATCGCAGAAGTTGTTCAGGTATTAGGGCCGCCAGGCCGGCATCAGACAGAAATACATGCTATCATACACGAGTTTGATCTACCCGAAGCTTTCCCCGAAGAGGTCCTATCAGAAGTAGCAAGACTACCTGAAAACATCCCGCCAGAAGAGGAAGCTCGGCGACATGACTTTCGGGGGATCCCTACTTTTACCATAGATCCAGAAGATGCTAAAGACTTTGATGATGCTATCTCTTTGAGAGAACTCCCCAGTGGCCTATATGAAGTTGGCGTCCACATCGCTGATGTCAGTTATTATGTGGGTCCCGACACCCATTTAGATCGTGAAGCCTATAAACGAGGGACGAGTGTTTACCTGGTAGATAGAACCATTCCCATGTTTCCAGAGCGGCTTAGCGCCGATCTATGTTCTTTGCGCCCCCAGTCAGACCGCTTGGCTTTTTCGGTGGTATTTCAAATGGATGCTAAGGGGGACATTCATAGTGTCTGGATGGGCCGAACTCTCATTCATAGTCAATATCGCTTCTCCTACGAAGAAGCCCAGAAAGTTTTAGAGACAGGAAGGGGGCCCCACGCAGAAGAGCTTAAGATCTTGAATGCCTTGGCAAAGCGCCTTTATCAGCGGCGTCTCAGTGAGGGAGGGATTCGATTTGAGACAGAGGAGATTAAGTTTCGGTTAGATGAGCAAATGCAGCCTATCGCTCTATATATCAAAGAGCGTAAGGATGCACACAAACTGATAGAAGAGCTTATGCTTCTGGCTAATCGGCAAGTGGCTCTTTTCCTTCATCATCAGCGGGGGAGCCCAGCGGTATATCGAGTGCATGACATGCCGAAGCCAGACAAGCTCAAATCTTTGCAGATCCTACTAGAGGGGTTTGGCTATGAGATAGATACGCGGTCTGCGCGGACCCTAACCCGCTCGCTAAATGAGCTCGTCGTAGCAATCGAGGGTAAGCCAGAAGCTCACATCATTCAGTCAATTGCCATTCGCACTATGCCGAAGGCGCTGTATACCCCTAATAATATCGGTCATTATGGCTTAGGCTTTACACATTATACCCATTTTACCAGTCCCATACGTCGGTATCCTGATCTGGTGGTACATAGAATTCTGGCGGCGGTTTTAGAGGGGCAGCCCACTCCCTATCCTGATATAGGCCGATTAGGAGAAATATGTCGGTATAGCTCTCAGCGTGAGAGGATAGCTGAGCAGGCAGAACGCGCTTCCATCCGCTATAAGCAGTTAGAGTATCTTGCTCGCATGCAGGGGCGGGTATTCGAAGGTCTGATTACAGGTATAGAGTCGTGGGGAATATATGTAGAGCTTTTGGAGATCCGAGCAGAGGGGCTACTCCCACTTCGTAGCTTGCCTACAGACATATACGAAACTGACACTTATCGTCACACACTCAAGGGACGCTACACTCGTCAGCACTATCGGTTAGGAGATAGGGTGCGAGTGCGGGTAGCTAATATAGATTTTGATAAACGGCAAATAGACTTGGAGCTCGCTTCATGAAAAGGAAATCAGAAAGGGGAAAAAACCTACAATATCCCACCATACCAGAATATTCAAAACTGAGCTCAGTACGCTTGGTTTGCTTCAAGATGGATTCAGTTTCTGTCCATAGTACTTGAGACTCCATAGCAAGCCTACTGCTCCTAAGACTAAAATTAGGGCTGTCTGTAAGGCATGGGCCGTGAAAACGGAAAGTTTAGCTTCCATCTCTCCCCATCCCGAGGCCGTGAGAAGTATGAGGCCTATGGCATGAAAGGTCCCTATACCACCTGGCACAGGAATAGCCATAGCCAGGCCTGAACCCACCAGGAGTACTATGGCAGCCCAAAATAGGGACCCTTCCCAGGTAGGAGGAGTAGCCATCATTACACCCCATACTGCCCCTCCGTATCCAGCCCATATGCCTACGGAGAGGGTAAGCATAAGCCATAGAGGGTGGGTGCGCCATAAACTTTCAAGACCTTGGAGGATTGAGGCTAACCAGGTGTTCAGCCGCCCTTTGAATAGATAGCGTAGGATTAGGACCCCCAAAATCACACAGACGATTCCCCCGATAATCAGATAAGGCATATAGTCCCCCCATCCGAGCAAGGAAAGCCAGCCTGTGCCTTCTTTGAGGACCACGATTAGCGACAGGAGAAGAAGAGTGACTACATCTATCAATCGCTCGGCGACGACGGTTCCGAATGTTGTAGGGAAAGGCACCTGTTGCCACCGCCAGAGAAAAGTGCAGCGTAATACCTCTCCTACGCGCGGCAGGGCAGTATTAGCGAGGTATCCTATCATGAGAGCCCACCATGCTGCTGGAAAACTTACCTTCAGCCCACTTGAGCGGAGCATGAGCTGCCAGCGCCAGGCACGCATAAGATGAGCAGCCGTCATAAACCCTCCTCCTATTAGGAGCCATGGAGCCCCTTCCCTTAATGCAGGCAAAAGTAGATACCAATCAAAATCGCGTAATATCCACCATAATAAAGCGCCTCCAAGGCCTAAGCCAACGATAGACTCTAAGAGGCGGCGTTTCACAGGCGATTGCCTTCTCGGGGGAAGATCACCCTTGGCTGATGGGCCCGAGCCTCCTCCTCAGTCATCCAGGCATAGGATAGAATAATCACAATATCTCCTACTAAACCTGTACGAGCTGCAGGACCATTCAGGCCAACAATCCCGCTTCCACGCTCTCCTTCAATCACGTAAGTTTCTATGCGACTGCCCGTATTTACATTCAGTACATGTATTTTTTCAAATGGCAGGAGGGCGGCTGCCTCCATCAGGTCTTTGTCTAAGGTAAGACTGCCTACGTAGTTCAAATCCACTTGGGTGATTCGGGCACGGTGAATCTTAGATTTGAGGACACATACCCACACCTAACAAAAGTACGAATACACCTCCTAAGCGAGAACGCGGCTTACCGGAGCTTATTCTCTAATCTCAAAGCGCTGCTCGCCCTGCGGAGTTAATCCCTGTTCTACTTCTACCCGAGTCACTTGAGCGGCAGGAGAGCCTCTATGTGCCCATTGAACGAATTTTTCCACTTGCTCGGGCGCGCCCTCTACCTCAGCGAGGACGGATCCATCGGGTTCATTTTTGACAAAACCAGTGAGTCCGAGAGAGTGGGCGGTAAGCCATGCGTATTTTCGGAAAAATACTCCCTGAACTTTGCCGTAAACGCGTATGCGCCAACGTACAGGGGTCATTTAGTTTAGTCGCTCAAAAATGCCGGCTATGCCTTGTCCGCCTCCTACACAGGCGGTTACCATACCATATTTACCATTTCGGCGACGCAGTTCATTTAGTATCTGAACTGTAAGCTTGGCCCCTGAACAGCCGAGGGGGTGGCCGAGGGCGATAGCACCGCCATTTACATTCAGCTTGTCCATAGGGAGTTCAGCCTGCTGTATAACTGCCAGAGACTGAGCTGCAAAGGCTTCATTGAGTTCTATCAGGTCAATATCTGCCAACGAAAGACCTGCCCGACGAAGGGCGCGCGGGATGGCTTCCACAGGGCCAATGCCCATGAAACGAGGCTCTACGCCGGCCACCGCATAGCCGCGCATTACAGCTATTGGGGTCAAGTTATGCCGTTTCAGGAAGTTTTCGCTTACTACGAGTACGAATGCAGCTCCATCAGAGGTTTGAGAAGAGTTGCCAGCGGTAACCTGCCCATTAGCGGCGAATACAGGCTTAAGCCGAGCCAGGGCTTCCATACTGGTATCGGGTCGTGGACCTTCGTCCGTATCGTGCACATAGGTGCGAGTTTGCTTTTTTCCATTCTCTACCACTACCTCTTTCACGGTGAGGGGAACGATTTCATCTTTGAACTTTCCCGCTTCAATCGCCGCTATGGCTCGCTGATGCGACCGCAACGCAAACTCATCCGCAGCTTCCCGCGTTATTCCATATTTTCTCGCCACCTCTTCAGCGGTCATGCCCATGCCGTAGTACCAATCAGGGGCATGAAGGGCGTATTCGTAGTTGGGTACGATTTTATACCCGCCCATGGGAATCAGAGACATACTTTCGGTGCCGCCAGCGAGTATGGCATCTGCATCGCCCGTACGAATTTTAGATACAGCCATGGCTATGGCTTCCAATCCAGAAGCACAATACCGATTGATTGTGACTGCAGGAAGCTCTTTTCCTACAGCTCGCAGGGCAATGTAGCGTGCCATATTCAACCCTTGTTCCGCTTCAGGGATAGCATTTCCGCAAATGAGATCGTCTATTTCCTGGTTGAAGTTTATTTGAGGGAAAGTAGCTTTAATTTTTTCTATTACGGCCACGGCCATATCATCGGGGCGGACTGTACGTAGACGTCCTCTCGGTGCTTTACCCACCGCCGTGCGAAAGCCTGCGACGATGTAAGCCTCCTGCATGCAGCAAATATACGCGGTTAGGCGTTGCGTATCGTGGGAGGCCGTTTCTCCGGGATATCTTTGGAGAGGCGGAATATCTCTTTTTCGGGCTGAACTTCCATTTCTAAGACCCCGATGAGCGTGTACTTGATGAGGATTTTTCGGGCTTTCCAGGCTTCTCGGGGGCCCAGCAAGCTTTTCAGGGTCGCTTCATCGATATGGGGGTGTGAGCTTAGATAATTGAGGAGCTGCTTTTCTGCTCGCCGATAAAAAATATGTTGGGGTTGCTTTTCTGCGCGCCAGAGGGCTTCTAATAGTCCGCCTGCGATGCGGCTCTTATCTCCGACTCGCACATAAGCACGGCGCATCCCATCTTCTTCTATTACATAAAATGGGCGCAGCGCTGGGTATGGTTTAACCTGCACTTCTAATACCTGCTTGTCCTCCCAGGTATGAACTATCGTAGAAAATTCCACGGTCGGCTCTACGTATCGCGTGGCGGCGAGTTCTATCATGTAGAATTCCTGTTCAGGGTCAGCTCCGCAGATTCGGCCGTTATCTTTGACTCCGATAAGTAGAGAGCCTCCTTGGGTATTGGCGAAAGCCGAAAGAGTCCGAGCGATTTTGCGGGCGCTGTCTATGCGCTGCTTAAAGTCTAAATGAAGACCTTCTCCTGCGGCTATCCGAGCCAGCAAGGGGGCGCTGTCCCACCCCGCCATGCCTCTAAGGTAACAAATAACCGTGTATGTTTGTGGCATGCGCTTAGTTGATAGAGTCATATTAATTACAGGGGGCACGCGAGGCATTGGCCGAGCCATCGTAGAAAAACTGCTCAGTGAGGGGGCTCGGGTGGCATTCACTTACCGGGGCTCCGTCGAAATAGCCAATGCGCTCGTTCAAAAAGCGCCCGACCGCCTTTTAGCCTTTCAAGCCGATGTTACTGACTCAAGCCGAGCAGAGCAGGTGGTGGCAGAAACGCTCAAGACTTGGCAGCGCATTGATGGCCTTGTAAATAACGCAGGCATCACGCAGGATAACCTTCTCCTCCGAATGTCTGAGGCGCAGTGGGATGCAGTCATCAATACAAACTTGAAGGGTCCTTTTATCTACACCAAGGCAGTTTTGAAACACATGCTGTCTCAAAGACGAGGAAGCATCGTAAATATTACTTCGGTGGTAGGTATTCAAGGAAATCCAGGACAAGCCAACTATGCCGCAGCTAAAGCTGGACTCATTGCTTTCACTAAGTCACTTGCTAAGGAAATCGGCTCTCGCAATATCCGGGTTAATGCTGTTGCACCGGGCTTCATTCGTACGGACATGACGGCCGCCCTCCCGAGTGAAGATTGGAAAAAGAATATTGCTTTAGCTCGTTTAGGAGAACCAGAGGAGGTCGCCGCTCTTTGCGCTTTTTTGCTATCAGATGAAGCGTCGTATATCACAGGACAGGTATTGGTGGTAGATGGAGGGATGATTTAGCCTAAAGATAGGCAAGATATAAGGCCTTTTTCCGCAAGCTTTACTCAGCAAAAGAACGAGGGGCGGGTATCAAGCCCGCCCCTCAGCGCTAATAAAAGTACCAGGAGTTTACTGGATTATCAGACGGAGGCCTTTGGTATAGCCTTCGTAAGTTATGCCGACGAAGTAGGTGCCCGAAGGAAGGTTGTTAAGAGGCAAACGCACTTTGTATCCGCCAGCGGGTACGGCTTGCTCACCCTGCCATACTGTATGTCCAGTCATATCTACGACTCGGATGGTTACTGGACTGGCTTTGGGCAGGTCTATCCGTACGATAGGCGCACTTGAAGTCGGATTCGGGAAAATGATGGCATCCCATTCAGGCAGCCGGCTTACCGATGGCATAGAGGTAGGGGTCTGAGGCCGAGCCACGAGCCCCACAGCGAAATCAACCGCGTCTAAGTCTCTATATGGCGCCCAAATCCCTCCAATCCCCTCTAGGGTGCGACGAGAAATAGGAATAGAGTTGTCGCTTACCACATAGTTTATTGTAAAGCCTTGGGTAGGAGAAGAGGGGAATACAGTGTAAAACCCAACGGCGAGTCCCATTCCCTGAAGGAAGTTAATCGGATTTGTCAGAGGAATGGTATATCGGCGCAAAAGGTAGAAGGTGGTTTGGCTTTGATTTGTATATACGGCTACTGTATCACCAGATTCAAACTCGGTGAGGTCCAGTGCTACAGAGTCCAACATTTGGCCTACGCTGCCATTTGTCGGATTGTACGCATAGACCTTGAAGATTACAGGATTATTGTTTGGAGAGTTTACCTCATAGATCATGTCAAAAGACAGCGCTTCTACTACTAAGTTCTGAGGGGAAACGAAAGTGACACCATTAGGGAAAGCTATGCCTGCCCCTTCTTCGTTTTGTGGGTCCCAGCTTCCATCGTCAAAGCGCAAGACATATCTACCCCCAGGCGTAGAATCACAGAAAACTACCTCGGCTTCATGCTGATTATTCCCAGGAAAACCATCCGATGCACCGATGATTCTCACATTCTGGCGGGCAATGTAGCTGCTCCTTTTGAGCTGCGGGTTGACATTTTGAGTAGTATTGAGGGGATTGTCATAGGTTACTGTGTTGGCTGTGCCTGGCGTGATTCCTCCGGGTCCAGGGGATATGACTACGGTGTCTCGGTAAATATCCGATCCCCCTGTTGGTGGGAAAATACGGATTCTGGACTCTACCTGATTGGTGATGGACTGATTTCCTGTATTGAGGACCCCAGCTTGGAGCTGCGGCGCATCGCCCCCTCTCAGAATCAAGATGCCTTCCCCTCTTTGATTTAGAGTCCAATCCGCTTGTATGTCTCGCACTGTACAGGAGAAGGTTCGTGGGTGGTATATCTTAATAGCAAAGTTTTGAAAAGGTACTGGCCATGCGGCAGCGATATCCAGACCAGATTGCCCAGTTATGTTTTCCATGCCTACGACATTGAAGTTTCCATTACCGTAAGTCGCGTCATAGCCAGCTTCTATATTTTTGTACTGAAGAAGAATAGTAGAGTCATTTGGATTCAAAATGAGCTGGAAGCTATTTCG
>JBCNVG010000034.1:0-54646 GCA_039630325.1 Bacteroidia bacterium
CGACTCTCAATCTACACCAGGTGGTCTGATAGGGGAAAAGGATTGTATTCGAGGGGACTTAGGTGGAGAGGAAAAGCATCACAGAGAGAGGATTTCTAATATGCGGAGCAGAAGCGGATTGAGTGGGGCATGGGATTTGACCGCCTTGGAAAAAGGGGTAAGAGTAATCTCGTCGTGATGAATGCCCACCATGGCTCCGGTAGCGCCTTCGTGCAGGCGTTCTACGGCGACGACACCGAGTTTGCTCGCGAGGATGCGGTCGTAGGCTGTGGGGCTTCCACCGCGCTGGATATGCCCAAGTACAGTCGCTCGTATCTCATAATGAGGAAACCTTTGCCGAAGCTGCTCTGCGGCGAGGAGGGCTCCGCCGGCTTCGTCTCCTTCCGCCACTACGATGATAGCTGAAGTTTTGTGTCTCTGCCAGCCACGCTCTAAGATGCGTACGATACTGTCAAAATCCGTCGGGGTCTCTGGCACGAGTACGGCCTCGGCCCCTCCCGCCACCGCCGTATGTAGAGCGATAAACCCTGCGTCGCGTCCCATGACTTCTACCAAGAAAAGTCTACCCATTGCTGCGGCGGTGTCTCGCAAACGATCAATCGCATCTAAGGCAATATTGACAGCCGTATCAAATCCGATAGTCCAGTCTGTGCCATTCAGATCGTTGTCTATAGTGCCAGGGAGTCCGAGAATCTGTACATCTGGATACTCACTGATGAACTCCTGAGCCCCTCGAAATGTGCCGTCGCCTCCGATTACGA
Organism: Bacteroidia bacterium; assembly: GCA_039630325.1. Taxonomy (GTDB): domain Bacteria; phylum Bacteroidota; class Bacteroidia; order SpSt-205; family SpSt-205; genus SpSt-205. Next base: position 762 of record JBCNVG010000034.1, read on the forward strand.
TTAGTTTCTGGATATCCCAGCGCTGGAGCTGATTGTAGGCTTGACTTCGTCCTTCAACGGAGAGAAATCGGCGACTTCGCCCTGCCCGAAGAATAGTACCGCCTCGCTGAATGATGCCGCTTACCGAATTCGCGTGTAGAATCTCCATTTCCCCCGCTATCAATCCTTCATATCCCCTGTATATCCCCACCGGCTCATATCCCAAATAGAGAGCGGTTCGTACCACAGCGCGTATGGCGGCATTCATGCCAGGGGAGTCTCCGCCAGAGCAGAGAATGCCAAGGCGCGGCTTCATAACTTGCCTTTGGCAATGTACTGTCTCACCTGTTCCTCTACCCAGTGGTAAGTGATTTCTAAGCCTTTCCGAAGAGGCTGAGAAGGACGCCAGTGAAGTTTTTCGTAAATCAATGTATTGTCGGAGTTTCGGCCTCGTACGCCCACTGGGCCTTGAACATGCCGAATCTCAAGCTGTACTCCTGCAATCTCCATCAAAATATAGGCAAGCTGATTGATAGTCACCATTTCTTCTGAGCCAATATTTACTGGCCCTGTAAAGTCGGAGCGCATGAGTCGAAGGGTACCTTCTATGCATTCATCTATGTATAAAAAAGAGCGGGTCTGTTGCCCATCTCCCCATACCTCAATGTACGGGATTCCTTTGAGCTTAGCTACGGCTACTTTTCGGCTAAGGGCGGCAGGCGCTTTTTCCCTGCCACCTATCCACGTACCCTCTGGTCCGAAAATGTTGTGATAACGCGCGATGCGTACCTCCATACCATAGTTTCGGTGGTAGGCTAAATACAAGCGCTCACTGAAAAGCTTTTCCCAGCCATATTCACTATCGGGATCGGCAGGGTAGGCGGTATGTTCGGCTGTCTTAGGGTTTTCTGGGTCTGTCTGATTGTAGGCCGGATACATACAAGCGGAGGAGGAATAGAATATGCGGCGCACATTCCGTTTGTAGCAAGCATCCAGCATGTTTAGATTGATCATCGCTGAGTTATGCATGATGTCGGCGTCATGCTCGCCAGTGAAGACATATCCTGCTCCCCCCATATCAGCGGCAAGTTGATATACTTCATCAAAGGGGCCATCTACGATGCTTCGGCAAAAATTGGGATCTCGCAAGTCTCCAATGACGAAGTCATCGGCAGCTGTAGGAGCAAACTCGGGGTATTTGAGGTCTACACCACGCACCCAAAACCCCTCTGCCTTGAGTCGCTTGACCAAATGGCTACCGATAAAACCACCAGCCCCGCATACTAATGCCCGTTTCATGGCGGGCTAAGGTAACAAATCTAAATCCATCTTTTGGACGCATTTGTTCGTGAAAGTACTCAAAAGTTGACAAGTTGGAAAAAACTAAAAGGCGGTGACTGCTCACTCGCAACCACCGCCTTCTGGTTGCTGTTACTTATTTACATGCGTACCAGTCGCAGAGTCTTATCGCCGACTCGTAGAACGTACACGCCACGCTGTAAATGCGAGCCATCCAACTGGTAAGCCCATACCCCAGCCCCAGGTAAAGTGTAACTTCCACGGGCAATTACTTGCCCAGAAATGCTACTAAGAACGTATGGTATCTCTCCTTGTGCTGCGCTCATAATATACAGAATCCAGTTTCCATCATTAGAGGAGCTTGCGCTCACCTCCAGCTGTTCGGAGATAGCAGAGTTGGAGGACAGGGCGGTTACCCTGGATAGAGGTTCTACAGTGCCATTGGGATATACGATGAATAAACCAAACGCTGGACCATTTCGATTTGCTGATGGGTTGAGAAATCCACTGGCAAATATTACCGTACCGACTCCGCCTTGAGATTGGGTAGAGGAGAGAGTGAAAGTAGCCACTGCGGTAGATTGTCCAGCGGGATACACCTGCACGTTGGCAGACGTGCCAGCTGGTAGTGTGACCTCCGGATCAGACTCTAAATACTTAATATCCGTGGCTAATGGCATGCTACCTGCATATAAATCTACACTGGGTGCGTCTGTACAGCCATGGAATGGGATGAAAATAAACTGATTAGAGGCCGCCCAACCTTTGATGTCATGTATGACGTAAGCAGTGAAAGCAGTAGAAACTGAATTCGGGTTAGACGCATAGTTAGCTGGGGTCAGTACGCCCTGAGCGAATAAGATGTGATTCTTTCCACTCTGGGGAATATTTAGGGTAAAGTTGGCCAGAGGGGTGGTCTGCCCCCTCCGGGTAATAGCCACAGGTAAAGGAAGGTTATCAGGCGCTGGCAGGAAAATGGTGGGAGTGGCTTGGCGAAAGTCTAATGGAATGATAGTACCGTTTCCTACACCTCCGAGATGGATATCCACCTGTACCAGTGAGGTGTCAGCTGCATTATGAACAATCTGTAGGCGTCTCACCCTCATTGTATCCAGAGGTATTACCATCCCGCTTGAAAGAGCCAAATGGAGGCCAAAACGCTTCCTTGGATTGGGGTCGTTGAGATAACCCGAGGTAAAAACTACTCCGCTTTGTCCCAAAATGCTGCTTGATATCGGGATATAAAAGCCTAAGGGAAAGATATCATTGCGATTGGCTGGATTCGTATCCAAAACTACAAAGTCTGTGTCCGAAATAGACATGTAGTCAGTATATTCATATCGTCCAAAGATCGTGTCGGGACTATAAGCAGAAGAGGTCGGCGGACGACTGGACACCAAATAGGTCCCAACTTGATTTATCATTGGTGCGGCATGAAAGAATATGAAGTCTAAGTTCGTACTGCTCGTAGCTGTGTCTCTGGCAGAGGTATAGTAGTAAATACTGACATTTGTCTGCAAGGGTGAGAAGCTTATGGTACCTGCGATGATGCCGATATTGTAGCTATTCGCAGGTAGGGGGGGCACTTGATACGGGGGGAGTGGAAGCATATCTAACGGGCCAGTAGAGTTGCCCGGAGCGATACCAGCCAGCACATTGGATGAGTTGGCTGGAATAGGGATATAGGGTGTGGCGTTGCGGAACTTGAAATCTGGAATAGCAAGTGTCCAGGTTGTGCCGCCATCCGTTGATAGGTAAATGTCTACGCTGTCCAGAACAAAGGGTGTGTTTACGTCCACCACATCTGCTACGGCATGAATAAGTTGCAGGTAAGCATTTTGTGCCCAGCCGAAAACTGAGCTTAGGCCGAGGCTGAGGATGACTAAGCGATGCTTCATGTATAACGTAAACATAATGTGCATCTAGAAAAGTTTGCGGATGTAACCTCTAATACCAAGGCTGGGTGGATTGAGGCGCATATTCCATAGATGCGACGGGCTACCTTTGGTGCGTGTGGCGAGTACTGAGAGAGCTGCTTTTCATGCTACCGGCAGAAGACGCTCACGGATTGACATTCACAGTGGCGAAGGTTTTGGACAGACTCGGCATGTGGCACCGTTCCGTTCCTCAGATATTTCCTGTGAAGTTATGGGGATTGACTTTTCCGCATCCTGTGGGCTTGGCTGCGGGTTTGGATAAAAATGCAGAACTCCTTCATTTTTGGGCGCATTTAGGGTTTGGATTCGTGGAAGTTGGTACTGTAACGCCTCGTCCGCAAGCTGGAAACCCTAAACCGCGACTCTTTCGGATTCCTAAGGATAAAGCTATTCTGAACCGAATGGGATTCAATAATGATGGGGCAGTGGCTATCGCCCGCCGGCTGGAAAGGCGGCCTTCAGCTTTGATTCTCGGCATTAACATAGGAAAAAATAAAGATACGCCTCTCAGTGAAGCGCATAAGGATTATGCAGAAGCCTTTCGGATACTTCGGGATTTGGGCGATTTTTTCGTGATAAATGTAAGCTCCCCGAATACACCTGGTCTGCGCAGCCTGCAGACCCGGGCGCATCTATTCCCGATCTTAGAAGCTGTACAGAGATACAATACTACCTCTAAACCTATATTGCTCAAACTATCTCCTGACTTAGCTGATGAGACGATTGAAGAAGTTGGACAAATCTGTCGGGATGCATCTATCGCTGGTTTTGTCGCAGGAAATACCACAACAAGCATTCAATACCCTGACCTTGGAGAAGGTGGTGTAAGTGGTATGCCTTTACGACCTTTACGGCGGCGGCTTATATTGCGGCTGCGTTCATTCGGGCTACCTATCATCGGCGTTGGAGGGATTTTTTCGACGCAGGATGTAGAGGAATGCTTACAAGACGGAGCTCAACTCGTAGAGCTCTACACAGGCTTCATCTATGAAGGCCCCCCCTTACTAAAAAGCCTGCTGGAATATTTCCGCACTCGTACCCCGTAGGGGATTCGAACCCCTGTTTCCTCCTTGAAAGAGAGGTGTCCTAGACCGGGCTAGACGAACGGGGCGAAGCGCAGCAAAGGTACAACTTCTGGTGCAATCTTCAGGCCTACTTCTTCTTTGAGGAGGCTTTCTTAGAGGTTGCGCCGGTGGAAGGTTTGCTGGATGCCTTAGACGCAGAGGATTTTTCGGAAGGGCCTGACCCTGACTTTTTGCTCGCGGTAGCTCTTTGAGCCGAGATTTCTTTACGCACTTCATGTGCCCAGCTTTTCAGAGTCAATAGGGCTTTTCGGGCACGAGTTCCAGCAGCTTTATTGCCATCATCGTAAAACTTCCGCAGATCGGTCATCAGCTCGCCTACGAGCTTTTCAAGTTCTTCATAACGCTTGTTCATATGAGTATGAGTTTTATGTTCAGTAGCAAAGGTAAGTAAATTTTCTAAACCATCAGTGGGGCGAGTCTTTGCGTCCTTAAGTTCATTTGTCCACATTTTTTCCGCATATGACTTTGTCAGTCTTGAATAAAATTTTATAGACTTAAGGTGCCTTTTTACTGAAAGCTCTAATGCAATAGATGTTTTGCATATTCATTCGAAATGATGGTGGACAATTATCTAATCTATCACTTTTGTCTTGATATGTAGCTATTCTAAATGGCCGGTACTTATAAGGCTTAGTATTCTGTAATAGGGGGTTAGTGGGCTGGATACAGGACGTTGCTTACTTTTGAGTGCGTGAAGCTCGGACTTATCGCGGGAGAAAGTGTCCTTTCTTTTTCTCCTCTGTATTTCAGGCGAATTCATGGGCTACCCTACGAGAGATTTTCTCCTCATGGTGTCGCTGACCTAAAAGATACAATCGCTCGGAAAGGTTGGCTTGGATTCAATGTGACGACTCCTTACAAAGAGGCGGTGTTTTCCTTATTGGATGAGGCGTCTGAGGAAGCCTTCGCTATACAAGCCGTGAATGTCGTGAGCATTTACCCTGATGGGAGATGGATGGGGCATAATACAGACTATCTTGCGGCTCGATACATTCTAAGTGAAATGAGTGAGGTGTATCCTATGTGGAGTCGTCTTTTGGTCATTGGTACTGGAGGTGCGGCGCGAGCCGTGGCGTATGCTCACGCAGGGCTTTTTCCCAGCATACCCATCACATTCGTCAGTCGGCAAGCTGGAAAGAAGCTACCCTTTCCTTTACCTCATGAAGTGATTTCTTACCAGGATTGTTGGGAATTGAGTTTAGAGGACTTTCCCCTACTTGTTCAAGCCACGCCATTGGGAATGTTTCCTGAGCTCATTTTACCGCCATTTCCGGTAGATATTATTCAGAGGGGGTGGATAGTGTGGGATCTTATTTACAACCCTAATCCCACAGTTTTTTTAAAGCGAGCACGAGCGCGAGGGGCCCACGTAGAGAGCGGCTTGCGACTATTTCGAAAGCAGGCCGATTATGCCATGGAGATATGGTCCGATTTCTGGCTAAGGTATTACAAGCGGCGAGCCTGAATAGCGTATTTATTTTTGCTCAAACGCTTTGTACGGAGGAGGGTTTTCTTCTACCCGCGCGTGATACGATTTATATTCTTGTGGTATTTGCTGAAGTGGATTACACAGGGTGTAGTGAGGATCCCCATGAGCGGCAGTACGGTCACGTTTGGGGTAGGGATAGATTAGGCAAGACCCAGTGTCCTCCTGATGCTGATTCTCTTCTGGATCCTTATGGAGTTATGCGGGGTATCATTACCCGTACTTATGCAGAAGCTTCTTTTGGGCAGCTTGTGGTGCTTGGCGACTACCTTCCTGAGGTAGTGAGGGTTCCTTGTCATAAGCTGCCACCTATGGGTACTCAGAGTCTTCATGAAGAAGTTGAGTTAGTAGTCCAAGCCTTGGGTGATTTCCAGTGGCGCACTGCTCACAATCTGTCGTGGGGGCTTTTCGATCGATGGGAGCTTTTACCGCAGCGAGCTGGTCTACCCAAGCATCGCAGTCAGATAGGGACTGTGGGCTATCGTCCTCGATTGGATGTACTATTTGTTATTTGGAGAAACTTAGCCTACCGCTTGGATATTCGTCAGCCCCCTTTGCCCTGTAACTATGGTTTTGGGCTGTGGGCCTGCGATATTCGCACTCCCTTAGGACCTTTTACTGGGGGAATAGAAACAGCTTCTTCTTACACCACCTGCGGCACCGCTCAAACTGCTGTGGTAGGATTCTTATCTGAGTTTTTTCACGGACTCTATGGAGGGAATCATTGGCATACAGCGGGAGGTGCTGGATTTCATACATTTCCTTTCTTGCCTGTAAGTCGAGGGCTTAGTACGCAGGGTTCTCGTCCGATTTATGCCATCGGGTATGATAGATGGCTAATGGGCTGGCGAGCCCCTGGTAAACAGTACCTTTTGAGCGCCATAGATGAAAAAAATCAAGAAGTTCCTACGGATCTTCGGCAGCCCTCTCAGTCTCAGGTATTTCGGGTCTGGCTTAGAGATTTTATGACCACGGGGGATGTGATACGAATTCGGCTGCCGTATACTGAGAAAGGCGGACCTCAGGTCAAGTCTCAATATTTATGGTTGGAAAATCGTCGCTTCCTGGTCAGTTCGGAGGTATGGGGCTTGAGGTCGCTAGATCCTTGTGTATCAATGCCGTCTGGTTCTTTGCGCGGTTTTCCTGGGATCTATGCCTACATTCAGGTGGGTAAGGATAAAAAGGAAGGTGGGGATATTTATGTGGCGGATTTTTCCCATCCGAATGGCTTAGGAAGCTGGATATTCTGGTTACCTGCGGAAGGGCGTTATGATCATATTTTTAGGAACTCCTCTAAGGGCTGGGCTATAGATAAGGCTTCGGCGATTCCCAATCCTTTGCTGGGAATGCACGACTTCTATTTGGCATACGACATAGATGGTGATGGTCTGGTTCAGCCCAAGGGAGAAGGGGGAGGGTGGGGGGTATTGGAATGGCGGGGCGATTCAGTTTGTGCCTCATGGTATAGCATGGGTGATGCTTGGGATGCTTTTCAGCCTGGAGATAACTTATCACTCAGCACTAATCCTGCTCCTGTACCAGTGTATACTTTGCGTTCGGAAGAAGGGTATAGGGGGCCGAGTAAAAGCTATCCCGCTCCTTATGATAACCGAGTTATTTGGCTCAGCGGTCTTCGGATCAGTATTTTGCGGGAACGGTCAGACGGAGCGCTCCTTGTAGAGGTGCGTTGGGATGACTTTTCTGTAAGAGGGGCGGTGCGGTGGTGTGGGGACATTCGCGTAAGTCCTAATCCGTATGATAGCCTTGCCCCCTCCCTTCGGATAGAAGGAAAGGTGCTCTTAGATCGCAGCCTAAGTCCTGTCTATGGACAGTGGGTATGGTATGACAGCGTAGAGAAGCGGTACTGGTTTAGTGATACTACGCAGCTCGTAGTAGAGAGGGGAGGGCATGTGTATATATCCCGAGATGGAAGGCTCATTTTGAGGCGGGGGAGCCGATTAGTGATCTCTTCTGGGGCTCGGGTTTCTGGAGAAGGTTCTATAGAAGTGGAGCCAGGCGGAAAAGTGCTCTGTCAGCCCGGTGGGCAGTGCCTTGTACCGATTCGCCAGCGGCGACGGCCTTACCGGGTATTTTTATGGTAGCTATATTTGCTGCGTGATGTATGAGATGGTAGTAGGCTTGGAGGTGCATGTACAGCTCCAGACAAGGGCTAAGGTCTTCGCTCCCGAGGCAGTCACCTTTGGGGAGCGTCCCAATAGCTATGTGTCATGGGTATCCCTGGGCTATCCAGGTACTTTGCCTGTGCTCAATAAGGCCTGCGTGGAAGCAGCGGTGAGATTGGGATTGGCCCTAAATTGTGAAATAGCCTCTACTTTCTTTTTCTCCCGTAAGAACTACTTCTACCCCGACCTGCCTAAAGGATATCAGATTACTCAAGAAGCTGCACCGATAGCTCGAAAAGGGCGGGTAGCTATCCGACTGCCAGATGGCTCGCGGTATTTGGTGGGAATAGAGCGGATCCAGTTGGAGGAAGATACGGGTAAGAGCTTGCATGACCAAGATCCGTTTGATACACTTTTGGACTATAATCGGGCTGGAATTGGGCTTGTAGAAATAGTCAGCGAGCCAGATATTCGCACACCTCAGCAGGCTATGAGCTATCTGGCGCATATTCGGCGCTTAGTACGCTTTCTGGGAATATCTGACGGGAATATGGAAGAGGGAAGCCTGCGCTGCGATGCCAACATCTCCGTTCGTCCCCAAGGCTCGAATACTTACGGTACTCGGGTAGAGATCAAAAATCTCAACTCTATCTCTGCTCTCGGGAAAGCCTTGGAGTACGAATATCGCCGACAGGTAGAGTTACTTGCTAAGGGAGAAGCTGTATTGCGTGAGACGCGCACATGGGACGGGAGTGCCACAGTGCCTCTGCGAGAAAAAGAAACAGCCGATGACTACCGCTACTTTCCAGAACCCGATTTGCCCCCAGTAGTGATAGAGCCTCAATGGTTAGAGGAGCTCCGAGCCTCCCTCCCTGAGCTGCCTGATCGCCTTTTCGATCGGTTGGTCGCTGAGTACGGTCTAACTGTGGATGATGCCACCCTTCTCACCGAGGATCGCCCTTACGCAGAGTACTTCTTGAGTCTTCTCTCGGAGGGAGTCAGTCCCAAGGTGGCCGCTTCCTGGATAAATGGACCCATTCGGGCCTATTTGAATGAAACCGCAGAAAGTATGGAACGTTTCTCTTTGCCCCCCTCTCGTCTGGCTCAGCTCATACAGCTTGTAGAACGGAGACAAGTGAGCCTTAGTGCAGCTCGCGAAAAGATCTTCCCTCGTCTTATTCTCTCTCCTGCCAAACATCCCGCAGAGATTGCGCAGGAAATGGATCTTCTTCTTTTACAGGATGAAGCGCAGTTGGAGGCATGGATAGCAGAGATTTTAGCGGAAAATCCTGATAAAGTTGAGACGTATCGTAAGGGCAAAGTGGGACTTTTAGGCTTTTTTGTGGGACAGGTCGTAAAGCGGTCGGGAGGGAAGGCGGACCCCAAAGAAGTACAGCGGCGCCTCGCTGAAAAACTGGCGTACTAGTGCGAGCCTACCTCCATGCCCTGAGCGACTATTATGAGCAGGAGTATACAGGCCCTAATCTAAATGGGGGCCAATGGCCCTATTCTTTGGACTCTCTTCAGGAAACGCTCGGTGAAGCGAATCTCGTTGCCTTTTCTCAGCCATTTACTCGTGAGACTTTGCTGATGCATTTGAAGCGTCGGCGGTTGCCTTTACTTGTGGTGAGGCGTGATTGGCAGCTATTTTTCCTCGCCATACCTGTGGAGAAAGGATTATGGGATCTGTGGCGGAATGAGCACTATCTCGGGCGCTTCAAGCCCGAAGAAGTCCTTCAGCGGGGCATAGGAGAGGAAGCGTATGCGTATATCGTCGTCCCACGGGGGTTTCATCCTTCTCCCTTCTCTAATCAAATAGAGACGCCTTCTCGTCGGCTAGCTCGATTTTTTTCCGCTGAAAGGCAGCTTGTAGGATACATTTATTTGTATGCGCTCATATCTGGAGGGACTTCGTTACTGATACCTGTTATAGTTCAGGCGATTTTTACCTATATCCAGACTCTTCAATGGGTTACAGGGCTTACGACGCTTATTCTTTTAGCGGCTCTGATTCTCGTTACTTCGGCTCTGCTACGCATAGGCCAATATGTGCTGATCGAGCACCTACAGCGCCGGCTTTTTCTGCACTCTACTTTGGAGATAGTTCATCATGTGCCGCGGTGGCTTTATCCTGCTGTGGTTCGGGAGAATTTGCCTGGTCTTATCAATCGGTATTTTGAAATATTTACGTTGGAGAAAAATATATCTAAGCTCCTGCTGAATGTTCCTGCTGATCTGCTGACTATCACCTTTGGGATTGTATTATTATCGTTTTATGCCCCCTTTTTTGCTTTTTCGGTTCTGCTCCTTACTGGGATAGTAGGAGGCATGTTATACTACTCTTTTCACGGCACCTACAAGAAGAAGAAAGCCGTTTCCGATGAAAAATATCGGATGGCTACTTGGCTGGAGGAGCTGGCTCGTGCTCTTCTCACGTTCAAGGTAGCAGGATTTCCCCCGCTTCTTCATCGTCGTACCCAGGAGCTTGAGGAACGGTATCTCAGGGCGCGAAAGAACTATTTTAGTTCGCTTCTCACCCAGAAAGGCCTATTGTACTTTTATCAAATCAGTATAGCTCTTGTGATGCTTACTTTGGGAGCCCTGCTGGTCATAGACCAGGAGATTAGTCTGGGGCAGTTTGTAGCTTCCGAGCTCGTTCTTTTCCTCATTCTGAATGCGGTTCAGGATTTGGTTGGACATTTAGAATCTCTCTATGATGCTTTCGTAGGGATAGATAAGCTCAGCCAAATATTTCTACCACCTACAGAAAAGGTATCTGGCATTGCGCTGCCTCCCAAAAAATCTTATAGTATTCAGATTCATAAGCTAAGTTTTAGGTCAGTTCAGCACGATATGACTCATACTCTTCTACAGGATATTTCTTTGGAGATCCAGGCGGGGGAGAAAGTGTGCTTCACTGGGCCGACAGGGAGCGGCAAGACGACTCTGCTTATGACTCTGTATGGGCTCTACATGGATTACGATGGCGATATATTTATTGATGGAGCTAATCTACGGCACATTGACCTAATGACGCTACGGGCGCGTATTGGAGATGCTATAGATGTGGGGGAGATTATAGAAGGCACTGTTTGGGAAAATCTCACGTTGGGCTCTCCTAATCTAAGCTGGGAAGCAGTGAATGAGGTATGTGAAAAGCTTCATCTTAAGCCTGCCATAGATAGACTACCCGAAGGCTTTTTTACGGTGCTCCCTCCGCAAGGGAGGGGCATATTGAGCGGCTTAGATCTGCGCAAGCTTTTAGTCGCTCGGGCTTTGCTATCTCAGCCTGCTATCCTATTTGTGGATGACATTTTTGTAGGGGTCTCCTGGAGTGTCAAAGAAAATATTTATCGCTTTATTTTATCTCCTTCTGCTGAATACACTGCTATCATTGTCTCACAAGATGTGCGAGTAATGCAGATGTGTCAGCGCATATATGTCTTTGAGGATGGAAGGCTCAAGTGTGCAGGTTCATATGAAGAAGTAGTATCACAGCTTCGATTTATTCAACCTTCCTTTTTCTCATGAAACTGCGGCTACTTGGTGACTTTGTCTCGGAGCGAGTAGATGAAATCGGTTATGCAATTGGCCGCACGGTAGAGCTCCCTGTGTGGGTTCGTAAAGGATTAAACATATTAGGGGTTATAGGGCTCTTGTTTTTCGGTTTTTTATTCTTGCCATGGACCCAAAATGTGTCTGCTATAGGCGAGGTGACTTCCCTTTCACCAGATGTGCGTCCGCAGACGCTCCATGCGATGATCCCTGGTCGAATTCTGCGATGGTACGTTCAGGAAGGGCAGAGGTTTAGGGCGGGAGATACACTCTTGCTGATTGGGGAAATCAAGGACTACTACTTGGATCCCAATCTCCTTCAGCGGCTGCGGGAACAGTTGGCTGCTAAAGAGAGCATCATAGTTGCCCAAGAAGCCAAGATCCAAGCGCTGCGTCGCCAAATAGAAGCTCTTATTCAACTGCGAGATGCGAGTTTGGAGCGTGCTCGCAACGCTCTACTACAGGCTCGCTTGCGGTACTCCGCTGATAGTGCGGCTTACATAGCTGCTCAGGTAGAGTACGACCTTGCCAAAAATCAATATGTTCGGCAGGAAAGTCTGTATACTCAGGGACTGCGTTCGCTCACGGAACTTCAAGTCCGTAAACAGCGCTTTCAAGAAGCAGAAGCTAAGCTGGTAGCCGCCCGAAACCGTCTGCGCACCAGCGCTGCTGATGTGGATAATGCTGACATTCAACTCAGAGCAATAGAGCCTGATTTTGCGGAAAAAATCTCCAAAGCAGAGTCAGAGCTTCGCAGTGCAGAGACGTATCTTTACGATGCGATGGCCGCTGTGGCCAAACTCCGAAATGAAATCTCTAATGTAGAGATGCGGCGAAGCTTTTATGCAGTGATAGCACCTCAGGATGGCTATGTAGTGCGTGCTATAAAGACAGGGGTAGGAGAGGTCATCAAGGAAGGGGAGCCATTAGCTGTTTTCATGCCGTCAGCTTACCGATTGGCGGCCGAGTTATACGTTCGCCCGCTAGATGCGGCGCTCCTTCGGCCAGGTGCCAAGGTTCGATTACAGTTTGATGGATGGCCTGCATTTATTTTTTCGGGTTGGCCAAAAGCCAGCTTTGGTACCTTCGGCGGCAGAATCTACACCATTGACTATGTGGACACCGGGAATGGGTTTTTCCGAGTATTAGTAGAGCCTGACCCTGAAGACAAAGCATGGCCTGAGCTTTTGCGGGTCGGCGGGGGAGTTCGGGGGTGGTTTCTACTCAATGATGTTCCGATTTGGTATGAAATCTGGCGCCAGATTAACGGCTTCCCGCCTGACTTGGTGCCTCAGTTTTACAAGAAAGGAGTATCCCAAGATTCGAAAAAAGAATGATAGAGTTCAAATCACTCATTTTTTAGGGATCGCATGTGGTGGTTATGGTGTCTGCAGATTCCACTTACGCTATCGGAGGTATATCAACGGGTTCTCACGGAGCATCCATTAGCCCGATCTATCGGACTATATCCAGAAGCAGTTCGGGCCGAAGCTATGGCCACGCGAGGTGTATGGGATCCCACTATCACGGGCAGCTTATCAGAGAAAAACTTCAAGAATCAGCTATATTTTACTTTGTTTTCGGCTACTCTCAAGGTACCTGTATGGAACGGGGTAGATTTCAAGGGGGTTTATGAAAATACTGGTGGATTTTCTCTCAACCCTGAAGATATTACCCCTTCTGCGGGTCTCATGGGTGCGGGTTTCAGTATACCTATGGGTCAAGGCTTACTCATAGATTATCGTCAAGCTGCCATACAGAAGGCTCGGCTATATGCTCAGATGGCCCCTTACGAGCGTCAGCTTCTATTGGCAGAGCTCATTTTAGAAGTGGCTCGGGATTATTGGGGCTGGTTTTCCGCTTATTATAAGGTTGGGGTGTATCGTCAGCAGCTTAGTATAGCTGCGGCGCGTTTGCAATTTCTTCGTGAAGCCCTGATGCAAGGGGAAGCCACCAGAGCAGATACCCTGGAGGCTTCTGTGGAATTAAACCTTCGCCAGCAGCAGCTTATTTATTCACAAGGCGAGCTATTTAAGAAGTCCCTCTTACTTCACCGGCATTTGTGGGGTGATACGCTTTCAGATGGCTTAGACTTCTACATAAAATATCGGCCCGACTCCCTCATTCCTGCCTTTCCTCGAGAGAAGTGGGAGCTGCTGATCAGTCAACATCCGAAGCTGAAAGTGTATGACTTCAAGCGGCGGATAGCAGAGGTCAATCGCCGTTGGGCAATGGAGCGACTTCGTCCGCTACTACAAGGGGAATATCTCTTTTTGCGGGATCCCGAGAGTTGGCGGGCAGGGTGGAATCAGCCCTTTCGGACGAACTTCAAGTTTGGGCTGACTCTGAACCTATCCTTGTATGCCCGAGAAGCACGCGGCGATTTGGCAGCTGCTCGATTAGAGATCCAGCGCATCCTTTTAGAGCAGGAGTATGAAGCGCGTTCTCTCTATAATAAAGCGCTTGGGCAACTCGGATTGATAGATTCGCTTGAGCGTCAAGTAGAGCTTCAACGACGGCTTGTGGAGGGACTTTTCGAGCTGGTGGAGTTAGAGAATGTTCGCTTTCGAGCCGGGGAAAGCGATCTCTTCGTCGTCAATCGGCGAGAACGGGAGGCTTTCTCCGCCCTCATCACCTTGTACGAACTTTACGCTCGCTATGGAGAAGCTGTGGCTGAACTTCAAGCCTTACTTGTGTGGGTAGAAGAGCTGCGAGAAGGTGGAGGCAGGTAAAGAATGTGTGCATCTTTTATTCAGGTATCCAGCTGTATTCCAGAATGGAGCGGACTTTTATTTCAGCTCAATCAGATCTCTGAGCCGTTCAGGGGGGTATCTTTCTGTGAGTATTTGCACGAGGGTGTATAAGATGGGGGATTCGGGTCCTACTTTGTCGCTCAAGCTCTGGGCTGCGTGATAGCCTTCTACTTCCATGCCGACGCGAGCGAGAGCCCCGCGAATAGAATAGCCCTGGGCTAAGTACTGACCAAACTTCTGATTGCGGCTTTGTGTCCCAAATGCAGTGACTAAAAAGTCTCCTGCCCATGGAGGTGATAAGAAATCTATTCTCTCCTGGGGAGCCCAACGGCTCAGCGTCTGTTCTAACTCTCTGAGCATCTTAGAGGCCAGAGCGGCTCGAGCATTATCACCCAAAAGGTTGATGGCTCCGATTCCAATCGCATAGATGTTTTTCAGTATACCCACCCATTCTAAGGCGGTGATGGCATCGGTAGGAATCAGATGGAAATACTCTGTTTCAAACAGGTGTGCTGATAGAGAGTGAAGCTCCTGCGTCTTGGTGCCCAGGCCGACCCAGGTAGGCCGGTGCTGAATTACCTCCTCTGCGTAGCTTGGTCCGCTGAGTACAGCGACCTGAAAAATCCTACGAGAGCGAAGGTATTCCGTAGGACGCCAACCGTTTTCGGGAAGAAGACCTTTGGTGGCAGATATCCATGGTTTTTCTGTGGGTAAATCTACTCCTGACAGGACCTTGTGAATGTAACGGGAAGGAAGGGCCACTAAAATCACTTGGGCTTTTGCGAGTATGAGCTGAACTTCTGTCGTGACGATTTCTATCTGCTGAGGTGGATATTTATGGTGCGGAAACACCAAGGGATGTTTAGCCTCTTTCCGAAGCGATTCGGCTATATCTTCCTGATGGACCCACCAGTAGAGGGTGTGTCCTTTCTGACAGATGGTTTCTGCGAGGGCGCAGCCCCAGCTCCCTGCTCCTATGAGACCGACTTTCATGACTTGGAACGGATATTTACACGCATGCTGTCTGTTAGACGCTCTTGCAGAATCTCGTAAGGTCCGGTGATTATTAGAGCCCCTTCTTTAATTTCCCCCTCTACTTCTACGAATTGATCATCGGCGAGCCCACTTTTCACTTTGCGTTCTATGGCGTAATTTTCTACTACCTCATACACTACCTCTTGCCCTTGCCTCAGTATGATAGCTTGGAGAGGCACAGCAAGTACATTTTCTCGCTTGTCGTAAAATATTCTGACTAAAGCACTCATGTCTGGACGCAGAGGGTATTTGCGAGCGTCATAACCTGTGGTATCTATGGCTACTCGAACTAAGTATGTACTTACTTGTTCGCCTGCGATGGCGTTGGTGGCTTCATTTTGAGCAACTTTGCCTGAGCTATACCCTATTTGCTGTACATAGCCGCGCAGTTTCAGTTCTGGATAAGCTTGAACTTCAATCAAGGCGGAATCTCCTACATGGAGACGGACGACATCATTTTCAGAAACTTGTACTTCTACAAGAAATCGGCTCAAGTCTGCGATGCGAACGCTTTCGGTACCTGCCATCTGGCCCACGCCGACGACGCGTTGGCCAACTCGCACCATCAGACGAGTGATTACGCCATTCATAGAGGCGTACACCGAAGTGCGCTGATAGTCTATTTGTGCTCGGCTGAGGTTGGCTTCCATACTGCGAATGCGATGAAAAGCGGCTTTTACGGAGTTTTCTGCACTAATGCGTTGAGCCCGAGCTATTTGGTAGCGCAGCCGGGCGGCATCCCATTCGGCGTCCGAGATCGCTTTCCCTTCATATAATCGGCGTGAGCGTTCGTAGGAAAGAGATTCCTGAATGAAAGCGGACTCTTGCTGCATCAGAGCAGCCTGAGCTGAAGCATATTGAGCTTTGGCCTCTTCTAAACCAGCTTGCATTTGAAGTAGGGCGGTGCGGTAGTTATCAGGGCGAATGGTGAAAAGAAGCTGTCCAGCTCTAACGGTGTCTCCTTCTTTGACATAGATTTGCACGACTTCACCAGAAACATCGGGACTGATAGGTACCTCCACTACTGGTCGGATTACGGCTGTCTCAGTGATAAAAGGTTTTAGGGTCATTCGTCGGACGGTATCTACTTCTACGGAGAGGAGACTGCTGCGGGCACAAGCCCATTTTCTTACTCCGAATAGAATGATTATGGTTGCTCCTGCGAGTATAAGCCATTGCCATCGCTTCATAGTTCTGTGTATTTGCCGATATAGGCTGCAAGAAGAAGAGTTCGGAAAGCTTTATCCAGTCGGGCCTGTTCCAATTCTGCTTGAGCTTGGATCATAGTCAGGAGCGACTCCCTATAGCTCCAGTAAGAAATGCGTCCCGCTTCATACTGCGTCTGAGCTTGTTGGAGGGCCTGACGGGCAGCCTCGGCACTCCGCATTAGGGCAGTTTCCTGTTGAAGTGCATTTTGCCAAGCTAAGTAAGCTTGCTGCGTGCGTCGTATGACTTGTTGCGTTTGGATTTCCAGCTGGAGCTCTGCACTGTGCAGAGTGCCCTCTGCCCGGATGACTTGCGTTCGCCGCCTTAGCTGCTGAAAAATTGGTATGGAAAGAGAGAGAAAGACAGACTGATTGACATTCTCTCGTATCTGTCGGCTGAAAGGAGAGGGCTCTCGGATGATTCCCTGGACTGGATCGAAACGGAGGTTGCCTGCATTGGAGGAGTAGTTGGTTTGTATGGAGGCGCTCAGCGAGAGTGTAGGGAAATACGCTGCTCGGGCGCTTTTGAGAGCATAGGATTGTAGGAGGCATCGCCAGCGCGCTTCCTCTATCTCTGGGGCTGTTTGAAGAGCGGCTTGTATGGCTTCACGTTCCGTGAGAGGACCTAACTCAGGTACTGATACACCTAAGGAAAACTCAACTGCATCTACTGAGACTGTGTCCCATCCCATGAGCTGTAAAAGGAGGAGCTTATTTTCCCGATGACGATTGTAGAGAGTGATATACTGAGCCTCTTCCCGGGCGAGCTGAGCTGCTATAGAGAGACTGTCCATGGATAGGGCTTGTCCTGCTTGAATAAGGACTTTAAGCCGCTGTAGCTGATCGCGTAGGCGGGCCATCCGCTGCTGGGCCAGTTCTATGAGCACTGAATCAGCTACCGTCTGACTAAACTGAAGGAGCGCTTGGGCTAAAACTTCGGTCTGCACTCGGCGATGGGTAGCTTGGGCGAGGGCGGCGTTACTCCGGGCTTGTCGTAGTAGATAGTGATTCGCCAATCCTCCAAAAAGAAGCCAGTTGGCGCTAATAGAGCCTGAAGCAAAAGTTGTCGTTTGCTGAACTCTTGAGAAGGCAAAGGGGTCAAACGTTGTGCCATAGTTTTGCGTTACACTACTATTAGCAGAGAGGGAAGGCAAAAAGTTAGCATAGCTTTGAGTAAGCTCGGCCTGAGCAGGACGGAGACGGGTGGCCGCTTCGCGAATAGCCAAAGCATTTAGCTGAACCTGCCGCAGAAATACTGGTAGGGTGATATATGTGACGCCGCGAGGGGGATAAGGCGGGAGAATAGTTTGAGCCAAAAGGGAAGTGAACCCAAGAAAACTACTTACCCACCACCCTTGGAGAAGAACTCCAAAATTCACTCCTACCCTTCCTCTGGTACCGATTCTCAGCGAGATTCTTCTTTCACCTGCTTTGGCGAGGAAGTTGGTGTGAGACATATGTGGAGGGATAGTCATAAGAGCTTAGTCTATTCTGGGAGGGATAAACCACAGCTCTCTGAAGACGGCCGCCACAGTAAATATCCACGAGCGTTCTTGAATATGCGGATGAGGTAAGACGGTATGTTCCACAGCCACATATATTAGGTTAGGGCTGCGCGGAAATTGCCAACCTATGCCAGCGGTCAGGCCGTATAGGCGGACATTCGCATAGGCTGGCTGAGCTGTGTAACCACCGATTTGATAGCGAAGGCGCTTATAGAAGGCGGAGCTACGAGCATCTGGCTGCCATTCAGCACCAGTTCGCAATTCCCAGGCTGAGCGTCCTCTGGCAGAAGGAATCCCCATCCCGTTCCAGTCGGGGGCCTTAGAGGCTGTAGCCCCTTCAATTCCCAAGCGCCACTGGGGTAGTGCAATGAAAACCCCTACACGAGTCCCAGAGGGATACTGCCATTTGTCCTGGACGCTGGTGAAAGTATCTGTCAGACTGGTGGTGAAAGAGAAGTTTTTCTGAAAACTGTAGGTAAGCTCGCGGCGTAAATCGGCAGCGAAGCTGTAAGCCGCACTTACTTGAAGGGTAGCCTTGTCCATAGAGTCTTGCCATAACAAGCCGATCCGATGCTGTATCCCTGAGAGACGCACATTAGTTAGGAGAAAGTCGGGCAGGGTCTGAGTAGGAGCTTGTAGGGATCGCTGCCTTTCATATGTGCTCCACAAGTAGCCGAATTGGTATCCCAAGGCCAGCTTTTTCCATCGGAGACTTGCTTGGGCATACGCCATTGAGAGGAGGCCTTCTGCTTTCTCTGCATAAGAGAGGCTTAAGGCATTAGTTATTAGTTGAGTAAATCCGTTGTAGCCTTGGATAGCTTGAGGAGATAGGCCGAGAGCGAAGCCCCAACCTTTCCCACGGGCGAAACTCATTAGTAGACTTTGAAGTGCACCTGAGCCGAAACGGGCTCGTTGGCTCGGAGTCCGTAGGAGTTGACTGCGTCCATAGCCACTGAATTCCGCATGCATAGCTGTTAGATGGGCGCTATGGGCTGGCTGTTCTGGCAAGCCCATGCCTACGCCTACGATAGACAACCGGCCCATACCTAATCCTCCCCCAGCGGCTGTTAAGTGCGGAAGGCCGATTCCCAATCCACTAAGGGGATTGAAAGTTATTTGCCCCCAGAGAGTCGCCAATATCGCTGCCAGAGCCACACACCTCGGAGTGTAAGGTCAGGGGCAAAGATAGTGTCTGGTGGCATAGTAGATCGGATGATCTCTGTTTCACCCCCAGTTATCCATATCCTAAAAGGGCCGAATTCTCGCCTTAGTGTCTCTATATGCGCTATCAGTTCGGCTTGAAAGCCTCGGCTTACCCCTATCTGGATGGCTTCTATGGTATTTTTTCCCAAAAGGGCAGGTTGACTTACAGGGGATACGAGGGGCAAGCGGCCGGTTTTTTCCGCTAAAGCTTTCAGGCGTAGATTTATGCCTGGCGTGATGATCCCGCCTTGATGCACCCCTTGGGCATCTATGTAATCTACGGTACACGCTGTACCTAAACTGATGACGATAGCCGGAAAGGCTTTCATTTCCCAAAGGGCTACCAGCTGCGCAGCTCTATCTGGCCCAAGCTGGGGACTATAAACTGAACGGAAAGGAACGCCTTTCTCCATAGAGAGTTCTGTAGCGTTTCGGGCATAGAGAGCCTCTCGCCACCTCCTATCTAACCGAGTGTCTATAAATGCTATTTGCACAGGAGCTTCGGGCAGCTCAGCAGGTGATTCCAGAGTCTTTACCTGGAGTAGTAGTCCCTCTGAGGAGAAATAGCCAGCCTTAATGACACTATTTCCGATGTCTATGCACAGATATGGGGCCTCCATAGTTCCGTAGCGAGGGATGCGTGTATGCGGTATTTTCCTTTCTCTGTGGCAAAGTGTAAGTAATCTTCTTCATCCCATGATACCAGCCGAGCGGGCACAGGCGAAGGGGTGGCATAAAGTATTCCTATTTTCCATGCCCTTTGGAGAAAGGCAGCGCGCACCTGTGCTTTTTCCGTTGTATACCACTTTCCAAAGGCGTCTTCAAATCTCTCCAGTAGACATTCTAAGGAGGGAGGTGGGGTACCGACTTGACGCAGACTTACTGCCGAGAGGTGAGGGGGGAATGCGGTTTGGTACACATTTACTCCGATCCCTATGATAGCGTACCGAGGTGATGTCCCCTCCCAGCGTATTTCACCGAGGAGGCCTGCGAGCTTACCGATGGGGTGTGAAGTACTCCATAGGTCATTAGGCCATTTCAAGTGGAGGGAAGATGACGCATAAGGAGCGATAGCATCGTGTAGGGCTAATGCAGCGCGTATGACAAGCGTGAAAGGCTCTATATTCTCTCGCAGATAAAAGCTGTAAGTCAAGCTTTCCCCAGGCGTGGAAAACCACCTATCCCCTTTTCGCCCATAGCCTGCGCGCTGGTGCAGAGCCCATACTAAGGTTCCATGGGCGAGCGGGGCAGTCTCAGCCCATTCTCTCAGAAAAGTCTGTGTAGAGTCTATCTCAGGAAAAAAGTATCGGCTCATCCACCCCATGAGTGTACCCGATATACGCGCGGAGAGAGTCGTACGAGTATTTCATAAGGGATAGTTTCAGCCTCTTGGGCCAGCTGGGCAAGGGAGCGCCGATGTCCCCATATTTCTACTTTATCTCCGGGTTGGGCAATGCCAGCGGGTACTGCAACGAGCATTAGATCCATATTGAGCGGCGGGAGGATTAGGCAGGCCTGTCCATGGAGATATACATAGCTCCCTTTTTCCGCCCATCGACGCGGAAGGCCATCTCCATAGCCAATAGCGATGGTAGCTACTTCGGTGCCTTCAGGCACCTCCGAAGCAAAGCCGTAATTCAGTTTCTGGCCAGGCTGGACCGAAGCGACGCGTAAAATAGGTGCGTGCAGCGCAGTGGCTTCTTCTAAACCTTCGCCTATCCCGTAGAGTCCAATGCCTACTCGCACCATATCATATGCTGCTACTGGCCCCATACTGAGGATGCCGCCTGTGTTAAGTACATGTCCGAGGGCTGTGGGAAAAGCTGACTTTACCTTTTCATACACATAAGCAAACTGCCTAAGTTGAACCTGAGTGAGAGGATGATCAGGTCGAGTAGACTCCGCTAAGTGGGTAAAGACGCCCCTTACAGGTACTCGGCGGGCTTTGAGGAAAGATAGTACGTCTGAAAGAGCTTCTGGGGAAAGTCCCATTCGTCCCATTCCGGTATCAAACTCTAAATGAATGGGAACTTGTCCTGCCCAATAGGATAGAGCAGATTCAGAACCCACAGCAGCTTCCAGCTCATAGTCTAAGTAGAGGCGATGAGGCGCCTCTCCAGGATAAAATACCAAAATGGGAACCCGAATCCCGGCTTCCCGCAAGCGGATCGCTTCTCTGGTATAGGCTACACCGATGTAGGAGATGCCTTGTCTCTCCAGGAAGCTTGCCATGAGGAGGTCACCGCTCCCATAAGCTTCTGCCTTCAATACACTCATAATCTGAGTACCAGGGGGGAGATGGGCCCTCAGGCGAGCGAGATTCCGATAGACCTTTTCCCAGTCTATATGCAGCTCTGGTGCTGGGCCATAGCCCATTAGCCGCTCCAAGGCCTCTTCTAAGCGGAATCGGCGACTTCCTTTGAGGAGAAAAGCCCCTCTCGTAGGAAGTCGAGCCTCGCGAAAAAAAGCCTCCACATTCGGGTATTTGTTTTTTCCGGATGGAAGGCTCATGAAAGTTTCTCCTATAAGATGAATGGCATCGTCGGGTAGAAAGTTTTGGAGACTTTTTAGCGCTGCTTCGTGAGTCTCCGGGGTATAGGGGGAAAAATCTGTAAGTATGGCTACTTTGGGTCGGAGGGATACGGAGCGGAGTTCCTCTATGGCTACTGCTACCGATGAAGCATCAGCGTGGTAAGTATCATTGAGCCACAGGCGGCCGCTTCCATCTTGAATCCATTGGAGGCGATTTCGGAGGCGAGGCAAGGTGGCGAGTCGCGCTTGAATCTGGTCAGGTTCCATTCCCAGTAGTAGAGCTGCACAAGCTGCTAATAGGGCATTTTGCCAGGCGGCTAAGCTATCTTCTGGTAGTTTGAAAGAACCGGCGACAGAATCGCCGATATGCCAAATCCCTGATCCTGCTCCTGTCCTCTCCCACCAGAAGTAACTGTCCGAGGAGAACCCTGCCAAATACACTGGGGTTCCTAAGCTACGTAAGGTTTGATTCGTTTCTGGCTGATCTAACGCTAAAAGCCACTCCACTTGGGCGAAGAGCTGAAGTTTTTCTTTGAGCTTTGCCTCAAAGCTGGGAAACATTTCATCGTGTGCTTTGCCCATAGGAGTAAGTAAGCCGTAAGTGGGGCGAATGAGTTGGGTGAGAGGGAGCATATCACCTGGGGCCGATATACCTGCTTCTACGATGCCTAAATCGCCTTCATAAGGAAAACTAAGGAGGCTCACAGGTACGCCTAAGCGGCTATTGAAGCTTCCAGAACTGCGGTGGACTCGTTTAGAGTCTTCCAATAAATAGGCTAACCACTCCTTTATCCAAGTCTTTCCCACAGAGCCAGTAATCGCCAGGATAGGATAGGGTAGCATCACCCGCCATGCAGCTGCCCACCGATGCAGCGCTGCCCACGTGTCTTGAACAAGGATGTAGGGAATCGGAATATCGGGCGGCCTTTCTACCAGGGCTATGGAAGCTTTTCGCTTGAAAGCTTCTTGGACAAAGTCATGACCGTCTCTTTGGGCCTTGAGAGCGATGAAGAGCGTATTACCTTCGCCAAGTAGTCGGCGGGTATCCCAGCTTAGGTAATGTATCTCTATATCCTTGGCGTCAGGGGAGGGAATGCCATTCACGACAGCGGCGAGCTCTTTGCCCGTCCAGGCTCGCCCCAGTTTCATATGACCGTATAAATGTCATATAAGGCATGAGTCCAAGCCGTGATACCAAATCCTCGGAGGATATATAGGCCGCTCATGAAAAGTCCGAATATGAATCGGTATAAAAAAGCATACAAAGTAAGCGGCTCATAGAGGAAATGAGCGGCAGAAAATAGTCCAGCCGATATGGTCCAAGCGGCGACTAAAGGAGAAGCCGAATGGCGGGTGGTGCGCATCCCTGCTAATAGAAAATGTAGAGCTTCTACAAGTAATACCCTAAAAAAAAGCTCTTCATAAAAGCCTGCTCCCATACACTGCCCAATGGCTCGCCAGAAGTCTGCCGTAAGCCAAGCCAACTGCGCCGGAGATGGGGGGCGTAGGCTTGCCATGAGAATCGGTAATCCCTTGTACAAAAGGAGGCCCCAAGCAGCCGCTTCAATGAGCATCAGAATAAAAACCCATTCACTTACCTTTCCCTTTTCCCGACGAATTCCATATACATAGGCTAGTCCAAATAGAACTACCCCCAAAGAAACGACCCATTCATATGGGGATGCCCAGCCGAGAATCCGAGTCAGCCACTGATCTATGAGATTGCGTTCGGTTGAAGAGCTTCCAGCAAGGCGCAAAATGCCTTCATATGCCACTAATAATCCAATGGATAAGAAGAAACTGTATGCGGGACTAACGGAGGCTTTCCAGTAGGCACGCATCAAGGAAACGAAGACAGTATCTCCACCCGCAGAGACTTAATCCCATTTTCTCGGGCTTGGAGGGGACGGCTGATATACCCCCCCGCTTTTATAGAGGCAATAGTTAGGGTATCCGCATATTGTACTTTCCCCCCCTTGTTGATAAAAAACACAACCACCTTTACAGAGTCTGCATCGCCTTCTCCTACATTTCGCAAGATGAGTGTGCCTTTAGCTTTCTGAAAAAGAGTACCTTCTTTGAAATTTTGAACTTCGGCTTGGATGATAGGCTTGGGTTTTCCTTTCGGCGGGGAAGAGGGAGCCAAGGCGCCTCCCCACTTGGGAGGAGGAGTTTTTTTACTCGAGCTCGGAGGCTTTACAGAGGTAGGGGGGGGAGAGGCGGCAGAAGAGGATTCAGATATACGACGATCCACCTGGGTATCTGATGACGGCTCAGTCGTTCGATTAACAGCTTGTTCTGTAGAAGAAGGGGAGACAATTGGCCCCCTGAGGGTGTCCTTCGTTGTGTCAGAGGTTGGAGTAGCTTTGGGACCCCACAAATACCACCCGACACCTCCTAAGGTTAAGATGAGTATTCCAGCTCCTAATATCCAGGACAAGGGTAGCTTCCTTTGAGCAGAGCTTCTGTCGGGAGAAGGGGGAGAGCTTATTTGCGTAGGCGAGGGGGGAAGCGTATTCTTTGTTCCACTTAGGGCCTGTTCAAAATCTTTTCGGAACTCCTCGCAGCTTAGATAGCGAAAATCGGGATTCTTTTCTGTCGCCCGTAGAATAACTTCTATGAGTCTAGCAGGTATCTCGGCCGGCGGACGACTCAAGTCAAAGAGAGGTTCTTGGACAATTTTCACGCTTAAGTCAAACTCACTGAGATCGGCGGGGTACGGAGGGCGTCCAGTGAGCATCTCGTACAGAACCACTCCCAAAGAATAAATATCGCTTCTATGGTCTATTTCCCTTAGTCCTTTCACTTGTTCAGGACTCATATAGAGGAGGGTCCCGAGGCGCATGCCTGTTCGGGTGAGGGTTTGGTCAGTCTGGATTATTCGCGCCACACCAAAGTCTAATATTTTTACGCGTCCCCCCGCCGTTATCATGATATTGGAGGGCTTGATATCTCTATGAACTACATTTTGCTCATGAGCATAAGCGAAAGCTTCTAATACCTGTAAAAAGTAGCGCTGGATTAGCTCTAAGTGGAGCGGTCCGCCTCGCAAGAGCTCTGAGAGGGGTTGCCCTTCTACGTATTCCATGATGAGATAGAGAGCATCTTCTCCCTCTACGTAGTCATATAGCGTGACAATATTAGGGTGATTAAGCCGAGCTAAGACAGCGGCCTCTGCGGTGAAACGTTCTCGTACGACAGGGTCTCGAGCGAGATAGGGAGCGATAGATTTGATGGCCACTTTCCGTTCAATTCGCTTTTGAATAGCTAAATACACTACTCCCATTCCCCCCTCGCCAAGAGTGCGGATAATCTCGTATTTCTCTCCCAATCCTGGAAGATTCATGCAGAGTAGGATAAGGTGCTTTTTTTCACGGCTTCTATGGCTTGGTCAATATGGGTGTAATCTATACCATGTCCCCATGAAAAGCGTAAGGTGCGAGTCGCCTCTTCGGGAGAGAGACCTATCGCTCGGAGTACGTGAGAAGGGTGAGCACTTCCAGAGGAGCAGGCAGAGGTACCAGAAGCACATACGCCCTCTATATCCAACTGAATAAGTATCAAATCATTAACTAACGAAGCAGGCAAACGGAAATTCAAAATACCTGGGTGACTACCAGCTTCGCTGATATCCCCGTGAAAAATAATCTCAGGAAAAGCTGCTTTGAGCTGATTGATGAGATAGGATTTGATGGTGCGCAAGTGCGCTTCGTATGAAGAGCGATTGGCGTAGGCTTTTTTGAGCGCATAGGCCATTCCGACAATGCCTGCGACATTTTCGGTACCTGCCCGCTGCTCTCGCTCTTGGGCACCTCCCGTAATGAGACTTTTTATCGGACGCTGCCGATATAAAAATCCTACCCCTTTGGGTCCGTAAAACTTATGAGCTGAAGCGGCTAAAAAGTCAACATCCCAGTCTCTTACATTCACCCAGCCTAAGCCCATCACTTGCACAGTATCACATAAGTAGTAGCCTCCATATCTGCGTACCATTTGGCTTACCTGATCAACGGGTTGCAGAGTACCAATCTCATTATTGGCGTACATAACCGTGACCATGCTACGAGGGTAGCGCCGAAGCAGCTCTTCCAAGTGGTCCAGTTCTATTCTGCCCTGCGAATCTACGGCAATGGGATGGCTTTGTACGCCCCGGCTTTGGACGAGGCTTTCTATAGTGTGTAAGACGGCATGGTGTTCAGTTGGATTGTATAGGATGTGGCGAATATTCCAAGTTTCTATAGCCCCCCTCAGAGCGTGATTATCTGCTTCGGTACCACCACTGGTAAAAACTATTTGTCCAGGATCTGCTCCGATGCATTCGGCGATGACCTGACGAGCCTCTTCAATGGCTGCTCGCAAATGTCGTCCAGCTGCATGAATAGAAGAGGGGTTGCCGACTGCCCTAAGATAGGGGAGCATATATTCTTCCACTTCTGGGTCCAGTGGGGTAGAGGCGGCATAATCTAAGTATATCCTATTCGCCACCATACAAAAGTACGAACGGAACCCCATTCGGGGGATAGCGCCGTCCCTAAGTTTGTGATACAGAGCGTTCAGTTTGAGTTTCTACCGCAGAAAGGGATCATAGGTTATTTGAAAGTAATATAACCCGCCCACTTGAGGTCCGCCAGGTATCTGTACATACCGAATGTTAAGGATGTTTTGTCCTCCGATGCGGAGCTGGGTTTTCCATGCGGGAATATTGTATGAGACCTGCAGGTCTATCCATTGAGCTGCTGGAACGCGCCCCACAATCAGTCCATCCATATCGAATGCATCTACCCAGCGATAGTTGATGCCCCACCCCCATTTTCCAAACCCTGTGAAGTAGAGGGAACTCCCGACTTTATGCCGAGGCGTATTGAAGTTAGGAAGCAGAGAGGGATCGGCTATTCTGCTCAGGCTAAGCGCCGCATAGCTGTAAGAAGCTGTCCAAAGGATTTTAGATGTGATAGCGTATTCTATTCCTATCGAAGCGTAATCGGCATACACTTCTGCTGGATAGTTACTGGCTACGCTATACTCGTAATATCGTCCATCCCTTAGATTTTCCAGTCCTTCTTGGGTGGAGGGGTCTACATTAGTGAGGCTGTGAGGACGATTAGTTCCTGCTTCGTATATAGGCTCCGAAGAGACTACTCGGCGATAGAAAACAAAGTCCTTGTAGCTGGCTCGGGCATATTCTGCATCAATATACAGTCCCTTCAATATCTGAAGTCTTCCCCCGATTTCAAATTGCTGCGTATACTCTGGACGAAGAGGCTCTGAACTTATCTGAACTAAGTATTGATTGGCTAAGCGGCGCAGACTATCTGGATCTTGCACATTAGCAGCTGCCCTTCTGTAGGCTTGGACGGAGGCAGGGTTCAGCATTACCTTATCTAATCCGAAAAAGCGCTTAGTACGAGTGGTACCACCAATAGTGATCGCTCTAAATCCGATATCTAAAGCGATTAGCTGATCCTGGAGGGTAGGAATACGAAAGCCAGTTTGATAGGATATGCGCAAACTGTGCTGACGCTCCTTACCTAAGCTGTACAAAATCGCTACCCTAGGAGTGAAACGCCCCAGAAAGAACTGGCTTTTATCGTAACGCAGAGAGCTCAGTAGGCGCAGTCGCCTGCCGAAGAGCCATCGATTAGCTTGGATGAAGCCGCCGTACTCATGAATCAAGAAAGGGCCGTCAAAGTCTGAGAATAGCGTGCCATTGGTATTGACTCTAAATAGTCGGAGGTTGCCTCCTACTAAAACTTCTACCCATCGTCTCGTAAAATCAGAAAAGTCGTACTGAATCTCCGAATGGTAAAAAGAAGAACGGTCATAAAATCCAGCCTCTTTATTAAGGCGCAAGTAACCCCTATTTATGCTTTCTACCTCTTGTCTGAATTCGGGGGTACCGGGTTCTAACCTCGGTCGGAATGGGCCCAGAGGCAGCCCAGCGAGCTGGGCCAGCGCTTGGTATGTGGGCGAAGGCTGCGTAACGGTATCTGCATAGATTCTGGCGAACTGATGGGAGCGCGTTTGTGCATATGCTTCGTGATACAAGATAAACCATGTGGCATCGGGCTTAACCCGCTGATTCAAATAGATAGCTGTGAAGCGGCTGTCGTAGGCTCTACCGGAGCTTTCCCAACTACCGTAAGTACGAAAGAGGAAGCGCTTGCCCCTCAGTTCTATTTTATGCTGGTGTAAAGAAACATCCCTCAGGATATTTCTATTTGCCGCCTGGTAGATGGTATTGCCATTTGATAGAAACGAGCGCCACGAGAGCTCTAATTCATCGGTGACGGCATAGCTCACGTAAGCAGTGTATTTCTGGAAAAACACTTCTGGGTTTACGAGGTCTCGGTCCTTATAGCCGGTGCGCGAAACGTAGAAGCGTTCTTGAATGCCGAAAAGAGGGGCAATAGCAGTATTGAGTAGGCGTACCTCATCGCCATATATGTTCAATCCATCATAGCCAGGGTTCTCAGGTCCTGGGATGGTGTACTGGGGATCAGCCCCGTTATATCTTCCCTGATCTCTGTAATCTATCGCTAACCAGTCGGTGGCGCGGAGATACTCACCGCATAACTTGAAAGAGAGTCGGTTGAATAGAGTTTGCGCGTAGCGAGTGCTCAGCTGGAAGTATGGCCTGGGTGAGATTTCAGAAGCAATATGGTTCACGCCAGTCTTTACTATGGCAGAAAGTCCCGGGTATTGCCGTGGGTGACGAGAGTACATATCCAGCATGCCATTGAAGGCATTAGGACCATATAGAGCGGAAGCGGGTCCTGCCGTGATTTCTGCCCGGTCTATATCAACTTCTTGAGGGGAAAGCAATAGCCCTACCGCAAAGCCAAAGACAGGAGCAAGCATCTCTACACCATCTGTCCGCTGAACGAAGCGAGCATTACCAGAACCTCCAAAGCCCCTCGTATTGATAACGGGGAAGTTGATGGATTGGTAGTGTACGTCTACATTTTTCATAACAGAAAGCTGTTGGAGGATGTTGGCGGCTGGAGCGCTTTGCAGTTCTCGGATGCCGAGGCGGCTCACCGTCACAGGAGCTTCCAACACAGTCTCAGGAACTCGGCTGGTGCTAATGATGACTTCCTTCATTGTAACTCCGCCCTCTTTCATGGGCACTTGGATCGGTGCGGGGGAGGTGACAGTTATTTCTGCGGTTTCGTAGCCTACATAGCTCACTTCTATGACGAGGGGGAACTTTCCTATTACTGGAATACGAAAGCTACCATCTGGCCCAGAGACTGTGCCAGAGATGGTACCTTTCACCTTTACATAAGCACCTGGCAAGGGTTCGTTTGTGGTAGCGTTCGCGAACTGTACCTTGGAGGACGATAGATTGGGGGGGCTCGGATTTAGGCTTTTCAGCACCTCGAGGCAGTTCTCGCTCTTCTTGGGCGATTAGCCATCCCAAAAAGAGGGCTAAGTATGTAAATGTCCGCATGAGGCAAAGGCATTGATACACGGAGTGGTGTTTGTTATGGCAGGAAGAGAGCATAGTTCCTCCTATCGTAGGAAGGAGTCATAGATGATTTGGAAGTAATACAGGGCACCAACTCGAGGTCCGCCCGGCAGCTGCACATACTGGAGGTTGAGTAGATTTTGGCCACCAATGCGAATCTGAGTCTTCCATGCAGGAATGGTATAAGATACCTGTAAATCTACCCACTGAGCCGCAGGAACGGGTCCTAAAATCAACCCATCCATGTTAAATGCATCTATCCAGCGGTAGTTTATTGCCCATCCCCAGTTTCCAAACCCTGTGAAGTAAAGAGAACTCCCAACTTTATGACGAGGGGTATTGAAAGTGGGAAGCAAGGAGGGATTTGCTGCCCTTACCAGACTAAGGGCTGCATAACTGTAGGAAGCCATCCAAAGAATCTTCGGCGTGATAGCATACTCCATTCCTATTGAAGCATAGTCTGCATATACTTCACTTGGATAGTTAGTCGCTACGATGTACTCATAATATCTTCCATCTCGTAGATTTCGAAGGCCTTCTTGGGTGGAGGGGTCTACGTTTGTAAGGTCCTTAGGACGATTTGTCCCAGATTCATAAATAGGCTCTGAGGAGACTACACGACGATGAAGGACGAAATCCCTGTAGCTTGCTCGGGCGTACTCTGCGTCTATATACAAGCCTCGTAGAAGTTGGAGCCTTCCCCCTATTTCAAACTGCTGCGTGTATTCTGGCCGCAGAGGGTCAAGCTTCACCCGAACCAGGTACTGCTGAGCTAACTGTCGCAGGGTTGCTGTGTCTTGTATGTTAGCGGCTGCTCGTCTGTAAGCTTGGACGGAGGGAGGGTCAAGCATTACTTTGTCCAGCCCGAAGAGACGCATACTACGGCTGGTACCTCCGAGAGTGATAACTCGGAAGCCGATATCTAAGGCGATTAGCTGCTCTTGCAAGCTCGGTATACGAAAGCCGGTTTGATAGGAGAAGCGGAGGCTATGTTGGCGCTCTTTACCTAGGGCGTACAAAACTGCCATACGGGGTGTGAAGCGTCCCTCAAAAAACTGACTCTTATCATACCGAATGGAACCCAGAACCCGCAGGCGCCTATTGAATAACCAGCGGTTGGTTTGAATAAACCCTCCATATTCATGGAGGAAATACGGCCCATCAAAGTCTGCCATTAGAGTTCCTCTTGTATTTATTCTAAATATGCGGACATTGCCTCCTACTAATAGCTCTACCCATCGTCTCGTGAAGTCAGAAAGGTCATATTGGGCCTCCGTGTGGTAAAAAGCACAGCGGTCATAGAATCCTGCTTCTCGGTTGATGCGTAAGTAGCCTCCATTTATGCTTTCTACCTCTTGTCTAAACTCAGGTGTGCCGGGTTCTAACCTTCGCCGAAAAGGACCTAAGGGAAGCCCCAAGCCCTGAGCTAACATCTGGTATGTAGAAGAAGGATGGATAACTGTGTCTGCATAGATTCTGGCAGCTTGGTGGGAGCGGGTTCGAGTGTATTCGTCGTGATATAGGATAAACCATACAGGGTCAGGTTTGACTCGTTGATTTAGGTAGATAGCTGTGAAACGACTGTCATAGGCTCTGCCTGCGTTTTCCCAGCTGCCGTAGGTCCGTAGAAGAAGACGCTTGCTTCTCAGTTCGAGCTTATGTTGGTGTAGAAGTACATCTCGCAGGACATGTCGGTTTGTCCCCTGGTAAACGGTAGTACCATTTGACAGGAAAGATCGCCAGGAGATCTCTAACTCGTCTGTGATTGCATAGTTGAGCTGGGCGAGGTGCTTGTGGAAGAATACTTCCGGGTTTACAATGTCCTGGTCTCTGTAGCCAGTGCGAGAAACGTAGAAGCGTTCCTGTATGCCAAATAATGGAGCAATATTCGCATTGAATGTGCGTATCTCATCGCCGTAAAGATTCACCCCGTCATACCCTGGATTGTCAGGCCCAGGAATAGCATATTGTGGATCAGCACCATCGTATTTCCCTTGGTCCTTATAGTCTGTAGCTAACCAGTCAGTGGCTCGGAAATATTCGCTACACACCTTGAAGGAAAGGCGGTTGAATAAGGTTTGTGCATACCGGGCACTCACTTGAAAGTAAGGTCGGGGTGAAATCTCGGAGGCTATATGATTTACACCTGCCCGCAAAGTAGCGGAAAGACCCGGGTACTGCCTCGGTGAGCGAGAATGCATATCCAGCATTCCATTGAATGCATTAGGCCCATACAATGCAGAAGCAGGACCCGCGATCAATTCCATCCGATCCATGTCAATTTCTGGGGGGGAGCCTAGCATGCTCAGACTAAAACCTAGGAAAGGGACGGTCAACTCTATCCCATCTATACGCTGGATAAACCGAGGATTACCGCGCCACCCAAAACCTCTGGTATTGATAACGGGGAAGTTGATGGAGTGGTAATAAAAATCTACATTTTTCATGACAGCGATCTGCTGGAAGATATTAGCTGCTGGGGCGGCTTGAATTTCTCGGATGCCGAGTCGGGTTACGGTTACAGGGGCTTCTAATACGGTTTCGGGGACACGACTGGTGCTGATTACTACCTCCTTCAAAGTGAGACTCCCTTGCTTCATAGAGACTTGGATAGGTGAGGTGGAGGTTACGGTGATTTCGGTGGTTTCATATCCCACATAGCTCACTTCTATCACGAGGGGAAATCTTCCCATCACGGGAATGCGAAAGCTCCCATCTGGGCCAGAGATTGTACCCGAAATGGTGCCTTTTACTCTGACATAAGCACCTGGCAAGGGTTCGTTTGTGGTAGCGTCGCGAACTGTACCTTGGAGGACGATAGATTGGGGGGGCTCGAGTTTAGGCTTTTCCGTGCCCCGAGGCAATTCACGCTCCTCCTGAGCAAGTACCCATGTCAGTAAAAGTACTAAATATGGAACTATCCGCATGAGACAAAGTTATAAAAATCATATCATAAAAGACGCTCTCTGAGGGTGTAGGCTATTAGAGCAGCTTGTGATTCTTTGCCAGTACGAAAAGTTTTTCCCACCTCACGGATGCCCAATATAGGCACAATCCCTTGAATAACATTTGTCGTAAAGGCCTCTTTTGCTTCTAAGAGGGCCTCGATAGGGTAGAGGCCTTCTTTTATTGAAATATTCAGCTGCTGTGCAATCTGAATGACTTTATTTCTAAGGATACCTCGGATACATCCACTGCGTAGGGCAGGGGTATGAAGAGTTTCGCCATCCCAGAAAAATAGATTAGCTCGGCTGGTCTCGGCGAGGTGACCTAATGTGGAGAGAACAATCGCGTCTGCGCATCCCTGAGCTTGGGCATAAGCAGCAGCTTGAATGTATCCTATTGCGCTTAGGGTTTTGTAGGCACTCCATGGAGTGGGGGTAGTAAAGCCTGTGGGAAAGATCGTCACCCGCTGCGGAGCTCCAAGGGGAAAGTCAGACTCTGATACAGGTACTACATGAAGCGTCAAGAGAGCTTCTGAGGTTGGAGGTGTATAGGTACCTCCACCTGCTCGCAGGAGGATAACTTTCATGCGAGCGGCAGGATATGCCTTTGCGTGAAACTCAAGCGAAGTCCGTAGGTTCTCTATCGGGAGGGGGAGTTGGAGGTTCAAAACCTGGGCGGCTTCTCGTAAGCGCCAAAGGTGATCCTCTAAGAAAAGAGCTCGGCCTTTATAGATTCGGATCGTTTCAAATACGCCATCCCCGAAAAGCTCACCCCGTGTCGGCGCCGTGGTCTCCGTCCATGAGCCTTTCGTATAAAGGTACCACATTTTGGGCTGTAAAGGTATAGAGTAGCTCCAAAGCGGCTTCTTTTTCCCATCGTCGATGTCCTACGAGATTGGAGAGCACGCGAAAGCAGTAAATAGAAGCACCTACACTTCCACCGAAGAGAAAGTAAGCGGCGTTCTCTTGCGTCTCTATGTCAGCTTGGGGATAGGAGCGTTTCCAGTACCAGGCTTCTCGCCTAGAGGCGCTGACGGTATGGAGGGTGAGTCCAGTTACTTGTGGGAGTTCTACAGGGGGGGAGGGGGCGATCCATCTCCACGGAATACCCTGACGCAGTTCGTCTGGGCTGGGAGCGAAATAGTGCTGATAGCGTCGACCCAAATCCCCCCAAATCTCCTCTCTCACATACACTACGGAAGGGATATTATAGTGTCTCTTGTAGCTTCCTGCGATTCCTAAAACGATGAGCCAGAGCTTTTGAGGATGTTCATGATTATACTTTTGCCATAGGGTGTTTAAAGTCGCTAATGCCCCTACACCGGTAGCTTGCACAGAGATATGGGAAGGTAAAGCAGCAGCTATAGCCTCAGCCTCCAAGCTACTTGGAGTCAGTAACCAGACAACTTGCAGGGGGTATCACTGTGGAATTTCTATACCTAAGAGGAGAATGTCATCCGTTTGTGGGGCATCTTTTTGCCACTCTTTTAGGGTAGCTTCTATGTGCGATTTTTGCGCCGAAAAGGGTAGAGTACTTACTTCCCGTATAAGAGCCTCTATCCGTTTGACCCCAAACTTCTTTCCTTCGCTATTTGTCTGATCCGATAGGCCATCACTGTATAGATATAACCTATCACCTGGTTCTAATGGTAAAGTATATTCAGTGGCAGCTATGCCTAAAAGCTCGCCGAAACTGAAGGGATATCGCTCTAAGGGTATGAGCTCTCCTTTGCGGGAGAGAATCCCTTTTCCTCTGAGAGCGATATAAGACAGCTTCATCCTATTGCGATCTATGACAAGGACGGTGCCATCCACTGTGACGGGGAGAGAAAGCTTAGAGGGGAATAAACGACCTATTTTTTCGTCTAACTCTTCCACCAGTCGTTCTGAAGTGAGAATACCTCGTTCAACGACCTGGTGACGCAGCTCCTGGAGAAAGAGTGTCGCTATAAGCCCACCTGCTATGCCGTGTCCAGCGCTATCGCCCATGAAGATTAGTAGACGACCTTTTTCTTCATGCGCCCAGACAAAATCCCCGCTCACTATCTGCATGGGCTTTGAGAAAATAAAATAGGGAACCCCGATATGGAAGCGACCTTCTTCTGCCCCAGCATAAGGCATGAGTGCCGTTTGAATAAGGTGAGCCAACTCCAAGTTGGTCATGATGTCTTTCGCGAGTACGTCGCGCTCCATTCGCAGCTTTTCCTCAAGCTCTTTTTGCTTCGTGATGTCCACTCTCACGGAGACATACCGATAAGGGTACCCTTCTGCATCCAGAAGGGGTCCTACTGTCGCCAATACCCAGTAAGCTGAGCCATCTTTGCGACGATTCTTGACTTCCCCTTGCCAGATTTTTCCCGCCTTTATAGTATCCCACAGCTCCTTAAAGGCAGACTTGGGCATGTCAGGATGTCGTATAATGTTGTGGGGCTTTCCTATCAGCTCTTCTAATGAATAGCCTGATACTTCACAAAACTTAGGATTTGCATAAGTTATGATCCCCCGCGTATCTGTTTCACTTACGATGGCAAATCTGTCTAATATAGCTTGGCGATCCCGGAATTCTCTCTCAAGACTGCTCAATCGTTCCTGGAGGGCTGCATAATTGCCCTCATATTGTGCCAGGTTTTTGGAGAGCTGTTGGAAAATCTCCAATAGTTCGGTCGTAGTGAGAGTCTGCATAAGTAACCATTAGTTAGTTGGTTGCAACTGCCTTCGTTGAATGAATGCATTCAAAATATCCGCGTAGCTCGGATGTCTGCCTACGAGGAGATGGACTGCAAGCAGTACAGCCCCTTGGATATCGTAGGCCCGAGTGAATGCAACGGGATATCCTCTAATCGTTTCAAAAATGGTATCAAGGTACGATTGAGAGGCTTGATCAGAAGGGTAAGGCATCACAATCAGGGGTTGCTGGAGGGTAATAGAGGCGGCTATGACTGGGAGGAGGTAGGCACTTTTCCCAACAGCGAAGATACACACGCTTTGACTTAGCTGATCCATTAGTTGACGAATATGATTGATGGAAGGTAAAATAGGTAAAACCTCTTCACGATAGAGTATGCCCATTTGAGAAAGGATGGAGCGTGCTTCTTCCATGATTGTGGGGTCTATGGCGGATTCTCGAAGAAGGATGATTTCTGAGCGGCTCATAGAACAAAGATACGGAGAGTCAGGTGTACTTTTGTAGAGTGAGGAGAGCTCCAATCCCCTTTATGCAATCTTTAATAAGTTTGGCGCTCTCTCTGTTTGTGTTGGGTCTTTATGCGCTTTTCATGCTGGCTGGGCAGCTCGCCTTAGAGCAAGCGCGAGGGCGGTTAGAATATCGGATTCATCTTTACAATGCTTTACTTCCCGAGCAGATTCAGGAAATCCTTACATGGCTGCGTTCGCAAAGTTTGGTTCGGCGGGCTGAATATATTCCGCCGGAAGAGGCTATGGAGAGCTTCAAAAAAGTAGCAGGGGATGACTTTGTGCGGGCGATGGAGGGCTTCAATCCATTTCCTCCCACAATCCGGGTGATTTTTTATGGAGATAGGGTCTCTTCTGATAGTGTTTTAGCCTTTTCCAAGCGAGTATTAGAATGGGAGCTGGTAAAAGAGGTAGATTACCCCCGTAGCCTTTTGGAAGTGTTAGAGAAGCGCTCAGGTAACCTTCGCATAGTTGGTCTGCTTATAGGGGCATTGGTGACAGTTATTAGCTTTCTTTTGATTTTCAACGCTGTGCGGTTGGCTATATTTGCCCGGCGATTAGAGATTCGTACTATGGAGTTGGTAGGGGCTACACGCAGTTTTATTCAGCGTCCTTTTCTTCTTATGGGGGTTTTGCAGGGCATGATTGGGTCAGTTTTAGCGATTGTATCTTTGCATGCAGGCTTGTTGCTCGTAGATCGTTTCTTACTCTCATTAGACTTTTTGGTTTCGGATTGGCGGTTACCTGCTGTGTATGGCGGACTGGCCACCTTTGGAACTTTTATGGGGTACATGGCCAGTAAGTTAGCTATCCGACGATTTTTGAACCAAGCTTTGGAAAGACTGATATGAGCATACTCAAAAAAGCGACTACTGCGGCGTCTAAGCCGCATGAGAAAGCGAACTCTCAGGATGCTGGGATGCCTTTTAGGCGATCAAACTACCGTTGGCTCGTCGTGGGCGTGGGGCTATTGGTTATTGGCTATGCTGGGCTTCTCCAGCCAGCTGAATTTGTGGATAGCCAACAGTTTTCATTTGCTCTATACGTTGCTCCATGGTTTATTTTGGGCGGTTTTGGCACTCTAATTTATGCGATACTGAAAAAATGAGCTGGTGGGAAATCCTTCTGCTTGCCTTGGTGGAGGGGGTTACGGAGTTTCTACCTATATCGTCTACGGGTCATCTGATTTTAGTCAGCTCCTGGTTAGGGCGGGCTCATGAAGCCTTTGTCCAAGATTATGAGATAATCATTCAAGGGGGGGCGATCTTAGCGGTATTAGTTCATGGCTATCGGCGACTTTGGCAGCCTCGGATATACGGCATAATCGCCGCTGCGTTTATTCCTACGGCCGTGATTGGGTTTCTCGTTAAGGATTTCATCCAGACGCTACTCGCCTCTCCATGGGTAGTGGCAATAAACCTTATTTGGGGAGGCATTGTACTTTTACGGATGGACAAGTGGTTTGGACAAGCGGCAGGAGAGATAATTACGCTTCCTCTGTGGCGCGCCACGGTCGTGGGTTTGGTACAATCCCTGAGTTTGTTGCCTGGCATATCCAGATCGGCTGCGGCTCTTTTCGGAGGTCGGTGGATGGGCTTGAAGAAAGAAGAAGCTGCAGAGCTTTCTTTTCTACTTGCGGTGCCGACTTTGGGGGCGGCTTCTGCCTATAAACTCTACAAGAGCCCCATAGCATTGGAATCTGCTCAGCTGTTTGCCCTACTGGTAGGAATGGGCACTGCTTTCCTGGTAGCCCTACTCTCTATGCGGTTTTTGGTAGGATTGTGGCAGCGCTATGGAATGCAACCTTTTGGGGTTTATCGGATACTATTAGGTGGGGGAGTACTTGCATGGCTGAGCTTTTCTTCATAGATAAGCCATACGGGTGGAGTTCTTTCAGAGCAGTTGAATGGCTGAAGAGACATTTCGGCCTCTCCAAGGCAGGGCATGCTGGGACCCTGGATCCTTTGGCCACAGGCCTTCTTCTCATAGCTACTGGAGCAGCGACACGTCAAATACATAGTCTCCAATCTTTAGACAAGGAGTACTATGCTCTGCTGATTTTGGGTTATACCACGGCATCGGATGATGCAGAATTTCCCCCCGAATATGTAGCCTACCCACGATTCCTGACGAAGTCGGAGAGGCAGGCTATCCTCAATCAGTTCGTAGGATGTATAAAGCAGCGTCCTCCTTCTTATTCTGCTCTCAAGATACGAGGTCGGCGAGCTTATCAGTTGGCTCGGAGGGGAGAGGTTATACAACTTCCTCCGCGTCCAGTGGAGATTTATGATATTCAGGAGGTGGCTTATGATCCACCTCACAGGTGGCTTTTGCGCATTACATGCGGGAAGGGGGTGTATATTCGCAGCTTGGCGCGGGATATAGGTGAAGTGATAGGTTCAGGCGCGTATCTAGGAGCTTTGCGACGCACTCGCATCGGTCCTTATACGGTACAACAAGCTTTGCAGCCTGATGGTTACCTGTTTTGATAGAGAAACAAAGAGTCAGGGGGGCGTCCTCACCATGGGAGTCTTTGATGGGATTCACAGAGGCCATAGACACCTTCTGTCTACCTGCCTAACGATTGCTCGGCGTTTAGATACTTTCGTGGAAGTATGGATTTTTCATCCTCATCCGCGTAGTATCCTCAGAGGTATAGAGGTGCCTGCGCTGACTACTGTGGAGGAGCGCATAGCGCTTCTTCATGAGCTGGGAGTATCTCGTGTGCGAGTGATTACCTTCACGAAGCAGTTTTCTACTTTATCGGCTGAAGAGTTTGTAACTGAATGGATACAAACGCTTGCAGCCCCTCGAGCGGTGGTTTTAGGGTACGATCATCGGTTTGGAAGTGAGCGAAGAGGCTCGTCAGACCTTTTGAGGCAGATGGGGTTGATAGTGGAGGAAGTGCCTCCTTATAAGGAGGGGGGGGAGCCTATCAGTAGCTCGCGGATTCGAAAGCTACTTGCGGAGGGGATGGTCAGGGCGGCGAGGGTGCTTTTAGGCTATCCTTTTACGATAACTGGTATTGTACGCGCTGGTAAGGGTGAAGCGCGGCGCTTAGGTATTCCTACGGCCAATATTCCGTATCCTATGGAAAAAGTCCGTCTCGCAGCTGGCATATACATTGGATGGGTGCATATTGATCCCGTTCCCGTCATGCCAAGAGAAGGGGGGCTGCCTGGTCTCCTCTATATTCCACCTGCAGGGGATGCAGAGGTGCATATTCTGGATAGAACTCTACCAGAGCTTTATGGACGCAAGCTGAGTGTAGGTTTTTGGGAGTATTTGCGTCCGCATAAAGCATTTGCGACGCCAGAGGAGCTGCATGCCGCCATTTCTTCTGATTTAGAGAAAGCTCGAGAGCATTTTAGGGGCGTACAGGATAACAAATGGCCCTAATCA
This sequence comes from Bacteroidia bacterium, assembly GCA_039630325.1. GTDB lineage: Bacteria > Bacteroidota > Bacteroidia > SpSt-205 > SpSt-205 > SpSt-205. Next base: position 39,466 of record JBCNVG010000034.1, read on the forward strand.
AAGAAGAGCTGACGAGCTCAGCCTGCGACACGCAGCGGAGCGAGGCGGTGAAGGACATCTTCTTCGGAGATTTCTATCTTGGTGTTGGAGGGGCGCTGGAAAAGTACATCTTCCAACACTGTCTCTAATAGACTGCGTAAAGCGCGTGCCCCCGTGCCCATTTTGAGGGCTTCTCTGGCTATCTGTCGTAAGGCTCCTTCTGAGAAATGAAGTTCTATCCCATCCCAGGACAAAAGCTCTTGATACTGCCGGATGAGTGCATGGCGAGGTTCAGTTAAGATGCGCAGCAGAGCAGCTTCATCGAGGGGTTCCAAAGCAGCGATTACAGGTAGCCGACCGATAAACTCAGGTATTAGGCCAAATCGTCTCAAATCCTCTGGTTGAGCGTATGCGTAGAGATTCTCTGATTGTTGAGAGGCAGAACTTTCTCTTCGAAATCCGATGGTTTGCCGAGAAAGCCGCCGGGCGATGATTTTATCCAATCCTTCAAATGCACCGCCACAGATAAAGAGAATATTTGTGGTGTCAATAGCGATGAAGCTCTGTTCAGGATGTTTACGACCCCCTTTCGGTGGAACGTTTGCGACAGTTCCTTCTAAGAGTTTCAGGAGAGCTTGCTGTACCCCTTCTCCTCCCACATCGCGGGTTAAAGAGGGGTTTTCAGATTTACGGGCTATTTTATCAATTTCATCAATATAAACGATGCCTATCTGAGCAGATTCTACATCATAATCAGCTGCCTGCAAGAGTCTAACCAAAACATTCTCTACGTCCTCACCGACATATCCTGCCTCTGTGAGAGTGGTGGCGTCCGCAATCGCAAAAGGAACTCGGAGGAAATCAGCGATTGTGCGCGCAATCAGCGTTTTACCTGTGCCTGTGGGCCCTATCAGAAGAACATTACTTTTTTCAACTCTGACAGCGGGGGGATTGTCTTTTTGATTGAGGAGGGCGGCTATTCGCCGATAGTGATTATAAACGGCTATGGCTATTTTTCGTTTGGCGGATTCCTGTCCAATAATGTATTCATCGAGGTGTGCCTTGATTTCTGCGGGGGAAGTTTTAGGCATTTTCCATCCGCGAAATCTGCGGCTTCTACGCAGTTCTTGCTTGGCGGCTTCATGAATATGGGTGACGCAGTCTAAGCAGATAAAAGCCTCTTTTAGCGGAGATTGAACAAGAGGAACTTGGGTACCTGGTCGTGCGCAAAAGTCGCAGTGCGGAGCCTTACCGCTGTCCATTTGGGGTGGCAAGCTTCGTCGGACGTAATACTTCGTCTACTAGTCCATACAGTTGGGCTTCATCTGCCCGCATCCAATAGTCCCTATCCGAGTCTTTCCATATTTTCTCGTAAGGCTGACCTGTATGGAATGCTAATATTTCGTACAGTTCGCGTTTGATTTTTTGGATTTCGGCATGAACGATTTCAATATCTGAAGCTTGGCCCTGCACTCCCCCCAAAGGCTGGTGAATCATGACGCGTGCATGTGGTAGAGCGGCTCTTTTGCCTTTGGCCCCCGCCGCTAACAAGATAGCAGCCATGGAAGCCGCCATACCCGTGCATATAGTATTTACATCTGGGCGTACATACTGCATCACATCATATATGCTGAGTCCGTCGTATACTGATCCACCAGGGGAGTTGATATAGATAAAAATGTCTCGTTTAGGATCAGCTGATTCTAGGAAGAGTAGCTGGGCATTGACAATGTTGGCGATTTGGCCGTCAATAGGATAGCCCAGAAAGATAATCCTGTCCATCATGAGCCGTGAAAAGACATCCATGACAGCGATATTGAGTTGCCGTTCTTCAATGATATTCGGAGTGAGGTTGTAGAAGGCGCTACGCAGGCGGGCTTCATACTGGTCTATTCTTAGGCTTTCTATGCCCAAGTGACGCACTGCATATCGGCGAAACTCGTCCTTCATCGTCATAGGGTATAGAGTAAGATTGTACGCAAAGATAATGGCACTTCTGTGGGGGGGCCAAATCTCTCTTCTAAGAAGGTTTCTAATCGTTTCTGCTGAAGGCTGCGACGAAGCTGAGATTCGTTAGTCTGGAGGAGATTATTGATAAAGGCTTCTCGGGCGGTTTCAGATTCTTTGAGGCTGCTTAGGAAGTTATCAGCTTCGTTGGATAGGTTGCCTATCTCTTGCACCTTTTGCCAGAGCGTCTCCTTTAGCTCTTCTTGACTGATCTGTAAAGCGGGTTCGGAGGCTATTAGATTTTGGAATAATAGCTCCCATGCAAGTTCCTGTTGGAATTCCGCATAGTCAATGACTTTACCGTTTTTCTGAGAGCGGGTAGAGAGATAGATGAGATACTGGTACTGAACTATTTCTGGGGGTAGGCTGATGCCAGCGGCATAAAGGAGCTGATTTTTACGACGGTACTCATTGAGCTGGGTGAGGGTAGCCTCTACATGCCGTTGGATGAGGTTCATCCATGTCTCCTGGGTGGAGGAGTCCGTCGAAGTAGAGAGGCGAAGCTTTTCTTCTAATACCTCAATAGACAAGGGGGTAGAGTAGGCTCCAGCGACGATAGTGAGCTTAGCAGACGGGGTGGTTATCAACGAGAAATCAGGATAAAATGAGCGAATGTATTCGGTGTACGGGGCCAAAATTTGTGGGGGGAGCTCAATAGTATCCCCGACTTTTCGTCCAGCTAAGTTGGACCAAGGGAAAGGCTGAATGTAGGAATTCCAGCGCAAGCGTAGCGAAATAGCCCCCTCCTGGGGCTCCCAGCGTAGTCTAAGGAGGATATGCTTATCTGATGGAAGGCTTTCGGGGAGTATTTCTAACTCTTCTAAGGAGCCAAACGCTACTTGCAGATAACTTTTGAAAGTATCCAAGTCGCTGGGGTCACTTTGATAGACATACTTTGATAGGCGTAGGTCACGGCTAAGAAGAGGTTCTTTGGGAACGACAAGGGCCCGAAACCTATACACATAATCGGCGAATGGGGGCTTGACCTGGTAGGTTTCAGGGCTGCGTTCGTAGAAGGGGAGTTGGAATAGTTCTCGATCTCCCACAAGGGTTCGCAGCGCATTTAGAAACTTGTCTGCTAATAGCTCGCTCAGAATCTGCTCGCCATATCGCCCCATGACCACATCACTGGGGACCTGACCAGGTCGGAAGCCGGGCAGGACAAGCTCACGGCGCAGCTCTCGAATGCGCATACGATACTCTTCTGCATAAGACGGGGCGGTAATATGTACCTCGCCTTCCGCTAAGTACGGCTTGGGAAATCTGACGGTATTTTCCAAGTGCGGATCGGAGCTCAACCCTCAACCCCTGACGGGACCAGATCCTAAGTCTGGCGCGTCTGCCAATTCCGCCACATCCGCATATGGCACCGGCGGGACTCGAACCCACATTTGGAGTTTAGGAAACTCCCGTTCTATCCAGTTGAACTACGGCGCCTACTTTTGCAAAGGTATGGAAAACCTACCGCTTCTTGACCTTAGGGAATTCATAGAAGGCGACTCTGCGAAAAGAGCCCGATTTATAGATGCATTAGGGCAAGCGTTTTCTGATATTGGCTTTGTGCTTATCCAGAATCATTTTGTATCTCCCGAGCTCCAGAGGAGAATGTATGAAAAGTCCGAGGCATTCTGGGCTCTTCCATCTTCAGTCAAGGAGCGATATATTGTACCAGGCACTGCGGGTCAGCGAGGATACACTCCACCTAATCAAGAGCGCGCTAAAGGGCATGCGATCCCTGATCTAAAAGAGTTTTTCCATATCGGTCCCGAAATCACTGATGCTTCCGACCCCTTATACTTCTATCTTCCACGAAATGTGTGGCCAGCGGAAGTACCTGGATTTCGGGAGACTTTTTTAGAGGCATATGAGAAGTTTATGGAAACTGGGCGCTACCTTTTGCGTGCAATTGCTTTGTACTTAGGGCTGGAAGAGCACTATTTTGACCAGCATATCCAGAATGGTCCAAGTCTCTTGCGGCTTCTGCATTATTATCCCCTTTCGCCGGATCTCAATATTCCAGAGGGAGCCACTCGGGCAGCTGAACACGAAGATATCAATCTGATTACGCTCCTCATTGGAGCAAGTGCGGAGGGGCTGGAAGTACTGACACGCGAGGGAGAATGGCTTGCCCCAGTGGTAGAGCCTCACCAAATGGTGATTAATGTGGGGGATATGCTTCAACGGCTGACTAATAATAAACTCAGAAGCACTACTCATCGAGTTGTTTTACCTTCGCCAGATAGGCGCCATTTGCCGCGCTATTCTATTCCATTTTTCCTTCATCCTCGTCCAGAGATGAGCTTGGCTTGCCTACCCTCCTGCATAGATGAGGCTCATCCCAAAGCTTATCCAGATGTTACTGCCGAGGAGTACCTGAATGAGAGACTGGTAGAGTTGGGGCTCAAAAAGTAGGGAAAAAAGTTCAGAGGTATCGGTTCATTTTTGTGGTAGGTAAACGGGATGCTAAAGTATATGCTTTCTGTGGTGTTGCTTGGAGACGGTCATTCAGAAGGGGGGGAAGGGATCGTCCTCATCCGAAGGGGGGGGAGGGAGTTCATTAGCACGAGAAGAGAGCGTATAGCCTCCGTTGTCTCCGCCTATGAGAGTGGGTTCTAAGGAGAGGAATCGCATGTAGTCGCTGATGAAGCGCAAGCGCACTTTACCTATAGGACCATTTCGCTGCTTACTAAGGAGTATTTCGGTGATGCCTTGGGTAGGCTGACCTTCTTCATCTTGCATGATGCCATAATATTCGGGCCGGTAGAGAAAGATAACCACATCTGCATCTTGTTCTAAGCTCCCGCTTTCTCTCAAGTCTGACAGTTGGGGTCGGCGGTCGCCTCCTCGGGTTTCTACGGCTCGGCTAAGCTGAGACAAAGCGATGATGGGTATCTCCAGCTCTCGGGCTAATGCTTTCAGGGAGCGAGATATGGAAGCGATTTCCTGTTCGCGATTGAGGGTTCGCTGGGTACTTCCCATCAACTGGAGGTAATCTATCATGACGAGTTGAATATTCTTCTCAGCTCTGAGACGGCGGCATTTCGCTCGGAGGTCGTAAATTGTGATGGAAGGAGTGTCATCTATGTAAATGGGTGCTTGTGCGAGCCGTTCTAACTTTTGAGGGAGAGCAAGCCAAATCTCGGATGGAATTTGGCCTGTGCGGAGTACTTCGGAGCTTATTTCTACTTCCATGCTGATGAAACGGTACATGAGTTGGAGTGCAGACATCTCCAGAGAGAAAATTGCCACGGGGTATCCCGCTTCGGCGGCGTGGCGGGCTAAGTTTAGTGCGAAAGCAGTTTTACCCATACTCGGACGTGCAGCTAAAATGATGAGGTCAGACTTTTGCCAGCCTGCCGTCATGCGGTCTAACTCTGGAAAGCCAGATGGGACACCTGTAAGTGGTTGGTTCTTGTGCCGAAGTTTCTCCAGTAGAGCTAAGGCCTCTTGAAGTACCCGTTGTCCAGGCTGTACACTGCGTCGCAGGTGATGCTGAGAAAGCTCATATAGCCTATTTTCTGCCATATCCAGTAGATCAAAGGCATCGGTCTCTTCTTGAAAAGCTTTCTCTGTCAGCTCGCCGGATAAAGAGATGATTTGTCGTAGCAGGTACTTTTCTACGATGATTCGAGCATATGTTTCAGCATTTGCACTGGAAGCTACGCCTAAGGTGAGCTCAGCTAAATAGTACGGACCTACGTTTTTGATTTCACCTGTATGGCGGAGCGCTTCCTGTACGCTGATGAGGTCTATGGGTAAGCCTTTGTCAAACAAGGAACGAATAGCCCTAAATATGCTCTGGTGACGCGGGTCATAGAATGCCTCGGGAGTGAGGAGATCAATCACTTTGGCAATTGCATCTTTTTCTATGAGAAGGGCGCCCAGTAAGGCCTTCTCTACCTCGATTGCCTGTGGGATGACCCTTCCCACAGGGTCCGTCGCCTGCATCGGCATACTCTTACTCTTGCGGGTAGCCACTATCCAAAGATACTGATACCTCGCAGAGCACTGCGTAGGGGTTGCTTCATCCTGCGCGATTGTCGTTTCGTATCTTTGTCACATGCAAGCCATCAAGCCTAAAGTCCATGGACGCGCTCGCTTATTTCAGAATCCCATATTAGAGCTTCTCACGCTTTCGTCGCCTTATGTAATATGGGGTATGTATATTCCGATTGTCAGTGGACTGCTGTATTATAGCGTAAATGGCCTAAAGTTGAGTATCGGGGCAGTGGTGGGGACATTCATTGCAGCTCTCTTTATATGGACTTTGGCAGAGTATCTTTTACATCGGTTTGTATTTCATTGGGTGGATGAGCGTCCCTGGGTGCAAAGGTTTCATTATCTCGTACACGGCGTTCATCATGAATATCCATCCGATCCACATCATCTCTTTATGCCGCCACTGCCGAGCCTTCTACTGGCGACTATTTTTGGCGGCATTTTTTACTTGATACTGGGAAGGTACGGATTTCCATTTTTAGCTGGCTTCATCGTCGGCTATCTTCTGTACTCTACGACACACTACCTTATGCATCGGGTGAAGAACCCGCCCACGAAGTTTTTGAAGAAACTGTGGCGACACCATCATTTGCATCACTTCAAAAGTCCAGAGAGGGCATTTGGAGTTTCTTCACCCTTTTGGGATTGGGTCTTTGGTACACTTCCGGAGGAGCGGCCGAGGACTTCATCGGTGTGAGAGTATTTGGATATTTGTTTGTGCTGGGATATGACAAGCATTACTCAAGCTCGCACTCTGGGGCAGCTAAAGCGTCTGGGTTATCGTTCTCGTTCTGTAAAGGATGAACTGAGGGAGAACCTTATAGAAGCTCTGCGAAGTAAGCGACCTATATTTGAGGGGATTTACGATTATGAAGAGACGGTTCTTCCTCAGCTATATACGGCGATCCTGGCGCGCCATAATATACTTTTGCTGGGCCTTCGGGGCCAGGCAAAAACTCGCTTGGCTCGCCAGCTGGTAGAGCTTTTAGATCCCTATATTCCAGCGATAGATGGCATAGAACTACCAGAAGACCCCTTCCATCCCATCACTCCGGAAGGGATACGATTAGTTCAGGAGGCAGGAGACGATCTTCCTATACGTTGGATACCGCGTGAGGAGCGCTACACAGAGAAACTTGCTACACCCGATGTCTCAGTGGCTGACCTACTTGGAGATATAGATCCTATCAAGGCTGCTACGCTTAAGCTTCCCTATGCAGACTCAAGGGTAATTCACTATGGGCTTATTCCAAGGGCTCACCGAGGTATATTCGTTATCAATGAGCTTCCCGATCTCCAGCCACGCATTCAGGTCTCTCTCTTCAATATCTTACAAGAGCGCGATGTTCAGATCCGCGGCTATAAGATTCGCCTACCTTTAGACATACAGTTTGTTTTTACCGCTAATCCAGAAGACTATACCCAACGAGGAACTATAATCACGCCCTTGAAAGACCGGATAGGGAGTCAGATCCTGACACATTATCCCCGATCTATAGAGGCGAGTATGCGGATTACTCAGCGCGAAGCTTCTCTGGCTCCCTCTCAGCGACAAAGAATACATATGCCCCCTCCGATAGCGCGGGCGATAGAACGAATCGGCTTTATCGCTCGGCAAAGTAGTGAACATATAGATCCTAAAAGCGGAGTTTCGGTACGTCTGGCAATCTCTGCTTACGAATGTATAGTGAGCTGGGCAGAGCATCGGATGTATCTGAATGGAGAGGATAGCACCACAGTTCGACCAATGGATGTCTATGCTGCCGTTCCAGCCATCACAGGAAAAGTAGAGCTTGTCTATGAAGGGGAAAAAGAAGGCATACAAAATGTTGCCCTTTACCTTTGTCATCGAGCTTTGAAGGAAGAGTTTTTGGCAAACTTCCCCTCGCCTGATAAGTTTAAGCGGGGAGGGGGTCAGTCTAACCCGTATCAGCCTATCATAGACTGGTTCGCTTCTGGCAATGAACTTGCTCTCACGCGTACGATGTCTGATGCGGCTTATCAGCGGGAGCTTAGTCGGGTGCCGCACTTAAATAGAGTAGTAGAGAGTATCGGTGTTTCTGAGCACACTTATGCATGGATGGAACTGGTTTTACATGGTCTGGCGGAGATGTCTCTCATAGGACGCACTCTGTCTGATCGAGCGATATCTTTCAAAGACATTTTGGGAGAGCTGCTTGGTCAGCGCCGAGAAGAAGACGAGGAAGAGGAAGATTAGTAGTTGAAACTGAGAGAAGTTGTCGTTCTCAGATAGCCTTTTCCCTTCTGGGGAGGCATTTACATTTAGAGTGCCAGGTTGCAGTGCTTTGGGAGAGGTAGCTCTCGACAAGCCTTTGGAATTTGGATATATACAAGTGAAATCTCCTAACTTTGCCTTGAGCAGGTTGTGGACCTGCTCCAAGCAAGCCAGAGAGGGGATAGCGCAGCCGGGGTGTATGCCCCGGTTTTTGTTTTAGGTGGAAGGAAAGAGAGCGAGTTTTGACCTATACCTTTCTCTGCCGCCTTCCCTACAAAAAGAAAAAGGAGGCTCTAAACGAGCCTCCTTCGAAAGGCGAGTTTCAGATAAGGTTTATCTGGTGAGGGTGACAGTTCCAGTGAAGGTTTCGAGCTCTCCACTATTCTCCTTGATTCCCTTGAAGACCCAGACATAGACACCTTCTGGAGCTGGCTTACGCATACCCCCAATGTACTCATAACCGTCCCAGAACTTCGTCTCGCCGAGCCGCTTTTGGAAAACAAGCTGACCCCACCGATTGTAGATGAAGAACTCGTAGTCCCTGTAGCCTAATGTAGGGAAGTAGAACTCGTCATTGACACCGTCTCCATTAGGAGTAAAGCCAGTAGGGATGAAAGACCCATCCACGGGGGTGATAATGATGGGACCTTTTCGGATGGAATCTACGCAGTTCCCGTTGTACATGTAGAGGGTTACATAGTAAGTGCCAGAGGTGGGGAAACGATGAGTTGGTTCGCGTTCGGTGGAGAATGTGCTATCCCCGAAATTCCATCGGAAGAAGGTATTGGGGGTTACATTTTGAGAAGTATTGATGAAGCGTACTACGGTATTGGAGGAAGCAAGACGGGCAGGCAGAGGTGGCTCGGTTTCAAAGTCAGGACGGGGCGCTGGCACAGGTTGAGCTACGGTGGTGGCTGACCCAGAGCATCCACTGGCCGTTGTGATAGATACTCGCCAGACTCCTGCGCGTGTATCTACGAGTCGATAGAGTCCAACTCCTTGAGCTACCTGTGTGCCATTGAGCGTCCAGAGGTAAGTGGCGCCTGGATAGAACGGAGCTTCTAACTCGACCAGAGGATTAGCCGGACAGAAGCGTATTGTATCGGGCAGCCGTACCTGCACCGTGGGAGAAATCGTCACTTGGACAGTATCGGTGCCGATGCATGCCCCAGCCAACACCACCACCACATAGGTACCTGAACCAGAGGGAGTTACACTGGGTCCATTAGCGCCAGGAATGGTAAGGTTATTGCGATACCAGACATAAGTAGCTCCGCCTACAGTGGGTGCTACAAGCGGCTGGATGGGGTCACTACTGCAATAGAACACATCCGGCCCAAGGTTCACAGTAATGGTGCTGTCAAACCGTACCACAACAAAGTCCTGGCCTATACAAGAGGAGCCTTGAGGCTGAACGGTGACGCCATACACGCCCGGTTGAGTAACAACAAGACTGTCGGCTGTGGCTCCTGGGATAACCTGTCCATCCTTTGTCCAAGTGTGAGTAGCTCCGGGATAACCACTGTATAGGGTGACAGAAGTTCCCCCACTGGCACACAGCGTAACATCTGGACCTAAATCCACGGGAATCTGACTGCTAACCTGGATATTTACCGCATCCTGACCGACACAGCCTGTAGCCGTAGTTACCCGCACCGCATAGATACCTCCCTGAGTAACAGTGAGAGTTTGTGTATTGCCGCCTATGGGCTGGCCATTCAAGGTCCATTCATACGTTTGACCACCTGGTCCAGCGTCTAAGGTGATAGGGAGATCAGACTGGCACAGGACTCTATCAGGACCGAGATCTATGCGCAAGGTGCTATCCACGATGAAGTTCACTTGGGCTGTATCAGCGCAGCCGTCCACGATTACGATAAGCTGAGCTGTCTTATTTCCAGGAGTAGGGAAGGTGATACCCGTAGGATTAGCGGACAAGGAGGTATTGGGCTGACCATCAGGTAAGAAGCTCCAAATGAAGAGGGCTGTTGGATCATTTGTACCTACTTGAGTGAAGTTGTACGGCAAGCCGTAGCAGAGGTTAGGCACAGGGCCGATAGCCGCAGTGGGCTGAGGCTTAACATATACCGTCTTAGTTACGCTATGGGAGCAGCCTGTTGTGGGATCGGTAATGGTAAGAGTTACGGACTTATTCCCAGGTGTGGAGAAGAGAATACCCGTAGGATTTTCTTGATTAGAAGTTTGCGGAGTGGCGGAAGTACCGAAGTTCCAGAGGTAGAGCAAACCAGCACCCGTTGAGCCGCTGTTTTGGAAACTATAAGTTTCATAAACACACTTAGGCGCTGGAGGGGTAAAGTCAGCTATAGGACCGTTTATCACCGAAGCGATGAGAGAAGCTGTATTAGAAGTACAACCCTGAGGAGAAGTGACCGTTACAGCCACGACATCGCCATTTCGGAGGGTATCTGTAATGTAGGTACCAGTGGTCACGCCGGGGAGGGGATTGCCGTTTAGTGTCCAAGTGTAGTTAGAGCCAGCGGGAGCCCCACCTACGGTGAAGGTGACCTGAGAACCCCTACATACTGTACCAGCGGGGGTCTGGGTGAGAGTTATATTGGGTACGGGGTGGACGGTCATGAGGATTTGGTTAGAAGACTGACCGCCAGCGGGACAACCCTGCGAAGAGGTAACAAGCAGCCGAACCACGTCTCCATGATTGAGAGTAGAAGTGATGAAACTTGGGCCTGTGGCCCCAGGTACATTTATGCCATTGACTTGCCACTGATAGGTTGGATTAGGCCCGCCGCCTGTGACAGTGGAGGTAAAGATGACTTGCTGGCCTGCGCAAATGGGATTGGCAGAGGCTTGGATTTGCACAGTGGGATTGGGATGCACCGTAACCAAAATAGGAGCGGATAGAGAGGAGGCACCGGTACATCCGCCAGAGGAAGTTACGCGCACCGTTACCACATCGCCGTTCTGAAGCGTACTGCTGGAAAATACAGGGCTATTCGTACCGACGGCAATATTGTTGACATACCACTGGAAGGATGGATTGGGTCCAGCCCCAGAAGCTGTAGCGGTAAAGACTATCGTTTGCCCCTGACATATAGTCGCCGAAGCGGGATTGACGGAGACAGTTACGGAAGGCTGGCCTTGGACGGTGATAGCGATGGAGTTGGAGTTAGCGACGCAGCCACCAGGAGTAGTGACTCGCACATACACGACGTCGCCATCGTTGAGACTGCTGCTGGTGTAAGTATTGGCGGTCGCCCCGGGGATGAGGTTCCCATTGAGGTACCATTGATACGTCACAGGCGCTGATGCCGTCGCAATGAACTGTACAGATTGCCCTGGGCATATGGTCGTAGCAGAGGCTGTAATGGACACGTTAGGGGTAGCTTCCACTAAGACATTCACTGCGTTAGACTGTGAAGCGGGACCGGTACAGCCTGCGGAAGAGATGATTTGAACATATATGGTGTTGTTACCAGGAGGCAAGTTAGCTGTGGTGTAAGTAGGGGCCGTAGTAGAGGCCACCAGCAGGCTATTCACGTACCAGTTGTAGGTTGGGGTAGAGCCGCCATTAGTAGGGGTGGCTGTAAAGGTGACAGGGGTGCCTTGGCATACGCTGTTAGCAGAAGCACTGAGCGTAACGGTTGGAATCGGAGAGACGGTGATTGTGATTGTATTAGAAGGCGTACTGAGGCATCCACCCGAGGAAACAACCGTTGCATATACTTGATCGCCGTTGCTTAGAGCAGAGGTAGTATAAGTCGGAGTGGTGCCGCTGGCGACGAGGTTGCCATTCACATACCAGTTATAGGTTGGATTAGAGCCAGCATTAGTTGAGATGGCTGTGAAGGTAACAGGCTGCGTAGGACAAATCGGATTTTGAGAAATAGTGATGCTTACGGTAGGCACAGGAAGAACCGTGGCGGTGTAGACATTTGAGATGGGCCCCGTACAACCCGCGGCTGAGGTAACCTGCACCCAGACCTGGTCGCCGTTAGATAGAGTATTGGTAGAGTATGCCGAAGAAGCCCCCGTTTGCACCACATTTCCATTTACATACCAAGTGTAGGTCGCACCAGGGAATGTGGTAGCGGTAAAATTCACCGTCTGCCCACCACAAATAGGGCCCGAAGGAATGGCTGTAAGGGAAGCAACGGGCTGAGGATTCACCGTGAGGGCGATGGGGGTGCTCTGAGAGCTGGGGCCTGAGCAGCCATTTGTAGAAGTTACTCGGACATAGACCTGGTCACCATTAGCTGGGTTAGTCAAAGTAAAGGTAGGGCTATTCGAGCCTACGGGATTTCCATTGAGATACCATTGATAAGTCGGAGAAGGACCACCGTTCGTGACAGTAGCAGTGAAAGTTACGGCGGTACCCTGGCAGACGGTGGTGCCTGGAGCGACACTCACACTGACTGAGGGGATAGGATGAAGGGTAACAGTGATGGTATTTGAGTTAGCGCTTTGGCAGCCCGCAGAAGATTGTACGACAGCATAGATTTGGTCGCCATTAGAGAGGGAAGCAGAGGAGTAGGTAGAGGAAGGTCCAGATTGTACTAAGTTTCCGTTCCGATACCAGAAATAGGTAGGCGTAGCTCCAGCATTCGTGGGCAAAGCCGTGAAAGTAATGGTGGCACCGGGGCATGCAGGATTGGGAGAGGCGGTAATACTGACAGTAGGGAGAGGATTGACCACAGCGGTATAGATATTAGACTGAGGACCTGTGCACCCCAGAGAGGAAGTTGCCTGTACCCATACTTGGTCCCCATTTGCGAGGGTATTCGTGGTGTAAGTGGCGGAGGCCCCTGATTGGACGTTCACTCCATTCACATACCACGCATAGGTAGCACCAGCTATGGGAGTAGCGGAGAAGGTTACACTTTGCCCAGCGCAAATAGGACCAGCAGGTGCGGCAGAGATAGATACGGTTGGAGCCGGATTGACTGTGAGGGAAATAGGTGGGCTTATGGATGCAGGGCCTGTACAGCCGGCAGTGGAGGTTACTTGGACTCTGACCACATCGCCGTTCTGTGGATTTGTAAGAATGAATGTAGGGGAGTTTGTTCCTACAGGATTACCATTGAGGGTCCACTGATAGGAAGGGTTTGGACCAGCGTTCGCAGGAGTAGCGGTAAAGGTGATGGGAGTTCCTGCACATACGGTGGTTCCTGGAGCCGCAGAGACAGTTACGGTAGGGATAGGGTTGACAGTGAGGGTAATAGCGTTTGAAGGCGCACTTTGGCAACCCAGACTTGTAGTTACGATACACTGAACAACATCGCCATTCGCAGGGGCGTAGGTGAAGACTGGGCTATTGACCCCCTGAGAGGTGCCATTGACCTGCCAATCGTAGGTAGAGTTGGGACTGCCATTTATGACTGAGGCGGTAAAGGTTACATTCTCACCAGCGCATACGGTTGTAGCTGAGGCAGAGATAGTCACCACAGGTAGAGGAATGGCATTCACCACGCTTGGAGCGGAGACGGCGCTGGCGCAGTTAGCTGCGGTCGTTACCTGAGCTGTAACCTGTGCCCCATTCGGGAGAACCACAGGACCAAAGGTGCTATTGTTGACGCCTTGAGGTACGCCATTCACATACCATTCATAAGTGAGAGGGGTAGGCGTGGCATTAGTGACGATAGCCGTGAAGGTTACTGGGTCACCCGCACACACTTGAGGGTTCTGGGGAGAAATAACGATTTGTGGGATGGGATTGACGGTCATAGTGATGAGGTTAGAGCGAGAAAGGGTCGCATCTGAGCATCCAGCCGTAGATGTAATCACACAGCTCACAATGTCGCCATTCTGAAGGGTATTTGTTGTGAAAATGGGGCTATTCGGACCTACGGGTACATTATTGACATACCACTGATATTGGGGGGTCACGCCACCATTTGTCGGAGTAGCGGTGAAGGTGACTGTCTGCCCAGCACAAATGGTGGTAGTATTGGCGGTAATACTGACGGTCGGAATAGGGTGGACGACCATTGTGATAGGATTGGAGGCAAAGGTGCCGCTACAGCCCGTACCACTTGGGCTTACTAAACAGCGTATTACAGCCCCGTTAGGAAGGTTATTGCTGCTGTAAGTACTGCCTGTCGCACCAGCAATATTAGTCCAGCCAGCGCCTGTATTGATTTGCCATTGATAAGTAGGGAATGCCCCTGCATTGAAAGTAGCGGCGCTGAAAGTGACAAGCTCCCCGTCGCAGATAGGGTTACGATCGGCTGAGATAATGATAGCAGGAGCGGGATCTACATCTACCGTGATCACATTAGAAGGGCTGCTACTGCAACTACCTTGGATGGCAACGGCATACACCTGGTCTCCATCGCTGAGAGAGTTCGTGGTATATGAAGTACCCGTGGCGCCAGTAAAGGTCCCATTTACATACCATTGGACTGTTGCTGTGGCGGGATTAGGGGTGGCGGTGAAAGTGGCATTTGTGCCGGCACAGATGGGGCCAGATGGACCAGATATGGTGACCGTGGGCTTAGGATTCACGGTCATAGTGATGGTATTAGAGGTAAAAGTACCTGATCCACAGGCGGAAGTTACTTGCATTTCTACATGCACCTGATCGCCGTTATTGAGGGTAGTTGTCGTGAAGGTATTGCCAGAGCCGATTACGGGCGTTCCATTCACATAGAACTGGAAGGTGGGCGAAGGCGGAGCTCCCACAGGGATAGCCGTGAAGGTTACAGGATCACCCTGGCAGATGGGATTTTGAGATACAGCCAGATTGACGGCATAGTTAGTGCCTGGGACAATATTAATGGTGACAACTGGCGAAGTAGCTGGGCCGCAACCTTTATTATATACCAACGCTCGGTAAAAGGTCGTCCCCGAAATAGGGCCAGCTAACCACGTATCAGAGTTAGGACCGACATTCGTCCAGACGCCACCGACGAGCTGCTGCCACTGGATTTGGTCGCCCGTATAGCCACTCAGGGTCAAAAGCACATTAGAGCCGCTACAAGCTGG
>JBCNVG010000035.1:0-11306 GCA_039630325.1 Bacteroidia bacterium
GCCCATGTCCGTGGTATTGAGCTGCCAACCAGGGGGCGGACTGTTGGTGCTACTGCCATTGAAGTTCTGGAAATATAGCGTAGTCTGGGCCCATGCTGCGGCTATAGCTAATCCAATATATCGCATGATACAAAGATATAACCTTTGTTGAATACAAATCCAAACTTCAAGCCCGAAGGGCTTACCCTGATGAGGAATGGATTTACTTAAGAAACTTCATTACCTTCGTGGTAGTGGCGAAAAGCAGTCTATCTGAATCTCATATAGCTCCTTCTGATATACACTCTCAGCTTCTTAGAACTCGTATGCGCACCACGCGTCTCGTGGCATGGTTGATTCTTTTATCTAAGCTTCTAAGCATAGGGAGCGTACTATCCGCTGGTCATGCCCCTCCCGAAGTCAAAAAAGCCTTCCTAATGATTCGGCTGCCGGACTTAGCGGTGAATGTGTTGATCGTACTGCTTATTCAATTTTCTTCTCCGATTTCGCCTATATTGAGGCTTTTACTACTTTTGAGCGTCATCCTTGTAGTAATAGTAGAAAGTACACTTACGCGACCGCTGCATGGCTGGGCATTTTCCTGGGTAAACTTTGCAGCAGTGATCGGCAGCTTACTCGCTTTTGAGCCTATCCGAGAGCGCAAATACGCCTATACAGGAATAGGAATCACACTGATCCTTAGTATGATGGGGCTACTGCTGCACCCATACCTTAGCTACATAAACGCTGGCGATTCTATTCAAAGTTTGGGTCGATTTATATTGATTACGCTTGCTGTGGGTGTCGTAGGCATCCTAACCTTCGATCATTATGCGAAAACTTTCGGTGATGCGACAACTTTTTCTGATCAGCTTGAGCGCTCTCTCTCTATTCAGCAATCTTTATCTGATGAAGCCCTTCGTCAAAAATCTATCGCCGAGCAGCGCCAAGCGGAGGCAGAGGCCGCTCTCGCCGAGATTGCCCGGCTACGCGAAGCTGAACACAGGCGTTTGGAACAGCAGAGAGTACTGATACAGTACGAAACTTTGATGCGTGAAGGTTATCTGCAGGACTTATCCAGATTTGCCCAACGGGTAATGGAAACTTTTGGTCGAGAGCATCTGTTACTAGGGGGCTTCTTTTACGCACGAGAAGGCAATGGATGGCGAATAGTAGCTGCTTATGCCTTCCCTGAAGATATAGGAGGATTCATCCAGAGTGGATTACTGGATATGGTGGCAAAGCTCAAACAAAGTCATGTCATCACGCCTGTACCTTCTGGTACAAAGTGTCCTAAGGCATCCCTCCATGTACCTCAAGCAAAAGCTATTTTTTACCTTCCTTTTTACAGCGAGGCAAGTGGTGAAACAGTAGCGCTTGTAGAGCTGCTTTTAGCTCAGTCAGTTTCTAAAGAAATGCGCGAGGTATACGAGCAGATCCTCCCTCGCATAGGAACCTATTTGTGGATGCGTCTCCAGCAAGAGGGGAACGCTACTGAGCGGACAGCTCAGAACTTGATCTAATCTGCAATGAAAGCGTGGATAGCCACTCTCTGGGCCCAGCATGTGGCAGACCTTTATCGGCGGAAATCTGGCCAGGAAATACGCCACCAGCAAGAAACCCTACAAAACCTCCTGAAAGTAGGAAAACGGACGGCGTTTGGGCGGGACCATAGACTTCAAGAGGTGGGGTCCTATGAAGAGTTTCGTCAAGCCGTGCCCGTGTATGCTTATGAAGCGCTCTGGGAGAGGTATCTCCAAAGGGCATGGGCTGGCGAATCCAATATTACCTGGCGAGGTGTACCGAGATATTTTGCGAAGACTTCTGGTACGACTGCTGGGGCTAAGTTTCTGCCGCTTACCAAGGAAAGTATCCCCACGCATATACGCGGCGCGCGAGATACCCTTCTACTGTATTTGGCTCGCAAAAGGTATCCCGCCTTTGTGAATGGACGCTGGCTATTTTTATCGGGTAGCCCAGCTCTGGAGAAAAATACTGCGGGTATTTTATATGGTCGGCTCTCTGGTATTGTGCATCACTGGGTGCCCCATTACTTGACCCGTAATCGCCTTCCCTCTTGGGAGATAAACTGTATAGAAGATTGGCCTACTAAGGTAGAGCGTGTCATAAAAGAGGCAGTTCAAACGGATTTACGCCTTCTCTCCGGCATACCCCCCTGGATAGAGCAAATGTTACTCGCCATAGAGACCCAGTACAACAAGAAAGCTACTGAGCTTTGGCCTCACCTGCAGGTGTATGTACACGGGGGAGTGGACTTTCGTCTATACGAGGGGCGACTGCGGGAGCTTTTGCCTGGTGTGGATTTTATAGAAACTTTTCCTGCTTCTGAAGGATTTTTTGCTTTTCAAGATACAGAAAATCGGGAAGATGGGCTTCGCTTGCTTACTGATAACGGCATTTTTTATGAGTTCATACCATTGGAGAGAGTAGATTCACCCAATCCCCCCCGGTTGCCCCTATGGGAGGTGGAAGTTGGACGCTCTTATGCGCTTATCCTCACGACGAATGCGGGTTTATGGGCTTATGCGATTGGCGATGTGGT
This sequence comes from Bacteroidia bacterium, assembly GCA_039630325.1. Taxonomy (GTDB): domain Bacteria; phylum Bacteroidota; class Bacteroidia; order SpSt-205; family SpSt-205; genus SpSt-205. The sequence continues at coordinate 2,543 of JBCNVG010000035.1, forward strand.
ACGGTTTACTAGCTTACGCCCTTACCGTTTACAGGTGGTTGGACGAGTAAAAAATCATTTGAGCGCATTTGGAGAGCATGTGATAGAAGCAGAGGTGGAAGCTGCTCTACAGGCCGCTGTGCAGGCGACTGGAGCAGATATTCGGGAATACACAGTCGGACCCTATCTCGGCCCCAAGCAACCCTGTCATGAATGGCTTTTAGAGGTGGCAAAGGCGCCTTCTTCCTGGGAAGCTTTTCGCCAAGTTTTAGATGAGACACTCCAACGGCTCAATCCTTACTATGCTGATCTCAGGCGAGGGGAGATTTTAGCTGCTCCTCGACTTTACCTACTTCCTGTGGGGGCGGGATATGCTTATATGCAGGCCCAGGGGCGCCTCGGCGGACAAAATAAATTCCCACACTTACGCAGTGACCGTGAGCTTATAGAAGCTCTACTTCCATACGCTCAACCCCTGTAGTCCCTCTTTCTCTGAGGAGCGGCTCTTTTGATACTTATGGCCGAGTGCAATCTTGACAATCGTCAGTAGCTTTGTGTATTATTCCCAAAGGGGATGAAGGGTAAATGTGTATGGAATACGACCTCTCTTCGGGCCTTTTTTGAGAGGCTATCATTATCAATAGTTTTGATATTCGTTTTGGTCAAATGTAGAGATAAAGCTGTACCGCCTTTAGAAAGTCCTTTGCTTTCGCCCGGGGAAACTTTAGCTATTCAGCCTCCGGAGACGCTTCCCCTTCCTGATACGCTGCTTGTGGCTTTGAGGCAATCACCGAAAGTGGGGTCTTCGGCGCCAATCCAATGGATCCCCCTCAAAGCCGAATCACTCTCGACGGATATTTCCGAGATAGTTCGGGCTCTCAAGCTATTTAGCGTAAGACCTTCTGGACAGAAGGCATACAGCTTTGATGCTTTGCGGCCCTATGTCAGCTTTGCAGGGCGACTGCGAAGGAGGCGAATCCCTCTCACGGCGCAGCGCATGAGAGGGGAGGTTCAACGCATTCACCTCGATAAGCCAGCTTTACCAGATGACGCTTTTTTCCCGGCTGTCTTTTATGGTCAAGAATCTGGAGTGCCCTTAGATGCCCCCGTAGTGGCTGTGGAGGAGGATAAATATGGTCGTATTTGGATTTTCACGCAGGGCAGTTTGATGTGTTGGTCAGGCTCTGTGATAGAGGTATTTGGAATAAAGGGGGGGCTTCCTACTTCCAGTATCCTGCATGGGACCTGTGATCTTATGGGAAGGATATGGTTTGGTGGGAGTCGCGGAGTAGCTTGGTGGGACGGCACCTACTTTTACAAGGTTCCTTTGAGCGATTCCATCCAGAGGGTAATGGGGGTGGTCCATTCTGACGACGGAATAGCGTATCTAAGAGTACGAGGCCATTCAATCAAAGATACTCGGCTCATGGGGTGGCGGCAAGATACTCTATATGAATGGATACCTGAGCAAGAAGTAGGTCTCTTTCCCATTCGGTATGATAGTGCGGGGCTCTGGTGTAGCGTGTATGAAGGCGATAGCGGCTTTTCGTTGGGCATTGTACGGAGGGATACTCTCTGGCGCATAAAAGGTTGGAATAACAAAGCTTCTGTTCAGAGATTGTTGTGGGATAGTTGGGGGCGTCTATGGATTGCGAATGCCCGAGGACTATGGCACTGGCAAATGGGAAACGCTACGCAAGTAGGGGTGGGGGGAGTTACTGCTCTGAATGAAGCAGCGTCGGGCTATCTCATCTGTCTCAAAGAAGGGAAGTTATACTACACCTCTGGCGATTCCTTGAGAGAGCTGGATATCGGGCTGCCTTCAAATACTGCATATGACTTTGTGTATCGTCGCTCAGATGGTGAGTGGCTCCTGTTTACTCGAGAGGGAGGGGTAGCTGTATTGAGGCCTTCAGGCATATTTAGAATACCTATCATTCGACTGCTGGGTCACGTAGACTGGGTATTTGCCGTTTATCCTACTGTGCAAGGGGGACTCTGGGTGGGCCTGGAGCAGTCGGGCTTGCTGTACATCTCTCCTACGCTTCAAGTTGTGAAATATACTGTCCCCGCCGACATGGGATATTCTCCCATAACCGAAGTAGCCTCTATTCGTCCACTGGACACCATGGCTTGGCTTTCTTGGTATTCACAGGGGCTGCGTCAGGCGACCTACTTGCAGCCCCTCTCTGCCAAGATCGCCTATCCCCCCCCTCGGGGAGAGTCTTGGTTAGACGTTTGCCCTTCTCCGCAAGGATGGTTGTGGCAATCTCATCCAGAAGCTCTTGGTATATCTTCACCGATAGAAAACAAGGTACGGTATCGCTTACCCCTTCGTCCTACTTCTCCTTTCTTTCGAGATAGCCAGGGATGGATATGGTTTGGAGTTCAGGAAAGCCTTTATGTATGGACAGGGGAAGCCCTTTTACGTTATATGCTGCCTGATAATACGAGCCCTATTTTTTCTATTTCACAGGATCGTCAGGGGCGGCTTTTAGTGGGTACTGTAAACTCAGGGCTGTATTGCTTAGAGAAAATGCATTGGCGGCGATGGAAGCGCCCCCATGGCTTGACTGATAACTTGGTGGCCCAGATTGTGCCGACTGAAAATTGTGTATGGATCGGGAGTGGAGAAGGTATTGCTTGTCTGAACCTTGACGAGAATAGAATATTTGCCTGGCGTGCTGGTACTGGTCTGATAGGAGCTACGGGGATAAATGGAGGGCTATTCCGTTCAGCTTGGGCATTTGTAGATAGAGCGCCAGTGATGGGGTTCCTTCGTTCAGGCTCATGGCTAACTGGAGCGGGGGCGAGTATCCTATGTTTTCTTCCTGAAGCAAACATGTCCTCTTCTCCACCGCATCCCTATATTGTAGCGGTAGAGGTTAAAGGAGTTTCCCATGCAGAGCTTGATTCATTAGGGTGGGCGGATAGCCTCGTGCAGCGGCCTTATGTGCTTCCGATAGGCTTACGCCTGCCGTACGAGAAAAACAGTATTGCTTTTACTTTCTCTCACGATGGCAGCCTCACGAAGCAGGCAGGAGTAGAGTATCGAATATTTTTGGAGGGGTATGATGAGTCGTGGGGAGCGCCGAGTAGTGATGGTCGTATTGAGTACCGGCAGCTTCCACCCGGCTATTACAAGCTGTATGTGTGTGCGCGGTATGCTGATTCTGATTGGAGTTCGCCTATTGTCTATTCTTTTACTATTGAGAGGCCATGGTGGCTTACGCCAGGTGCTTTTCTTTTATATGTAGGGCTACTGGGAGTAGGCATTTGGGGCATTGTGCGGTGGCGTACGGCTGTGCTTAGAGCCAGAGCTCGTGAGCTTGCCCAAAAGGTGGAAGAAGCGACGGCAACTATCCGCCAACAAAATATCCTCCTCCATCAGCAAAATACTCAACTGGCTGAGCAAAATAAGCTCATCTCTGATCAGAAAAAGGAAATAGAAGCTAAAAACCAGGCGCTCTTAGAAAGTATCACTTATGCACGACGCATTCAGACGGCGATACTACCGCCAGAAGATGTGTTTGGGCGGTACTTTCCAGAGGGATTTATCTTTTGGCGACCCAGAGATATCGTGAGCGGGGATGTGTATAGCCTATATCCAGACCCGCTTGGTTCGCAGGATTTATATCTATTCGTAGCAGACTGTACAGGTCATGGAGTGCCCGGAGCTTTTATGAGTTTGCTATCTCTTACGCTTCTCAATCGGACCATCACAGAGTACCGTTTGACCGATCCTGCAGAGATTTTGAAAACTGTCTCTTGGCAGCTTGTTAGTCTTCTGCACCCTGATGCTCCTGGGCATGTGAAGGATGGATTTGAAGGGGTTTTAGCTAAGCTTATTTGGCGGGAGGGGCGCTTTGCCGAAATAGAATATGCTTCGGCTCGTAGCCCTTTCTGGCTCGTGCGTCAGGGAGAGGTGTATGAGCAGCCCTATGATCCGATTCCCGTAGGTCCCCCAGAAGTATCTCGTCAGGCACAAATGGGCTTTACTCTTCGTAGGCTGATAGTGGAGGCCGGAGATTGGATATATTTCTCTTCCGATGGATTTATGGATCAGCTTGGGAGTCCCAAAGGACGGAAGTATGGATACAAAGCGTTTCGCCAGCTTTTGACGCATCTAAGCACTCTATCGGCTATTGAGCAGAAGGAACGGCTAGAACGCGAGCTTGAGCAATGGCGAGGGGCTCATCCGCAGGTGGATGATATTTTGATTATAGGGGTCCAGATGGGGTAAATAAGTCGGATGGTTTTAAAGTGTAGGAGGTATATTTGCACTATGCGGTTTCCTTTTCTCTGGCTTGTGGGCGTGACTTTAGTCTGGGGGCAAGAGTGCGATGTGATTTTTGTCTCTCCTAATGGTAATACTGGGCCAAACGTAGGTACGCGAGATAATCCCGCTGAGCTCAACTATGCGATAACGAACCTTCTTACGCCCACGATTAGGCGTATTTACCTGGCAGCAGGAATCTATACACTCAATCAGCCGCTTCCACTTCATAATGGTTTGCAAATAGAAGGCGGCTTTTTACCTGCTCAGGGGTGGATAAAAACAAATCTCTTCCCGACGATACTTTTCCGAGCGGCTGTGAATCCGCAATCCAATCCGAGCCGCTTAGTGGCCATTCAAGGTATAAATGTGAGCGGATTTCGCATACAAGACCTGGAGGTGTATGTGGAGGATGCTACGGCACTCGGAGCGGGAACTACAACATATGCCCTTTATCTCAATGGATGCAGCAACTACATAGTCAATCGCTGCCGATTCTCCGCCGGAGCCGGAGCGAATGGTAATCCTGGTGCCAACGGAGCGGCTGGGAGGAATGGAGCGCCTGGACAGATAGGGGAACGCGGAGACGAAGATGGAGGTTGTTGTCGACTCGGTGGAGCTGGGGGTAATAGCTGGTCTGGAGGACTGGTAGCGGGGGGAAATGGTGGGACGGGTGGAGCGAGAGGTACTTGTGGTCCCTTCGGAAGTGCTTTTCCTGGTGCCCCAGGGCAGCAAGGCAATCCCACCACCGCCCAGCCTTATGCTCAGGCTGGGGGGAGTGGAGGTACGGGTGGCACAGGTAATGCGTCTGTAATTTCTGTAAACTGTGATAACTTCCCCGCTCAGAATGGAGGTGATGGTCAGCCGGGGCAGAATGGAGCTAATGGCGCTGCTGGTGGCGCAGGGACACCTACGCATGTCGCAGGCTTTTTTCGACCTGGGGATGGACAGCCTGGACAGGACGGTCAGCACGGCTCTGGCGGCGGCGGTGGGGGCGGCGGTGGCAGCCAAGGTAACTTAATCTGCTTCCCCTCTAACAATAATGGTGCAGGTGCAGGTGGTGGCGGCGGCGGCGAAGGCGGCGAAGGCGGGAAAGGTGGTCAAGGTGGTGGGGGCGGTGGCGGTTCTTTTGGCATCTATCTATGGGATAATGGTGCTGGGGCACTCTTTGTAGATGTTATAGCTGAGTCCAGTATTCCAGGAGCAGGGGCACCTGGCGGCTTTGGTGGTGTTGGTGGGGTCGGTGGGCCCGGCGGCTGCGGCGGAGCCCGCGGGTGTGCCGGGCAGCCCACTGCTTGTGACATTGGATACGGCGGTCATGGCGGAGCAGGTGGCAATGGCGGTAATGGCGGCAATGGAGGACCCGGCGTGTCAGGATTGGCACAGGATTTCTATACCTCCTCTTCAAGTGTAGCACCCACCACAGCTACTTTCCGCTCTCCTGATGAACCTAAAATTTTCGTGCAGTACACAGGCTGTACAGAGCGGGAAGTCAAGGTGTGGACAGATGCCGCTGGATTTTTAGTCTGGTTTTTCGGACCTGGCAGTACGCCACCCACCGCTGTAGGCGATACAGTTACTACTCGGTATTCTACCCTCGGACGCAAAAACCTCTCTCTGATCACCAATGGGCAGACCTATGTGTATTACGATTTCCTGGATATTCGGGATGACGGTAGCGGCACTAACCCTTCCTTTGTCCAAAGCGCCGATACGGTTTGCATAGGGGCTTCTGTGAGTTTCACTAGCAGCTTGGCCGGCGCAGCTAACTATGCTTGGGATTTTGGGGGCGCAGCTCCTCCGGCTTCTGGTCCTTCCTTGCAGAATGTTCAGATTACCGCCAACAATCCAGGTACTTTTACAATCACCCATCGTACCTATTCGCCTTGCTGTGGTTGGTCCGATCCTTTCCGCCGAACTTTAGTAGTCCTCCCTACCCCTTCTCCTACTATAAGCATACAGACCTCCGGCGGTTCTACGGCTACTTGCGCTGGGGAACCTACGACATTTATCGCTCAGCTTCAAAACTTTGCGCCGTCGCCGACTATTTCCTGGCTCGTCAATGGGACCCCCCAGGGTAATGGACAAACCTTCGTTCTCTCCAACCCTCAGCCTGGTGTGCAGGTTCAGGCTGTCGCTATCGGCAATACTCCTTGCTCGCGTGGGCAGCCTATTTCTTCTAACACCATCACGCTCACTGTCCATCCCCTACCACAGGTTCAATACGCAGGAACAAGCTGCATTTCTATCAGCGGCTCTCCTATCCCAGGGGAGCTTCTCACGCTTTCCGCTTCTGCTTCTGGCGGGACTCCGCCTTATGCGTTTTACTGGGACTTGGGAGATGGGCGCGGAGCAGTGGGTAATCCCGCTACTATTATGTATCCGAGTGCTGGTGCGTATCAGATCCGTCTGACCGTAGTGGATGCAAATGGTTGCCGTAGTATAGCTACACCATGTGAGACTACCTTGGTAGTGGCTCAGCAACCTGTGGCAGACTTTGTAGCTACCCCTCTCCAGGGATGTCCTCCGCTGACAGTGAGTTTTAGCAATGTAAGTACTTTTGCTAATGCCTATAGATGGGATTTTGGAGACGGCACCCCTCTCTCTACCCAAAATAACCCTACACATGTGTATGTCTCTCCTGGAGAGTATACTGTTACCTTATACGCTGTCTCTGCAAATGGCAATGATACGGCGATTCGTCAAGCACAGGTAGTTGTTTATCCCATACCAGTGGCGGATTTCTCAGTGTTTCCTCCGATCCTACATGAAGCTGATACGGCCTTTTTCGTATCACAGTCTCAGGGGGCTAACTCTTGGTTCTGGCTTTTTGGCGATCCTGCTAATCCGTCGGCTTCGTCCACTCAACCGAATCCCAGTTATTATTACAGCCAGCCTGGGCGTTACACAGTTACCTTAATTGTGGAAAACCTTTATGGCTGTCGGGATACTATTACCAAGGCTGATGCAGTCATTAAGCTTCCTAATCCAGCGCCTACGGCGCTTGCTTCTTTTCCTAAGGAGGCAATCAGGTTCTTTCCTAATCCCTTCTCAGAGAAGCTTCATCTTTTCATTCCTACTGAGGCGGCTGTGGCTCTCTACGATAGCCGAGGGGCCCTTATCCGAGAAGGTACTTTGGAGAAAGGTTGGCACCTGCTGGAGCTAAGAGAGCTGAGCATGGGTATCTACTTTTTACGGGTGGGGCCTCATGTAATTAGGCTTCATAAAATCGGCTGAGACATGAAACTAAGTCCATATATCTGGCTGCTTACGTCGTGGGTGTGGGCACAAACTCAAAGCTGTGGATACATTTATGTACCAGGTGGAGATGTGGCTGCTTTGCAGGCGGCTATTAATCAGGCTGCTACCGGGCCTACTAAGCACATTCGCTTAGGAGTTGGGGACTTCTTGCTCTCAGCCCCGCTGAACTTGGAAGATGGCATCATCTTAGAGGGGGGATTTGATTTATCTAACCCTGCGGCGCCAGTCAAGCGCAGCGGTGGAATCACACGACTGCGGCGTTTGAGCGGCTCTCCTGAGGCCAATCCTTGTCGCCTCGTAGCTGTCCAAGCGATAAATAAGTCTGGTTTTGAGCTCCACGATCTGTACATAGAGGTGGAAAATGCGAGTTATACAGCGGATGGGCCGAGCTGTTCTACTTATGGTTTATACCTGAGTGGCTGCTCAAACTATCAAATCGTGCGGTGTCGGATTCATGCAGGAAATGCTACCGATGGTAAGCCGGGCGATCCCGTGCCTAATGGACGAAATGGAGCCCCTGGAGCGAAGGGAGAAGATGGATGTCGGCAGTGTCAGCCTGGTGTCCAAGACCCCAATAATGATGGCGGAGCGGGTGGAAGCAGTTGGTCTGGGGGAGCCCAAGCAGGAGGCAATGGTGGAAATGGGGCTCCTATAGGATTGGGTCGGGGGCCCACAGGCGGTTTCCCTGGATGTTTAGCCTTAGATGTCTGTAATGGGGCCTCGGCCCCAGGCGGGCAGCCAGGTCAGAATGGAAATACCAGTGTGACGGGGCAGGTGGTTGGGATAGGGGGGGGGCCAGGACAAGGCCAAAATATATGTGCTCAATTCACGGATGCGGCTGGTTTTATTGGAGCTTTGGGGGGGTGTCCCTCAGATGACCCACTCAGAGGTGGGCAAAATGGGACAGATGGAGCGAACGGCAGAGACGGGGTAGATGGACAACCAGGAAGCCCCAGTTTTGGTGGTGGGTGGTTTATTCCAGGCAATGGCCAAGACGGGCAGGCGGGAGAGCACGGCTCGGGCGGTGGCGGGGGCGGGGGCGGTGGATCGTTAGGGGGCATTCCTTACGATATAGCTTGTTTCGTTATAGATGATGGCTATACGAACGTTCAGGTGGTGGTGGTGGTGGTGGTGGTGAAGGGGGAGAAGGTGGCCCTGGCGGTAAAGGAGGGGGTGGTGGAGGAGGCGCTTTTGCTCTCTTTCTATGGAATAATGGCGCTAATGGAGTAATCCGTGATTGTCCCCTAA
>JBCNVG010000036.1:0-69553 GCA_039630325.1 Bacteroidia bacterium
TAGGCACTAAGCTGATTCGGCACGAAATTCCATTTGTATGGGAAGCTAATCAGCTTCATATTTCCGATAGTCAGGGAGGGGCTTTTTACCTGTACGACCCCAGTGGTCGCCTTATTTTGACAGGTCAGCCCCCGCAAACCGTCTCCTTAGAGAATCTACCCCCAGGCCTCTACCTTCTGCAGTTAGGCGGTCAGACATACCGCCTGTATCGGTGGCCCTGAAGACGAGGGAGATTGTGTTATTTTCGTATGGATGAGTAGTGCGCCTGAATGGGCAGTAGCATTAGAGGCAGCTGACCGAGTCTTTTGTCTCAGCCATCCCAGGCCAGATGGCGATGCGGTAGGCTCTCTTTTAGGGCTGTATCATGCGCTCACGGCGCGTGGCAAGTCGGTGACATTAGTATTACCTGACCCTGTGCCAACATACCTAAGGTTTCTGCCAGGATGGGAAAAAATCTCTGTGTGGAGTGAGGCTTCTGAATACATTCGCACCTGTGCATCTGATGCGGATATCTTTTTCTGTGTAGACTTCGGCCGCTGGGACCGAATAGCCCCCGAGCTAAAAGAGCTGATTGATCCTGCACGCTTAGTGTGGATAGATCATCACGCTGATAGCGAACCGCTCAGTACTTCATGGAACTTCTGGCGGGTAGAAGCCGCCGCCACAGCCGAGCTTCTCTACACAGAGGTACTCAAACCTTGGTATGGAGGGGCCCTACCCCTACCCGCTCGGATCGCTTTATATACCGGTATGCTTACCGACACTGGAGGATTTCGGTTTAGAAGCGTAACGCCTCACACCCTGCGCACCGCCGCCGAACTGATCGAACCGCCTTTTCCCTTAGAAGCAGTGCATCACTTCATATTCCAGCGGAAAAAGCTTTCTACCTTACGCCTTCACAGCTACCTCATTCAGAATCACCTGCGGCGGATAGCGGGCCTCCCCGTAGTCATTTTGCCCATCCCAGCCCAAGTCTTAGCGCACTTCGGAGCTACCTGGGAAGATGTAGAAACGCTTGCTAATCAGATTTTAGCCTTAGAAGACACTCTGCTCAGTATCGTGCTCAAAGAGTATCCCGAAGCCATACGAGTCAGCCTGCGCAGTGTAGGGGATTTTCCCTGCCACGAGTTAGCTCAGCGATTTGATACTGGCGGAGGCCACAAGAATGCAGCCGGAGCCACTTTATACAGGTCTCTGGATGAAGCCGTAACTTTCACAGAAACCTTACTTCAACAGGAATATGCGGACAGTTTACTTAGGCATTATCGGGATTTTCTGGCTCATCTGGAGCTGCAAGAGCTCTCCCAGCCAATCTGATACGCTGCGAACAGTAGAGCCTGCTCAACTCCCTTCGCTTAGCTTCAAGCCCTACCCCATAGATAGCGCGAAGATTGACTCCTTCCCCTCCGGACTCAAAATGTATGTCCACCAGAAAGGCACTGGTAATCTTCCTAAACCAGGCCAGCGCGTAGTAGTGCATTATCATGGCCAGCTTACGAATGGACAGAAGTTTGACAGCTCCTACGAACGAGGCCAGCCATTTGACTTCGTCCTGGGTCAAGGGCAAGTCATCAAGGGCTGGGATGAAGGCATTGCGAAACTGCCTGTTGGTTCACAAGCGGTGCTCATCGTTCCGCCTCACTTAGGATACGGGGATAGGGACATGGGTACTATCCCGCCTAACTCTACCCTAATCTTCTATGTGGAAGTACTGGCTGCTATGTAGCGGCTTATGGGCGCAAGGGCTCGTAGTCGATCCTCTGCCGCATGGATTATCCGTAGCCCCATTTTTACACTCCTACGGGTGGGGACTGAGCGTGTACGTGCCAAAATGGAAAGCTGCTCGAGGGGGGGCCTTCTGGATCGGCGACCTTAGTTCCTACCGAACAAAGTATGAAGGACGAACCTCATCGGTTTATAAGGACCAGGGCGGAAAGGATTTCATCTTTGGAAAGTTGTACTACGCTTATCTTTTTCAGCTTCTGTGGGGGTATCAGTATATCGTAGCTCCACGCACCCTGGTGAGTCCCATCCAAGTCAGCCTTCAAGGTGGAATAGGACCTTCTTTCGCTTTACTCAAGCCGTACTACTTAGAAATCGCTGTGCCCATTTCCTCTACACAAGCCATCATTCAGGTAGACACCTATGATCCAGCCCGCTACACTTACAATGACATCGTAGGGGAGGCAGACTTTTACTTAGGGTTTGATAAGCTGCGAGTGGTCCCTGGTATGGTCGGGCAAATAGGCGCTGCCATAGATGCTGGAAAAGACAATACCCTCATTCGAACTATTGCCTTTGGCATGCGCGTGCAGGTATTTTCCTTCCCGGGCGAGACTATGTATCAATACGCAGGTCGCTCCATCTGGACTTCGGGATATTTAGCCTTCTATGTAGGAAACGCATGGAAATAGCTATCGCCGTCGTAATCGGATATGGGCTGGGCTCACTCGTTCCAGGGCTTTGGCTAGCTCGAGCCAGGGGTATTGACATTCGGCGAGTAGGCAGCGGGAATATTGGGAGCACGAATGCATATAGAGCCATGGGTTTCTGGGGCGGGTTTATCGTACAAGTGATAGATATCGGAAAAGCCATGCTTGCTGTAATGATTGCCCGTAGCCTTAAGGTTCCTCTATGGGGAGAATATTTAGTCGTTACGGCCGCTGTGTTGGGTCATATCTATCCCCTATGGGCAGGCTTCAAAGGGGGCAAAGGCATAAATACCCTTCTTGGAGGCATGCTCACCGTAGAGCCTCTCAGCGCCTTAGCTGCTGTGGGGACATTCTTGATAAGCTTAGGAGTATTCCAGATTGTGTCTGTGAGCTCTCTTTTAGCCGTGGGCAGTTATATACTATGGCACGGCGCAGTGGGAGAAGGGTCGTTATTGGGCTACGGCATGGGGATCTTCTGGTGGGGGCTGAGCATATTTACTCATCGTGAAAATCTCCTTCGGCTCTGGCGCGGCATAGAACCCAAAGTAGGCCAGAGAAAAAACTAACTTTGAGCCATGCGCTTGATTATCCCGATGGCGGGAGAGGGCAAGCGGCTCCGCCCTCATACCCTCACTGTACCTAAACCGCTCTTCCCCCTACTCGGCAAGCCTGTCCTCCAATGGCTCATAGAAGAAATACAGCGCGCCCTACCCGGGACGGTAGAGCGCATGGTATTTATCGTAAGAGACCTTCGAGTAGACCATCAGCGATTCTTAGAGCACTTAGCTGAAAGTTTTGGTGCCGCTGCATACTTCTGTGAGCAGACGCAACCTCTGGGGACCGCTCATGCCATCTATCAAGCCCGTGAGCACTTGGCAGGGGGATGTGTAATCCTTTTCGCCGACACCATCTTCAAAGCCTCTATTCATGTTCCACAAGATGCAGACGGCGCTCTCTGGGTCAAACGCGTGGAGGACCCCCGCAGCTATGGCGTGGTAGAACTTTCCCCTGAAGGCTTTATCCACCGCCTTATAGAAAAGCCAGAGACCCCCCCCTCAGACTTAGCCATTATCGGTATTTATTACCTCCGTCAAGCGGAAAGGCTCCTTCCAGCGATAGAGTACCTCTTCCAGCATAACATACAGTCCAAAGGAGAATACCAACTCACTGATGCTCTCCAATGGCTGTGTGACCAGGGAGTTAGATTACGAGCGCTCCCCGTTCAAGAATGGTTAGATTGCGGAAGTAAAAGCCTTATCCTCCAAGCCCAAACTCGCCTCTTAGAACTTGGCGAGGGACAGCATTCTTCGCAAACGGCGCTGAAAAATGTCCATGTCATCCCACCCTGTCATATCGCTGATGATGCAGAGGTTTCTGACTCTATTCTCGGCCCCTATGTGGTAGTAGAAAAAGGCGCCAAAGTCCGGCGGAGCATAATCACTCGAACGCTCTGCCGTACCCATTCCCAGATAGAAGAATCTATCCTGCACGACACTATCATCGGCGCCTATGCATACTGTAAGGGGGCTTTGGGAGCTCTGGACTTAGGCGATTATAGCCGCTACGGATGAAAGAAAAGGGTAGTCATCTGATAGCTCGACTCATTCTTTCGCTGATAGCCATAGCTGCGGGCGGAAGCTCCACCCTGTATGCTCAAAAGAAATCTCGTAAGCCTAAAAATAACAGTTTATCACAAGATAGCCTTGCTTGGCAAAAAGCTATCGGCCCTTTCACACGAGGTATCGTCCTTTTCTCTCAAGGGCTGACCGAAGAAGCTACTGAATTTCTTGAGAAGGCCGCAGAGGCAGCGCCAAATAGTGCAGGGATACATTACTACCTTTCTCGAATAGCATACCTCCAGGAAGACCCCATCCGAATGCTCATTCATGCAGAAAAAGCCTACAAAGAATCTCCCCACGAACTTTGGCTTGCACTCGGCTATGCAGCCGCCCTCCAGCTAAACAATCAACACAAGGATGCTTGTGCTCTATTAGAAAAGCTCGCCCAAATGCATCCAGACCAACCAGAGATTATTCTAAGATTGGCCCAAGCCTATCAAGCGGCTGGCGACATAGATAAAGCTGACGCCTACTACGCCCAATTCCAGCACATAACTGGAAGCTATGAGGAAGTTTTTCAAACAAGAATACAAGCTCTACTAGAAAAAGGCCGCATACAGCAAGCCATCTCTATTGCGGAAAGTTTAGCTACTCTTTTTCCGCGACATGAAATATACTTAGAGACCACAGCGAGACTATACGAGCTTAGCCGAGATATGCGCGGGATGACATCGGCGGTGACTCGCTTATTAGAAGTAGACCCAGCTAATCAAGTCGCATGGGAACTGGTAGTCAGCTACTATGATCTTTTTGAGGAGCTTTGGGGCGCAGAAAGTTGGGAACGGTTATTGGAGTCACCTAGTATCCCCGCCGAGATGAAGTACATGATTCTGCGGCGTGTAGACTTCTTAGAAGAAGAAGAGCTCATAACCATCCTCCACAAGCTCCTTGCTGAAGCCCCTACCCCAAACGGATGGGACCTCTACGCCAGATACTGGGCCTACCACCAAAAATGGGATAGCGCAGCTTACGCATGGAAACAAGCTATTCGCATGGACTCGGGACAGATAGCTCTATACTTAGACTACTTCCATGCGCTCTACAAGCTCGGTGGGGGGGACTCCCTCCTACGAGAAGTAGAGCAAGCCCTTGAAAATTTACCAGGCCAAGGGCGCCTCTATTTGTGGCAAGGCATTGCTTATACGCTTAATCATTCTTACAGGGAAGCTTTGGCAGCCTTTCAGAAAGGGTGGCGATTGTCTCAAACGGTAGATACCCCTCTCTCCCAAATAGCGGCGTACTATAATGGTATAGCCGAAACTTTCAGCACAGGCCTCTCTTCGGAAACACGACGGCGCATCCTCCAGGTTCATCCCCCTGCCATAGGTGAAGCTTTATGCCACATCCTTTCTCTGCGACAAAAAAACTTGCCATCTAATGTCCCCCCTGATCAGTTTTCTGCCCCCTTTCCTTATGATTACTGGATAAAAATCCTAAAATCTCTACGAGACGGTAATCCAAAAGAAGCCTATCTACATGCATCTGCCGCTATAAGTTCTGGTTCCTCCCTTCCCTTAGAAATGTGGGAGGATATTTTAGGGGGCATAGGACAAGCAGTTATTGGCTTAGACTATCCCCACTGGAAGCAGAAGGCTCAAAAAAGTTACCCTTTAGCGGCCGTATGGAACGAGCTGCCGTGATAATAGGAGTACTCTGGCTTTTGATAGGATGTCCCCGAGCTATCAAAAGCAAAGTTGGGGCTAAACCGTCCTCTGCGACAAGGTCGGAAGTTGAAGCCATACTCGCAGAGCTTCGGAAGCGGCATGGGTTTCCTGCCGGCGTTTCGTTTCGTGCTAAATATCAGGCGGTTTATGATGGGGAACGCAAGCAGCCTTTCCAACTACGGCTTATGAGTAGAGACTCTTTATTATGGGTATCGGCAAGTCTGATGGGGTTTGAAGGCCTGCGAGCCTTATGGCAATCGGATAGCTTGATTCTACTCAATCGCTTATCCAGAGAAGCCTTCGTAGGAAAAATAGACAGCCTACGCGATCTATTCCCTCCGTTGAAAGGGGCTGACTTATCCGCCTTTTTACTGGGTTTTTGGGCTCCTTCTTTGGATAGCATATCGTGGCGATGGTTCCCTCATGAAAGGCTGCTGAGAGGACGACTCGGCCTATACGAAATAGAAGTTCATCTAACAAATGATAAAAGTCCCGAATGGTGGCGATTAATAGCAGGCACAGATACTTTCCTGCTGGAGTACACTTATTCTAAGGCATCAGCTACTGCATCGCCTTCAAAGATAATCTTCACATTGCCTGATGCCAGCCGACTCATCCTAACACCGAAGGAGATAGAGCGAGAAACAGCGCCCGTGGAACTATCCATTTCTATCCCAGAAGGATATAGCGTCAAGCCCCTTTCAGATTTCAACCTATAAAATTTTGATAATCAGCAACCTTTGATAAAAAACAGCTTTACTGATCTTTTTCAACTATCCTTTTTATCAAAAAACTCTACAAGAATGACGCTGATATTGTCATGTCCGCCTGCTTCATTAGCCGCATGCACCAGCTCTTGCGCCCTTTCTAAAAGCGGAACTCGCCACAGCCGTAGGATTTTCGCTATCTCTTCATCTGAAAGCATACTTGAGAGTCCATCGCTGCATAACATGATTATATCACCCGGCTGTACAGTAATCGGCTCTGGCGCAACTTCAGGTTCAGCTCGAGGCGAAAGTCCAAGAGCCCGAAGGATAATATTACGCCTCGGATGAAACTCTGCTTCTTCGGGGCTAATGAGCCCTTGCTGAATAAGAAACTGCACATATGAATGATCTTGGGTTTTCTGCGTCAGAGTGCCATTTCGGTAGTGATATAACCGGCTGTCCCCCACATGCGCATAATAGACCTTATCATCAGCATGAAGGGCTACTACACAGGTAGTGCCCATTTTTCTATACTGCGGATGAACTTGTGCCACTGTGTAGATAGCCTTATTAGCTTCATGGAGCGCTGTCTCTAACAAAGTCAGTGGATCCATCGGAGGCATTCGTTCAAAAAAGTCTATGACCGCGCGCACGGCCAATTCTGCGGCTTTTTCCCCCGCAGCATGTCCTCCCATTCCATCACAGACCATCCATACCGCTCCTTGCTTAGAGCGAAAATCGGCGACCCTATCTTCATTATTTGGACGAACCCGCCCTTTGTCAGATATGGCTACGGACCTATAACTTATAGGCATTCCCGTAGCGCTTGATAAGGGCTTTTACTTTATGCCGCTCCAATCGTACTTTCATAGGAATATCTCGAAGCGGGCGATCCCGAGAATCTCGCTCTACACTCACTATTTTATCCGCTACCTCAATGCCTTCAATGACTTGACCGAACACCGTATAGGCCCCATCTAAAAAAGGAGTC
The DNA here is from genome assembly GCA_039630325.1 of Bacteroidia bacterium. Classification (GTDB taxonomy): domain Bacteria; phylum Bacteroidota; class Bacteroidia; order SpSt-205; family SpSt-205; genus SpSt-205. The sequence continues at coordinate 7,414 of JBCNVG010000036.1, forward strand.
CCATTCGCAGCAACGACGATATAAAACTGACTACCATTCGATGCCCGTGAAGGATTGATAGCGTCTCCTATGCGAGCGGCCCCTACTGCTCCCCGTGTATGCTTGAGGTCCGAACTGAACTCAGCTGGTATAGTGTACCCGGGACCTCCCATGCCATCGTTATTGGGATCGGAGTCCTTAGAGTTCGGATCTCCCCCCTGAATCACAAAGCCAGGGACGACTCGATGGAATGTAGTCCCATCAAAGAAGCCTTCTTTCGCCAGCTTGAAAAAATTTGCACGATGCTGAGGCGTCTGGCGATAGAGCTGAAGACGCATAGTCCCATATGGAGTCTCTATCACGACCAGCGTATCCCACCTCTGAGCAAGCAGAATGCCCAAACTAAGCACGCTCCATTTCCACATATGCATAGGCGCTTTCTGCTAAAATACCTACGGGAGGATGAACTTTATGTACGGCTATACGCACTTTTTCCACAGTAGCCCACCTCTCAAAAATGGCCAAAGCTATTTGCTCTGCTAAGTGCTCAATCAGGAGGCCTTCACCCATAAACAACTCCTTCACCATCTGAGCAATCTCCCGATAATCAATGGGAGGCACTGCACCTACCTCACTGACCCTGTACTCAGCCTCAATATTTAAGCGAAACAAACGACCCATCTTGCGCTCCTCGGGGAAGTATCCGATATGGCCATATACCTCTATGCCTTTCAGTCCAACTGTCCTCCGAGTAATAGGGTATTGCTTTGACGATTCCATAGGACTTCTAACGGTTCTGCAAAAGTATCCCCTCTCATAGGAATAGCGAAGAGCTGGTGGGTGGCGCGGTCAAGTAGCCACGAATAGCCTTCACCAGGTACAGTACACCCCCCGACCTTGAACCCCTCCTCCGTATGCCAGAGTAAAACATGCACCTTCTTTTGATAAACTTCCATCCAGACGAATCGGCGATGAGCGGCTGTCAAGGCAGAATCACAGGAAAAAAGGTACTCCTTAGCCCCATTAGTATTTATATCCAGAGACAGTCCTTGACTGATAAGATAAGGACGACAGCCCAAAAGCTTAGAGGCCTCGGCAGATAAATAGGTCTCTTGTGAAGAATCCTTTATAGATGAGCCGCTAACCCACAAATAAACGCTCACTCCTACAAGCGCAACCAGCAGCCCTATCAGCCAGAAGCGACCAATCTTATCCGTCATAATAGAGTGGGATTGAGTAAATTAGTAAAGCTACGACGGACAAGTTTATGATTCAATGCCTCTCGTACAGCCATTATCTGCCCAGGTGAATGCATATCACTTCCTAAGAAGTGTACCCAGCCTTTTTCTAAAAGATAAACTGCCCTTTCTTGCGCAAGCCTACCATAGGCCTTAGCTAAGGAAAGGAGGTTTACTTGCATTAGATACCCTTTCTCGTACCAGGATTTGAGGGTACTACGATCAGCAAATTCATACCGTTCTGGATGAGCAATCACAGGCGTATATCCCGCTTGATATAGCTCAAACACCAAGTTCTCCCAACCTATTGGGGGAACCCAGAAGCCCAATTCTACGAGGACATACCGTTTGGGACCAAAGCTTCGCAAAGTCGGAAAGCGTTGTTGCAGCTCAGGCTCTATAAGATACTCGGCCGCAGTCGTGAGAAAAATAGGAAGCTCTTGCTCCTGAAGTTGGGCTCGTAGCCGAGCCTCGGCCTGGGTTATCTGTTCTTTCGTAGGATTCATCATAGCATTTTGATGCGGCGTAGCGATTACCTTTTGATAGCCCATTTCTGCCCAGAAAAACATCATTTGGAGGGCATCCTGCATCGTACGAGCCCCGTCATCAACTCCAGGGAGGACATGATTATGTATCTCTACTATAAGCTCAGCCCCAAGATTGATGGGGGCAGATTTCCTAGTAAAAAACCACATAAGGCTATATCGGTAAGATTTCTCTCATGCGCTTCCACACGGATGTGGTTGGCTCAGATGCACTGTAATACTTCCGCGAATACCCATTTCCGTAGTAACCATACCCATAACCGTAGCCATAACGCGGCTTGGATAGACGAGTACCATTGAAGAGGAGATAGACTTTTTGTAAATGATGTATTTTGATCATTTCTTCTAAATGCTTGAGAAATGGAATGCGAGAATAATCAGCACGGAATACATATAAGGTAACAGCCGAGGGAATGTTACGAAGTATGCTCAGAGTATCTGGTACAAGGCCTATCGGTGCAGTATCTAATATGAAATAATCAAACTTATCTGCCAACCGCTGTATAAGTTGAAGCAGAGCCGAGGTATCTAAAAGTTCAGTAGGATTGGGTGGTAATGGACCAGAGGGCATCAAATATAGCCCTTCACGCCCCAGAGGTAGGATGCACTCTTCTATAGTTACATGCTGTGGAGAAGAGAGAAGAAGGCTTAAACCTTTATCCAACCCTCTCACCTCGTGTGAGATCGCCGCCCTACGCAAATCGGCATCAATCAGTAAAACACGGTGACCAGATAGAGCATATACATATGCTATACCGCGCGCAATAAAAGATTTACCCTCCCCACTCACCGTGGAAGTTACCACAAGAACCTTAGGGGCATTTTCTTCCCATAAAAAGCCCAAAGCGCTTCTAAAACTGCGAAAAATCTCTAACTGAAGCGTTGAAAAGGGAAATAAGCCCTTCTGACCTCTCGCATATGGCAGCTCTCCTATAATAGGAACAGATGAGAGCCCCTCCAAATCAGTTCGATAGGAGACTTTCTGAGTGAGGAGGTGCCAGAGTATCACACTACCGACCCCTATTATTATTCCCAAAACAAGAGCAACAACATATACCTGGATGGGATTGGGAGAAATAGGAATCGAAGCTAATGTAGGAGGCTGAGTGATCCGAATAGCGGAGGATATCGCTTCTTTTTGGATGGAGTATTCAATCTTCTTCTCTAAGAGAGATTTGTAGATACTTCGGCGCAGCGCAACATCCTCTTCTTGAAGGGAAAACTGCCGCTCAGAAAAAATATCCTCATAAATACGCCGACGACTAATTTCCCATTCTCGTTGCTCATTTTTAAGCTGCTCAATACGAAGCCGAAGCAATTCGGCAATGCGATACTCTAAATACTCGAGCTTCTGCAATAAAGTTTGATTCAGAGTGAAAAGGGGAGGCGCAGCCGGAGTGTATCTCTGCATAAGAACTTCACGGTGACCTATCAACTGATTTACAGCCTCAATCTCTGTATGCAAAGCAGAAGGCACAGAAGGAGCTATGAAAATAGGACGCAAAGAGACTGTCGGAGAGCGTCGGAGACTATCTAAAAGGCGCTGAATATCAGTTCTAAGGGCTTTCAAAGCCTCATCCTCTGGCCTTCTTAGTCTATAATCTTCTAAATGTAAAAATAGCTCCGTAGTACGCTTTCGCCGAGGCTCCAAGAAGGGCATATCCGCCATCTGCTCCTTCCGGAATAAAGAGTCCTGCGACCTATCTAAGTCATATTTTACCACTTGAAGCAGGGTATCAATATACTGAATGGCTTTTTGATAATGTACCTGCCGAAGGCCACGCTCATATTCTCGGGCATGCTCTAAAAGTTTTTGAAGGAAACTTTGCGCTCGCAAGGCGGAAATATCATTTACGGTAATCACCCACGCTGTCAGACCACGCTTAGGCATTACGCTAACTTTACGCTGCCAATCTTGGACTACCACTCTCTCAGGCAGCCGCTGCACCAAGAAACGTCCAGAAGGATAGCTACTATCGCCCCGAGCTGAAACTATACGCAACTGGACGTCCCTGCACGGGGTCCATTTATTCACCCATCCTTGACACAATATCGAGTCATTTTTTCTTAAAGTAAATCTGGACGCCTCTCCATTAATTTCAACTTCCAGGGGAAATGAACCCCGTACAGTATGCGCTTCCGCCTGAAAGGTGTCGCGCATTTCTATCTGAAAAGGGGCAGGAAATACTAAGCTGCGTCCCAGCTTCCCCACAGAATATATTTCCCAATCTAACTTGAGTTCTCGTACGGCCTGCTGAATAAGATCATAAGCCGTAAAAAGTTCAACATAGGAGTCTGCCATGTTTTCTATGGGGATGAGATTGCCTCCATCACCTCTATCAGGCTTGATAAGCGAGGCTCGGTCAAGCTCTATTTGGATAGTTGCATCGCTTTTGTAAATCGAGGTGGTATACCTAAGGTACAGCTTAGCCGCTATAATAGTCGTAGCCAAGACACCTACAGGCCACCACCAGTTTCGGGTAAGAAGGATAAGAAATCGCCGAATATCCCACTCTTGCTGGTTGGCCATAGGCTATGGGAAAAAGTTGAATACCAAAAGAACTAAATTAATAACCTGTAAAAATGCCGTGACTGCAAAGAGATTCTGAAACTCTATGCGGCTTCTGATGATATCACGCTGTTCTACGACGATAATGTCTTCTGCCTGCAGGAGAAAGCGGTTGGTAAGCACGTCGGCACGCCGAGCATCCACCAGAAATACCTGCGTGTATTGCGGAGGGCCTCTAAACACCTTTACTCGGCTAATATCGCTTTCTCGGTTCTGTAAGTTGAGAAGGTGAAAAAGGTCCATAAGAGGCATTTGAGATTTATCTGAGAGAATTCGCCCCGACTGAACGACATGCCCAAAGAGATAGTAGGCGTACATCGGATACAATCGCAGCTTTGCCCCGATAAAAATTCGCGAAATAGCCTCTTGAAGCACTGCGCGAGCTGAATCTATCGGAAGCCCCCCGAGACGCACGGCCCCCATCCAAGGAAAGTAAACCAGGCTATCTTCAAATACTCTGAAAGTATCTACTCGTACAGCCTGCCAGCTCATGGGATCCTCTGTCATAGTATGCGTGTGGGGTAGCTCTATTACCACCCGAATATATTGTCCTGGAAGGATATAGCCTTTTGGCTTTGGATTTGCCAAACTGTCGGTCAGCTGACCTACCGAGACCCAACCGCCCTTTTGACGATTGAGGGCTCGGCGCAGCTCTTTATCGTAGGGAGTCGTAAAAAAGCTGGAGCGTTTGGCACAAGCCGACAGGTAGACAGATAGTCCAAGGGTTATCAGTCCTACCAACTTCCTTCCTTTCACTCAGACAACATTATGAAAAATGGCGCAGAGAGCAACCTCTCTGCGCCACTCCTACTAAGTTGAGAGTAAACTTACTTTTTGAACTTTTTCTTGATGTCTTGAGACAAAGCGTCCACTTCTTTTTGCACATTAGATACTCCGGCAAGTGCCGCATCGATGGCTCCTTGCTTTTCGGTGATCTTAGTCTTTTGGGCGTCCAGATCTGCTTTCAGCTCCTCGTCTTTCTTTTGCTGATTCGCAAGTCCATCTACGAAAGCTTTGAACTCATTTAGTGCACTGCTGGCTTCGTTCTTAGCCGTGGAAATAGCCGTGGAGACTTCCTGAGCTTTCTGAGAGAGGCTATCTATTTTAGCCTTCAAAGCTTTATCCTTCTCTACTTTCTCTGCCCATACATTCCCAAGCTCACTCTTCACAGCCGCGAAGGGATCTTGCAGCTTCGCTATCTGCTCATCCGCTTGCTTAATTTTTTCATTCAGCGCCTGCTCAGCCACCTTATAATCATCTTGAGCAGCTTTAATAAAGCCTTCGGATGGCTTAGGCGCACATGCAGATAATGCCCACATCAGGGCTCCCCAGAAAAAGTACTTTGTGTACCGCATAGGTGTGTGTGTTTTCGGCCACAAAGGTACGATTTCTGTCGCACATATTTGCAAATATGCTTCACGCTCTACGAGGTCAGCTCATTCGAGTGACCCCCCATCAGGTGTATATGGAAATAGGCGGAATAATTTTCACGCTGCGTGTACCTCTCTCCATTACCCAAAAGCTCACAGAGCAATCTGAAACTATGCTGTACACCGTCCTCCACCTGCCTCGAGAGGAAGGCGAACCGACACTTTATGGGTTCCTTAGTGAAAGCGAACGCAAACTATTTCTTCAACTACTAAGAGTCCGCAGCTTAGGTCCCCAGAAAGCTTTAGCCCTTCTCTCACATTTTCCTCCTGATATTCTTTTGCAAATTATCCGCAGGGAGGATGTAAATGCCCTCACAGAAGTAAAAGGCATTGGTAAAAAGTTAGCCCAGCAAATCATCTTAGACATGCAGGCAGCCCTAAAAGATCTTCCCATACCGACTATGTCTCCGGCATATGAGGAGGCTTATGAGGCGTTGATAGCATTAGGATTTACTACTCAAGAAGCTCATACTCGCTTAGCTAAGGTTCAATCGTTGTCGTCTTCGGAGATTTCGGCGGAAGAGCTTGTCCAGCTTGCGCTAAAACATTCGTAGCTTTGCCCGATATGTCAAAAGTACCCATCGCAGTCGCTTATGGAGACGGCATCGGCCCTGAGATTATGGCTGCATGCCTCCACATCCTTCAAGAAGCTGGGGCCCAAATAGACATTCGCCCCATAGAAATAGGCGAAAAGATTTATCTCCAAGGATATACCGCAGGCATCACCCCAGAAGCTATTCAGACTATCAGGGAATGTAAGGTTTTCTATAAAGCTCCCATAACTACCCCTCAGGGAGGGGGCTACAAGAGTCTCAATGTTACCACTCGGAAGTTATTCAACCTATTTGCGAATGTACGCCCCTGCGTATCATATCACCCATTTATTGAAACTAAGTATCCTAACTTGGATGTAGTCATCGTGCGAGAAAATGAAGAAGATTTATATGCTGGCATAGAGCATCGGCAGACCCCAGAAGTCTATCAAGTGCTCAAGCTTATTACCCGTCCAGGAACAGAACGAATCATTCGGTATGCTTTTGAATACGCCAGAGCATATGGACGAAAAAAAGTCACCTGCATGACCAAGGATAATATCATGAAACTCACCGATGGGCTTTTTCACAAAATCTTTGATGAGATTGGCGCTGAATACCCTGAAATAGAAAAAGAACACTGGATTATAGATATCGGCACAGCTAAGCTGGCAGATACCCCAGAAATGTTTGATGTGGTAGTTACGCTGAACCTGTACGGCGATATTCTGTCAGATATGGTGGCTCAGATAGCTGGCTCTGTCGGCTTGGCTGGCTCAGCGAATATTGGTCCAAACGTGGCCATGTTTGAAGCGATACACGGTTCAGCGCCTCGCCGCGCAGGTCAGAACCTTGCAAACCCTTCTGGTCTCCTTCATGCGGGCATAATGATGCTGGTACACATTGGACAGCCCGAAGTCGCCGAAAGAATTCACAACGCATGGCTGCGCACTATAGAAGAGGGCTATCATACCTATGACATCTACAGAGAAGGAGTATCCCGAGAAAAAGTTGGCACAAAAGAGTTTGCCCAAGCGGTAGTAAGAAATCTGGGCAAACAGCCTGATCAGCTTAGGCCAGTGCGCTACACACAAGAGGGAGGCCCAGCAAAGGTTGTTAGTATCCCCTCTTATCAACGCTCCACTCCCCCAAAAAAGGAGCTAATCGGCGTAGATATCTTCGTTAACTGGACTCCTGGACATCCTAATCAGTTAGCCCAAATCATACAGTCCGTACTACCCCCTCAGCTCAAGTTGACTATGATTTCTAACCGTGGAACCGCCGTCTGGCCTCAAACGCTGGACGAGACTTTCCTGGTTGACCACTGGCGTACCCGCCTTATGTCGGCAAGTGGTCAGCCCATCTCCCACGAAGTCGTAATAGAGGCTCTGAAAGGATACCAAAAAGCGGGATTGGATTTCATCAAAACCGAGCACTTGTACCTTTTTGATGGCGTAGAAGGCTTCTCAAAAGGACAGGGCGAATAAACTCGCTCCCCTTCCAGGAGCTTATCTAAAGGCGAGACTGACAGTCTCGCCTTTATTTTTGTCATTGCCATCTGACGATATGACAAAAAATTCCATTTGGCACACCACTTGCCCATAATCGGTCAAACCAAATCCGAAAGAGCCTATGTCAGTAAACATCAAACCCTTAGCGGATCGCGTAGTCGTCGAACCTGCTCCAGCGGAGGAAAAGACGTCGGCGGGTATCATCATCCCAGACACAGCGAAGGAAAAGCCTCAGAGAGGAACCGTCGTCGCTGTGGGTCCAGGTAAAAAGGATGAACCGCTGACCGTCAAAGTAGGTGACAAGGTCCTGTATGGTAAATACGCTGGCACGGAGATCACTATTGACGGAAAAGAGTATTTGATTATGAGAGAATCTGACATCTATGCAATCATAAACTAAAAAATCTATACAAGCATATGGCAACAGGAAAGATCATCCGTTATAATGCTGATGCCCGAGCGAAACTTCTCGCTGGGGTAGATGCATTGGCAAATGCAGTAAAAGTTACGCTGGGTCCACGCGGACGAAATGTGGCGATAGAGCGGAAGTTTGGAGCCCCCCTCGTTACGAAGGACGGCGTGACCGTCGCAAAGGAAATAACGCTCAAAGACCCTCTGGAAAACCTGGGGGCTCAAATGGTAAAGGAAGTCGCCTCTAAAACCGCTGATGTCGCAGGCGACGGTACTACAACTGCCACTCTGTTAGCTCAGGCTATCTTCCGAGAAGGGTTAAAGAGCGTCACAGCGGGGGCTAACCCAATGGAAATCAAGCGAGGTATAGATGAAGCCGTAAAAGTCGTCATCGAAGAGCTGAAGAAAATCAGCCGTCCTATCACCTCCAATAAGGAAATCGCTCAGGTCGCCACACTCTCCGCTAATGGGGACGAAGAGATAGGTAGACTCATCGCCGACGCTATGGAAAAGGTCGGCAAGGACGGTGTAATCACCGTAGAGGAGTCTCGCAACATTGAAACCTATTTGGAGATCGTGGAGGGGATGCAATTTGACCGCGGCTACATTTCGCCGTATTTCGTCACCAATCCAGACAAAATGACCGTAGAGCTGGAAGATGCCCTCATCCTCATCCACGATAAGAAGATCTCCAGCATGAAAGATCTCCTCCCCATCCTTGAACAGGTCGTTCGTATTAATAAGCCCCTCCTCATCATTGCTGAAGACGTAGAGGGCGAAGCTTTAGCTACCTTGGTTGTGAATAAACTGCGCGGGACCCTGCGCGTCGCAGCTGTCAAAGCACCTGGATTCGGAGACCGTCGCAAAGCTATGTTGGAAGACATAGCTATCCTGACTGGCGGTACCGTCATCTCCGAAGAGCAAGGCTACAAGCTCGAACATGCAACTTTAGACTATCTTGGGAAAGCCAAGAAGATCACAATCGACAAGGACAATACAACCATCGTAGGCGGTCAAGGGTCGCCTGACAAAATCAAGGCTCGGATTAATCAAATCAAAGCTCAAATAGAAACCACCACTTCCGACTACGACAAAGAGAAACTTCAAGAGCGCCTTGCCAAGCTCTCTGGCGGCGTAGCCGTGCTGTACGTGGGAGCTGCCACTGAAGTGGCCATGAAAGAGAAAAAGGCTCGGGTAGAAGATGCTCTGCATGCCACCCGTGCTGCCGTAGAAGAAGGTATTGTTCCAGGTGGTGGCGTAGCCTATCTGCGCTGCTTACCTGCTCTCCTCCCTGGTAAAGGTGGAATCAACGACAAACTCCTCAAAGGCGATACCGGCATCGGCGTAGACATCGTCCGTCGAGCATTAGAAGAGCCTCTGCGTCAAATAGCCTATAATGCAGGACGAGAAGGGGCTATCATAGTAGAAAAAGTCAAAGAAGGCAAAGACGACTTCGGTTGGAATGCTCGTACGGAAGAGTTCGAAAACCTCTTCCAGAGCGGCGTAGTAGACCCTACCAAAGTCGCCCGCACCGCCCTCGAAAATGCTGCCTCTATCGCTTCGCTCCTCCTCACCACCGAATGCGTAGTCGTAGAAGAGCCTGAAGAAGAAAAAGCCCCAGCCCGTCCAAGCGGCGGCGATATGGACTTCTAAGCCAAAAAGCCACCCTGAGAAGCTACATAAAGCCCCCCCTTTGGTTAGGGGGGGCTTTTCTTGTTGTAAGAAGATAGACTGCCTATTAATCTCACGCTTCCTCACTAAGGCGAGGTTTCAAAGCTTTTGTATTACCTTGCTGCCGGTAGATGACCACCGACTGGTACCGCAGCCTGGGCGTCTCCGCTCATAAAAGCTACTTGGCAAAACATCATGCTGCAGACTACTTTACAACCATACTACCTGACATAGCGGGCGATCCCACATACCGATTTGCTTTACACGCGGATGGCGTGGGTACCAAAGGTATTTTGGCCTACTTATGGTGGCGAGAACGAAATAATCCCCAAGTATGGCACCATTTAGCCCAAGATGCCCTCGTGATGAATACGGATGACATGGCATGTAGTGGAATTACCGAAGGATTTGTATTTTCTACTACCATCACCAGAAATCCCTTTCACATACCCGATACCATAGTAGAAGCAATCATAGATGGAGTAAGAGCTTTTACCCAAAACCTGAATCATATGGGTATCTCAGCTCAGATAGCAGGGGGCGAAACGGCGGATATGCCCGACGTGGTACGTACCATAGGTTTGGAAGCTACCGTCGCCGCCCGAGTTCCCGCAGCTCATCTCATTCCCCTGCGTCGCCCAGATAAAGAAGCCTGGATAATAGGTCTCGCCAGCTTCGGGCAGACGACTTATGAAACGACCTACAATAGTGGGATCGGCTGCAATGGCATTACAGCTATGCGCCATTTACTACTTTCGCCCGACTACCAACGCTCTTATCCAGAGACTGTCGCTCCCGAACTTCCGACACCTTATCAAGGTCATTTCCACCTATCTGATAAGGTAGGAGAATATACATTAGGTGACCTCCTCACTGCCCCTACTCGCACTTACCTGCCGTATCTCAGACAGGTTTATGCACATTATCGCCAAGCGATATATGCAGTGATTCACTGCACCGGGGGCGGACAAAGGAAAGCCATAAAGTATCTCCCCTATACACTCATTCGGAAGGAGAACTTCTTTGAACTGCCACCCGTATTTAGTTTATTGGAGGGGCGACGACCTTGGCCAGACCTCTTTGAAGTGCTGAATATGGGGCACCGAATAGAACTGTATGTGTTCCCGGCCGTTGCTGAGGAGCTAATCAGCCTTGCTTCAGCTTATAATATCCCCGCTCAAATCATCGGAGTAGCCCGTCCTCATGACAGTCCGACTCGCATAGAGGCTTCTTTCCGAGGAGAATCGTGGGTATGGGAATCGGTTTAGGCAAGCCACATTTTATATCTCCCGAGGAGTTTGCGGGGAAAATGAAAGTACATTCCCCCTCTCTGTGTCAGCGGTCCTAACCAGAGATACATCCTCTTCTAAGCTATTCTGGGTGGCAATAGGCGTTTTTTTCACCTCGCCTGCCTGTAGAGATAGCCCTCCCTCTCAGCCGCCTGAATGGTGGGAATACGCTGCTGACACGCCCATAAAGCGCTTTAGTCTACTCGGGCACCCCATCTATGAAGCAAAGCAGGCCGAAATCTCCCCCTACTATGAGGATTCTATGGGATACACGTTTTTATATGCTTCGCCTATGGGAGGCAAGTTTTGGGTGGAATATTATGCCCGAGCTGAAACGATTCGCTCTATTGCACTTCTGTGGGAGGCGGATAGCTTTGCTCAGATGACTCAGCTCTACCAACTACTCAAGAGCGCTTACACCGAGGCCTATGGTGCTCCCCAGGGCGTAGTAGGGGACCTTAGATGGCACCCCAATCCCAATCTCTTAATCGTTCTCAAGCTGAGCCCAGAACGAAAATATTTACATGCCAGTTTTAGCCTACTTTCGCCTCATTATGAAGATTTACACCAAGACAGGAGATAAAGGGGAAACCGGCCTCTTAGGCGGTGGGCGAGTCTCCAAATCTGATATTCGGATAGAAGCCTATGGTACCTTAGATGAGCTGAACGCAGTCGTTGGAGTATTATGTCAAAAAGTAGCTCCCCCAGAGCAGGAGGCCTTGCGGCGAATTCAGTGGGCGCTTTTTACCATAGGGTCACACCTCGCAGCCGGACGCTCAGAGAAACCCCTTCCTCTACCTATACTGGACGCCGAAGAGATACGATGGTTGGAAACCGACATTGATCAGCGACAGAGCGAAATCCCTCCTATGAGGCATTTCATATTACCCGGAAGCTGCGAAGCAGAAGCCTACGCTCATTTAGCTCGGACGGTCTGCCGCCGAGCAGAAAGACGAGTAGTAGCTCTCAACGCTCAAGAGCCAGTCAACCCACTATTCATTGAATATCTCAATCGCCTCAGCGACTGGTTTTTTGTACTCGGTCGTCATCTCACCCATCGGCTAGGGGCCCGTGAGATTCCCTGGACACCAGAAAAGGTCCGTCAGTCCCCCTCACAGAGCTAATCACACCATATGGTGCAAATATTTTGATACTTTTGAGTTAGCAAAATGTTTTGCACAGTATGCGTAAGATATGGCGAGCATTTGACCCGCGTGCCTCACGGGTAAATCATCTATCTGGAACAAGCCGTTTCAACCTCCTCTTCATGCGGCGTACCAATCTTCTATCCCTATCGCTATTCATCTTAGGTATTCTGGCGAAGCTCCTCTGGAATTGGCTTTCCAGATAAGATGTACGGGGCTACCTTATGCATGTATTCCCGGGCCGCCTGGTACTCATTAGGGATTATCCCATCTAAAATAGCCTGACGGATAGCAGCCTTAATAGCCCCTACCATAGCACCAGGCGGCAAGTTGAAGGTTTGCATAATCTCCTCGCCGCGAATGGGGGGCTGAAACCGAGCCAAGCTATCCTTAATCTGCACTTCTCGTACCCGCTGCATGATTTGGTCAAAGTTTTTAAGGAACTGTCGGCGCCGGTGAGGATTTCTGGTCGTTACATCGCTACGGCACAGAAGGATAAGGTCTTCTAAATCCTCACCGGCATCGGCCGCCAGGCGCCGGATAGCACTGTCGGTCACCCCCTCCTGAGCAAGTCCGATAGGTCGTCCATGCATCCGAACTAGCTTCTGCACGTACCTGAGCCGTTCATCCAGGGGTAAATGCAGCCGCTGGAAAATACTCTTGACCCTCTTAGCGCCAACCTCTTCATGCAAGTGAAAGGTCCAGCCGAGCCGTTCGTCAAATCGCTTGGTCTCTGGCTTACCGATATCATGTAGGAGCGCTGCCCATCTCAGCCATAGAGAAGCATTCGGACGCTGGGCTAAAAGCTGTTCTAACACCTTGAGGGTGTGGGCAAAATTGTCCTTATGAGCATAGCCCTGCTGCATCTCTGTGCCAGCGAGAGCAGCTACTTCAGGCAAAAACTCTCTCAATAGCCCAGAGTCATACAGAAGCCGCAGACCTCGTACAGGGTCGGGGCTAAGTAGGATTTTGTGAAACTCTTCCGTTATACGCTCGGGGGAAACGATTTGAAGGCGGTGGGCTTCCTTTCGGATGCCTTCATAAGTCTGGGGTTCTATCTCAAATCCCAACCGTACAGCAAATCGTATAGCCCGGAGCATCCGCAATGGATCATCGCTAAAAGTACGAACTGGATCGGTAGGGGTGCGAATAATTCGGCGGTGTAAGTCTTTTATCCCTCCAAAAGGATCCAACAAATGAGCCTTCTGCTCTGCATGTAGCCCCACATAAAGTGCATTGATGGTAAAATCCCGCCGCACAAAATCTTCCTCTAACGGGGCAGGCTCCACAGCCGGATTGCGGGATTCTGGGCTATAACTTTCTCGGCGCGAAGCGACAACTTCTATTTCGTATTTATCCCACTTCACTACAGCTACATAAAAGCGGCGATATTCTGCAGCTATGGAAGTACCCAGTCGCTCAGCCAATTTCTCCGCAAAAAGAGTGGGATTGCCGACAGTGACCACATCAATAGAGGCGGAAAAGGTATTGGAGAGAAAGAAGTCACGAACCCATCCACCCACAATATAGGATGGCTGGGCGAGCTGGTCAGCGACCGCCGATAGGTGAGTCAAAATCGGCTCCGCTTCCCACAAGCTAAGGGGAAGCTGGGTCATTTTTCACACCATGTTTTCCGGACGCACGTGCTGATCAAACGTTTCTGCTGTCAAGTACCCCAGCTCTATGGCAGCTTCTTTGAGCGTTTTGTCCTCTTTATGAGCCTTTTGGGCGATTTTTGCAGCCTTCTCGTATCCAATCACTGGATTGAGAGCCGTAACAAGCATCAGACTGCGATCTAAGTGACGCTGAATAGCTGGCAAGTTAGGTTCTATGCCTACCACGCAGTTATCCGTGAAGGAATGACAAGCATCCGATAAAAGACGTACCGATTCCAAAATATTGTGAATAATCAAAGGCTTGAAAACATTTAGCTCCATGTGCCCTTGAAAAGCCCCACAAGTAATCGCCACATCATTGCCGATCACTTGGCAGCATACCATGGTCATGGCCTCACTTTGGGTAGGATTGACCTTGCCAGGCATGATAGAAGAGCCAGGTTCATTTTCAGGGAGATTAAGCTCTGCGAGTCCTGCTCGCGGCCCTGAGCCTAGCAGCCGAATGTCATTCGCGATCTTCATGAGGGCTACGGCTGTACGCCGAAGGGCGCCTGATAAAGCCACAAGTGCATCGTGAGAAGCTAATGCCGCAAACTTATTCGGTGCAGAGACAAAGGGGTACCCTGTCAGTTCGGCGATCTTCTGAGCGACTTTTTCGGCGAACCCCTTGGGCGCATTCAGACCTGTACCGACGGCAGTTCCCCCCAAAGCCAACTCTGCCACCTGTGGAAGCACACGCTCAATATCTCTCATACTATCTGCGACCTGCTGGGCATATCCTGAGAACTCCTGACCTAATCGCATCGGCACTGCATCCATCAGATGAGTTCGCCCCACCTTAATGATAGGCCAGAACTCCTGAGCTTTGCTCTCCAAGGCTTTGTGGAGCTTGCGAAGAGCGGGGAGCAGCTTTTCTACGACGGCGGTATATGCTGCGATATGCATGGCCGTAGGGAAAACATCATTTGAAGATTGAGAGCGGTTTACATCGTCATTAGGGTGGATAGGCTTCTTCGCCCCCAAAGGGTGACCCAACTTTTGGTTAGCTCTATTGGCAATCACTTCGTTCACATTCATGTTGGATTGGGTACCCGACCCCGTTTGCCAGACTACCAAAGGAAAGTGCTCATCTAACTTTCCTGTTAGTATCTCATCGCATACTTCGGCTATGATTTGAGCCTTATCAGCAGGCAAAACGCCTAATTCTGCATTCACTAAAGCTGCGGCTTTTTTGGCCACAGTGAGAGCGTAAATCACTTCTTTCGGCATCCGATGCCCCCCTATTCGGAAGTTTTCCAATGACCGCTGTGTCTGAGCCCCCCAGAGCTTATCGGCCGGTACTTGAACCTCTCCGAGTGTGTCGTACTCCGTACGGTAGGACATAGGCAAGCGAAGGTACAGCTTTCGCTTGATGTATCAGACCCTTTCGATTAGTAGGCTAACGCCCTGCCCTACCCCCACACATAAAGTAGCCAACCCATATTTCTTTTGGTAAGCATGAAGGCTCCGAGTCAAAGTCAAAACTAATCGCGCTCCAGTCGCCCCCAAAGGATGACCAATTGCAATAGCGCCTCCATGCACGTTTAGGCGGGATTCGTCTATTTCTAACAGCTTGATGCACGCTAGCACCTGAGCTGCAAAGGCTTCGTTTAACTCTATCAAATCAATCTCTGTCAAGGGGATCTGCAATCGCCTGAGAAGCTTCTGTGTAGCAGGAACGGGACCAATACCCATATAAGAAGGGTCCACCCCTGCCGTACTGGCCCCCACAATCCGAGCCAGGGGAGTCAGTTCATATGTTTTCAGAGCCCTCTCGCTGGCCAATAGCAGAATAGCGCCTCCATCATTGATGCCAGAAGAGTTGCCTGCCGTCACAGTACCTCCTGCCCGGAAAGCTGGCTTGAGTTTAGCCAGCTTGTCAAGCGTAGTGTCTGGCCGAGGATGTTCGTCCTCAGTAAAGAGATGCCCGTCTGGAAGAGGTATAGGCCAAAGCTCCTCTGTGAAGAATCCTTTTGATTTCGCCATAGCATAAAGCTGCTGTGAACGAAACGCATAGGCGTCTTGGGCTTCTCGCGAGATGTGATACTTTTCGGCGACATTCTCGGCTGTTTCGCCCATGCTGTATGGAGGATATTGGGCAGCCAGTCGGGGATTAATGAAACGCCATCCGATAGTAGTATCGTAGATTTCTGCATTTCTGGAAAAAGCCGTTTCTGCTTTAGGCAGGACGAAAGGCGCTCGGCTCATAGACTCCACCCCCCCGACCAGCACAAGTTCTGCCTCTCCCACCCGTATAGCACGCGCCCCTTGTATGACTGCCTCTAAGCCCGAGGCACAGAGCCGATTGACCGTGACCCCAGGCACTTCCACAGGAAGCCCTGCTAACAAAACAGCCATTCGGGCTACATTTCGATTATCTTCGCCAGCCTGGTTCGCAGCTCCGAGAATAACTTCATCATATGCCTCACTGGGTATCTGCGGGAAGCGCTCAACAAGTGCTCTAATAAGTAGAGCGATAAGGTCGTCTGGACGGATAGAGGACAGCTTTCCCCCATAGCGTCCAAACGGACTCCGCAGCCCTCCAACGATATATGCCGCTTCCATGATCCAAAGGTAGAATATTCTCTACCCGCCCGAGGGGTCGTATTTTTGCACAAATGGGGCGTATTTTAGCGATTGACTATGGCTTGCGGCGTACAGGACTGGCATGGACCGACCCTACGAAACGAGTCGCTCTGCCCTTAGCTGGCATAGAAACGGCCAACCTATGGACTTATCTCTCTACGCTACTTCCCGAAGTGGAGAAGGTGATTATCGGATATCCCAAACGCTTAGATGGGCGTCCTACTGACATGACTGCTCCGGTAGAGCAGCTTTATGAAAGAATAAAGCGACACTACCCCAGCTTAGTCGTAGAGCTGGTAGAGGAGCGCCTAAGCACCCAAGCAGCAAGTTACTATGTGAAGCAGCTTCCTCGCCATGTGCGCCAGCAAAAAGCTACGATGGATAAGCTTGCTGCCGCTATCTTGCTGGAAAACTATCTTCTTCGCCCACGCGTGTGATTCGGCCGATAGTCTTGTATGGCTCGCCCGTATTGCGGCGCCGAGCCGAGCCTGTCTCGCCCGAGGACCCCGACCTGCCCGCTCTCCTCGCAGATCTCTGGGATACTATGTATAACGCTGATGGGGTAGGCTTGGCAGCCCCGCAAATAGGCGTCTCTAAGCAGGTTTTCGTAATAGATGCTCATGAACTCCAACCACCAGAGGAAGCGCCATTCAAAGGCGCATTTATCAATCCCCGCATTGTCACCGCAGGAGCCTCCTGTACAGCTCATGAAGAAGGCTGCCTGAGCATCCCGGGCATTCGTGAGCGTGTATATCGCCCTTCTACAGTGGAAGTAGAGTTTTATGACGAATCCTTTCGTTTCCACCGTCTCCTGCTCTCTGGTATTGTGGCTCGGATTTTTCAACATGAATATGATCACCTTATAGGCCAACTCTTCATAGACTACCTCTCCCCTCTAAAGCGTCAGCTTCTTAGGCGAAGGCTCCAAGAAATAGCCGCTGGAGAAGTAGAGGCTCATTATCCGCTGATACATGCAAGATAGCTTTTACGAAAATCTTGTACTTCTCCTTACCTTGGGTCTGTTTGGCGCTGCGCTTTTAGCCTTGCCAATTAGTAGGCGTACGGCCTGGCTATTTTTAGTAGCCGGTATTCCTTGGACTATAGAAATCTCGGAATGGAGAACTTTTACGCTTTCCTTACCTACAGACGCCTTCGCTGGGCTAATCGGCAGTGCAGTGATAGTGTATCTTCTATTCTCTCCTCGATCTATAAGTTCTGTCTGGCAAGCTGGTATCATGCGGTGGATCATTTTATATCTCCTGTGGATGGGGATAGGCGTACTTTTCTCGGCGGATACTCTGATTTCCTTCAAGTTCTGGCTAAGCCAAAGTGCATACTTCCTGGCATTTAGTGTAGGGTCTTTTCTATGGATGAAAGGGGAAAGCTCTCCTACGCAGGCTTACTGGCGGGTAATTTCCCTATCAGGCATTCTGGTGATGGGAATTTGTGTTCTAAGACACCTAAACTTGGGAGGAACTCGGGCTATGGTAAATGAAGCTATTAGCCCTTTTATGCGAGAACATACAGTATATGGGGCCTATAGCGCGTGGTTTTTTACGGGGAGTGTAGTGGCAGCTTTTCTCCGACCGGGTTTACTCAGCATTCTGGGTGTGGGAGTATCTGGGGCCGCTTTACTTCTTAGCTACAGTCGGGGAGGCTGGCTAAGCGCCCTCGCTGCCTTATCCCTCTGGCTCATCATGGAGCAACTGCGTCGGCTATCGCCCATCGGTAGGTTCGCAATCATGAGCGGTCTGAGCCTAACCTTACTTGCCTCTGGTATTTTCCTCCTAACTTATAATCCTGAGATTCTTCAACTTCAAGCCAAGCAAAAAATAGGCGAAGTAGGCGAGCATTTTGTATCTAGCTTTGATGTGCAAAAGAATCCCTCAAACATGGAACGGATTAACCGCTGGTTTTCCGCCCTGCAAATGATTCAAGAGCGCCCCATAGTAGGCTTTGGGGCTAATACATTCTCACAGGAGTATTCTGCTTATCAGCGCAGCATCACCCGCACTTCTATTAGTGTGGAGATGGGCGAAATCGGCGGCGCTCATAGTGAATACCTAACAGCCGCCTCTGAAATGGGATTACCTGGCCTAATACTCTTACTGGGCATCTATTTGTCTACAGTAGGGATTGGGTTAGGCTACCTCTGGCGAGAAAATAATGCCACCAAAAGGTGGGAAGTCGCTTTAATCATTCTACCTCTCCTTTCCTACTATCTACATGGATTTATCAACAATTTCATGGATCATGGGCACATGGCAGCCTTAGTCTATCTACACTGGGGCATTCTCGCAGCACTCCAAAGAGAAAGCGTACCTTCACCCTATGCCAAAGTGCCTCGGGTGTAAATGGCCAGTATGGCTTTTCATCCTTTTAGCCAGCGCTTGTCAGTCTCAACCAGCTCTACTCACAGGGGAGATAGAAGGGCTTACTCGCGACTCTATCTATCTATTCAAGTGGAATGCCGGCCGCTGGGAACGGGTATCAGGCGGAAAAGTAGAAGGAAGTAAATTCGTCATCCGAGGTGAGGTGCCCCCAGGCGTATATTTATGGGGGCTTTCTCCACAGGAGGGGGATATTGTTTGGCTGAATGGTAAAGAAAAACCCCTCATTAAAGGGAATCTAAACCAGTTATTTCAAAATTACACCTACGAAAATAGCCCCGAAAATCAGGCCTTATTGGCTTTCCGTCGCGAGATAAGCAAGCTCTATCAACAATCTAATCAAACCGCCCCTGAACAACGAGCTCCCATCCAGCAACAAATAGATCAACTTCTTAGGCAGACGGAAAAAAGCCCCTATCTCGCCGTACGATTGTATGGACAGCTCTTTCGTACGCCTAAACCCGTCCCCCCAGGACTGTCGCCTCAAGCCCTATGGTCAGAACTTCTGAGAAGCTTCTGGGATAATATTAGCTTAGATAATCCTCTTATTTCCCAGATACCAGAATCTTTCTTTCGTTTACAGGCTTTCTGGCAAAACGCTCTTGGGTTACTTCCAGAAGATTCTGTACAGAAATACGCCGAAGCTTGGGCACAGAAGCTCCCTTCTGATCTCCATCCAAGCTTATGGATAAGCTTAATAGATATAGCTCAGCGATTTCAGCTCAGCGAGACGATGCTATTCGCCGCAGAAAAGTTTCTACGGGCGGCTCCATCAGATCCTCGTAGAGGACAGCTGGAGCAGTTTCTGCAGGCCGAGGGGGCGCTTCGCCGAGGGCGCCCTGCGCCTGATATAGCCCTCCCCGATCCAGATGGAAAAATCCGACGACTCTCTGAGCTGAGAGGTAAATGGGTGCTGGTAGACTTCTGGGCAAGCTGGTGCCGCCCCTGCCGCATAGAAAATCCGAATGTAGTTCGCTTATATCAAAAATATAATCCCAAAGGATTTGATATTTTCGGCGTCAGTCTGGATACAAATAAAGAGGCGTGGCTGCAGGCTATAAAGACAGACAATCTTTCTTGGATTCATGTGAGCGATCTTAAAGGCTGGCAAAGCGCAGGGGCTCAACTGTATCGGGTATCAGGGATTCCATTCACTGTACTTGTAGATCCCGAGGGTAAAATCGCTGCCAAAGGTTTGCGCGGCGCCTCCTTGGAAGCTAAACTTCGGGAGATTTTCGGTGAGTAAAGCTGGATTCATCGCCCTTCTGGGCTTTCCAAATGCAGGAAAATCTTCTCTCTTCAATCGGTTAGTCCAGCACAAGCTAGCCGCCATCACCCCCAAACCTCAAACTACCCGCCACAACATTCCTGGCATACTTACCCGAGACGACATTCAATACATCTTCATAGATACACCTGGCTGGGTTACCCTTCCTAAAAACCGATGGCATAAAGCGCTGATGCAGCGAAGCCTTTCCGCTATGAAAAACTCGGATGTGCAAGTATGGGTATTGTCTCTAAAACAATCGCTTTCTCCCCTTCCTTCTGAGGTAGAAACGCACCTCCTTAAAGCCAAAGCGCTAATAGGAGCATTTTCTCAGGGGGATACGCTCCCTCCTTCAGAGCGCCAATCTCGAACCGCCGAACTTCAGTCTCAACTCCAGGCCTATCCATTCAAAGAATGGATAGACGTATCTTTTGACAAACCTACAATCCCTTTTTTAGACACGGTAGCCAGATTTTTGCCAGAATCTCCATTTTTATACCCATCAGAGGAGTTGAGTTATCTGCCTACGCGATTTTTTGTAGAGGAAATTTTGAGAGAAACCATCTATACGCACCTTCAAGAAGAGGTGCCCTATGGCACCGAAGTACAGATTGAGACATATAAAGAAACACCTGAGCGGGATTTTATATATGCAACTATTTATGTGGAGAAGGAGTCTCATAAACTTATAGTTATAGGAGCCAAAGGTCGCATGATAAAGAAAATAGGCATAGAGGCTCGGCAAAAGATTCAGCAGCTTGTAGGTAAACCTGTCCATTTAGAGCTGTATGTGAAAGTCGCCCCCAAATGGCGCCACTCTCGCTTATACTTAAAGAGTTTAGGCTACGAAACTTTCTAACTTTGCCCCATGGCGCCCCACTCTTCGGGCAAAAAGAAGCGTACCCTGGTTGTAATAGACGGAGATGCTCTACGCGAAGGAGCCAAGTATGACTTTTCGTTTTTAGAGAATCACAAGCGATTAGAAATATGGTTTTTCTACAAAGACAAGGTCAACCATTCCTTCAAGCTTAGACGAGATTTCTCTGCGAAGAATGTTCTTTTGCCCCGGTATGAGGATGATCTTCATCTATATATTCTCAAACGGGTGTGCTATGAGCTGGGGCGCCGAGAAGGGCGCTATCGCCGAGCTATATTCGTCGGGTCTCACCATCCAATCTGGGAGGGGCTTGTCCAGTTTTTGCGAGAGCGAGGGCTCAATTGCACGCATATCTTAGCCGAAGATTATCGAGAACCAAGCGCCGCCTCAATGAGCTCCTCCCCCATGGAAAGTGAGAACATGATTTCACCAGAGCTTAGCCTTACAGGACCGCCTGCCACCGAGTCTTCCTCCTCTCGGTTGGTTTCCCCAGAAAAGAAAGAAGCCTCATCCTCCATTCTCCAATCTCCCCCCTCTGGAGAGATCAAGCTTTCAGACGAGGACTTAGCTCGACTCTTCAAGCGAAAAGGGCGAGCCACTACAAAGCACATTCAAGTCTACGCTCGTATTCTAAATGCGATCAGAAGTCTGCCTCAGCCCAGCCTATCTATATCAGAACTGCGGCAAATGATCCAGAAAATGGGCATTTCTATCAAGAATGATCTGCCTGGCAGTAATATGACCTATTTTCTCCATCGTCTCGCTGAGGCTGGATTCATTCGAGTGGAAGGAAAACAAATCATCATACCATCAGAGACATGAGTTACGGCTTATTGAAAGGGAAAAAGGGAATAATCACTGGAGCCCTTGATGAAAAGTCCATTGCTTGGCATGTAGCTGTGCGAGCTTATGAAGAAGGGGCTCAACTTCTCCTGACGAATGCACCTGTAGCTCTCAGACTCGGTCAGCCTAAAGTCCTCTCTGAGAAGCTAAATGCACCTCTCGTCCCGGCTGACCTCACCCAGATTTCCGATATAGAGAAGCTATATGATGAAGCCCTGCACCATTTTGGCGGACCAGTGGACTTTTTGCTGCATTCTGTCGGTATGTCGCCTAATGTCCGAAAAGGGAAAGCGTATCCCGAGCTAGATTATGAATTTTACTTCAAAACGCTGGACGTCTCTGCTATATCGTTTCATAAGATGCTGCAGATCGGGCGTCAAAAAGGCGTCTTTGCCAAGGGAGGCTCCATAGTAGCTTTGAGTTATATAGCAGCACAGCGTGTTTTCCCCAAATACGGGGACATGTCCGATGCCAAGGCCCTCTTGGAATCTATTGCTCGGATGTTCGGCTACTTTTTAGGCAAAGAACTCGGGGTGCGAGTAAATATTGTCTCCCAATCTCCTACTCCTACCACCGCCGGTACAGGTATCTCAGGATTTCAAGCAATGTATGATTATGCTAATAAAATGAGCCCACTGGGGAACGCTTCCGCAGAAGCGTGTGCAGACTTCATCATAGTCCTTTTTTCAGATCTTACGAGAGCGGTGACGATGCAAACCCTATATCACGACGGCGGGTTTTCTGCTATGGGCATAGCTGAAGAGCTCTTGCAGTAAAAGCAGGCTAATGGAGGATTTGTGGGCGCTTTCTCCGCTCGACGGAAGGTATAGGAGATATACCGAATCCCTTCGCCTCTATCTCAGTGAAGCCGCTTTTTTTCGCTATCGGCTAATTGTTGAGACCCTCTACTTTAGAATGCTGGCTGAGCTACCCCTCCCCCCTCTACAAAATCTACCCCCCTCCCTCTTAGAGAGGCTTGAAGAAGCTTTCACGCCATTTGATAATACTGTATTATCAGAGCTGCGGGAAATAGAAAGGCGCACACGTCATGATGTCAAAGCCATAGAGTACTTTCTGCGCCAGCGATGGAGTGCGATTTTCCCCCCCGAGTATCATGGAGCTTTGGCTTTTATTCATTTTGGGCTGACTTCTCAGGATGTCAATAATACCGCCCAGCCGCTCATGCTTAGGGAAGCCCTCGAGCAAGTAGTGTATCCAGCCATAGAAGAGCTCATTCGAGTGATACACCAGAGAGCCTACGAATGGCGCGAAACAGTAATGTTAGCTTTCACCCATGGGCAGCCCGCCTCTCCTACCACGCTCGGCAAGGAATTATATGTGTATGTGGCACGTCTACGCTCAGAATATGAGCGCTTGAGACAAATCCCCTTTTGGGCCAAGCTTGGCGGAGCCGTTGGACATCTAAATGCCCATCGCATAGCCTATCCAGAGATAAACTGGCAAACTTTCTTTGACAAAATGGCGGAAAAGTTGGGATTGAGACGATTCTATCCCACTACCCAAATCCTCCCTTATGAACGCTGGGCGGAAATATGGGATAGCCTCAGACGCTTACAGGCCGTACTGATAGACTTTGCCCAAGATATCTGGCTATATGCCCATCGGGGCTATTTCCGTATACAGCGAGCCGAAGGCCAAATCGGCTCTTCTACCATGCCCCACAAAGCCAACCCCATTCATTTTGAACTGGCCGAAGGGAACCTACGGCTATCTAATGCGCTATGGGGGTTTTTCACAGAAAAGCTCCCTATTTCTCGCTTACAGCGCGATCTCACTGATTCGACCATTTTGCGGAATCTGGGGGTAGCTTTGGGACACGGCCTGATAGGCATAAAGAGCTTGTCCGAAGGCATCCAGCAGCTCATTCCAGAGCCAGAAGTAATCGCCGCAGATTTAGCCTCGCACCCAGAGGTCGTAGCTGAGGCGTGGCAAACTTTGCGTCGAAAAGCTGGCCAACTTGATGCTTACGAGGAAGTCCTCAAAGCCCTAAGCAGGGGCGTCTTTAGTTTTGATGAGCTGCAGCCCCAAGATTATATAGGCTACGCCGTAGAGGCCGTACCTCCTCCTGATATACAATGAAATAGAATTCGTGCCAGCATCTCCCATGCTGGCACGATAGAGGCGAACAGGCTCATTTATTTTAGCGCTATCGTTTCTAATGGCCCTAACGAACGTCTATATGAAAGTCCAGATCGGATAAGAACTACCCTATAAATGTCAGTATCTATACCATTCAGGCTTGTAGGGACCCTCTATGGGCACCCCAATGTAAGCTGCCTGCTCAGGCGTAAGCTCATCCAGTTCAGCCCCCAGTTTGCTCAAGTGGAGCCGCGCTACCATTTCATCTAAATGCTTAGGAAGGGTATAGACTTTATTTTCATACTGGCTTGAGCGTGTCCACAGCTCTATTTGGGCCAAAACTTGATTAGAGAAAGAGCAGGACATTACAAATGAAGGGTGCCCCTCAGCACAGGCCAGATTCATGAGACGACCTTCCGCCAGAAGGATAATCTCTTTCCCCTCTACGTTATACACATCTACATACGGTTTGATAGTATATTTGGTATGACCGTAATGCTTATTGAGCCAAGCCACATCAATCTCTAAATCAAAGTGTCCAATATTTCCTACAATCGCTTTGTCTTTCATAGCCAAGAAATGCCGTCCGACGACCACATCACGGTTACCCGTAGCGGTAATAATAATGTCTGCCAGCGGTACGGCATTATCCATTTTCATTACGCGAAAGCCATCCATAACCGCTTGAAGCGCACAAATAGGGTCTATCTCCGTCACAATCACCTGGGCTCCAGCACCCGCAAAAGCCTGCGCTGTACCTGCACCGACATCTCCATAGCCCGCTACTACCACGGTTTTGCCTGCAATCATGATCCCAGTAGCTCGGCGCACCGCATCTACCGCAGACTCACGACAGCCATAAATGTTATCAAATTTAGACTTGGTTACAGAATCATTGACATTGATAGCAGGGAAAGGTAGCCTGCCCTGAGCAGCATATTCGTAAAGGCGACGAACCCCTGTAGTAGTTTCTTCCGAAACGCCCTTAATGTTCTTAGCCAACTCAGGGTATTTCTCTATAATCAGCCAAGTAAGGTCTCCGCCATCATCCAGAATCATATTCAGCGGACGATCCTTACTCCCAAAAAATAGCGTCTGCTCTATACACCACCAGTATTCCTCTTCGGTCTGCCCTTTCCAAGCAAACACAGGAATGCCTGCAGCTGCTATGGCAGCGGCGGCATGATCCTGAGTGGAGAAGGGATTACAAGAGGACCACCGCACTTCTGCACCTAAATCAACCAAGGTCTCTATCAATACGGCCGTCTCTATCGTCATGTGGAGGCAACCTGCGATACGAGCACCTTTTAGAGGCTTACTATCGCGATAGCGCTCCCGAATAGCCATGAGTCCTGGCATCTCCGCTTCTGCAAGGCGAATCTCCCGGCGCCCCCACTCTGCGAGGGAAATGTCAGCAACTTTGTAGTCTTGTTGCGTGGTCGTAATCATATATGTCGCAAAGGTACATCACAAAAAACAAAATCTACCCCCTGTAAGATTACTTGCGCTTATCAAGTATGGCTGAGATTAGCGATATTCGGCTGATGCAGTGGTCAGCCATACCCCGAGGGGAAAAGATAAAAGCGCAGTGGCATGCGTTACACCGCAGGCAGATTCCTCACGCTCTACTATGGGTAGGACCTGAGGGGGTCGGCAAAACTGCCAGCGCATGGGCTATCAGCCAAACCCTTCTGTGTGCGGAGAACGATTCTATGACCCCTTGTAATTCCTGTCAAAGCTGCCAGCTCATGATGCGATTAGACCACCCCAACCTTATTCTGGTTCCTCCCCTGCCCAGCGAAATGTCGCTGGAAGAGGGAGTCCAACTTTTCCGCACCTATCTGCAAGAGAACCCTTTCCTCTCCCTATCAGAATGGGAAAAAGCGCTGATAGAACAGCGAAATAAGCAGAGCGAGCAGAAATCCACTTCCACTGGAAGAAGCCGACTGAGCTTATCTATCAGTGTAGAAGTAGTCCGTCGCATCCAGAGCATCCTAAGTCTCAGTAATCCTACTGCCACATGGCGCATAATATGGTTCTGGCATGCTGAAATGCTCACCCGGCAAGCAGCCAATGCCCTGCTCAAAGTTGTTGAAGAGCCTCCAGCCCGGACGATTTTTATATTCTTAGCAAAGCAGTTAGAAATTCTTCCCATAACTCTGCGCTCTCGCTGCCAAATATGGCGATTTCCCCCTCTTTCAAAAGAAGAGTTAGAATCTTTGTCTGGCGAACCTATCCCCGCGCTAACTTATATGCTGGCCCAGGGGAGCTATGCACGCCTGCGGCGCCTAAAGGACCCTTCATTTGAGCCGTACATCCGAGCTCTACAAAGCTGGTTACGCAGCCTACTTCATGACAATACCGACCCAGCACCCTTCATAGAGGAGTTGGTCAAAAGCCCCCAGCTTAGTGAGATCCTCTCCATGGGAGCTATACTAATCCGAGAGCACCCCAATCTTACTCCCCTACAAAAAGCGATAGGCATGCATACCCTCCTTGATATGGCTGACGCGATAGAAGCGAATCTACAGCCCAACCTCTTATTGTGGGAAGCTACTCTCCGCTTGAAAGAGCTCTGGCGAAATCCGCATTTTGAATGGAACTGGCTTGCTGTCTAAGTGCTGTACGAATTCGTCGTCGATACCATCTCAGCCATATCACGCCCCATACTGCCTCTTGAATCACTTGACGGGTCATCTTAGAGCGTCCTGCCATCCTTTCCACAAATACGATTGGTACTTCTCGCCACTTAGCCCCTGCTAAAAAGGCTTTGTACTTCATCTCAATCTGAAATGCGTACCCACGAAAGCGAATCGAGCCAATACTAAGGATTCTCTCTAAAAGCCCACGCCGATATCCTACAAAACCGGCTGTGGGGTCCTTGATTGGCATACCGGTGATAATGCGCACATACCAGCTTGCTCCATAGCTAAGCAAGATGCGACTAAGAGGCCAGTTGACCACATTTATGCCTTGCACATAGCGCGAGCCTATGACCATATCTACCTCTTCTAACGCCTGAGCCAAACGAGGAAGGTAGCTCGGCGGATGGCTAAAATCTGCGTCCATCTCGTAGATGTAGCAGGCCGAAGTTCGCTCTAAAAGCCACCGAAATCCCGCCTCGTACGCGCGTCCAAGTCCTTCTTTTTGAGGTCGTCTCAAAAGCTCAACCTGAAAGTTCGGATGCTGTGCCTTGAAGCCTAAAACAATATCGGCAGTGCCATCAGGCGAGTTGTCATCTACAACTAAAACTCCCAGAGATAAGGGCAGCTGCCGTAAGGCATCCAGCATTCCGTAAATATTCTCAGCCTCATTATACGTAGGCAAAACCACCCAGTGCTCAGGCTGCATGAGCAAATGAAAGCTTTATAATTTCATCACAATAGGCTTGGGCATCAGGCTTGTGGGCAACGAGTATGACGATGGAGTCTTTCGCCAAATAGCGCAGCCTTTCATATATGAAAGCTTCTGTCTGAGGGTCAATATGGGCTGTAGGTTCATCCAGAATCCAAATAGCTGGGCGGCGCAACGCCGCTCGCCATAGGGCAATCAACTGCCGCTCTCCAGCCGAAAGGGCGCCTCCTCCAGCTCCTATCACTCGATCTAAACTCCACGAATGCACATATTCCAGAAAGCCGAGCCGCTCAGCAGCCTCCCAGATTTGAGTATCAGAGATTTCTTCATATAAAGTGAGGTTTTCTCGTAAGGAGCCTTCAAAGAGTACAGGCTCTTGGGGGATATACGCTATCACTTCTCGGAGATAAGTTTTATCCCATGCTGAGAGGGGCACTCCCCCAATCCGTATTATTCCGCTTTGCGGCTCATAATAACCAAGGAGGAGATAGAAGAGAGTGCTTTTACCCGTACCCGTAGGGGCAGAAATCCCGTAAACTTTGCCAGACCTTAGCTCCAAAGACAGCCCTTGTATAACATTTTTCTCAGGGGTATAACCAAAACTCAGCTGTTCTATTTCCAGAGTAAAAGGAAAAGTAAGCGACGGCCGCTGTCCAGAGCTCTTCTCTTCTGTAGGCTGATCCAATAGACGAAATATGCGGTCAGCGCTGACAAGGCCCATTTGAAGGCTATTCACCTGGTCGGCTATTATACGAAAGGGGCGAAAAAAGAGCTGCTGATATAACGTAAAGGCCACCAGACTCCCCACAGTCGTCTCCCCCTGATAAACCAGATACCCCCCAAAGAGCAACACTCCACTCAATCCAATCAGAGTCACGATTTCCATAGTGGGGAAGAACCAGGCAAAATACCCTATTACCCTTCGATAGCTGAGGTAGTAAAGGCGATTTAGGCGAAGAAAACGACGCCATAGAGACGGTTCAGCTCCCACACTTTCCGTAAGCTCCCGACTTTGAAATACCTCCTGCAAATAGCCATTCATGCGAGCGATATACAAACGAACCCGAGAAAAGCTTTCCCGAATCTTTTGAGAAAAATATCGGGAAGCCCATAGTCCTAAGGGCATTACCAGGAGCGTAACAGCCGTAAGCTTTACATCTACAAACAGCATGAGCCCTATCAAGAAGATGAGCTGCAAAATCTCCCCTGCTAT
The DNA here is from genome assembly GCA_039630325.1 of Bacteroidia bacterium. Taxonomy (GTDB): domain Bacteria; phylum Bacteroidota; class Bacteroidia; order SpSt-205; family SpSt-205; genus SpSt-205. Next base: position 36,020 of record JBCNVG010000036.1, read on the forward strand.
GACCAGAAAAGTTTCGGCAAGCGTACTTTGGAGGGTCTGAGTATCTGTCAGTGTGCGAGTATAGAGAATTCCTGAAGGATACTTTTCCAGAGAAGGGATGGATAAACGCAATACTTTCGCAAATAAGGCGCGACGCAGAGCGCGTGAAACGGCCCAAGCAAGCTTTTGGGTGAAAACAGTTTGCCCCCGCTGTACAAGTGCATGTAAAAAGACCATCCCGACCAACACTCCTCCCCATATCAGAAGCGCCTGAGCATCTCTATCTCGTAGCGGATGATCAATCACATAACGGTAGAGGTAAGGGCGCAGCGGCTGAAATAGGGAAGAAAGCGTAACCAGGAGAAGAGCTACCCAGAAAAGCCCTTTCTGAGATACGAGGAGGCGAAGGAGTCGAGAGACGACAGAGGCAGACTTCACACGGGAATGGCGAGCCCCTCGTACAAATGAGCCACTTTCCACCGAGTATACCGAATAAAAGGTTGGGCAGAAAGAGGAGCCCCCGTAGCTTTCTCGCACAGCTCCTGCGTACGATACCGCGCTCCATGAGCATGTACATGCGTGCGCATCCACAGCAATGGCATACTACCGTCCCCTTCTTTCAGCCGTTCAGTCCAATCAGGATATGCGGAAGTCAGAGCTTCACTGAGTTGGGCAGCTAAAAAACTCCCAAGCGAGTAAGTGGGAAAATAACCAAAACTGCCCATCGACCAGTGAATATCCTGCAGGACACCGTAAGCATCATTCGGAACTGTGAGATTGAGATATTCGGCCACTTTATCATTCCATGCTGCGGGGAGATCTCGCACGCTCAGATCCCCATTGATAAGCGCCCGCTCAAGCTCAAATCGTAGCAGGATGTGCAGGTGGTAGCTCACCTCATCTGATTCTATGCGGATGAGGCCAGGTTGAATCTTATTCACCCGACGAGCCAGAGAAAGGGGAGTGTATGCAGACAACCATCCCGGGGCAAATGAAGGAAATACTTTTTCATACAGATAAGTCCAAAACTCTACAGAGGTCCCTACATGATTTTCCCAAAAGCGGGATTGCGACTCATGTACGCTAAGCGAAGCAGACTGGGTGATGGGCCATCCCATAGGCTCTCTCGCCAATCCCTGCTCATAAAGAGCATGTCCCATCTCATGAAGCGCAGCTGTGAGGGCAGTCGTAAGGTCTCCTTCATTGATGCGAATCGTAATCCTTACATCGTCTGGCGCTATACCAGTACAAAAAGGGTGAAGAGACTCATCAATCCGCCCGCGCGTCAGATCATATCCTAACTGGCTCACTACCGACTGGATAAGTGCTCTTTGCTGAGAAGCAGGCATCGTAAGAGGAGGATATACAGACTCCCCGATAGGACTTTCCTGGCAGAGACGCACTGTCTCCACCAAAAATGGGCGAAGCTCCGCAAATAGCCGTTCTATGTCTACAGGAGTTATGCTGCGCTCAAAAAGCCGTAGTAAAGCCTCATACGGTTCATGCTGATATCCGAGCGCCTCAGCTTTTTCACGCGAAAGATAAACAAGTTTCTCTAAGTGCGGGCGAAAACTCTCAAAATCCGAACGGCTCTTTGCATCTGCCCAGGCACGCTGGGCATAGCTGGCTGCTTCTGAGAAGGCCCTCACAAGATCCGCAGGAAGCTTCTCAGCTACCTCCGCCTCTTCTAATAGCAGGCCAATATCTGCCCGAGTACGCTCATCTATGCTGGGAAGAGCATAAGCTTCCCTCAGAAGAGGAAGAACTTTTTCTATGACGCGCTGATGAATTATACTGGCGAGGGTCCCTTGCAAAGCGGCTCGAAAAGGCGTTCCTCCGATAGGCATACAAACCTCCTGATCCCACCCTAGAAGTTCCATCCCGCCTATCAGGAGAGCCTGAGTCCGCAACTCTGTGTTTAGCCGCTCAAGAATCTCCATACGGCAAAGATAACCTAAACTCAACGAGTTTCTCCCCATGTAACATGAATCTCAAAAGTTATACAGCGTAGCTTTGCACCCTCGTAGACTCCGCTCGCCGTCGCTGGACGCTTGAGAAGGTTAGAGAGCCCCACCTCATAGTACCCACTCAAGCCAGTCGTTCCAAACTGTACAGGCAGCTCTATGGTCAAACCAAGCGGGAGAAAGGCATACCATGGATTCACAGAGCGAGTAGGAGAAAGGGATAGGCCTTGTTGCTGATACCGATACCCTACTGTCAAGCCAGTTTTTGGGTAAAAAACTCGCCAGCGGGGCCCGAAACGGAAACCAGCTTCTACCGCTTTATACGCTGTAACCTGCCCAGAACGAAAATCCCGGTTAATCAAAGGTAGTTGAGGCTCTGATGAAGCCCCCTTGTAGATCCACAAAAGCGAAGCTTCCCATCCAGCCCCCCACCAGTAATTTTTTCCATGAAGCCCCACAGCCGCATTAGAAAACCAGCCCGCTGGTACAGGCTCTCCCTTCTCTGTGGTATAGTTGAAGCAGCCTCGAAATGAAAGCCCTATTCCTTTCTGAGCCCATAAAAAACTACACAGGAACAGCCATCTCACGAAGGAGAGCATTGAGTGCCAGTTTTTCGTCATGCTCGGCTTTCCGCCAACCAATAATCAGTGCGCAAGGTACTTGATATCGCCCTGCTGGAAATGTCTTTTCTCGCATGCCACTGATCACGACGGCTCGGGGTGGAACATACCCTCTGTACTCCCGAGCTTCGGCCCCCGTTACATCAATCACTGGAATGCTCGCCGTAAGGATAGTCCCCGCCCCAATAACAGCCTTTTCACCTATATGGACGCCCTCCACGACGATAGCTCTGCTACCGATAAATGCACCATCTTCTATGATCACAGGGCGGGCTTGCGGGGGCTCTAAGACGCCTCCGATTCCCACCCCTCCACTTATATGGACCCCCTTCCCTATCTGCGCGCAGGAACCCACCGTCGCCCAGGTATCTATCATGGTCCCCTCCCCAACATAAGCCCCGATATTCACATAGCCTGGCATCAGAACCACCCCTGCACCTAAATAGCTGCCATACCGAGCTATACCAGGCGGAACGACCCGAACATCGGCTGGATAGACAGTCTTCACAGGTACTTTATCATGAAATGAGATATCGCCCGCTGAGAGCCGCTCTACCTTCCGTAAGCGAAAGTAAAGCAGAATAGCTGCTTTTACCCAGCTATGGACCTCCCACTCACCGTCAGCCCTACGAGTAGCACATCGCAACCGCCCCCCATCCAGCTCTGCGATAGCCATCTCTACTGCCTCTCGGTAAGCAGACTGTGAGAGAAGGGATGGTTCCTCCCATGCAGCCTCTATAAGCGTGCGAATGCCCTCCATCTTAGGTAAGCTTGAGGGTGGAAGCTTTCTCAGGATCTAACTTTCCCGCCATAATCAAACGCATTTCGCGACGGCGCAAAGCCCCTTCGTACTGCCTCTTTTCCTCTTCCGTTTGAGGATCGACCGGCGGTACAGGTATCGGGCAACCACTCTGATCTATCGCTACAAAGGTGTAATAGGCTTCATTAGACAAACGCTTTTCATTAGAAGGAAGGCTCTGAGCGAAAACCTTGAGATAAACCTCCATAGAAGTATGAAAAGCCCGCGTTACATAGGCTTCTATGGTCAAAAGCTCGCCCACTTTTATCGCCGAACGGAAGCTTACATAATCCACTGCCGCAGTCACGCATACGCGCTGAGAATGCCTATAGGCAGCTATGGCAGCAGCCACATCCATCCAGTAGAGAAGCTGCCCCCCCATTAGATTTCCCAAAGCATTAGCATGATGGGGGAAAACCATTTCAGTTAGCACAGTATAGGAGACCGAAGGTGGCTTGGGCTCCATGCCTCAAAGGTAGGAGAAAGCAAACTTTGTAAAGTGGCTCATCGAATAGCTGGCATAGATGAAGCTGGACGCGGCTGTTTAGCGGGTCCTGTAGTGGCTGCTGCGGTGATCCTGCCAGAGGGGTTCTTTCATCCACTTCTGAGAGACAGCAAAATGCTCACTCCTAACCAGCGCCTCCGAGTATTTGAGACCCTCTTAGAAAAGAATGCAATTATAGGTGTAGGGATGAGAGGGCCCGAAGCTATAGATACCCTCAATATTCTACAAGCCACCTTACAAGCAATGGAAGAAGCCGTAGACAGCCTCTTGATCAAGCCAGATAAAATACGAATAGATGGTCCTTTCGTGCCACCAGCTTTGCGAGACATAGCAGAGCCCCACACGCATGGCGATAAACAGTTTCCAGAAATCGCAGCTGCTTCAATAGTAGCCAAACTGATCCGAGACAGGCTTATGTTGCATCTTCATAACAAGTACCCAGTCTACGCCTGGAATAAAAACAAAGGCTACCCGACGCCAGAGCATCGGAAGGCAATTCAAACATTTGGGCTATCGCCACTCCACCGACGCAGTTTCGCGTTAAGAGTTTTGCAGAGCAAATTGCTCTAAACGAGAAACTTGATCTCTTAGCAAAACTTAGTGCAGGATAAAGTCTTACCCTTTCGATTTACGGCGAGCCAGTTCCTCAGACACCCAGCGCAACTCACGCCCACTTTGGTCGGATAAGCTGGAATTTTCCTCAGCCCTCCTAGAGAGGTAGGGAAAAGCCTGGTCAATCGGACCGTACGGAACATATTTTATTACACGAAAGCCTGCCTTAGCTAAGCCAAATGACAGGGGATCGGCCATTCCATACAGCTGAGAAAAGGAGAGGTGTGGATGATTGGGAGCCCATTCCTTGAGGATGGCATATTGCACAGCTTTCATACAGCTATTCCGATTATGGGTAGCCACACACAGAGCTACTCGCTCTATGTTCTCTAAGCACATCATGAGAGCTTGATCATAGGCTATATCCGTAGCGGCTTTCGTAGGATGGATCGGGTCAGGATAGCCATAGAGCCGCGCTCGTTGTCGCTCTTTTTCCACATATGCCCCTCTTACAAGCTTTATACCTATCATATAGTCGGCTCCAAGTAGCCTTTCCAAGTAAGCCAGCCGATCCCGCCGATACATTTGAATAGTGGTGTAAAGAAGCACTTTTCCATTCCGATTGACTATTGGCATGTATCGCTCTGCGATAGCATCTATGGCAGGTTGTATCCAACTCTCTTCGGCATCTATCATGAGAGGGACTTGATGCTGCTCAGCGACCTGCATAAGGTAGCTGAACCGTTCATGAAAGCGCTTTTCCTCGGCGAGAAGAGGTGCAGATAGCCTCCCCCCTTGACTAAGCCGCTCCCACAAGAGAGGGGACGCTATCGCCGTAAGTTTGATAGCTACATGGCTCACGAGCTCGGGATGAGCGCCAGCGAACTCTATCATTTGTACGTATTCCTGTACAGTCCGTTCTTGTGCCTCTGGCTCTTGAGAGGCCTCTACTGCATAATCTAACATCGCCGTCACCCCATATTGCCGCAGGCGATTGAGCACTGGTAGCGTTTCCTTCAAGCTCTCTCCACCGAGAAATAGACGACCAAGCGTACTCCGCAATAGACCATGCACAGGAAGCCCCCATTTCAAAGCTTTTTCACCCAACTTATTAGCAGCCTTGACCATGGTTCCATGTCTGAGGAGGCGAAACAGGAGGTACGCTAAACGAAGCTCCTCCGTGGATCGGTAGGCGTAGCCTACCTGCGTATCATCTAAATCTACCCCGGTCGTCGCATGCAAAATACTCATGCTGGCACACGATTAGCAATATAAAAGCATGCCACCCTAACCATGAGACAACCGCCCTATAAGCAATCCCTCCCTTCCCCCTTGAGAAGGTTTAAAAACAGTACTTCTCGGCTTCTATTAGCTTTTCCGCTATATGACGGCGTAAAGCGATGGTATCCACTTCTATAGGCTTAGTATAGCGCTTGAGCCCCATGAGGAGAACCCTTCGTTCATCTCCTTGCGCCGCATGAAGGATAGCTCGCCGCCCTGCCGAGGTTGCTCGCTCTTGGGCATCCACGAGGAATGCCTGCGTCATACTTAGGGCATCAGACGCCGCTGCTTGTCCTTGGGTCAACGCTATTTTCTCCGTTCGAAGGAGCATGGATTCGGCTACATATGTGTCAATGAGCATGTCAGCAATCGCCATCAAAATTTCCTGCTCATCAGCAAGCTTTTGCATATACTTCTGAGCCGCATATCCAGCTACCATTAGGATGGCTTTTTTGAGATTTTCTACAGCTTTCTTCTCCGTAGCGAGAAACTCTCCGTTAGGTTCGCCAAACTCTGGAATACTCATAAGCTCACTTTGAACCTTCATCGCTGCGCTCAAAAGGTCTAATTCGCCCTTCATCGCTTTGCGTAGGATATAATCCACACTCAGCATGCGATTGATTTCGTTGGTCCCCTCATAAATGCGATTGATGCGGCTATCTCTGTAGGCTCTCTCCACAGGATATTCAGCCGAATAGCCATATCCACCATGAATCTGTACGGCCTCATCTACGACATAGTCCAGCACCTCTGAGCCGAAAACTTTGAGCATAGCACACTCAGCGGCATATTCTTGAGCAGCCCCCAAGAGTGCTTTTTCATAAGGCTCGCCTTTCTCAAGGAGAAATTTTTCATAAGCCTGAATGTCTGCCGAGGCTCTGTAAGTCGCAGTTTCACATGCCCAGGTGTAAATCGCCATGTCGGCCAGCTTATGCTGGATAGCAGGGAAGCTGGCGATAGGCCTGCCGAACTGGTGACGCTCTTTGGCATACTTGACGGAAATATCTATAAGGCGCTTAGCTGAACCAGTCGTAGCAGCCGCCAGCTTGATTCGGCCTATATTCAGAATATTGAAAGCTATGACATGACCCTTACCCAGCTCTCCCAAGAAATTCTCAGCAGGGACGGGAGTTTCTTGGAAGAAAACTTGGCGAGTGGAGGAACCTTTAATACCCATCTTCTTCTCCTCCGCCCCTACTGAAACACCTGGAAAGCTTCGTTCTACTAAAAATGCACTGAATTGCTCGCCATTTACTTTCGCAAATACGGTAAAGAGATCAGCGAATCCCCCATTCGTAATCCACATCTTTTGCCCCGTCAAGTAATAAGTTTTTCCATCGGGTGAAGGAATAGCTTTCGTACGGGCACTGAGGGCATCAGAACCAGAGCCTGGCTCAGTGAGACAGTATGCAGCGAAAAGCTCCCCGGAAACGATTTTGGGGAGGTACTTCCGTTTCTGCTCTGGCGTACCAAAATATAATATGGGAAGGGTGCCTATACCAGTATGAGCCAGAAGAGCCACAGCAAAAGAATGAGAAGGTCCCATTTTTTCGGTGAATAACATCCCTGTCAGGAAATCCGCCCCTAATCCGCCATATTCTTCCGGAACTGTGAGCCCGAGAAACCCAAGCTCAGCAGCTTTCCGAAGAAGCTCAGGCATGACCTTGGTCGGATCTCCATAATCAATCTCATCTAACCGAGGGTAAATTTCCTTTTCCAGAAACTCTTCACAGAGCTGTGCAAGCTGACGCTGCTCTTCGTTCCACTCTTCTGGGATGAAAACACTTTGGGCAGATGTAGTCTTGATGAGGAATGCACCTCCACGCGTAATATTTTGCTGGGTGATAGTCTGTGACATATAACAAAGGTAACAAATCTTTGTAGGTGCATATCTCTTTTAGTCAAGGGGTTTTTTCCATATTTGCGCTATGGCACAGGCCGTAGACATCTCCAACGGCATGATACTCCGCTTAGAGAATGAACTGTATGAAGTCATAGAGTTTTTACATGTCAAACCCGGGAAAGGCAATCCTTATGTCTACACCCGCCTGCGAAATGTGATCACAGGACGGGTATTTGAACGAAACTTTCCGTCAAACACTCGTATAGAACCGGTGCGAGTGGAGCGCCGCCCCTGCCAGTATCTATATACCGATGGAAGCTTGTACTACTTCATGGAAGATGAGAGCTTTGAACAGTTTTCCGCCACGCAAGAGCAGGTCCGCGGCGTAGAGTTCCTCACTGAAAATCAAAAGTGCGAAGCCCTGTGGGATGCTGACACAGAGACACTGCTATTTGTAGAACTGCCGCAGTTCGTAGTCTTAGATATTGTAGAGGCCGAAATGGCTGTCAAAGGCGATAGCGTAACCAATATCATGAAGAATGCCGTTCTTTCCTCAGGAGCCCGTATCAAGGTTCCACTTTTCGTAGAAACAGGAGACAAAGTGAAAGTGGATACGAGAAAAAAAGAATACATAGAACGAGTCAAAAACTGACGCCTATGGACCTCAAATCTATTTTAGAATTACTGCGTTTCGTCAATAAATCCGACTTAAGCGAAGTAATAGTAGAAGAGGGGGATTTTCGACTCACTATACGACGAGGTAGCGCCCCTGCCGCTCTCCCTTCTGTACCCCCCGTACAACCCTCGGCTATACCCCCTCTGCCCGTAACTGTAGCTTCCTCGCCCACTACTATTTCAGAACCTCCAAAAACCGAGACCGCTCCTTCTCCTAAGAAGTTGGATTACATCCGCTCACCGATGGTAGGGACTTTCTATAGGCGCCCCAGTCCAGAGAAGGAACCTTACGTCAAGGTGGGTGACACTATTCGGCCAGGTCAAGTAGTATGTATCATTGAAGCTATGAAGCTTTTCAATGAAATTCAATCCGAAATCTCTGGACGAATTGTGCGCATACTCGTGGAGGATGGACAACCCGTAGAGTACGATCAGCCCCTATTTGAGGTAGAGCCGATTGAATAAATATGTTTCGCAAAATACTCATAGCTAATAGGGGCGAAATAGCCCTACGGATTATACGAACCTGTAAGGAGCTGGGTATCCCGACGGTAGCCGTGTATTCCACAGCTGATAAAGAAAGTCTCCATGTACGCTTTGCGGATGAGGCCGTCTGCATTGGCCCTCCCCCGAGTAAGGATAGCTACCTAAATATTCCCGCTATCATGTCAGCGGTGGAAGTTACAGCCGCAGATGCAGTACATCCCGGGTACGGCTTCTTGTCGGAAAATGAAAGATTTGCCAGTATATGTGCTGAATATGGCGTGAAATTTATCGGCCCGAGCCCCGAAGCCATTGCTGCAATGGGGGATAAAGCTACTGCTAAAGAAACTGCCCGCAAGGCAGGCATTCCTACCGTGCCCGGCTCGGAAGGAGTATTAGAAAGTCTGAGCCAAGCCCGGAAGGTAGCCAGCGACATCGGTTACCCTGTCCTTCTCAAAGCGACCGCTGGTGGCGGAGGAAAAGGCATGCGAATAGTCTGGAAACCCGAAGAGTTAGAGGATGCTTGGACTATCGCACGCGCCGAAGCCAAAGCAGCCTTCGGAAATGATGGCTTATACATGGAGAAATACATCCAGAATCCTCGTCACATCGAGATTCAAGTAGTGGGAGATCAATATGGCAATGTTTCTCACCTCTCTGAGCGAGATTGCACCATCCAGCGACGATATCAAAAGCTCATAGAGGAGGCTCCCAGCCCTATCCTCACCCCTGAGCTGCGTGAAAGAATGGGCGAAGCTGCCGTTAAGCTCGCTAAGTTTATCCGGTACGAAAGTGCAGGTACGGTAGAGTTTATACTGGATCAGGACACAGGGGAGTTCTACTTCATGGAGATGAATACGCGCATTCAGGTCGAGCATCCCGTAACAGAGGAGATATTCTTTTTTGACCTTATCAAAGAGCAAATCAAAGTCGCTGCAGGGGTCCCTGTCTCAGGTCGTCACTATTTCCCTCAGAATCGCTGGGCAATGGAAGTACGCATTAATGCTGAGGACCCATATGCAGACTTTCGTCCTACCCCTGGAAAGATCCTATATCACCACAAGCCAGGCGGTCATGGCGTGAGGGTAGATAGCCATATTTACGCAGGCTATACCATCCCTCCGTACTATGACTCTATGATCGCTAAGTTGATTGTATCTGACTTCTCTCGAGAAGAAGTGATTAATAAGATGCTGCGAGCTCTAGATGAGTTTATCATAGAAGGCCCTGGCCTGCGTACGACTATTCCCATTCTAAAGGAGATCCTTCGAGACGAAAACTTCCGAAAGGGTACGTATAATACTCGCTTCTTAGAAAACTGGAAAAAGCTCCAGCCCTCATGAGGCCTAAGACTCCGACTAAGCTCCTATTGAGAGATTGTGGGAGCCTTTCATAAAGGCGAGTAGGCGATTACAAAAAAATAAGGGGGTAGGTAAAAAATTACCTACCCCACTTTTTATTCAAACAGAAGCTTACTTAGCCACAGCTTCTATCTCCCCCTGGATAACCAGATTAGTAGTAGGCTGGCGAGGGTCATTTGTGATTACAGTGACAGTCTTAGAATCGCGACCAGAACGCCCAGTGGAGTCAAACGTAACTTTGATAGTGGTGCTTTCTCCTGGCTTAAGCTCAGACTTATCAGGATTCGCAGCGGTACAGCCGCAGCTGGCTTTCACCTTTCGGATGATTAAGGGCTTCTTGCCTGTATTAGTGATTCGGAATTCGTGCGTCACTTTCTCTCCGGCCTTGATTTTTCCGTAGTTATATTCCGTACTGCTAAACTCAGCTCGAGGGGCCATTTTCAAAATCTCTTCAGTCAGCTCACCGAAGTACTCCTCTATGTTTGCTGTCACATAAAACGGTTTATCTGCCTCAGCAGCATCATTGGTAGGTAGCTTCAGAAGGTGATAAACAAAGCCATAGTCCCCTGCTGCCCCAGCATCATACTCCACCGCTACCTGGACGGTATCTTTGGGGGGAAGAACATAAGTGGTAGCATCACCTTTCGATGAGCGATAGAACACCCTAATATGCTTAGGAACATCCCGAAATTCTTTGAGCTCCATCGGCTTGTCTGAGTCATTGTACAGCGTCACGGATAGGGTGCGTTTCTCGTTTGTTTTTATCGTACCGAAGGAAACGTGATTGGCTGGGCCGAAGCGAAGATTGCCCACCTTCGTGGGGTAGAAATCCTCTGGACCCTTAGGGCGAGGAAGTACTTCTCCTTTGATGGTCAGAACATGAGTCTCTTCTTTAGTTGTATCCTTTTCAGAGCGAAGGCGCACGGTAAGCGTCTTTACAAAAGGTCCCGGACGGCCCCACGCACTATACATAGCTTCTACATAGCCTTCTTTCCCAGGGGTAACTGGGTCCTTGCTCCAGTTGGGAGAAGTGCACCCACACGAGGTCTTGACATCAATGATACGGATAGGGTCTTTACTGACATTCTTGAAGGTAAACCGCGTGGAGGCGGTACGATCCTCCTCCTTTACCTTCCCAAAGTCATGCTCTATTTTTGGAAAATCTACTAGTTTAGTAGGGGCAACCTCCCCAACTTTACCATCAGATTCGTTTTTTTTATCCTTCTTTTTCTGGGCCCACAGAAGCGCCAGTAAGGAAAAGGCGAATGCGAGCGTACGCATAACGGTTACAAAAGTATAACTTTTTTCTCAGCGGAAGTGATCTCGGTTTTGGGTAAAAAATACGGCATAATCATGCATTCGTCGCTGGGTGAAGGCAACCCGAAAGTTAGCTTGGGAAATCGGGAAAATATCCTGCGGCGAACGCACTCCGAGCTCTGCGAACCAGGGCTCATTCTGAATGACCTGGATATATGCAAATGCACTTCGGTAATCTGAAAACTGCGCTATGTAAGCGAGATGATGCGTATTGTTGTAGAGGAAGACTGTCATGCTAAGCCGCTGATCTCCAAAATTTCGTTCGTGGGTACGAGCCAGATGCTGCTTTAGCGCTTCACTCGTGATCTTCTCTTTCGGGACAAGAAGAATAACGAGGATAGCCTCACCTTGGCGGTGCTGGAGAGTAAATCCATTTGTATTGGAAGAAGGGGTAGAAAAGCCTTCAGAAGCGGCGGGTGAGGATTGGGGATTAGACTCGGCGACCTGGGGTACCTGCCCTCTCTCCAGCCGCTCTAGAAGCTTCTGGGCAAGCGATGCGCACGATGCCTGGGGATGCGATTGAAGCAGTCCCCTTAGGAGGGGAATCGCTTTATCTCTCTCATTGAGATGAGTATGAGCCGCTGCCATTAGGTATAAAATAGCTGGTTCAGAAGGCGTACCTTTCCACCGCTCGCGTGTAGCCTCAGCGAAGCTGATTACACTGAGATATTCTCCTTGCTGATAGTTATCCAAAAGGGCCTGATGGATGTCTAAGTTAGGGCTAATAGCCGCCGTCCCCCGACCACCCGATTGAATGAGTCTGGCATAATCAGAAGTAGGGTATTTAGTCAAGAGTTCCTGTTTGTAGACCTCCGCCTGAGGCGTACCGCTATAAAGGGCATACAGCCCATAGAGAGCAGGAATCTGCGCCTCGCTACGGTGAGGGAAGCGCTGGCGAAGCCAGTGATAGAGCCGTTCGGCCGAGTCTTTTCGAGCAAATGCTTCTACATATACTTGAGCAAGCATAAGGGCAGCTCCGATTAGAGTATCTTCCAACGCCTTCTTTTGTGCGGGGGATTTCGGTATTTGAGCCATTAGCCGTTTCTTCAAGAGTTGTACTCGTTGAGGAGTCAGCTGAGCTAAGTCATCTGGGATATCTATTGTAGTAGAGTCAGAGGTTTGCGAGGCCTGAGAGGCAACTCCGCGCCCTGCTAAATCCGGCGATTTATTGCGACGGCGCCAGTGGTCTTCATCGGGTCTCTCTCCCCATAATCTCAAAAACTCCTGCCGACCATTTGACACCTGGATGGGATTATCAAAATAAAATCCCCCTGTGCCCCCCATGATAGATTGCTGCGCTGCGAAAGGATTACTGGTTGAGGCAGAGATATTTTCAGTCTCTCGCCGAGTCTTTTCAGCTGCTCTTCTCGAGGCCTCATTTTGGATGTAGAGGTCTACGATTCGTTCTTGAGCCTCCGGACTGAGCTCCGCTAAGGTCAAAATACTATCGGCAAAGTGTATCTGTACTCGGAGCCGAGCGTATTCTTGAAAGCGAGCTTGTAAAGCCTTTATCTCGGGGGATTTAGGATGCTTTTCTGGGATTAAGGCAGCCGCCGTATCAAAATGCTTTTGCGCAGCAGACAAATCTTGAAGTTTCTCAAAATAGATCCGCCCTGCTTCATAGTGAGCTAAGGCACGCGCCGGAGATTGGCCGCCAGCACCAGCTTTTTTGTATGCTGTGAGAGCTGCCTCGTATTGGCCTTTCTCCGCATACATTTGCCCGATGCGGTAGTAAATCTGATCCCGAAAATCCTCATACTGCACACTTTGCGCCATCTTTTCTAAGCGCCGAACTAGTCGAGGGTCTCGACTCCCCCGAATGAGGCTCAGCTGAAACTGCGACAAAAAGGTAAGGGCATTCGTCGCATTCATACGATACGCCTTCCGAAAGCATCCCTCTGCAAGGGTGGGCTTATTTTCATGAAGGTAAAGCTGACCCAATAAATAATAGCCGCGCACCCGCCGCAGACGCGTATCTAAATGTTTTACACTTCGTTCTAAGAATGGTCGCGCCAGTTCAGGCTGGCCCTTCACAATCAAAGCCTGAGCTAAAAGCGCATCTATCTCTGCTTTATAAGGCTTGAGTTTTTTGTACGGGAGAGATAAAGCTTCCGTAAGACGAGTTTCTGCTCGATAGGGATTGTCTTCTTGGAGAGCCGCATAAGCCTGCCACCAGTATATTCGGGCTTTGATGGGCGTATTAGGAAAGGCGTTCAATACATAGTTGAAGTTCATTTCCGCATTGGAAAAGTTGCTTCGAAGAACCCAAGTCTGTCCAATGAGGGTCCGGCAATCATCAATGTAACGACCATTTTTGTGTCTGAAAATGATAACCTCACATTTTTTCGCTGCTTCTTCTAAACGAGGATACTGGGCACGGGCAATACTCGGATCTATGTTCGGATAAATTCGAATAAAACCGTCAGAAGGATCGGGGGTCTGGCGCTCTATTTCATGCTGAGCGAGCTTAAATCGTTGCTGCGCATGGTAGTATCCATTGAAGTAAGAGACAAATGTGTGCCAATTACGCGCCAGAGCATTTTGACGCTCGGCTCCACATCCAGTGAGCCCTAACACCCATAGAAACCCCCATCTCCGCCACATGAAGAGAGACTTACGGATATGGGCAAAAATAAATACTCACTTCCGAAACGAAGGTACTGGTTTTCTCAGAGCTCAGGCTTTTGACCTTTCCAATAGATGTACAGCCAGTATAAGTTCTTTATCCAGATCCACCCTAAAATAAGAGAAGTAACTATCACCAGAGGATTGTACTGCATAGCTTTTTGCCAATCCCAGTGCAGAAGATGCTGAGTAGCTCGCGTTAGCCCACACCCTGGACAGTCCATGCCAGTAAGATTCTTGAATATGCAAATAGAGCGGCCAGTGTCAAAAAAATCTGCTGGAAGTAAAAGCAATATACCGGGTAAGAGGAGAAATGCTATCCGCAAGGAAAGCTCTATGAGTTTATTCATTTCATGGGGAGGCAAGGGAGGGCTAATTCAGCCAGTAGTGTCCGACGATTCGATCTTCGCGATCAGTAAAGCCCCGATAGAGGACGATGATAGCATAGGTATTTTCGGTCTCAAAATAAGTCCCCTCTACCGGATCGGTATCAAACACATGTCGTTCTTCATCCCAGAGAGCATATAAATAATCATATACCCCCTGCTTAAGCAAAATGCGGCGACGATATTCTGCGGCATCTTCATCATACCTAAGCTCAAATCGGCTATCAGGACACCACGACATAAAACCCCCAGCAACATACAGGGGCTTAGGATATGGAGTCGCCACCTGAAGCCGAAACTCTACCCAGAAATAGTCCCCCTGGGTAGCGGCTATCTCGTCGCGTCCTCGCCACTGACGAGAAGTATCCATACCCCCATCTTGAGCTTGAATAATAAAACGGCCATTCAAGTCTATCTGCCGTGTGTAAGCCCAGCCTGCCCTTGGACGCTCAGGCATAAGTATGACTACGATGCCCGAGTCTGTCCAAAGGGTCCTATCTATCTGAAAACTGCGTCGCCGAAAAATAGAGCGTAAATCCAACATTCTAAACTCTACCCCCGCCGACATATCTAATGCAGGCTGAAACCGATACTCCATATAATCCGATTGTAGAAATGTAGGCTTGAGATTGTTTCGGGCATTATCCCACCGGCCATTCTGTAAGAGCATACAACTGAACTCCTGGTACATCTGAGTACTACGCAGCTGAGCGGGGAAAACTTTGAAAGATATCGCTTGCACGCCTTGACGTGCCCCAGTGACAATCTGAGACTCCTGAAGGTTAGGTAGTATACGCACGAGATTTTCCACAACATAAAACCGCCGCCTCAGTACCAGATGCGAAGGCTCTCTATCTCGGAATACTTCTATGACATACAACCCACTGCGGGTGAAACGATTCTCTAAGCGATACAAATAGTGAATATAGTGCACACGAGTATTGTATGAAGGCGCATAATCGGTAATCCGATCCATTGGATAGCCATTCCAATATTCCACAGAAGCAAGAGTGGAGGGCCTCCAATCCCCGCTACATAGACGCACCTGCACCCAAAAGTCCGACGGAGTTTCTACCCCCACTTCATCAAACTCAAGGGTGAGATACTGCTTCTCTCCCAAACCAAGATAAGGAAAGCTGAGTACATTATTCCCCCGATAGAACTGAACGGAATATAGCTGCGGCTCGCAAATAGTATCCCTAAGCTGAGCAAAAGCCAGTCCTAAGCAGAAAACATAGAGTCTCACCACCGATAAAGATAATGCCATACTCACTATATGTTGAGGAAAAAAAAGAAGAGAGCGTGCCAGCTTCCTCAAGCTGACACGCTCGTATGCAACCGAACAGGCTGAAGCAGTGGATTATTCTATCATGAGCCGCTCTCGCAGAAGCTTATCCCCCTGCCGAATCTCAATGATGTAAATCCCTCCAGAGAGTTCAGGAAGTCGTAGTCTGTAAGGCTCTCTACCTCTGAGATAGATGCTCTCAAAGAACAAGAGTTGACCGCGCAGGTCATACAACTTCGCCTCTGCTGTACCTGAGAAGTCTGCGAGTACCTGGATAGCATCTTGGGCAGGATTAGGGTACACCATCAGATGACCTCTACCGACGCTGACAACCTTGGTAGTAGGGTCATGTAAAGTGAGAGAGAGATATACCGTGTCCACTTTCTGACAGCTTCCATTTTGAGTAATCAGTATCACTGTGTCGGCAGTTTGTCCAGGCGTGTAACATTCTTGATGAGGACCTGGACCTGTGTACATTACATCATTGATGTACCATGTATAGGAATACCCAGAAACCAAGGAGGAAGGAGCATACTGTATACATGTAACACCCGTATCTTCTATCTCCACGAAGCTTGCATGCGGGTAAGGGCTTCCATTGATTAGTATAGCATCTACTACTGGGAGGGAATCTGCAATAATGTAGACCGTGTCTCGAGGCACAGAACTTAGAGGCGCACATGGAGATAAGGACGAAGAACGAAGCTCTACCACGACTGTATTCACGCCAGGCCTATTGATGAGGGCGATATACTCTGGACCAGTGGCCCCAGGAACCTGTGTGCCATTTAGATACCAAATGTGAGTAATAGCCGGATTTGTGATACCTGTATTCAGGGTATCTCGGGCCACTGCACCGCGCCAGCATACGCGAGTAGTGTCATACGAGAAGAAGGGGGGATTAGGTAAAGTCGGCAGATTGGCCGGATTGAAGCGGAACTCTTGCACCTGCAGCACGAAAGATCCCGTAGCCGATGAATAGCCCTCTACTACAATGATGAGTGTATCTCCGGCCGCTAAGCGCATGCCTCCTCTGTAAGGACTAAATACATTTGTAGCCCCCGCCGCAGACGGATCATGAAAGATATCCAGAGCTGCCTGCCATACAGTATTCGAGGAGCCACACCTTCCGCCGTCTGTATAAAGTGTACGCCCCGTAGGTCGATGAATCACATGGAGATACAAGTCATTACCTGAGCCAAAGCTAGTAGAGTTACAGGTAGACACACGAATAGAGTCTAAGCATTCTCGGAGAATGTACATGTAGAACACATCTGGAGAGGACTGATTACCAGGCCCCGTATAAGCATTAGTGAAGGGAGGTAGATTGTTTCCATTTACCGTAGTGTCGGTTCTACTCGGGTCACGAGGGGTGATATCAAGCGGATCAAGGATGGTATTTCCCGTAGCTGTGGCAGTCAGAACAAGGACATTTGAATACTCCGGATTGCCAGAGCATCCAGAGGGGGGGAGGGCAGCTAGTCTGATATAATAGGTACCCGGCGCCGTTGGAGTATAAGTAAAAGTCGAACCCGTGTAAGGTGCAATCACATTCCATCCCCCAGCCGCACTTGAATCCTGCCACTGCGCTGGAATGCTGACCGAACCAGAAACGGTTATTGTGAAAGGCGTATTAGCAGGTTGACTGCTCGTCGCAACCGAAATGGTACCTGCACTCAACGAAGAAGGGCACGTAGCAGTCCCACTCGCCACATTAGATGTATCGTTTTGAAGGCCTGGGCAGCTTTGGTGATAGCGAGCGACTCGGGCTACTATACGAAACTCATAGGTACCAGCTTGAGAAGGGGTATATGTGATGGAAGAAGAAGTGTACGGCTGGAGGGTAGTCCAAGAACCGCCATTGACAGAGAATTGCCACTCAGCAGGATGGGTAACGGTTCCACTTGCCGTAAGGGTAAATGATTGAATGCCCGCCGTAACGCTGGCCGGAGAAATGCTAATGTTACCAGCCGTGATAGAAGAAGGACAAGGAGGCACAGGCATTTCATCGGCCCCTATATCAGAAGCACTCGGGGTGCCCGTACCCCGGGGCTCTCCATCTATATCTGTATTGATATTTATAGGGGCAGTGATCAAAGCTCCTCCACCCTCAATAGGAAGTTCAGCCGCAGAGATGGGGAGGTGAAGGTCTGTATTAGATAAAAACGGCAACGCACTGGAAAGTTGAATACTATTTTGTTCAAACCCACCTCCGACAGCTGTCCGCCAAGCTGATAGGGAAGCATACCGAGTAGTTCCTAATGCCCCTATGAAAGCATAAGATGCTCCGTTGGCATTACTTACATAGTAGGCATTATTGTCCAGTTCAGCAAATACACTACCACTACTGCCTTGGTAAGCAATAGCCACCGTGGTACGATTGGCAGAAGCTGAGCCAGCAGGCGTCTGAGTATTTTGAAAAATATTGTTCCTCACGTATACCCCGCCTGTGATTCCAGAGCCTATGGCTAAGCAGCTCGGAGTGGAAGTAGAAGGAGGTGATGAGGTAGGTGGAGTGTCATACATATGAATGGAGTTGTGGTAGATATAGATTCCTGCATTAGCTGTACTACCCCTCAGAAGGATTCCGTAAGCATTCCACGTACCTGCTGGTGAGCTCCACCCATCTGCCAAAATCCCAGCAATGAAGTTGTTGTAGATATATATGCCTGCATTCGTTACACTACCCACATAAACCCGAATACCATTAGCGTCCCATCCTCCCGTCCCATGATACTCTATGGTATGAATCCAGTTTTGAGCAATGTGGACATTGACGCAAGGCTCAGCCGTCGGAGAGGTGCCCGAGCCAGGAGCCGCCCCTAAGAGGATACCAGTGAAGCCATAATAGGTGTCGCTATATGCATTAAATATCGTATCCCTCTCTATGCGCAGTCCATCTTGATGAGCTGCTGTGATACCAGACCTGTAGTAATCTCCTCCTCCCCAGCTACGCACTATGTTGGGATGTCCTATTTTGCACCTTCGGATAATATTATTCAGGTCTCTGTTGGAAGCCGAGCTTCCATACAGAATAATCCCCTCCTGTACCCGATACACCCAACACCCTTCTATGATATTGTTATTATTTCCCCCCACTGGGGCTGCCCCAGGAAATGAGCTCGCACTACCTAAATAAATCCCTACTCGTGTCAGGTCTTTACTCCCGCCATCTATTTCTATGTTGCGAATCTGGATATTCTGACAAGGATTAGAGCCAGAGGGAATCAGGCCAATCACGCCTACTCCGGTGGCAGGGGTCCCAACCTTGAAGCGAATAAGTCTATTTGGGCCTCCATCCACGATAAAGTTTTTAACCCCATTTAGCCTCAATACAAACCTCTGTGAGGAGGTAGGCGCAGGGTCTAAGGCTATCTCTGCCACAGTTGTGCGACTGGAAGCCACAGTGAGGGTTACCGTATGATTATTCATCCCTGGGTAAGGACTCACTATGAGCGGTGAGGTATTGCTTCCCTCCCCTGTGTAATCAGGAAGAATTTCAAATACTACATTTCCATTTACCCCCTGAGCATTCAAAGCGGCTATGGCATCCGTAACAGTGAGGTAGCTGCCACTTGATCCAATAGTATAAGTGCCACTCAACTGAGCCCACACAAAAAGGCTACCCAGAAGTAGCATGAGTACACACGAGCGCATATCAGCGGCAAGTTTAGAAAAAAAATCTTATGCTTCCGCAACTTCTATCCATGCGAAGTGTTTTTTCCCTCTCTGCAATAGCCAGAAACGATGGCGCAGAGGTCTAATATCAAACAAACTTTGCTTTTCATCCGAGATCCTTTGGCGATTAACAGACAACCCGCCTTGCTGAAGGAGCTGCCGCCCTTCTGACTTAGAGCGCAAGAATCCTATCTGTACCAAAGTCTCTATAAGGCCTTCGTTCTGCCTCTCCCCAGGAAGGCGAAAGTGAGGCATTTCAGCCACCATAGCGGCGAAAACCTCCTCGGGTAGAGCCTCAATCTCCGATAAGTCCGTCGTACCGAATATAATTTCTGAAACTTTTTGAACGGCCTGCGCAACCATTTCTCCATGAATGCGAGCTGTCATCTCATAAGCCAAGGTACGCTGGGCTAAACGCCGTTCAGGCTGCTGATAATGCTCAAAAAGTAACCCTTGTATCTCGTCTAAGGATCTCCAGCTAAAAACCTTAAGTAACTTCTCCATATCCGAATCGGGCTGATTCAGCCAGAACTGATAAAAGCGATAAGGCGAGGTTTTCTCTGGAGAAAGCCAGACATTTTCTCCTCCCTCACTCTTGCCAAACTTCGTACCATCCGCCCGAGTCAATAGAGGACAGGTGATACCGTATGCCTCCTCCCCTGTAAGCTTCCGAATCAGCTCTATTCCAGTAGTAATATTGCCCCACTGATCGCTACCGCCGATCTGTAGTCGACAGCCCTTCTCTCTAAAAAGATACAAAAAATCGTAGCCCTGTAAGACAGGATAAGAAAACTCGGTGAAGGATATTCCACTTTCTAAGCGAGAATGTATGGTCTCTTTAGCCAAAAGATAACTGACAGTAATATGCTTCCCCACATCTCTCAGAAAATCTATCAAGCTGTATTTCCCCAGCCAGTCATAGTTATTCACTATAGTGAGAGGAAAGGGGAGAAGCTTCTGTACTTGCTGAATGAGTTTAGAGGCGTTGGATTGAACGGTTTCTATGGGGAGGAGGGGACGCTCTGATTTTTTGCCCGAGGGGTCCCCGATGCAAGCCGTCGCCCCGCCAATCACCACTATCGGCCGAATACCAAGCTGAGCCAAATGATACAGAAGCTGTAGAGGCGCTAAATGCCCTATATGAAGCGAATCCGCCGTCGGGTCTATACCTACGTAAGCTGCCCCAATCGCTTCTGGCGTGTCAGGTAAGGGAGTAGTATCCTGGATAAGGTTTCGCTTGAGGAGGGGTTCTATCCATGCAGACACTCAGCGAAGTTAGGATAGAGGGCTCATCCTTGGGGGCGGCGCGCCCGTACCCTCCAAAAAGGCATCCGCTCTGAAAATACTATTTCACGAAACCCCACCCGCAAAAGCATATCCTGAATCTCAGATCGAGTAAAGCGCTTCTCCAAAGAAGTGCCAAATCTATCTAACGCATCATTTCGCATAATGTAGAAGCTCTTGTCTACATAATAGGAAAGCGGCAGCTTTTTGTACACACTTAACCCCATTCCTTTGAGCAAACGGGCGATTGAAACTAACGGCAAATAAACTCCCCATGCCAGAAGCTCCGCTGCCACCCTGCGAAAAGCCAAAGGACGCCGCGAGATAAACCTACGGAGAGCATCTACGACTCGGAAAATCATCCGATAGCCCCAGCCTCTATTCTCCAAAGCGTAATACAGGTACAAGAGCACATACCCCCCTTTTTTCACCTTTCGGTAAATCTCTGCAAGAGCGCCTTCAGTGTCAGGTATATGATGAAGTACGCCTAAAGAAACAACGAGGTCGAAACTTTCATCTGGGAAGGGAATGTGGTGTAGAGAAGCGCAAGTAAGCCGAACATTGGTAACACTTTTGAGAAGGTCCTTTGCAGCCAATAAAGCTTCAAAAGAGGCGTCTATGGCCTCCACCCATTTCACCCGAGAAGTCATGTAAAGGCTAAATCGTCCACTTCCACACCCTGCATCCAATACAATCCAATCTGACCGCCAGAGGTCCTTCATAAGATCAAAATATTCCTCCCCTAATCTCTCTACTTCATGAAAAGAGAAGTTATGAAAGGACTGCCACTCCCTGCCGAAGCTCGCAACGACATCCTCTGCTACACCAGGCATAGGGAATATCGCTATTTCCCCTACTACCTGGTAAGGGCTACCCACATATGACACAGGACTCATCGTCCTCAAAATAAATACCTTCTGAAAGAAGATTTTCAACGAAATTTTTTACTCATATTTGAACTAAATGCGAGCCACCAATTCTCTCACCCAGGCGTTCGCTGTCTTAGAGAGCTACATTGCTCAAAAGGGTCTGCGCCGCACGGAAGAGCGTTATGAAATTCTCCGGGCGATCTATGAGGAGCTTAGACACTTTGACGCTGAGACGCTCCACCGCCATCTCACCGATAAAGGCCATCGGATTAGTAGAGCCACCGTATATAACACATTAGAGCTATTATTAGAATGCGGATTAGTGCGGAAATATACCTTTGGCGAAAACAGAACCTTGTATGAACGAAGCCTTGGTCGGCGCCAGCATGACCATCTGATCTGCATAGAATGCGGGCACATAGAAGAATTTTGTGATCCCCAGCTTGGAAATGTGATCCAAGGAGTGGGAATGCTTTTCGGTATAAAACCTGTCCGTCATGAGCTGGTGATCTATGGGGAATGTACCCGCATGACTTGCCCGAATCGTAAGGAATCCTCTACCTTTGCCCAAAATGAGCTTTAATCCTGACCTTCATATGACCTACACACAGGAAAGCCAAGGGAAAGCCGTTATCTTCCGATTAGAAGGCAGTTTGATGGGGGACTCTACTCAGCAACAGTTCAAAGAAGCTGTCCTGAGCAAATTAGACGCAGGGCAGAAGTATTTCATTTTGGATCTTTCTGCGGTTCGGAATGTAAATAGTTCGGGACTGGGCTCACTCATCACGCTTTTTTCGCGGACACGCTCGGCAGGGGGTGAGTTTATTTTAGCTTCTGTACCGGCAAATGTTCGCAATCTGCTGCATATTACCCGATTAGATACGGTTTTCCCTATTCGGGACACTCTTCAAGATGCTTTACAATCTATCCAGTGAAACCCTTCCGAGTAGATGTCGTATTGGGACTTCAATGGGGGGATGAAGGGAAGGGAAAAATTGTAGATACGCTTGCCGCCTATTATCCTGTCGTAGCCCGATTTCAAGGGGGACCTAACGCAGGGCATACTCTTCATATCAACGGACAGAGGGTCGTCCTTCACCAGGTACCATCAGGCATCTTTCATGAAGGCGTTTATTGCTTTATCGGAGATGGAGTAGTATTAGATCCGGAGGTTTTTTGGACAGAGGTACATAGCCTGCGAGCATTAGGGCTTTCCCCTACGGAGAAACTGGTAATTGGGCAAGGCGTTCATTTGATTCTGCCCGTCCATCGGTGGCTTGAGACTGTTTCATCTGAGGGAGAAAAAATTGGTACTACTCGTCGAGGGATCGGACCGGCTTATGCAGACCGCTATGCTCGCCGAGGCATCCCCGTAGCCTGGATAGATGAGCCCGACTTTTCAGACAAGATATATGCTCTGCACACCTACCATACGGCTCGCTTTCCACATACTCAGCCACCAGAAATTTCAGAACGCTTCTGGGAAGGTATAGAACTTCTGAGGCAGCTGCGCCGTGTACGCACCGTAGAATGGCTATCTCAGTTTGATCGTCTTTTAGCCGAGGGCTCGCAAGGAACGATGTTAGATATCTACGCAGGGACATATCCCTATGTAACCTCCTCCCACACTACTGTCGCGGGTGTGATAGCAGGCCTGAGCATCCCGCCCCAAGCTATAGGAGAAGTAATCGGTGTCACGAAAGCTTATGCTACACGAGTAGGAGAGGGGCCTTTCCCCACAGAAATATTCGGCGAGGAAGCTGAATGGCTCCAATCTCGTGGCAACGAACGGGGCTCCACTACCGGCAGGTTGCGCCGGTGCGGCTGGTTAGATTTGGTAGCCCTACGCTATGCCATCCAGATAAATGGCGTTACTCGCCTCACGCTCACGAAAGCAGATGTTTTATGTGGGTTGCCTACCGTCAAGGTCCGCATCGGCGGCTCGGACGATTCCCCAGAGTATGCTGCTCTACCAGGATGGCAAACCTTACAGGACCCCAGCTTTCACAGCTTCATAGAGTACATAGAAAACTTCCTCGGCGTGCCCGTGTGGGGCATCTCTACGGGACCAGCGAGAGAGCACTGGTACGTGCGCACGCCATCTCAGGGTACCCATGTCTCCTGAATCAGATTGCCATCATCGCCACTGTATTCCCATACCAGCTGATTATCTGTAAGCTGAATAATCTCCCGATTCATAAAAAAGCTTTGCCCCTCCACCACAATGAATCGTTCTCCATTGGTAAAGCGCCACTGGGCAGATAGCGAAGGAGGGTCGTCTGGGGAATTCGGCGTGCAGAGGGTAGGATTCTGAAAAGAAGCAGCCCCACTGGAAGAAAAGGTCCAGCGATCATCGGCTCGACACGACGGTATGGGCTGACTGCTTCCACGAATAGCAAGAGTCTGTAAGCGCCAAGTCCGGCTACCGCCCCCTGTGAGCCGTTGAGTCATCGTAGGAGAAGCACTATCGGGATCGGGTCTATCAGGCTGGCAAGCCCAAATCGCAAACAAGGTAACTACACCCGCTATCCAGCGCATACTAGACAAATGTAAAATGGCTCCTGAGACCCCCCACTGAACCTATGCTCGCCTTACATCTGACGCCCATAGCGATTCTAATCTCACAGAATCAACGGAAACGGTCTTGACATTCCTTCACTGAGGAGATTGAGACTGCTTGAGGATTTGCTGCATCAGCTCACTCGGAGATCGGCCTAAGTTTTGAATGGATAGGCGAGCATCGCGGGCAAGTTCATGGTCTGGGTAATATTGCAAAAAGTCTTCGTATCGCTGGCGAGCTTTTGCCGTGTCATTTAGCATGGTTTCATATAGGAATGCTTCATAAAAGAGAGCCTTAGGGGCCAACGGGGACTTATGACGAAATCGACGATCTACCTCACGAAGGAGTTCAACCGCTTTCTGAGCATCTCCAAAATATGTCCCATATATCTCTGCAGACTCTATGAGGAGTTTGGGCACGACCGGATGATTGGGATACTTCTTGACAAATGCCTCCTCTTTGCGAGCCAGCTCTAAGGCGGTAGTCATGAATACAGAGCTTTGAGCCCCCTGCGAATTCAGAAGGACACGAAGCTTCTTCTGAAGCTCGTCAATCT
Organism: Bacteroidia bacterium; assembly: GCA_039630325.1. GTDB lineage: Bacteria > Bacteroidota > Bacteroidia > SpSt-205 > SpSt-205 > SpSt-205. Next base: position 60,642 of record JBCNVG010000036.1, read on the forward strand.
CATCCAATTCAGGGAGATGGGGAGAGCAACCTATGGTAAAAGTAATCAAGCTACTTACAAGCGTCAGCCAACTCTGAAAGAGAAACCGTCCTTTGAGCATGTTGCACGAGATTTTTGAGTTGAACCGTTTCTGTGCTTTCCTCCTGCGCTCCTGCGATTACAACGAAGTTCAAATGGCGCCGCTGAGCGTATTCTATCTGCTTACTAAGCTTCTTAGGCGCCGGGAAAGCGAAGGCTGACAGATTGGCTTTATGTAAAGTTTGTACGATTCGCTGAATATAAGCAGGTGACGCATCTATCCATGCCACGAGTATGGGTTTCACATTTGCCTCGGGCAAATGAGGCGCCTCCAGGAGAGTTAGAATGCGCTCTATACCAAAGGATAGCCCCATGGCAGGTAGATCTGGCCCTCCAAAATCAGACACTAAGCTGGCATAGGCCCCCCCAGCCGCGATACTCCCTACCCCACTTCCTGGCACTCGAATTTCGTATACATAGCCTGTGTAGTACTCTAACCCTCGCGCCAAAGTAGCATCCCACCGAATAGCCAGTACATCGTCCGACATTTTAGTTATGAGGTCGAAAAGTAGACTCACATCGTCCCTAAGAGCTGGAAGCTTAGCAAGCTGGGCTTGGAGCTCTGCTGAGAAACCCTCATCGGGATTGAGCCAGGCAGGAAGAAGAAACCCTTCTTCTTGGAAGAGCTTGGCGACGGTCTGCCAGCCTATTTTATCCACTTTGTCCAGACGCCCACAGAAAGTAGAAAAATCAGCCATAGCCCATCCCACCTCTTGGGCCGCATGCTCTAACAGCATGCGGTGATTGAGATGAAAGACTGCCCCCTGAATGCCCAAACTGCGAAGCCCCTGCCGAGCAATATCTACCATCTCTAAAAGAGGCAAGATTCCCTCCGCTCCAATGATATCCACATCACACTGGTAAAACTCCCGGAAGCGCCCGCGCTGAGGCCGATCAGCACGCCACACTGGCTGGATTTGATAGCGCTTGAAGGGGAAAACCAACTCACCTGCATGTTGGGCCACCCATCGAGCCATCGGCACAGTGAGGTCATAACGAAGCGCCTTCTCAGTGATATAGGGAAGGAGAGTAGAAGAATGGGCCTTCGCAGACTCTGGCACATCAGCCAAAAAATCACCTGAGTTGAGAATTCGGAAAAGCAGTTTGTCCCCCTCCTCTCCATACTTCCCAGTGAGTACGGAGAGCAACTCAACCGCTGGCGTCTCTAAAGGTTCATAGCCATACCGCTCAAAAATTTCTGATAAGATACGAAATGCCCAACGCCGAAGGCGTACTTCACTGGGAGAAAAATCTCTAAACCCCGACGGAAGGGCTGGGCGAATTTTCTCAGTTTTCGGCGCTTTTGGCAAGGGACTCTGCTTTCGCCGCTTCTATCCCTTCCCGAATAGCCGCTGTAATCACCCCCGTAATGAGCTCTATAGACTTCGTCGAGTCATCATTAGCTGGTATAGGGAAGGAAACTTTCGTTGGGTCGGCATTAGTATCTACCATGGCAAAGGTAGGGATATTGAGGCGATTGGCTTCAGCCAGAGCGATTTCCTCCTCTACGATATCTACGATATACACACCCGCGGGCGGAAAATGGGGCATCCGGGCAATCCCCCCTAAGAACCGCTCCAACTTCTCTTTCTCCCGCAGCTTGAGGAGACGCTCTCGCTTGGATATTTTCTCAAAAGTTCCATCCCGCATCATGCGCTCTATCGCCTCCATCTTCATAATAGAGCGGCGAATGGTCTTGTAGTTAGTCAGCATGCCGCCGAGCCACCGTTCAGTCACATAAGGCATGCCGACAGACTCCGCCATTTCCTTCAAAATCTCTCGCGCCTGTTTCTTGGTACCTACATACAAGATAGCGCGTCCTTGCCGGGCGATTTCACGCGCAGCCTTGGCAGCATCCTCTAAAAGTCGCTGCGTTTTGAGGATATCTATAAGGTGAATCTTATCTTTTTCCATGAAAATGTAGGGCCTCATGCGGGGATTCCACCGACTGCGCAGATGCCCCAAGTGAACGCGTGCTTCTAAAAGCTGCTCTACCGTAGGAATATACATATTATCGCTTGGAAAACTGGAAGCTTTTTCGAGCTTTCTTATGTCCGTAATGCTTGCGTTCTACTTGACGAGAGTCTACTGTGAGAAGGCCCGCTTTCCTGAGGAAAGCTCTACGACTCTCATCTTCTTGCAGAAGAGCGCGAGCTATAGCCAAGCGTAAGGCTTCTGCCTGACCCTTTATACCTCCTCCATTAGCATACACGATAATATCGTACCGCTGAGGATCTAAGCCCAGCACTTCAAAAGGACGCAAGATCTCTAATTGGTAAATCTCTGAGCCAAAGTACTCTTTCCACGGGCGGCGATTCACCAAGAACGTACCATTCCCGGAGCGGAGGTAGAGACGAACTACAGAGGTCTTTCGTCTACCTACCGCATGAATGTAAGTACTGAGGATAGGATTCATACGACAAGGGTTACAGGTTTGGGTCGCTGAGCAGCATGAGGATGATAGCTCCCCTCATAAATGAATAGATTGCGAAGCATGCGGGCCTGGAGACGATTCTTGGGAAGCATACCTTTCACAGCATGCCGGATTATCGCTTCGGATGAGAGACGATACACAGGCACGTGCCGCTGTCCCCCGGGGTAGCCCGTGTGCCTTACGTAAGTCTTCTGTACAGCCTTATCTCCCGTAAGAACGACTTTGTCGGCATTTATTACAACCACGGCAGCTCCTAAGTTCCACTGGGGAGCAAAGTAAGGCAAATGCTTGCCACGCAGTAGGCGCGCAATATTACTCGCCAATCGCCCCAGCGGCACACCAGCGGCATCTACCAGGAGCCAATCTCGGACGCGCCCCTCAGGAGCTATCATAGGCGTCTTGTACAATGGCAGCTTTCTCACAGCGGCGGCAAATGTACAAACTTCTCTTCATATCTACCTTTGCTCTATGCAGGCATATACCAAAGATGAGATTCTCCAGCGTCTGACCTTCTATCCGGAGTGGAGTTACCAACAAAACGCTCTGGTTCGGCAATATGAGTTTGAGGACTTTTTGGAAGCGTGGGCCTTTCTGAGTCAAGTCGCCCTCTTAGCAGAACGACATAATCACCATCCCGAGATGTGGAACGTGTACAATAAAGTACGGCTAAGCTGGAGTACCCACGAAGCGGGAGGCGTTACAGAGAAAGACTTTACTCTCATAGAAGAGGTGGATCGTGCCTATGGCTCGACTTATCGTAAAAGTCCGAAATAAGTCAGGCTTTCCCCTTCCAGAGTATGCGACGCCAGGTGCTTCCGGCGTAGATCTACGGGCGGCGTTAGAGACAGAGGTGGTTCTCAGCCCGGGAGAATGGCGCGCCATTCCGACGGGTCTTTACATAGAGCTGCCCGAGGGGTACGAAGCCCAAGTGCGTCCTCGCAGCGGGTTAGCCCTACGACATGGCGTCACTTTGCTCAACACTCCCGGCACCATAGATGCGGACTATCGCGGTGAGATTCAAGTCATCCTCATCAACCATGGAAAAGAACCGTTTACTGTAGAACCTGGTATGCGTATCGCTCAGCTTGTTATTTCACCTGTGGTAAAAATTCAGTGGCAGATTGTAGACACACTCTCTCCTACTCCTCGGTCTGAGGGAGGCTTTGGGCACACCGGCATTACATGAGGCAGCTACTGCCCGCTTTCGAGTCTATCCTTCACTTTTATCCTTTCCAACTCCCTCTCTATCAACTCCGGCGACACTTCTTCCTTTCTCTTCTGTGGGTAATCCTCTGGCTAATTGCCCTTGGGCAAATCGGACAATCCTTCGGCGTACCCGAGATATTTTACACACCAGCCACGGATTCGTATCCGACTTTTATTTCTACGCTGGCTTGGGGCTTAGCCTATGGCGTATTTGTAATCGCCCATCATCTCACGACTTACCTTTTAGATGGCCATCATGCGGGATTCCTTCTCCACGAAAAGTCTCCCTTTTTAGTGTATGTCCTAAACAATAGCCTTCTTCCCCTAAGCTTCTGGCTATTTTTCCTTCACTTGTATACCCAGCGTCATCATCAGGATCCCAACTTTTATGCCCAAGTTTTGGGCCATGTGATAGGGACCTTGACTATCGTTAGTATTCTCTTGATAGTCCTGGATAGGGTCTCTGGTGATATTTTTCGGCTCAAGCGATTAGGCATTTTGCCCCCTCAGCGGGTCTATATAGACGTCATGAAAGCCCAAATAGCACCTGCCCGCAGACACTATTACCTCACGCTCCACCGAGGGCTACAAAATAGTGCTGACTTCCCTGCTATAGATAAAAAGGCATTGGCTCGGCTCCTATTACGATATCATCAAAATGCCCTTTTCGTTGAATTCGGGTTAGTTGGACTAATTACCATCTGGGGCTACATACAGACACTATCGGAAGTTTATTTACCCGCTGCGGCTGCTTTTTTGATTTTCTGGGCTATTATTTACATGCTTATCGGAGCGATTAGCTTCTGGATCAGGAAGTGGGGGGGATGGGCTCTCATCATAATCAGCGGAGTGCTTTTGGGACTAACTTATCAGAGCAGCCTGTGGGAGAGCCGTTCGGCCTATGGGCTTCGATACAGCTTGCCCCAAGCAGCGACTGGAAGGGCTAAAAATGACTCTTTAGACCTTTTGACCTGCTTAGAGGCATGGCATAACAAACAAGGGCAAAAAGCCCCCTTGGTTTGGGTGCAGGTCTCTGGGGGAGGGTGGCGTTCCGCCTTTTGGGCTCTTACCAATCTGCAATACTTAGACAGTCTATCCAAAGGACTTTTATGGCGGCGATGTTTTGCGATTTCGGGGGCCTCTGGCGGACTGATCGGGGCCGCTATGTGGAGAGAGCTTGGCCTATTTTACCCAGAAAGGCGCTACAATCTATCTGAGGCAGTCTTTCTTACTCGGGATGCGCTCAATCCGATCCTATCTACCGCTGTCACTGGCTTTTTTAGCCCTACTTTACGCTTCCGAGATGACCTAAGCCAGGAGCACTATCCTATGGCTCGAGAATATGCATTTGAACGGGCCTTAGTGCGCCATAGCCGAGCTTTCGGCGAGCGGCGAATTGGAGACTACAAAATGGTGGAGCAGCGAAGCCAGTGTCCTCTCCTCTTTATCACCCCCACGCTTATTCCTACTGGCCAGCAGCTCCTAATCAGCAGTCAATCTTGTGGCATCCTCCTGCGTCAGGGATACATAGAAGAGCTACGCCAGCTTACCCCAGACGCAGATCATTTGCGCCTCACCACGGCTCTGCGGATGAACGCCTCCTTTCCCCTTATACTCCCCCCTGTCCGGCTTCCAACCGTCCAAAAGTTAGAAGCCGTAGATGCAGGCGCTATGGATAACTTCGGAGAAATCATCGCTCTACGTTTCCTATGGAACTTACGCATGGCCATAGCAGCCCATGCCTCTCGCGTCATCCTCATTGAAATACGCGACTTACCCCCTGAAACCCCCTCTCAAACAGAACAGAGCGCCTCGGCCTTGAACAACTTTATAAGGCGCCTGAGTGGCTTGTACACTTCCTTCACAGGAGCGAGGCAAATCTTGACCCACCTCTCTTATGAATTGCTCAAAGCAAACTTTCCTATACCTGTGGAAAAATACATGTTAGTATATCGCCCTAAAAAAGGTCGAATTCCTCCATTGGGTTTTACTCTCTATCCTTCTGATCAAGCGGCTATTCTTCAAACCCTCACAGATAGCGCACATGTAGCGCAGCTTAGAACCATCATTCAAATGATGAAATAAGTAACTTTGCTTGATGCGATACCTTCTAATTATTTCGATTGGGCTCACAATGTGTAGCTCTCCTTCGTCCACTACTCCTTCGGCAGAAAACATGAAAGCCACCAAAAGCATAGCTATTCCAATAGAACAGCTGGCGCTTCCCTACTGCCCTGAATGTGAGATGCGATTCACTCAGTTTCCCATCGCAGATACTTTGACATATGATAACAAGATATATGGATTTTGTAGTGAAGGCTGTAAAAAAGCTTTCTCTAAACGAATGGGGATCTAAGTTTCTGGCAATATTCCCATTGACTATATGGCTTGCGGCATGCACTGATGCCCCAAAAGAGTCCTCTCTACAGTCAAGCCAAGATACGCTTTATGCTATACCTTGGGAGGAGGTGCAGGCTTACATGAAGGCTGCTCCTTCTCCTTTGCAGGTCGCCGCATGGCTCAAGCAAGAGAAAGTCTCCTTCATTAGAGAAGCGCTACATGATCCAACCTTAGCTACAAAATATGGTGGTATTCAAGGCGCTGCCACTCTGGGAATATATCTGACGGATATGGCATATGCCTACTCTACACAGCATTATCAGGAGGCTTATGAGTATCTCTCCTCGGTGAACCGTTTAGCGGCCAGATATGGGGTAGATGACATCTTATCTGTAGACCGAATAAGGTTACTAGAAAAGCTCCAGGACCGTCCGGACAGTGCTCAGAAACTCCTATCTCAATACTACGGAGAGATGCAGCAGAGATTAGAAGAAACGGGACAGCAGGTTATGCTTAGACACATGATACTTGGGGGGTGGATAGAGAGTTTACATCTGACCCTTGCTCTATTAGAAAAAGAACCCCAAAAACAGCAGCTGGCCGAAATGATTACGCTACAAAAAAGTCTCATTCCCCTCCTCATCAAGCTATATAGCATAGACACTGCAGCTACGGCCTCCTCTCGGCAGGTTATACAACATCTTCTTAGCATTCAAGAGTCCATAAATACGGTGGTTTCAGAGTCTACCGATAATCGTCCTGTGACTAAAGTTGAGAAAGGCGTTATTCAAATGCAATTTACCAGTAAAGCGACCGGGCTTTCAGCCCAGCAGTTGCACCTTCTTAAACGGCCTGTTAGTGAGCTTCGCCAATACATGATAAAAGTATGAGGGCTTTTCTAAGGGCAGTTTTCTGGCTGTCAGTGGGTTTACCCCTATTTCTGTCCGCTCAGACCTCGTGTAAAGATCTTATTCCGACATGCCGGGATGCTTACATGGAAAACTTTGGATGGGACGGGCGATACTGGCGAGCGGAACTGTATGGCGGAGAAACCTCTGAGATATACTACACTTTTTTCAGAGGAATTCGTTATCGCCTGATTCCCTGCGGAAGCTCCTCAACTAAAGCCCCACTCCACATTCGCCTGTATAATGCCAATAGAACCCTCTTATTAGATACCCGACAGCAGGGAGACAGGGCGTACTGGGATTTAGAACTTAGCACGACCCAACTTTTACTCATAGAGTTGTACTATCCCAGCGGAGATGGATGTGCTGCCCTTCTGATTGGGCATCGAGCTCCCATGGAAGCTTCCACACGCCAATAAGGGCTACCTTTGTAGCGTGATTATCTGGTGGATAGCTGCAGCGCTTATCGGTGGATTGTTTGTCTTACTTTTTCCTTCGCGGTGGGTATGGCGTATAGCTTCTTTAGGAGTTGTCGGAGTGGGGGCATGGCTGGCGAACGAATACTTTTTACGCGCCCCTTTAGAAGTTACCCACGGACTGAGCACACTTACATTTCGTCTGCCATGGTGGGGCTTTCTCAGTCCCCAAGGGTGGGTCGGGCGATATAATATTCAACTCTTTTTTGCCACAGATGGAACCGCTCTATTTTTAGGGGGGCTAACCAGCTTAATCTTTCTCATACTGAGTTTCTGGACTGGCTGGTCGTTTGCTCAGCCTCGGCTCCAGATGGCTGCCTTCCTAATACTTCAAGGTTTTACGCTTTGGACCCTATTTGCCTATGATCTCATTGCCTTCTATGTAGGCTTTGAAGCCGTCCTCTTACCAATGTATTACTTGATTCTGAGCTTGAGCCCCATGGGAGAGGAGACCCGAAAAGCCGCCATGGAGTTTCTCCTGTATACTTTGGTCGGATCAGTGCCCATGCTGGGTGGTATATTATTTGGAGCTTCGGAGCTGAATAGAATTTACGGCGTACCGTTTACGACCAACTACTATGATTGGCTCAAGTATCCTCTACCAGAAAGCCCACAAATGGGTGTATACCTGAGCTTTGTACTGGCTTTTTGGGTAAAGCTGGGGCTCTTCCCTCTGCATGGATGGGTTTTGAGTCTGTACAAACAGGCGCCTTTATCTTTGGTCGTAGTGTCTTCAGCTCTCCTGACGAAGCTTGGCGGCATAGCGTGGCTTCGCTGGGCTCCGGCTTTCCCCCAGGCACATTTCGCTCTGAGTCCCTACATTGGCCTTTTGGCGGTAGTGTCACTTTTAGGTGCTGGCCTGGCCGCTTATTTCCAAAAAAGTCTAAGAAGCTGGTTAGCGATGGGGACAATTTCTCACTTGAGTATGGTAGCTTTGGGCATAGCAGCAACCTCCCCAGCCGCTGCAAGTGGAGCCGCATGGATGATGTTCAGCCATGGCATAATCGCTGCGGCTCACCTTCTAATCATTAGCAGCTTGATAGAACGGCTTCAAACAGATGAAATTACCGCTGCAAGTGGTCTAGCCCGTTCTATGCCGCACCTCGCTGCTTTATGGGTACTCACGGCCTTAGCTTCTATCGGACTTCCTGGTCTCATTCAGTTTCCAGCCGAGTTTCTGATACTGACAGGCACCTACACTTCTTATACGCTTAGACGCGGTATTTTCATCGCTGCCCTCCTCGGCGTCCTAATCTCTGCGACGTATACGCTGCCCATACTTAGGCGAGTCCTATTTGGGGCGGAAAAACGCCCAATGACTGACCTATCCCCCACCGAAACCATACCGCTCTGGGTGATGGGATTTTTAGTTATAGCGTTAGGCTTTATCACAGGTCCCTTTTTGACAGAAATTCAACGCACCGTAGCGCCTCTCATGAAGGCGATTCTATTCCAAAGCTTAGGAGTTCG
>JBCNVG010000037.1:0-26919 GCA_039630325.1 Bacteroidia bacterium
CCCTGGACAAACTGGAATGTGTATCAGGACTCCACAGGAAATGGACAGACTCCTGTCACTGGGCTTACCCCCTTGTGTCCTGATACATTCTGGCTGATTGTAGATACAACTGGTATGGGTGCTGCCAACATCGTGGGATACCGCTGGGAACTCAAAAACATTTTCTCAGCGAATGTAGTGTTTCCAAGCGCTCATGTTGGCTATTTCCCAATGGATGGGATACCTAATGTCCGAAAGTTGGGCGTGCACTTTGTCTCTGGTGGATTAGGCGGAGCTGTCCTTCTAAAAGTGTATTTCAGCTCCGGGGACTCTACGGGTATATTCAAATCCCTACCGCTTAGGCCTGCCCCATCAATCGTCTTCAACTCGCCGAGTTCGGGACAGATTATATGCCCTGGCTCATCTGTCAGCTTCTCTCTCAATGTCATAGGCGCTGACAGCTTCAAGGTTGGATATGGTCCTAATCCAGGGGATACCGTAAGAAATCAGCTTACATTTACTGCTACGGCTCCTTCTTCGGGTTCATCCTGGCAGATTCAAGTCACTGCTTACTATTGTAGCTCTCAGATCGTATCATTTTATTCATTCAATCTTAATCCATCTTTGGCATTTTTGGGCATTCAGGTGGGGCCCGGATTTAGCTTTTGCCCTGGGGATATCGTCACGATTTCACTCTCTCCATTTTCAAATATTACAGGTTCTACTTCGCTCAGCTTGAATGTAACCGGTCCTGGCGGATTTTCCCAGACTGCTACAAGCCTGCCTTACTCATTCACGCTTCCCTCTACAGCCTTAGCTGGTTCTTACAACGCAAGCCTTAGCGTAAGTTATCCTTGCGGGTCTGCTACTGCTACTGCCGCCTTTACGGTGAATGGTCCTGGTAGCCTTTCGTCTCCTATCGGTATTTCCCCGAACCCTTCACCGTTTTGTGCGGGGATCCCAGTCTTCCTCAATGTTATGGGAGGCCAAGGATTAGTAAGTTGGGATATCGGAAACGATGGCACATGGGACTATGTGGGAACTACAAGCATTCAACATGTTTTCTCTACTGTGCCTCCCGGTGGTATTCCCATAAAGATCAAGCAAGATATCGGATGTGATAGCCGAGAAGATGTATTCACATGGGATACCAGTGGGGTGGCTTCCCCGACAGGATTTGGTTCTGCCCTTCCTTATAATGCCTGCCCTGGGCAGAATGTCCGGTTTATTGTCTATGCCAATAGTTTCGTTCCGAATGCCCCAGGATGTACCCTCCAGTGGCAAGCTCCATGGCTGAACTCAGGTAATCCATTCAACGGATATAGTTTAGATACGATACTGCCCGCTCCTACTGTCCCTGGTCCTGCTACCCTCCAGTATACCCTACAAAACAGTTGCGGTACCTATACGGGTAGTATAGCTTTCAATGTGGGGAGCGTTAATGTTTTTGCACCATCTCCCAGTATTTTAGGCGCAGTGTGTAGTGGTGGTGGAACTCTTCAGTTGGTTACTCCATCAGTCTCTGGTATGATAAACGCCGATTATATTGGGCCCAATGGTACAGTATTATTCAATGATGCACTTCCTGGAGATACTGTGTCTGTGGCTGTGCCCAGCACAGGAATAACCGTGACGATTGAATATAACTTCGGATGTGCTAAGGCATACGCCCCTGTAAACCTCAGGCCTTCAAATGATCCGGCCTTGATCAACTTCGTCAATGTGAGTCCGACTATCACATGTCCTGGTGGGCAGGTTGGTATATTTGTTTCTGGTAGAAATGGTCAATACTTGAAGGTTTATCACGGAAGTACATTATTAGGTCAAACTACTGTTACTTCAAGTGGTTTTTCAAATGCTTTTTCTGCAAACTTAGATGTACCAGCTCCCGCTGGCAATACTAATTTGATGATTGTCGTGACAGGGTGTGGAGGGAATGATACGGCATACTATACTATTTCTGCTCAATCTACTGGGGCTGTTGCAGCCTTCAATGCTCCACAAAGCGCTTGTGTTGGGCAACCGGTAACCTTTCAACGTACAGGTACTAACGCTAATGTATATGGGGTGAACTGGGATTTTGGTGACAATACTTCAATCCTCTACGATACTTCTTTAAGTGTCACTCATATTTATACCCAACCAGGCACTTACACAGTCTACCTGACGGTAAATAGCTCGTGTGGGTACACCTTTGCTAATAAAACCATCAAGGTATATTCTAATCCACCTACTCTTTCTGGACTTTCCGTCACGCCGTCGGGGTCTCAGATCACATACAGTGTGACTGCTGTTGACGCTGACTCAGTAAAGTGGTTCTTCAACTATCCGAATACCACGCCCTCTGCTTTAGGTACCTCTGGGACGCATACCTATGGCAGTGCGGGTACTTACACCGTAGCTGCAGTTGCTTACAATGCCTGTGGTACAGATACGCTTACGCAGACAATCAATATCATTACCACTTCAGTGGCTGGTCTCAGTAAAGCAGGAGAGTGGATACTCTATCCCAACCCTACTCGGCATGAAGCGTTCCTGGTGAACTCTAACTACACTGGTCCTGTCCAAGTACGACTTTACGATGTGCATGGCAGGTTCATCGGGATGTACCTTGTCCAAAGCTTACCTGCTCGGATAGAGCTGAATGGTGTGCCAGCCGGACTGTATCAGGTACAGATAGTATCTGAACGGGGGATCGAAACGCTTCGTCTCGCTGTAGAGTAAGTCGCCTCGTCTGGTCTCATAAGGGGGGAGTTTGATTCCCCCCTTATTTCTTTTTACAGAAAGGAAGGAAGGTAACTTGACTGATAGCCGTTTAGATTTGCGTCGTGTGGCTACGAGGCTGGAGCTATCAGGGGGTGACTTTTTTGACATTATTGATGATTCGTGCAGCATTTCTATGGTGGAATGGTGAGTTTCTTTCCTCGGAGGCTCCCTATCACCTGATATGGTTGCGGGGAATAGGCATAGATTGGGTAGCTTCTACCTGGTTATGTCTGCCAGCATGGTTTTTTCTTCTTATAGGGAAAGCGAGATTTGCCCGATGGGTCTGGATAGCCATTTTACTCCCAGCGCTTGCGATAGAAGTAATAGACATAGGTTTCTTTCCCTACACCCATCGTCGCTCAGGTCCTGAACTGATTCAGATACTTACTTTCTGGCGGGATACGCTACCAGCTCTTGGCAAGTATTTTAGAGACTTTTTCTATGGTTTTCTCTTTTGGGGGCTACTGGTGGGGGGAGCCTATAAGCTCTCAGAGAAGCTTCTTTCTATACGGTTGCCTAAGGAAGAGCTACGCCGAATAGGATGGATTCTAACGATAGGAGTTTTATTAGTAAGTGCGCGTGGCGGATTTCGGTTGAAGCCCCTTTTGGTCGTAGATGCAGCCATAAGCGGATGCCCTTCTTGCACGCCTTTTGTATTGAATACTACCTTTTTTTTCGTCCGAGCGTTAGAGCAGCCGCCGCTACCTCCTTGGCCTGAGCTTCCTAATCAGTCCTCTCTCTATCCGAGACCTTGGCGGCCTGATCCTAATAGGGTATTCGCTCCTCGCTATAATGTGCTCGTATTGGTGTTAGAAAGTTTCTCGCAGGAGTACATCGACAGTGGATATACCCCTTTCTTAGACTCCCTTCTGAAAAAAGGGCGTGCTGTCAAGTGGGCCTTTGCCACGAATAGCCGGTCAGCGGAGGGTATACCCGCTATTCTTTCTTCCATGCCTTCTTGGGGGGAAGAGCCCCTCATTTTTACCCCTTATGTGAGTCAGATTAGATACAGTTTACCTGAGATTCTCAAGGGGTGGGGCTACACTACTGCCTTTTTCCATGGGGGCAACAATGGAACGATGGTACTGGATAGCTATGCTAAACAGGCAGGCTTTGCGTATTATTTTGGACGAAATGAGTATCCTGAGCCTAACCGCGACTACGATGGTACGTGGGGAATTTGGGATGAGCCCTTTTTGTCCTTCTGTGCAGATAAGATAAGCCAGCTTCCTCAACCGTTTTTGGCGACTATATTTACTCTTAGTTCCCATCATCCGTACGCTGTGCCTTCACATTTGCGGGATAGCTTTCCTGAGGGGGAACACCCTATCCATCGGGCAGTCCGATATACGGACTGGGCTCTCAAGCGATTTTTTGCCCGTATAGAGACCACTGCTTGGGCGAAAAAGACTTTATTTGTTATCACTGCTGATCATACGGGGCCTTCTCAAAAGGAGTATAGCCCTACTCGGATTTTTCATGTTCCCATCGCTTTTTATATGCTAAATGATAGCCTACCTGCCCCTGATAGCTTAGCGAGTCATATAGATATTCTGCCAAGCATTTTAGAGGCAGTTGGATATCCTGACACTGTACTGGTATGGGGGCATAGTATATGGACGCCTAATCCTAATAGATGGGTGCCTCAAAAGCCGCTTCCATTGGTTTTACAGGCGGTAGGCCCATCTCATGTAGTTCAGCGCAGTTCTACAGGAGAGCTCACCATTTACCGTTGGGAAAAGGCGCCTTGGTGTATTCAGCGCGACAGTGTATGTCCCACATGGGTGAGCGATTGGATAGCCTACTTGGCTGGTTATGGAGTCTGGTTGAAAGGACAGCGGTTTTGATGGTGAGGTCTAAAATGACACTTAGAGAAGCGGAGAGGGGGGGATTCGAACCCCCGACTCCGATTTTGTCGGAGTACACGATTTCCAGTCGTGCCCGTTCGACCACTCCGGCACCTCTCCGTTCGTGGAGAGTAGCGGATTCGAACCGCTGACCTCCAGAGTGCGATTCTGGCGCTCTACCAACTGAGCTAACTCCCCGGGGTGTGGAGGGTAGCGGATTCGAACCGCTGGCCTCCAGCATGCCATGCTGGCGCTCTACCAACTGAGCTAACCCCCCAAGCGAAGGCAAATATACAGCGATTTACCAAATCTGCGGATAGGGCAAAAGGTATCTCTGTACATACTCGGTTATGCCTTCCTCCAACGAGTAAAAAGGTACAGTATACCCCGCAGTTCGCAACTTAGTCATCTCTGCCTGAGTGAAATATTGATAGCTGGCTCGAATATTTTCTGGCGTATCTATAAAATCTATTTGCGGTTCTCGCCCCATAGCCGAAAAAAGGGCGTAAGCTAAATCTAAAAATGAGCGTGCTACTCCTGTGCCTAAGTTGTAAATTCCTGATGGTAGGCCCGTTTGATAAGCATAAACGAGAACCTTTGCGACATCTTTTACATAGATAAAGTCGCGTTTCTGCTCCCCATCGCAGTAATCGGGCCTATGGGAACGAAACAATCTTAGCCGTCCCTCTCTAAGAATCTGATTGTAGCCATGCCAAACTACACTGGCCATTCGTCCTTTATGGTATTCATTGGGGCCGTATACATTGAAAAACTTGAATCCAGCCCAACGCCCTGGACGAGTAGATTGACTCACGACCCATAAGTCAAAAGCGTGCTTAGACTGGGCATAAGGGTTCAGAGGTTTGAGAGAGGAGAGGCGGGACTCATCGTCTGAAAAGCCAGCAGAGCCATCGCCATAGGTCGCCGCACTGGAGGCATAGAAAAATGCTATGTCCCTCTCACAGGCGAAGGCCCACAGTCGCTGCGAATAAGAGAGGTTGAGTTCATGGAAGATTTGCTCATCTGTCAAAGTCGTATCTGTCCGTGCACCAAGGTGAAATATGACTTGCACCTCCTTTCGATAAGCTTTTAGCCAATCAAATAAGTCGGCCCGCTCTACCAGAAACCGGTACAGTTTATTCTGCCAGTTTGGGCGCTTGTCTGTACGAGAGAAGTCATCTACCAGCGTCAGTTCTGTAATACCGAGTTCATTCAAATGAGCTACTAAGGCACTTCCAATAAAACCAGCGGCACCTGTTACGACTATCACCGCCACAAAGGTAGAAGAGATTAGCTAAGCGATTTTGATGGAGAGTCAAAGAAGACAGAGCTTTACTTATGTTGAAGAGGGGCTCTCTGCGCTACTTTTTCTCTTGGGGGGTAGTAGAAGTTTTGGACATGTCTTCTAAGTTTCCCTTCGCCAGGAGAAAGTTAGGAAAGATTTTGAGGGCCTCCTCAAAGGCTTTCCGGGCTTGGGATTCTTCTTTTTGGATTCGGAAAAGTACCCCTCTGACATTCAGAGCGGCGGCTCGGAGAGGGACGTCTTGGGTTTGACCATCGGGAGTTGAAATGCGTACAGAAAGCTTTTCGGATTCAGGCAGGTTGAGCAGGCGATCTATATTTGCCTGGCATTCACCGTAGCGTTGTAGGTTGAACTGCAGTGTAATAACCTGATACAGGTGGAGGGGTGACTGGGTGATTTCGTATAGCTTTTCGTAGGATTCTAAAGCATTGCGAGCGTCTTGTAGATAGAAGTATGAAACAGCCCGAAGTTCAGCTAAATCAGCATTTCTGGGCTGTTCTTTGAGGAGCTCTTCGGCTACGGCAATAGCTTGTCGATACATTCCTGCCTGAAAATAGGTCTGAGCAAGGGTGTCTCGCAGGCCAAATCTATCACCTTCTGAGGCTATTTGCCAGTGGAGAGCAAAGATCTGGGTCATGGGGTCATTATACTTTGAGGCTTGTGTAAAGATTTTCTGAGGAATAGAGGGAGAAGCCGGGGGGTCGGCTTTTGAGGATTTCTTTTGGGCTAAGGCGAGCCCGGCGGACAGGAGCGCTATAATAGCGAGTCGCATGGGGCAAAGGTAGCAACTTCAGTTTAGGCATTTTAGGTTTATTTTGATAAGGGTGAAATATTTGATGGGCATTTGGATGTCGCTGCTTTGCGCGCAGAGCTGGTATGAACCGCCTCTTCGCGGCTGGCAGGCGATGGAGGTGGGAGCAGTAATAGTCTGGTATGCCGAAGGTTCGGAAGGTCTGGCGGAGCAGGTAGGGCAGTGGGGGAATGATGTATATAGAGAGTTGGTGAGTATGTTAGAGTTTGAACCTCAAACTAAAATAGTGATTCACCTTTATCCTTCCCCGCAGAGTTGGGCTCAGGCACCGGGACCTTCTTACAGAGGAACTCTTATGCCTCCTCCTGCTATTGCGTCGGTATATCCGCTTCCGTCTCGTGCACAAATGGCTGCTTTGGTACGCAGTGAGGTCTGTGCTGTCTTACTTCATCAGCTCTACTTTTCTGAAGGGGTTCGAATGCAAAATCGTGCCCTACTTTACATGCCAGACTGGTTTTTGTGGGGATTTGCTTACTTCTGGGGGGAAGGCTGGACCAAAGACGACCTGGCGCGTTTACAAGATATACCTGAACAAGCTTTTATAGAAATAACTGAACGGCGTGCCCCACCTTCACCTTTCTATAAGAGCCTGTATAAGTCCATCTGGTTCTTCCTATATCGGACCTACGGTCAGCGCAAGATGATGGATCTGGTGTATATGACCCGTTTGACTCGCCATATTGGTGAAGCCCTTTACCTCACGCTCAACCTATCCGAAGAGGAGTTGAAAGAGAAGTGGCAAAGTTTTTTGAATACTCTGCGCGGGCCAAAACTGCGGGTGGAAGATGAACTGGAGCGGCGAGGTTTACTAACAGCAGCAGTAGCGGCGGATGGAGAGACACGGGCGTTTGCCGTCCTTCGGGATCAGCGTGTCCGGTACTATTTGCGGCTTGAAGGTCAGACGTATGAATTGCCTGGAAGCTGGCAGTGGAAGAGCACCTACTATGAGCCTAGCTTGAGCATGAGTTTTTCTGCGCAGAAATCGCTGGCATGGACCACTTACGAGAGAGATAGAGTCGTTCTAAGGCGATGGAATCCCTCGGAGCGCAAATATGAGCGTTATCCTCTTCCCCTTTTAGCTGTGCAAGGGCTGGTATGGCAAGGGGAAAATTCTCTTCTATTTTCAGGATTATCCCCTGATGGCAAAGTTCGAGTATACACTCTCACTTTTCCCCAGGGAGTTTTACGCATGCATCCTCAAGCCAAAGGAGACCTTTTATACCCCCAACCATTAGGGAATGATCTATACGCTATGTGGCAAGCAGATACTACTCGACTGTCCCCGTTATCTGTTTTATGGGAGCCGTTGCGTCCCGTCCGCCTAAGGAATGGCGAGTGGCAGCCCTTGGCTTATCCATCCTTTTATGCTGCAGAGGGGGGATGGATTTCTCATGATACAGCTCTGACGACGCTGTGTGATATTCTCAATGGAGGACACCCTTGGACATTTTCAGGGGATACTTCCTATCCTACGGCGTGGGAATATGGCGGTGTGCAGCAATGGGTGGGTTATTCTTCTGAGAAAGTATTCTTTCTGCGGTATCGAGGGGGGAAAATGCGTTTGGCCGAAGCTCCCAAGGCTTCCCTTCTTCGGGAGAAGCCTGTTTTTCCTCCTGTAAGTGCGGCTGAGATTATCCAGTTTCGCCTCCAGCGAAGGGGGGCCTACGCCAGCCGATACACTTTCCGCGTGCCAAGTAAGGTGGAAGATTCTGCAGAAGATTCTGCTGTGGTAGATACCCCCCGACTACAGCGTCAGCCATTTTACCTATTTGATGAAGACGTATCTCGTCCTCGTCGTCGCCGGACGCGCTACCGGGTTCTTGAGCCCAGTTCTGCTTCTCAAGTTCAACAGATTCCTGCTTCGCGCCCTTTGGGAAGGGTTCCTTATCATTGGAAGCTGTGGGAGCTGCGTTCAGAGCCCGTCCTTCATCCTCTCATGCGTTTAGGGTGGCAAGTCACCGCCACTTCTCGGGATTGGCATGGTGATCATGAATGGAGCTTTAGTTGGACTCCCTACATAGACCTACGCAGTTCTGAGTTCAAGCTGAGCTACACACGATACCGGAGTCGTTTTCAGCCCCTTGTGCAGCTCTACAAGCAGAGCCACTTTTTCCCTGCCCGGCGGTACCTTTATGCGCTTCGCATCACCACATGGCAGGGGAAAATAGGATTGCGCTACCCTTTTTCTTCCGCATGGGAAGTAGAGGGCTACTTTTCTGGTTTATATGCTAATCGTTATCATGTAAGCCGCATTACCGAACAAAATCTCTCGGCTCAGGCTCAGTCCTTGGGTGGGGGGATTCAAGTTTCTCACACTACTCTTTCTTTTCGGGAAAGTTTTCCATGGATAGGATGGCGAAATATTTTGCGTTTAGAGACTTATGTAGAGCGTAGACGGCTAAGCTATCCTTTAGCATATCTGAATCTACAACGGTATCAGCCCCTTTGGAATCGTATCATCCTTCAAGTCAGCGGGACAGCGGCTATCGGAGGGCCAACAGGGCGATATTTTTTATTGGGTGGGGTGTCTGAATGGGTAAACTACGTCTTTCAAAATCGGGCTCAAATCCCCTTGCTTACTGATCCTGCGGGCTATTTTCTCATGGAATACGCTTACATGCCTGGCTTTCCCTATCACGCTCGGCGCGGCCGAAACCTCCTTCTTGGTACTGTCAAGCTTCATATGCCAATCTTGGCATGGCGGCGAGATTGGCAGCTCCCCTCTCGTCAAGTTTATACGTTTGATTGGTACTTCAGCTATTATGTCGGCACCGCGTGGACCACAGGCAATCCGTTTTCTCAGAAAAATCCTATAGATGCCGAGTTTATCTTTCGTCCCCCTTTAGTTATTTCGGTCCAAGCTCTTAAAAGTCCATTCATTGCAAGTGCGGGGACGGGCTTCATGTTCCCTATCATGCGCTTACCAATTTCAGTTGAAGTAGCATGGCCCATAGAGGAAGGACGAATCACTAAACCGGCATTCATCGTAGGTATTAGGAGAGATTTCTAAGAACTAATACGAAAAAAAGCTAATATATTCTCCCTATAACTTGAATGATATTCAAATATGAAGCGATTGTTGCAAATAAATGAAATGAAAATCTCTTGGGGAAAAAGCTCTTTTTAGAAAACCGATAAAAAGCGTTGGGATTAGCTCTGGGTCATGGTATGGGTGAGGTCGTAGGTTCTAGGTATTTAGGTATATATTACCTTCGCTGGGTGCAGCGGATTGTCGCAGAAGGGGAACGGATTAGGCTCTCTCTCCGACGAATGGCCCAGCAAATCATAGAACGCCGCACACCTTTTGCGCTTATTGGTATAGAACCGAGAGGTATCATTGTAGCTCAAGCTATTCACAAGTATATTGAAATGGCTGTCGCTGACAAGGTGCATTTAGGTAGCTTAGATATTACTCTGTGGCGTGACGATCTGCACCAGTCTACTAAGCTTCGTGTGCCGCGCCCTGCCCACTTACCCTTTCCTATAGAAGGAAAATCCATTTGGATCATAGATGATGTATTGTACACAGGACGGACTGTACGGGCTGCTCTGGATGCTCTTCGAGAGGTGGGCCGACCCAGCGAAGTCCGCTTAGCCGTCCTCGTAGAACGAAGAGGGATGCGGGAGCTTCCTTTGGCCCCTGATTGCGTGGGATTTATTTTGGACACTCACCCGTCTGAGAAAGTCATAGTTCGTTTAGAGCCAGTTCCAGTCATTAAAATAGAGCTTAGGCAGCATGAGGCATCTCTTGGGGATTAGGGACCTTACGACTGAGGATATTCTGCGATTGTATGAGTTAGCGGATCGTTTTTATGAGGTGCTTCAGCAACCTACCCGTAAAGCCCCTGCTCTTGCAGGCACGACAGTGGCCTTGCTATTTTTTGAGAGTTCTACGCGTACGAAGCTCTCTTTCGAGCTGGCTGCTAAGCGGCTCGGAGCTGATGTTATAAACTTTTCTGCAGCGGGTTCCAGTCTCTCCAAAGGGGAGACGCTTTTGGATACAGCTCTCAACATCCTCGCCATGGGGGTGGATGCGTTTATTGTGCGACATCATGGGGTAGGGACTGCTCATTTCCTTGCTGCAAACCTGCCTGTTCCTGTGATTAATGCTGGGGATGGTACTCACGAGCATCCCACCCAAGCCTTACTGGATACATATACCCTGCGGCGGCATTTTGGACGTTTAGAGGGGCTGACGCTGGCGATTATTGGAGATATTTTTCACAGTAGGGTAGCTTTATCTCATTTGCATATAGCGCCCAAAGTAGGATTGCGGGTGCGGCTCTGTGCGCCGCCTACTTTAATCCCCCCGCTGTGGTATAACTTAGGATTTCCCATTTACCACCGTGTATCAGACGCGGTGAAAGGCGCAGATGCTCTGCTCGTGCTACGTATGCAGAAGGAGCGTCAATCTTATCCTCCCATAGCTTCTTGGGAGGAGTATGCTCGCTTTTATCAAGTCAGACCCGAGCATCTTTCAGGGGGACAAGTGCTGATGCATCCGGGTCCCATCAACTGGGGGGTAGAGTTGCATCCCGACTTTGTTCACAGTAAAGCCAGCCGCATTTTAGACCAAGTCACTTACGGGGTAGCAATCCGAATGGCGGTGCTGTACGCTATTCTGCGCCAATGAAGGGCCCCCCTTTTCTCCTGCTTATTAGCGGTCCTACGGGGGCTGGTAAGACTGCCATTTCCATAGAGATCTACAAGCGCTACGGCTGGCCTATCATTAGTGCTGACTCTCGGCAGATTTATCGGTATTTAGACATTGGTACGAATAAGGTTTCGCAAGCTCTGCAGGCGGAGGTTCCACATTTTCTCATAGACATTTGTGAGCCGAATGAGCCTTATAGTGCTGGGCGGTTTGTTCAAGCGGTGGAGAGCCTTCTATCTCGGTGGAGTATTCCTGTCGTTCAGATAGTAGGGGGAACTGGGTTTTACATGAAGGCTTTGATACAAGGTTTATCGCCGATTCCTGAGGTGCCGAGAGAGGTGAGGGAGCGTGCGCAGGTATGGATGGAGGCGATAGGGCTATCCGAAGCAGTTCGCTGGCTGAAAGAGCACGACCCTGCTACGGCTGAAAAGATAGATCTCGCTAATCCCAGACGAGTGTTGCGGGCGATAGAGATACTGTGGGCGACGGGCAAATCGTGGAGTAGCTTCTGGACTCCCAGTAGGGGTCGTCGTTACAAAGCCTTGCAGGTGGTATTGAGTTTACCACGATTCCGGCTTCACGAGGTTATTGCGCAGCGGACTCGCCAGCAAGTCGCCAATGGCTGGCTGGAAGAAACTCTCTTCATTTTAGAGAAAGGCTACTCACCCGATATTCCGGCTCTTCAGACCCTAGGGTACAAGGAGTGTATCCAGGTGCTTCAAGGACGGCTTTCTCAAAAAGATCTTTTAGATCGGATTATTATCGCTAATCGGCAATATGCTCGCCGCCAGCTCACCTGGTGGCGTTCGCAGCGGCCAGATTTGTGGATAGAAAATGAGCCTCTCTACCAGCGTTTAGCAATCATAATAGAGGCTGTACAGAAAGCGATAGGAACGCCTATCTAAGCAGCCTTGTCTATTTCAGAGAGACTGCTCAAGTCTCTACGACAAAAGCTCTTAAACTGTATTATGGATCTAATGCTCTTATCTGATAGATGAGCGTAGAAGCTATTCTGACTCGTTTAACCCTCTACGAGTATCGACGGAGCTTGCGATGGACAGTCATGATAGGCTTGCTATGGATAGGCCTGTGGATAGCTTCATTTTTGCTCCTACCGTCTCCGCCGTCAGAGGAGCCTCTCTCCGAAGCTGAACTGCTCGTTCATGAAGCATACTTCTATCCGATAGATTTATGAGACTTATAGGGTGTTTATTACTTCTTGTTAGTGCTATTTTGGCTCAGCCGCATCGCATGCGGGAGCGTTTGCAAAGCATGCGTATTGCGTATTTGGCGGAAGAGATGCAACTCATGCCGGAGGAGGCTCAAGCGTTCTGGCCACTTTACAATGCCCGCGAAGCTGAGCTGCAAAAACATAGACGAAACACTCGGGAGCAGCTTCGTAGCCTTCAGCAGCGTATTCCCCCCCTCTCTGCTGAGGCGTATGCTGATAGTGTGAGTGCAATTTATCTCAGTCTCTGGCAGAAGGAGTTAGAGATACGGCGCAGTTTTCATGAGCGGTTCAAGAAGGTTCTCCCGCCCCAGAAGTTGGCGCGTTTTTATTTAGCTGAGCTTCGCTTTTTGCGGCGGATTTTGGGGGAGGAGGTTCATGATCGCGAATGAGCCATGGACGGCGTTCTAAAGTGCGTTGCCAGCTCATCTCTAACCTCCACTTGCGGATGGCTTCGTGATCGCCGCGCAAGAGTATCTCGGGTACCTTGTGTCCTTCAAACTCGGGTGGTCGAGTATATAGAGGAGGTGCTATAAGCCCATCTTGATACGAGTCTTCCAAGGCTGAGGTTCCATCAGAGAGGACGCCGGGGATTAACCGTGCGATTCCGTCTATCAACACCAGGGCTGGCAATTCTCCCCCTGTTAGCACATAATCTCCAATAGAAATCTCTCGGGTTACATAGTAGCGAATCCTGTCATCTATCCCTTTGTAGTGTCCTGCTATGAGGAGTAGGGACTGTTTTAGGGAGAGCAGGTTGAGTAAAGACTGAGTGAGGGGAGTTCCATCCGCAGTTAGGTAGATGATTTCATCATGTTGGCGCACTGATTGTATATGTCTCATAGCTTTGACTACGATGTCTATACGGATGACCATTCCTGAACCCCCACCGTAAGGATAATCATCTATTCGTCCATTTGGAGAGAAGTGGTGCAGATTGTGAATCTCTACGCTAAGGAGATGTTTCTCTCGGGCTCGGCGTAGGATAGAGCTATTTAGAGGAGACGTGAAAATCTCCGGAACAGCTGTCAGCACATCGATGTGCATGAGGGATAGAGATGGAGCGTAGTTATGAAGTTCTTGAGGGCGGTGACTTCTATATTTAGGGAATCAAGGCCGTGGAGGTACAATACCTGCTTCCAAAGCGTATCGGACTAATCCTGCGGAGTTTTTGACCCCCAGCTTCTGCATTAGATTGCGGCGATGAGTGTGAATGGTACGAGGGGAAAGACCTAACTTTTGGGCTATCTGAGCGTTTGTGAGCTCCTGGGCGATGAGTTCTAATATTTCTTTTTCTCTTCGTGTGAGGTGAATCGGCTCATTCAGTTGAATAGAGCGAGAGCGCGACGAGCTTTTTTCCTGCTGGCGCAAAATGTATTGACCTATGATATCCTGGGTCGCTCGTGAGAAATAGTAATGCCCCTCCAAAACTGTTTTTATAGCTTCCGTCAGCTCTTCTCGGGAGGTATTTTTGAGTACATAACCAAGGGCACCTGCTTGTATCATGGCTTTGAGATACTCTTCGGTATCATACATGGTGAGAGCAATCGATCGGATATGAGGATAATGACGAGCTATATGACGTACCAGCTCCACGCCCATGCCATCTTGCATCCGGATATCCACCAGAGCCACATGAATATCTGTGCCCTTATGTTCTAAAACCTCGCGGGCTTCGGCGATACTGTGGGCGACTGCTTCTATGACGATCTCTGAGACCCCTCCAAAAAGTCCTTTGATTCCTTGGGTAATCAGCGGGTGGTCATCTACCACTAACAGACGAATAGGGCTTAGGTTCATACCACCACAAACCTAAGACTTTTTGCGCGGTAGTGGAATTTCTATATGATAGTGAGCGCCTTTGCCGGGAGCTGAAAGATTTTGCCAGGTAGCTCCTAAGACTTGTAGCCTACCAAGAATATTTCGCAGACCTATACCTTCTCGCTGAGGAGAGGATGGATCGTAGCCCTTGCCATCGTCTATGACCTCAATGAGTAAGCGATTTTTACGATAGTTGAAGTGAATATAAAGATTTTTAGCATAGGCGTGGCGAAGCGTATTGGTAATCAGTTCTTGAATAATACGATATACCTGGACCATCTTGAGAAATGGCAGAGGAGTTTCAGTTCCAGAGATATTCAGGTGTATTTGAAGTTTGGAAGTAGCCTTTATGCGTCGGATTAGCCCTTCTATAGAAGGGATAAGTCCGAAGTGCTCTACCAAGGGGGGCATGAGCTGATGACTCGTAAGACGAACGTTCTGGATGACTTCATCCAGGCGCGAGCTGAGGGCTTGTAGCTTGGCTTTCAAAGGGGATGAGGTAGGTGTGTCATGGAGGATAGCGGATAATTCCATTTTGAGTACACTGAGAAGCATGCCCAAGTTATCGTGCAGTTCTTCAGCAAGGTGTTGCCGTTCTTTTTCTTGAGCTTCCAGGATAAGCTGGTTTTGCTGTCTTTCAATCCGACTCTGACGAGCGGTCGCTTGATAGATGGGGCTTTGATCTTGAAGGACAGCCGCCCAGTAAGTCTCTGCTTCATCGCCAGGTAGACGAAGCTCTAAGGGAAAAAAAACCGCTGATAAATGTGTCCATCCATTTTTTTTACGGCTACCATATAACATGAACTGAAATGGAGTTCCGCCTTTTATGAGTTTCCAGAAGTCAGTGCTGTCTTTTTTACGCATGTATGATCTTAGAAACTCCAAGGGATGGCTTAGGTCTTCTTGGGGGAAATATTTTTTCAGGGCGTTATTGTGGTAGACTGTCTGGATATCCGATTTTGTTATGGATAAGATGAAGATTGCTAACGGAGCTTCATCGACTACTTTTCTGAATAAAGCTTGCCCTTTCTCTGCTTCCCACAGTTCTGATAAGTCTCGTAAAATCAGGAGTACCTTTCCATCTCTCAGAGGGATGTTGGTGATGCTAATAGGCTTAGCCTCGTAGGAAACCAAACCTTCTTTCTGGCTAAAAGGCCAAGGGGAGCCTACCAGCCTCTTAGCGTCCTTGTGTAGGAGTTGCTCTGCTGCGGGATTGGCATAGAGAATGAGATATTCATTATTTAGCAAAAGCACCCCATCTCGCAGGTTGCCTAAAATAGCTTCATGAAGGAGTTGTTGATTGATAGAAGCTTCCAAGAGGCGCCTATACACCGTCGTATCCACGGCATAGTATGCGAACGCCTGTCCTGTGCGAGAGAGTGGAAGTACGTGAATCTCAGCGTGATGGGGACCGATAGCCCGTTGCACTTGTATTGCTTGTCCTTTGAAAGCCATTGCCATTTCCTCCGAGATGATTAGTCTATTCTCAGGGAGAACGATGTCTAGCACAGGTTTGTACAGCCTGGGCCTGGGCACTCCCAAAAGCTGCGTGGCCTTTACCAGTGCAGGATTATAGTCTATAATGCGCTGATGCTTATCAAAAGCGAAGTAATATATAGAAGGAGCCTTCTGGAGTAAAAAGATTCGCCAACGTCTACGCTTGTACCATTGTAATCTATAGGTGCGCCAAGCTAAAAGTAGCTGACACTCGTTTAGGGTGATTGGATCATAGTATTTATCGGGATGCTTTTGGGCTTTTTCAGGGTTGTATCGGAGGTGTGGGAATGGTCGGCTGAGTTTGGGGTAGGAGGCAGGAAGAAGGTATACTGTACGATGAGCAGGTTTATTTGGAAGTTCGAGAACTCTCGGCCCTTCCCCGGGTGCATCTGCTATGTAGATAGCCGATATCATCGGCTTGGGAATGGAACTCAGGGAAGATGGAAGAACCGGAGGACAGAGCTACTTTGAGACGAAGAGATATGGAGGAAATATAGCCCTTCACTCAGGTCTACTGGCAAAGCCACCTTATGTGTACCAGCCGAGACTGGGCAAAGTACACTTTGCCATATCACTTGTCCTTGGGCGTCGTACAGCGAGAGAGTAACTCTATCTAATCCTTTTTCCGTGATGAGGAATACATTGCCTTCGGCCACGTGAGCTTGTATCTGTGAGGTTCTAATAGGGAGGCTTGTGGGGGTGGCGGCAGCGATCGTATCTATCCTAATGTCGTCAATGAAGAGGTTATTGCCCCATCCACTGACGCCTTCCAATCGAATCCGAACAAGCTGCCCTTTATAGGCATCCAGAGACAAGCTATCTGTAGCCCAAACATCGGTGGTAGGGAGGAATTGATGGGTGGCTGAAACGGTGCCTTGTGCAGTTATGCATTTATCAGGGTGAGTCGCTAAGTCCAATCCGCCTTTCTCCCATAGAAGGGTCCAGGTATTACCGCAGTCTGTGGAGATGTACACTCGAAGGGAGTCTATGTAGTCTAATAAGTAGGAAGTGTAGCTCCCGGCATTCCCGGAGTATGATAAGCACGCATAAGCCCACGAGAATTTCATGCGGATAGTAGCGCTACTATTTGCGTAGGGACGCAGATCTATCAGCGGAGATATCCAGCTGTCGCGTTCCCCGTAATACCCATAATGGAAAAAAAGTAATCTCATACTTGCGGAGGATTGTCCATAGGCGCCGCGAGGGGGAGAGTTTCCCTGCATTCGCTCCCATGTGCGCTTCTGATCCAGATTTTGAATGTAGCTATTGACAGGGGGGAAGGTAGGAGCCTCAAACCCTTCTGCGTAGGGGAGGGGATAGGCCGTATCTTGAATCTGGATGTAGTTGATTTTCCGCAGGGTGTCTCGGCGACCGCTGAGGTTCTCAACGACGAGAGTTACAGTATAGGTGCCAGGAGATGGGAAGATAACTGTGGGACACGACGAGGTGGGATCATCGGGAATGCCTCCGCCAAAATCCCATTCGTAAATATGAGGCATACCCATGCTGTAGCTAAAAAACTTTATAGGTTGTCCTACGCACCCTATACGATGGGATGCCGTAAAATAGGCCTTCACATGACCATAGGGCCCCGTACCGGTGAGTTGGGGGATGTTTGAGCCGACAAGCCGAGAGAGGAGGGAGGAGCTACTCCCGATAGCGGCCCACGCTCGGGCTCTTTGTCCCTCAGAGAAGTGGGTCATTTCAACATCATTCACATAGTCCATGTAGTTGCGGGGATTGTCTGGAAGGTCAGGATTGTCGTTTATGCATGTATTCTGCCTCCTGACAACAAAGTTTCCATCAGATACCGCGGTGGGAGGGGTGTCGCATACTCTATCTGAGGAAATCTGACAGTTGCCGCTACCACAACCATCTTGAAAAGGGTGAAATAGGCTTAGATTGTGTCCGAGTTCATGCACAAGCGTACGGATGCTACGGGAGTTCCCCGATCCCCAAAAGTAAGGCGCCCCTATTACCGTACCATATCGGATAGTGTCTGCCGCATTTGCTACATAAGGAAAAAAAGCATATCCTGCTACACTGGTGCACTGATTACAGTTTCCGTTTGCATCAGGGGTACATAACATAGGGACTATCCAAACATTCAAATACCTTGATCTTGGCCAGCCAGTAGCCTGCTTCATGGAGAAATCCTGTGTAGCTCGACAAAAGTTAGGTGAAGACCAGTTTAGAGGTGGTGCATTATATTTCCAGTAAACTACCCCTGTGGTGGGATTGCCATTGGGGTCTTTCGTAGCAAGGGAGAACTCTATCTTCATATCAGCGCCTGCTGAGGCAAATCCCATAGTTTCTGGGATGCGTCGAAAGTCTTCATTGACTCGCAGCAGTTGATTCCATATCCTTGAATAGCTAATACTGTCCTGGGGACCCGAATAAATCACATGAAAGACTACGGGAATAATGTACTCAGGAGGAGCACAGTCGAATTGGTTCTGTTTTCGTTGAGCTTCAATCATGGGTAGGACTGACTCTAAGAGAGAGCGTCTCAGCTCAGTTGCAGGGTACACTTCTTGAAAGTACTCGTCGGTTCCGCATACGACGGATTGGGCCCAAATGAGGCTAAGCAGGATAACATGCATTTAGCAAATATAAAGCATAGAGCTTTTTGATTCTTCTGTGGAATGGGGACGATAGGAAAAGCTTGAATCCCGATTAGTAAAGTTGATATGCCTGCGGCTGACTAAAGGAAAGCCTTGCAGGACGTTTATGGATAGGCTATTGCGGTGGAAGAGATTTACTCGGGAATGTAAATCTTTTGATACCCTTCTTTATAAAGGGTGTACCAATATAGGATATAAATACCTGGTCGCCAGCTACCTTCTTGAAAGCCACCGGCAGTGAAGCGACTGATCTCTCGGCCTTCCAGAGAATAGAGAACCGCTTCTTTTACTTCCGGAGGTAGAAAGATGCGACCTCGTTCTACAAGGATAGGGGTTGAGAGGCCGGTAGTCTGCTGAGGCGTCATTGTGAGGGTGTAAGTGCCCGGCGCATCCCCGCTGGGCATCCCATTGCGATTCACTGCATTTGCAGCGATGTACCAGGTGATGTTTCCGACATTCGTTGCCGGAGGGGTCCACTGAAATGTCCATGTCCCACTTGAGGATACGCCGGCGTGACCAATATATTTTCTCCCGCCGCTCGTTTGGACGACTACATCACTTGCTCCGCCAGTAGAGAGCCCCTGACTCGGAAGGTTTTCTTGTCCAGATTGATTACTCAATACGGTTAGCTGAAAGCCGTATTGAGATAGTGTGGGATGAGAGATACTAAGAGTCAGAGTAACTGGGCCTCCGCCTGGCGTGTAAGTAGTGAGTATCTGCCCTCCCTGGGTGAGTGTGATGGTAGGAGCTGGCGATGCTCCGCCATGGCAGTGTGAGCAAGTGCCTTCACCTGGCGCCCCGGAGTGTGCTACAGGTGGCTGTCCTGAGTTCGCTCCCTTGAATGCTAAAAGGGAGAAGCTTAGTACGGCTGCCCATAAAACTATAACTTTACGCATGTAGCGAAAATAGGAATATCCCCCTTATGGTCTTCAAGGAGCTTTATGACGGATGAGATAAGCGGCTCAAGACTATGACAGTATGGCGCACGATAGCTACGAGATTATTTGTGGCTTCCTCATATATCCGAATATCCCATACATGGGTGGTGCGTCCTAAGTGAATCGGACGAGCTTCAGCCCAGACATATCCCTCTTTTACGGAACGCAGATGATTGGCGTTGATTTCTAACCCTAAGCAGTAGTGGGTCTGGGGATTCACTACGAGGTTAGAAGCAGTGCTCGCTACAGTTTCAGCGAGGGCGACTGAGGCTCCTCCATGTAAGATACCCAGATATTGGCGAGTGCGTTTATCTACTGGCATGCGGGCTCGGAGAAAGTCCTTTCCGATTTCTGTGAAAACTATTCCCAGCGTTTCGGCCATTGTATGGCGGGCTAATTCATTTAGAGCAGCTGGACTGACTTCTACTGCCCAGATAGAGTCCGTTTTACTCATAAATCAGCTATTCGTAGGGCTTCGCTCCGCTCGTATTTTCCAGGCGATTTTTCAATCACCGTCGTGCATTCTACATAAGGATCATGTTCGTAGAAAAGCACTACACTTTCCCGAACCAGCCAAGGTAGATAAGTCTCTCGTTCTTGAAAGGTTAGGAGGGGACGTACATCGTAAGCCATCACATAGGGTAAAGGAATATGAGCACTTGTGGGGAAAAGGTCCGCTGCATAAAGCACTTTCCTACCCTTGTAAGATACCTCGACGAGCTGCTGGCCTTCGGTATGGCCATTTACTACTCGGATAAATACGCCAGGGATAAGCTCCTGTTCCCCTTCGAGCAAAACGAGCTGCCCATGCTCTAAAAGCGGATCATAGTTTTCGGAGAAAAAGCTGGCTCGTTCGCGAGGATTGGGATTATGAGCCCATTCCCAGTGGCTGCGCTGTACATAGTATCGGGCATTGGGGAAGGTAGGGACTATTTTTTCTCCCAAGCGTTCTGTACTTCCGCCCGCATGGTCAAAGTGCAGGTGAGTGAGAATGACATCTGTCACATCCGCCGGTGAAAATCCCAGCTTTTTGAGTTCGCCTGAAAGCGTATAGGTTGCGTGGTCAATCGCGTACAGGTCAGCGAACTTGGTGGTGTATTTATGCCCTACGCCCACATCCACTAAGATGAGCCTGTCCCCTTCTTCTATGAGAAGGGCTCGCATGGCCATGGGGATGCGATTGCGTTCATCTGGCGGAATAAGCTTTTCCCAGATTACCTTCGGCACGACTCCAAACATCGCTCCGCCATCTAAGGCGAAGCGCCCCGTCTCTATGGCATAGAGCTGCATCCCAGCTTACTTCTGTCGCTGACTTAAGAAGGTCTGGAGCTGATCAGAGGAAATGAGCTTCTTGTGAAACCGAGTGCGTCCTGTAGCATCCTTTACAGGGTAAATGACGCGGGTGAAGCCCGCTTTTTTGTCACCAGAACGGAAAGTAGCGACGGTTTTCTTCGCCATATGTCTAACGGTTATTTGACTTCTCTATGGATGGTATGACGACGGAGGATGGGGTTGTATTTTCGCAGTTCTAATCGGCCGGGTGTATTTTTGCGGTTCTTCCAGGTGTAATAGCGAGAGGTACCTGGGAGGCCGCTGGCTGCATGCTCGGTACATTCCAGAACGACCTGTATGCGATTACCCTTTTTCTTTGCCATACAGCAAAGGTAAGGAATGAGGGAAAATGGAAGCGCTTTTTGGGCTATGAGCTGGGGGCGTGCCAGCGCCTTCGGCGCTGGCGCGCCCTGCCTAAGTAAAAAAGCTATCTACCCGAAAAAAAAAACTCGACCCGGGTTCCCTAAACATCTCCTCCTTACCTTATCCTTCATCCTTTCCACCGCAATCGCCAGTCTGGTAAGACTTCAAGCCTGCCCTCAGCAATAAAGTTTTCCAATAAAGTCTCCCCCTTATGAGGAAAAAGTTTTTGAAGAGCGGCTTTGATTTCATGAGGAAAGCGAGGAACTCGTGCAGCTTCGGACAGCCAAGCCGCCGCCGCAGCCGCTTCCTCTTCTGATGGCCGCTGGGGCGCGTAGTAACCTTTGCAAACATCACACTGCCCACAAGGGCCCACTTCCTCGTCGAAATAGCGCATAAGGTACTGGGCCCGACACATTTCTTTCTGCTGATAATAGCCCAACATAAAACGAGCTCGTACCTGAGCCTGGCGTTGAAGCATTTGATATTTATGGCGAAGGGCTTGCCACTGGGGCGGAGAAGGGGGGGGATGAGATACGATAATCTCTCCTTCCTCTTCCATAAGAGCATCGTGATGTAACCATTTCCGGTGTCGCAGTCCTTCAAGGGTCTCGTATAGTTCAGCATAAGGAACCCTGAGCTGAAAAGCCCAATCGGCAATATCTACATATACGCCTTCGGAAAAAAGAGCCGCACCGCCTAACCGAGCTATCCATCGTTCTAAGTTGGAGGGAGTAGCTTGCCAGCGCTCGGGCGGAACGAGGCTTCGTAGATAGCTACGGGTCGTGCTACTTTCCCGCCAGCTTAGAAACTCTTCTTGACTAAGGAGGTGGAGCGCACGGCGTAGAGCGTATGGACTGAGCTGGGTTCTCTGCGCTAAGTCGGATAGACGCAGGCGAAGAGGAGAGCCGAGCTGGCGTAGAGTCTCATATAGCCGAAGAAGAAGTTCATAAGAAGGATATTTTTCTTGTAAGCGGTGCCAGAGAGCCTCTGCATCCCTCGGAGCGAAGAGCGTAATCGCATAAGCTAACTCTCCATCACGTCCGGCGCGCCCTACCTCTTGAAAATAAGACTCCGGTTCAGCGGATAAGTCATAATGGATCACAAAGCGGGTGTTGGGCTTATCTATGCCCATGCCAAACGCTGTGGTGGCTATTATGATTCGTACTTTTTCCCGTATCCAGTCTTCTTGAACCTGGGCCCGATAGCTGCTGGGCATACCTGCGTGGTAGGCAGCCGCTGAGAATCCATGCTGCTTGAGCTTTTCAGCCACTTGCACGCTTGCTCGCCTTGACCCTACATATACGATGCCTGAACCTTCCAGCTTTTTGAGGCTTTGAAGGAGGCGTTTATCTTTATCTATGTCATGAACGACGGCGTAGTAGAAGTTTGTTCTGTAAAAAGACTGCTGAATAACTACGGGGTTTCTCATGCCCACGTACTGGATGATATCCTGTCGAACTCTCGGCGTGGCTGTGGCTGTCAAGGCTATCCACAGGGCGTTGGGTAAATGCGGGCGCAGCTCTCTTATGCGCAGGTAAGAGGCTCTGAAATCGTGGCCCCATTGGCTTACGCAGTGAGCTTCATCTACGGCGACTAATCGGACAGGCAGGTGCGCAAGCTTTTCCAAAAATGAAGGAGCAGTCAGCCGTTCGGGAGCCACATACAAAAAGCGCAGCCCCCCTTTTTCTGCCTGGCGGAGTAGTGCTTCCTTGAGAGAGGTAGGCATGGCGCTGTCTATGGCCCCAGCAGGTATGCCACGTCGTACGAGTCCTGCCACTTGATCTCGCATAAGGGCTATCAGAGGCGAAATCACTAAGGTTACGCCTCCAAAAAGAAGTCCAGGCACCTGATAGCAGATAGACTTTCCCCCGCCAGTGGGTAGAAGGGCTAAGACTTCCCTGCCAGATAGGAGCGCTTCTATCACGGCCGCTTGAGAAGGACGAAAATCAGCGTAGCCCCAGTACCGCCGAAGAATAGCCCGAGCCTCCTCCACTTCACAAAAATACGCTCCTGTATGACAAATTGATTTTTCCAAGCGGTTCCCTCTTATATTTGTGCAATGAAGCAGTTTAGGTACAAAGTTGGTGTGCTACTTTGCTATGGATTTTTGCATGCGCAAACGCCTGTCGTGCTTGGGTATGACATGTGGTTAGATTCAGTGAGCTTTTCTGCGCAGTGGTGGCTTTGGCGAGCAGGGGTTGTCATTCAGCCATCAGGCGCCACGAGTTTGCGTCTCTTTCTCAAAGGTTATACCGTTGACTCAGTGAAGCTGGGTCCTATGGCTCTGTCGTTCAGTTA
The DNA here is from genome assembly GCA_039630325.1 of Bacteroidia bacterium. GTDB lineage: Bacteria > Bacteroidota > Bacteroidia > SpSt-205 > SpSt-205 > SpSt-205. The sequence goes on from JBCNVG010000037.1 coordinate 23,462, forward strand.
TGTAGATAGTCTCCTACAGATTTCGCTTCCATCTGGGCTTGGTGCGCAAGAAACGGTGATGGTATTCTACAGGGGAGGTGGGGCTTCCGATCCCACGGGCCGTGGGGGGATTTATTGGGGATCGAATGCCGTTTGTAATGTTGGGGTATCTTTCGCTTATGTGCCGCATAGCTTTGGACGGGCATGGCATCCATGTGTAGATACATTTGGACACAAGGCTTTTTATCGCTTTCACCTTCGGGTGCCAGAACCGCTGGCTGGCACCGCCAACGGATTACTGGACAGCATTACTCCAGCGGGTTCTGGCTGGAAACGGTGGCACTGGCATGTGCCGCATCCTCTTCCTGCTTATTTAGCGGGAGTTGCTATTGGAGAGTATGTCGCTGCGAGAGATACATTTATTCGGGCTCCCGGAGACACGATTCCTATCCAGTATTGGGTTCGTCGCTCCGATAGTGCAGGCGTATTTGTTACCTTTCAGCGGCTCAAGCCGCTCCTGCGCGATTGGGAGGCAAAGTTTGGTCCCTATCCTCATCAGCGAATCGGCTACGTCGCCACCAGTGTAACAAGCCTTGCTATGGAGCATTCCACTCACATCGTGTATCCGCAAATCATTATTTCGAATAACACCTCCTACGACTGGCTCTGGGCACATGAGCTATGCCATGAGTGGTTTGGGAACTCTGTGACGGGGAGCTCAGAAGAGCAGATTTTTCTCAAAGAAGGCTTTGCTACCTTAGGTGAAGCGCTGTATAATGAACGGTTTTTCGGCAAGCAGCAGTACTATGACTACATACGCGGGTTTTTAGAGATGACCCTCCGAGAATTGCGTTGGGAAGAGGGGCTTTTCCCCCTTTCTGCCATACCACCCGAGCATACCTATGGCATAGCCACTTATCAGAAAGGTGCTACTGTCCTGAATACCCTTCGTCATCAGCTCGGAGACAGCTTATACTTCCGAGGGATGCGCGCCTATACAGCCAAGTACAAACACAAACTTGTTACTCTGGACAGCCTCCAAAAGGTTTTAGAAGATTCTTTGGGAGTTTCCCTCCATCACTTCTTTGATGACTGGCTGCGCAAGCCAGGGGAAGTGCATTTTCGCATAGACTCTTTCGGACGTCAGGGAAATGATAGTGTGTGGATTGCTTGGCGCATCAGTCTGCGAGACAAGCCTTCCTATCATACCCCCACGCGACTTACGGTATATTTGAGAGGGTCTGATCCAAGCGACACTTTATATGCACAGTTCTTTACAGATGGAAACATGGCAGGGCGAGCTACGGTTGCTTGTCACTTTGCGCCCCAAGTAGCTGTACTCAATCCGAGAGGGGAAGTATCGGATGCCTCTACGCATGGGGTGCGCACGCTAAAAAATACGGCTAATGTTACCTTTCCCCAAGTATATCTGACTTTGCGCCCTGTGGGGCTACCTGCGAATGACTCCGTATGGGTACATGCAGCCTTGAACTGGATAGGGGCCTACGATGCGGCAGGCTTACCGCTTTCTACCCGGCGCTATTATCAGCTTGACGGTACATGGAGTTCAAATGTAGCCATGCGTGGGTTTTTCCAGTATAACGGGAGAGGAATGGGAACGGGTGCATACTTAGATACAACCTGGCTGGACTTTCCTGAGGATTCGCTGGCGCTCTATTGGCGCCCGAATGCTCGGGAGCCGTGGCGCGAGTGGAAGTATTACACCGTAGAAACTGGAAATAGTCTCACGGACGGAAGGGGACGCATCGTAGCAGATTCCCTCCTTCCAGGCGAGTATGCGCTCGGTAAAAAGACCAACTTGACGACTGCCCTCACAGAGACGCCTCGTACCTACTTCTGGTCCGTCAGGGGCTCAGATGGTTCCCTGTACATAGAGAATGCTTCTTCGTCGGAGGGTAGATACGCTGTATATGACATCCTCGGCCGCTTGCATCGATGGGGATATCTTAGCAGTCAAGAGTCGGTGATGGTTCCTCTATCGCCTAATCTATATCTCATTCATACCCCCGAAGGCGTCAAGAAGGTGCTGCTTTTCTAAGAAGCTTTTTCCCTCTCGTGCTCTTTTGAAAAAAAGTAGCCCTTACTCCGGCGGCAGAATGAGGGCTATCAAAGAGGCTTGGGGTTGTGCTGTCCCATCTCCGCCAACATACATTCCACAACCGGTTCCACTAAAAGTGCTCAAACGCTGTCCTACCAGCGAAAATGTATAGCTACCTGTGGCTGGCACGATGTAAGTGGCACTGATTGCCCAGGCATGTACCCAAGTGTATTGCTGGGGGCTGTATCGAAAATCTGTCATCATTCGGGTAGCTCCCCCCTGGGGGAGGTTGACGCCATTTACGCGAATGCGAAGCTCGGCATGTGTATAACAATCAGCGGGCCAGTTTCGGGCATGTCCTGAGGCCCAAAGAAGCACTCGCTGTCCTTCTTGAAGATTGAGGGTCGGCAGCGTGATTATGCCTGTAACTGCTCCAGAAGAGGGTAGCTCCACTGTAGCCGTTGTATATCCAGCTTCTAATCGGATAGACTGCCATATAGGAGGTAAGTTTGCCTCTCGACTAATCAAGAACTGGCATGGACTACCAGGGTCGCCATTCGGCATGAGCGCTCCGTCGAATCTTAGATTCCCAGCTACATGAAGCCTCTCTGAAGGCAGGGCGGTATCTATGCCAACATTTCGTGCCTGTACGAGAGCAAGCCCGAGCAGCAGCCAACCTTTGTCTGGTTTTAGGACAGTAAATATAAAAAGGCGGATTCACAGATCGCTTTGCATAAAATGAAGGTTTGGCTTTGGAGAAGGGTAAGGGGGGTGGGCGGCGCCAAAGGCGCCGCCCACCCCCCTATCAGTTACAAATATCACTCGTGTATTACTGCCGGCGGATTAGCTTTGTTCGGAGCTCTCCCCCTTGCATCACTCGCAGAAGGTATGGTCCCGCTGGCAGCTCCCCAAGGTCAAATCGGGCTTCCATCCATCCCTTCTCCGTAGGTTCCAGCGTCCGAGCTATGACCACTTGGCCCAGCGCATTCCATAGGGAGAGGCTGACAGGCTCGGTGGTGGTGACCATGAACCGAACTGTTAGTTCCCCTGTCGTCGGATTCGGGAAGGCCTCCAGCCCGCTCAGGCTGGCTTCAGGTGCTTCTCGCCGCAGCTCCAGAAGGCTACTTTGTATTTCAGAGCCATCTTCCATCTGGACTCGGAGGCGGTAGAAAGAGGAGCCTATCGGCGGATTCTCCCGAATCGCCTCACGGGCGTCCGTTGAGAAGGTGCGCCACAGAGCAAGCTGGTCAGGAGAGGTACCCGCTTCCACTACAAAACGAGAGATACGCTGCCCTTCAGCAAGAACATCCCAGCGCAGCACATGAGCACCGTCCGCTCGAGTGTAACCTTCCCAGTGGGTGAAGTACACGGGCAGCGGCTGTACACTTTGCCCTGTGCCGAAGTCTGAGAAGCCGCTCAT
>JBCNVG010000038.1:0-6505 GCA_039630325.1 Bacteroidia bacterium
AGCCAGTCAGGGATAGGGAGTCCAAACTGAGAAGGGGTCCCGAAGAATGTTCCATTTACTGTGTCATAGATAGCGATACTGAAAAGGCTGCGACCAGGCCGACCTCCTTCGCGGTTGTAGCATGGGTAGGTGTTTGGATCAGAAGAGGCAGGGCCAAGGAATAGGTAGATTGTATCAGTGAGGATGTAGGTATTCACGTTATATCTTTCAGAGCCAACCATCACGTAGTACGAGGCTGAATCAGTTACATCCACTGGTGTAGAGAAATACACAAAATCAAATAGCTCCGACAGCTGTGTGGTAGGTCCGATTGAGGGACATTGCGGACCGCTCTGGTTATTAAGGGCATTAGCTAATCGAATATCTTCGGTCTTCTTAGAAGCAGTACGAATGGGTGTATTACCCGCTATTGTACCGTTCCTTGGTGGAGAGTAAAATGGAGAATCCCACTGATGGGCCTGGGCTGGGAGTAGCCGATAAAAGAAAGTGTAACTGCCGTCTCCTAAGCTATCAGGAGAAGGAGTGGGCAAATTGGGGGCACATGGATCGCCGGAGGTAGATGGGAAGTTGAACATTAGGGTCGCAATACCCTTTATGCTTACCGTACGATTTGTACCTCCGCGGTCTGGAGATATATCATATCTTTCTGCCAGGTTCCCATCGTAGAAAAAGGCAAGGCCCATAGATTGACTGGCGGTTGCAAATTTGATACGCTCATTTCCCAGGAATAAATATGCCAAATTCGTCCCCAACGAGTCAAAGAATGCGCCTTCGCAAAAAGCAGGCGTACTGGAAGATAGATTCCGACCCGCACCATTTCCAATAATAGTGTCGTTTGCATAATTAGGGTCCGAGACGGTACCTGGGACAATAGTGTAATCCTGATTAGGCAAAAGCCAGCCGAGACTTTGGGTGCGAAGGGCTGCGCCGTTGTAGGTGAGGGGGATTTTTCGCATCGGCCTGTTTAGCCTGAGTTGAAGATTATTCAGGTTGATTTGTTGAGCCCATAGAAGGGCTACCGTACCGAGGCATAGGAGCGTTTTCATATCGAGTCAAAGCTACGCACTTCCTCTGATACTTTGCGGATTCCTACTGAAGTTAGGTATTTATTAGTCGTTTCCAAAGCATTTCTCCGAGCCATGCCAAGAAAGCTAGGGGAAGGCCTTTTCGCCAAGCTAGCGCAATCACCTGGTCTGGGCGCCATCGGGGCCATGCCCATCGTAGAGTCATTTGAAGAAGGATAAGCAGTGGGACAGCAAACCAGAGATTTCCGCCTACAAACACATAAGCGATCCAAATAGCCTGAAGAAGCATAAGGATATACTCCGCCAGCATAAAAAGGGCGAACCGAAAGCCACTATATTCCGTGAGCGTGCCAGCGACGAGCTCCGATTCCGTTTCTGGCAGGTCAAAAGGGGCTCGGTGAGCTACTATCACGCCCGCAGCGAACCAGAGCGCAGCCGCCAGCGCCATGAAGGGACTATGAAAAACCCCCCATACATCCCGTTGGTGGGCAATAAACGCTGTGAACGACAAGGTCTGATAATGCGTGATAACTGTCAGTAAAAGCAATCCCAATATCAGCTCGTACGCCAAAAGAGAGACAAGCAGACGATAAGCGCCTAATAGGGCATATTTACTACCACTGGACCATCCGCCTAAGAAAACCGCCACGGCCTCCATTGTGAGGATGCTTACGGATAGCCAAAGGGCATAATCATGGTCTGCATGGATTTCGGTCAAGGGTAGGAAAGCCATAGCGCCTGAGACGCTAAGTAGAGCGAGAATCGGAGCAAATAAGAAAGTCGGCTGGACAGAGGTAGCAGGAACGCTTTCTGCTTTGCGTAAGAGCTTAAGAAGGTCAGCTAAGGTCTGAGCCAATCCATATACGCCGGTTTCCATCGGGCCTTGCCTATCCTGGATCCAGGCGGCGAGCTTCCGTTCAATATACACAGCGAAAAGGGCATAAACCAAGAGGCCAGCAATAACTACGACAGCGCTCACCCTTTCCCCAGAAAAGTCCAGAAGGTATCGCCTCGAAGTCCAAGGCGCATAGTTTCCACACTGAGGATCTCGTCAGGAGCGACATTGCCAAGATTGACATTAGTGCCGAAACGGCGAATAAACCAGGCTTGCTGGCTACGCTGCGGTGCTTCAAAAATAAGCCGTTCCACGGGAATCGCATGGACGATCTCTTCCACTAAACCTTCTCTTAGCTCTCCGGAGGCTCGGTACATGCCGACGGTGCCACTTTCACGAGCTTCGGCAATAACCCATTTAGAACCAGCCCCTAACTCTGCCTGGATAAGCTCTATCCAGCGAAAGGGAGGCATAACTTTTGTTGCATCCTTACTTCCCACCTCTGAAAGCACTGTGTAACCCCTTCGGCAAAAATCCTCTATCCACCGCAGCTTCTCTTCATGAGGAATTTCTACGCTTCCATCAGATACCTCTACTACAGTAAGCTGATATTTATCCAGAAGTCGATAGAAGTCATCTTGGCTTCTTCGGATGTAATACGCTTCCCACAGAGTCCCTCCAAAATAAGGCTGTATGCTTGCTTCACGGTACAGACGAAGCTTTTCCTCCAATACCCCTGTAACGAATGCAGTTGTCCATCCCAGTTTGATAAAATCTATGTAGGGAGCAGCCACCGCCACGAGGTCTTGCACGGCATGGAGCCCCAGCCCCTTGTCCATCACCATAGTGATTCCTTCAGTACGGGGCTTTTGGGTACGAAAGGGAAGGTTAGGCAGAGGAAAGTTGCCCATAGTTATACCGTTGTAGAAGGGAGTGAAACGGCATAGGCAAAGATATCCCCTGAGTAAGTTTATAGAAGAGGAATACCTGTCCTGGTGAGCTGAGAAGAGCCAGCTCCAAGCTCATCAGGGCTATATCATATAAGCGATTCTGTGCTGACAATCCCGCATGCCAGTAGAGAAGGGTAGCGGGAGGCTTGAAGGTATTTAGCCGAAGAGCATACTCCACAAGGCGCAAGGCAAAGGCTTTGTATCCAGCAGCAAAAACCGTTTCCACCCAATAAAGCCATGCATCTGGTTGTTCAGCGAAGTGTTTGGCGCCGTATTTGAGAAGTTTTCGAAGCCTGTGGATGTCGCGCTCGTGGAGGGCTCCTACTAAGAGTCGTCCCACCGCATATCTCCGGTACCTAAGATGGCCGAGGAGAGTCCTATAGTGCATGCTTGCTTGGTCGTACTGCCCTGCCTCCCAATGATAATCTCCTATCAACTTACGAACATACGCTATGTGTAGACCGACTTTATAGAGTTTTTCTACATACCCTTGGGCGCTGTCAAGGTCATTCTGGGCGAGATAGTAGCTAAGCAGCTTAGACAAGATGTAAGGGCTGGTAGGCCTGTAATGACGAGCCCACAGCCATGCTCTATAAGCCTCATTCAATTGATTGTGGGCTTCATACCACAGAGCCCGGAGGATATGAAGTTCAGCATGTAAAGTCGGCGAGGTTATTTCCTGGGACTCTAAAAGATGCTGGGCTTCTCGGAGAGCTTGTAGCGTTTGGCTGTACGCCAGCTTGTCAAGGTACAGCCGAGCTAATCCCAGCCAAAGAGAAGGGGCTGAGGGATATTCCCAGATTTCTTTATAGAAGGCATGAAGGCCTGCCTCAAGCTGCCCTATCTGCCTATAAGCCAGCGCAAGGTAGCGAGTTATAACAAGCTGCCTTTTGAGGGAAGCAAACCGCCAGGCTTTCCACAGAAATGGTATGGCTGATGCTGGGTTCTGATGGAAAAGCAGGGTCTCAGCTAGTAGCTGTGCTCCCCAACTTTTTTCCCTATTAGTCTGGGCTTCATCCCACCAAAGCTCAAAAATCCATGAAGCCACATCTAATCGTCCAATCGCTACGCTTACTTCTACCAAGTGCTCATATACTTCTGCGGAGAGGGGCATTTGCTCGAACGCTTGCAGACCCTGAACATAGGCCTCCAAATGGCGCCCCTCTTCATAAGCTATTAGGCTGCGCCACCAGCGCGGTTGAATCCAGTCTGGATATAAATAAGTGGCATGTTCTATCACGCTACGGGCGGCCGAAAAATCGGAGCTTTCCATGTACCAGTCAAAAAGCTCTTTTAGCTCCCCCTGAGAATAGTAGCCAAGCTTTCCCATGCGGCTCTCTGATTCGTATCGCTCGCGCAGCCCCTCTATATCCACCTCATCTTCATCATGCCAGAACATGAGACTAAGATAGGAATTTGCGGTGAGGTGATTCGCCTTACGGAAGTACAATAAACTGCCGAGTCAAAGTCTGTCCCTCACCATCAGTCCATTGAAGAAGATAGGAGCCAGGGGAGAGAAGGGGTTTCCATTCAAAAGCTGGTTGACTGGCATAAACCTCGTGTAGAAGCTGACCTTGAAGATTATACACTCTCACATGACCCTCAGCAGGTAGGCCTATTAGAAAGGTACCATCCGCAGGAAGGGGATTAGGATAAACGAATAAAGCAGGGGTGCCTGTTTCTGCAGTGGCGACTCCCAGGGTTACATCCCGTTGGACTGAACTGATGACTCTAAGGATCCAATAGTGGGGATCTATTTGGATACCAGTTATGGAACCAATGCCACTTATTGAGAAAGTGTGAGAGGGCTGAGAAATAAATAGCCGCAAAGTAGTATCGGGGCGCCCCTGTCGCTGTACTACTACCTCTACAGGCGTAGAAAAATAAGGGACGCTATTAGGTTTACTGCCCTGTTGAGAGAGTACAAGCCAGAGATTTCCATTTACGTCATTCCATCGAGCAGATAGAATAACATGCCCTTCCCCATAATACCACTGCTGGAAGAAGTCAGCCCAGCTTTGACCCGTAGCAGCTTCTAATGTACTGCGAAAATCGCTTAGCCAAGCATTTCCTTCGCCATAAGCACGAAGATACTGCCTCAGGATAGCGAAAAACAGCGAATCATTCCGCAAGCGAAAGCGAATCATGTGCAGAAGGTACGCCCCCTTATTATAGCTCAGGCGACTGGAGAAAATATCTGCCTCGTTCAGTGTATCGGAGACGTGGACGCTGCCGTCAGGGTCGCTAACCACATCATCGTGTGTATCTATGAGCCAGTTTCTGGCTTCAGAGGGGCTACCGAGGGCTTGGAGAGCGATATACTCCGAATAGGTGGCAAAGCCCTCGTTGAGCCAAATATCTTGCCAGCTTCCGCAGGTTACCCAATCCCCAAACCACTGATGAGCTAGTTCATGAGCCGTGAGGGTGAAAGTAAAAAACCCCTGCGTGGTCATTGTCTGATGCTCCATGCCGCCCGAAAAGGGTGCCATCATGTGACCATATTTTTCTCGCCAGAATGGATAAGGTCCAAATCGCTGAGAAAATTCGCGCAGCAAAGCAGCAGTAGTATCTATCTGCGCCTTGAAGGTGGGCAAAGTCTGAGGATTGTTGTAAATGTAGTTCTGTACCAGGACTGGTTGAGGCACCCCTGGGATTGGTGTATAAAAGCTGTAGTCTATGTACTCAGCCACCGAAAAAGCTACTAAGTAATATGCAATAGGGTACCGGCTTTTCCATCTAAAGCGAACCAGAGCAGGCGATAGCGTATCTATGCCTTCTAAGCGTCCTACAGCTCCTGCCCGAGTCCCCATAGGTACTTCGAGAAAAGTCCAGACAGAATCCGCTTTATCAGAAAGGATTTGCTTGGTCGGCCACCAGCTTAGGGCGCCGAAAGGTTGGGAGAGGGTCCAGGTGACTTGATTACCCCAACTGGGAGACTGGCGATTGAATATACCGGAGAGGCTGCTTTGAGCTGCCGGTGGCGTCCCCCGATAATACACTATGGCTTCGACTAAGGTTCCTTGGCTCAGGTAGGGATTGAGCGGTATGCGAATCGTGTGCCCACGGCGTAAGAAGCTGAGTTTTTGCTGATTCACTATGACAGAATCGACAGTTAGATTGCTATGAAGCTCAAAGGTCAGCGTGTCCAGCGTAGGAGCCGTAACTACCAGGCGAGTCAGTACCCAAGACGGCCCTATTTGCGTGGAAGTATGACTTACCCGAAGGTTTAGCCACCAGAACTTTACATCATACTTATTCAAAAGGAGGCGAGTCGCTGCGTCCTGCTGAGCCCACAGCAGGCCAGTTAAGCCCGCTATTATTGCGAAGCGCATACGATTCAAAGTAAAACATAACTCAAGATTGTACCTGCGGCGAATGCTGCTGATAGTATTCGCAGAGCTCGGTGAAAAGGCATTTGGTACAGGCAGGCTTGCGAGCTGTACAATGATATCGTCCGAAGAGGATAAGCCAGTGGTGAGCTTTTCCGAGATACTCAGGGGGAATGATTTGACTAAGCTCGGCTTCTACTTTTTCGGGGGTGTTTCCCGTCGCCAGGCCTAATCGTCGACTTACACGGAAAACATGCGTATCTACCGCAATCACTCGAGCTTCCCAGAGGACTGAGGCAATGACATTAGCGCTTTTGCGACCGATGCCAGGGAGCTTTTGGAGCTCTTCGGGCGTCTTGGGAAGCT
>JBCNVG010000039.1:0-10381 GCA_039630325.1 Bacteroidia bacterium
TATAGCTCATACCCCGCAAATAGCCCAACTTCCACAGCCTCGGCTGGATCATCGAGAAGGTAGTCTATCCGCTGCCGAGCTGACCATTTGCCTTGGGCAGCTATACGAGCATGTGCTTTCTCGCCGCCCCCTTGGCGTACCTTCTCTCGAAGAGTCTCTAAATCCATCATCCAGCAAATGTAGGCTCTCTTTGGCACAATCTGTGCAGTATCATGAACCATCTATGTATCATGCTTGGCCTATCTTAATTACTTGCTTCCTGAACCTTTGCTTTGTCCAAGGGGCAGATCAGACGCTAAACCAAATTGCCAATGCGCTGCAGCAGGGTGACATTAGTAGGCTATCTGCATTTTTTGCGCCGCAGATAGAAGTTTATATTGAAGATTCGCCAAAGATTTATTCGGACACGCAGGCGAGATATGTGATTCAAGAGTTCTTTCAAAAAAATCCCCCACGCAGTTTTACGCTTCTCCACAAGGGACGCTCTGAAGATCTTCTGTACGGCATAGGTTCCTATGTAAGCGTGCAAGGGCGATGGGATGTAAGCTTTTTCACTCGCTTTCAGAAAGGACGCTATCTCATAGAACAGCTTCGCTTTGAGTCTGTAGATAATTAAGCTGGGCTCGCATAGGGTGTGTGCAGCCGAGGGGAGAGCATTCCCCCATCGGCTGTTTTTTATTTTGGGGTATGCAGGACCTTCAACATCTCCTTCAAGCGGCCCTTGCCGAAGACCTCGGTCAAGCAGGCGATATCACTAGCCAAGCGATCAGAGCGGCCAATATACCAGCGGTAGGGAGGTGTATCGTAAAGAGGACAGGCGTTTTGGCTGGTGTACAGGTGGCAGAGATGGTGTATAGGATTATTGACGAAAGTGTGCGATTTGATATACACAAGCAAGATGGAATACTTTGTGGCGCTGGTGAAGTAGTTTTTGAGGTGTATGGAAATGCATACACCCTTCTTGCAGGCGAAAGGGTAGTGCTTAACCTTCTCCAACGGCTCAGTGGGATAGCCACGCTTACGCGACGGTATGTGGAGGCTGTCTCTGGCACAGGGTGCGAGATATTAGATACCCGAAAAACGACCCCGCTCTGGCGGGCTCTGGAAAAATGGGCTGTCACCTTAGGGGGAGGTAGGAATCACCGCTTCGGTCTGTATGACCAGTTTCTCATCAAGGATAATCATATTGACCTCATGGGAGGAGTTGCAAACGCTGTGCAAGCAGTACTTAGGTACCGCGAGCTCAAGGGCATAACTGCTCCCATCGTAGTGGAGGTTCGCAACTTACCTGAAATACACCAGGCCCTCCAGTATGCAGGAGAAATAGATCGTCTCCTCTTAGATAACTTCACTCCTGAGCAGGTAGCGCGAGCCGTGGACTTTATAGGAGGTCGGCTTCCTGTGGAGGTATCTGGCGGGATTACTCCTGAAAACGCTCGTTTATACGCCGAAGCAGGGGCAAGGTACATATCGGCTGGAGCTCTTACTCATTCGGCGCCTGCCTTAGACATTAGTCTCAAAATCCGTCCCCTTTCCACGACACGCTAAGTCCGAACTGCATAGGTAAATTCTCGCAAGGCTGTGTACCTTTGACCTATGCAAGTCCTTGCCTACGGGCTTCCTCGCCTGGGTGAGAAGCGTCAATATAAATCTCTATTAGAGCGGTTCTGGAATGGGAAGATGGAGGAGGCAGAGTTCCTCGCTGGAATGGAAAGCTTAGAGAAGGAACGGCTCTCCACTTATGCGGCTTATGCAGATGTGTATCCCGCTATGGAGCTCTCCTTTTACGATCCTATGCTTGATTTATCGGTTGGCGTTGGGCTTATACCGAGGAGATTTCAGCCTTACCAAGGACTGAGCTCCTACTTTCAAATGGCTCGGGGAGCCCAGGCCCTTGAGATGACAAAGTGGTTCAATACTAACTATCATTATCTCGTCCCTGAATGGGAAGATGCCCTTACGCTGCGAGCTGCCCCTGAAATTTTCCTACAAAAGTATCAGGTGGCTCAGGCGGGAGGCTATTCAGGCGCAATACCCTCTTTGATTGGGCCATACACCTTTCTCCGCTTGGCGAAGCAAGACGGATACCCCCTCTCAATAGAGCAGATGGAGGTGTATAGTGAAAGGCTGCTACCCGTCTACAGGGACCTACTCGGTGCTCTCCGTCAAGCTGGAGCTTCTGCTTTCCTCATTCACGAGCCGGCTTTCGTTGTAGATGATCCCCTGGTACCCCTCATTGGCTACTTATATCACGGGTTAGCGGAGTATCCACTGTACCTCCTGACCTATTATGAGTCGGTGGACTTCTACAATCGGCTCGTGGAGCTTCCCGTTCGAGGAGTTGGATTGGACTTTGTCTCTAATACGGCCAATAAACAGGCCTTCCTTCAATACGGCTTTCCTGAGGACAAGGTATTGATAGCTGGCGTGATAGATGGACGCAATGTATGGCGAGCTGACATAGTGGCCAAAGCAAAGGAAGTGGAAATGCTTCTCTCCCGGGCGAAAACGGTATGGTTAGCTCCCAGCGCCCCTCTTTCCTTTTTACCTCTGACTAAGGCCCCTGAAAAGAAGATTCCCCAGCCTGTCTGGGAGCGGTTGAGCTTCGCTAAAGAAAAGCTGGCTGAGCTGCACCTCCTAAAGCGATACCTGACGGGAGAGACGGAGGCAAAAGTAGAAGCTGAATCCACCGCTGCCCTCTGGCGGGGGGAGCCCTTGGGCTTTCACGAGCCTACGCGCAAACGAGTAAGTGCTTTGACAGAAGCTGATTTCGTGCGAGAGGTTCCGTATGCTGAACGAGTGCGCATCCAACAGGCGGAACTCAATCTACCAATCCTACCCACGACGACCATAGGTTCTTTTCCACAGACGGAGGATATTCGGGCGCTGCGCAAAGCCTATCGAGAAGGTCAGCTGACTGAGAGTGAATATAAGGTTCGTATCCGCGAAAAGATCGCCGAAGTCGTTCGGTACCAAGAAGAGCTTGGCCTGGATGTGCTGGTCCACGGGGAATTTGAGCGCAGCGACATGGTGGAGTTTTTTGCCGAGCGGCTGGCAGGCTTTGCTATCACGGAACAGGGATGGGTTCTTTCTTATGGATCACGGGTGTATAGAGCTCCGATCATCTATGGAGATGTATGGCGTCCTAAACCCATGACCGTAGAAGAGATTGCCTACGCCCAGTCGCTCACTTCTAAGCCAGTAAAAGGCATGCTCACTGGGCCAGTGACTATCCTGAACTGGAGCTACGCCCCCCCAGACAAATCCAAAGAAGAAGTGGCCTATCAGATAGCTTTGGCTATCCAAGATGAAGTCAAGGACCTGGAACAAGCCGGAATCAAAGTGATCCAAATAGATGAGCCTGCTTTCCGAGAAGGTGCACCGCTTAAGCAGCGCGATTGGCCTGAATATTTCCGATGGGCTGTTCGAGCCTTTAGGCTCGCGGCACGGGCGCTGCCCCAGACCCAAATCCATTCCCACATGTGCTATTCGGAATTTGAAAGTATCCTGCGGTACATTTGGGAAATGGACTTTGATGTAGTTTCGATTGAAGCCTCGCGTAGCAAAGGTACTCTTGTGGAGGAGTTCAAGCGGTTTCCGCAGTGGGATAGGCAGATCGGGCTGGGAGTGTATGATATTCACTCACCCGCTATTCCTTCCGTAGAAGCTATGGCAGCTGTAATAGAGGCGGCTCGTAGGGCTTTGCCGGATCAGCTTATTTGGGTGAATCCAGACTGCGGCCTCAAAACGCGCCGTTGGGAGGAAGTAACGCCTGCGTTGAAAAATATGGTACAGGCGGCTCATGCAGCCAGGCAAACGGTGCGAGCTTAGTTAGCCGAATCAGAGGAAAGCGCAGAGACTGGCTCAAAAGTCTGAGTCCCGCACATAACGCGCTCCATATCGGGGGTGCCCAAGGTAGGCTTTTTCTGAGTTTTTATCTTCGAAGCATGAGAGAAGGGAAGTGGAGCCCCTCTATTGCTTTACTCCTGAGTTTGGCTCTTCCTCTGGCGAGCTTAGGGGCGCAGCCAGCCGTAGATGTATTTTACGGACGACTTTTCTTTCGGGTAGCTCCGCCTGACTCTACCTTAGAAGCCCAGGTAGAATGGCACTTCAAAGGGGCCGTAGGAGATACGCTGATATGGGACGTGGGAAGGGGGCTGGTCATAGAGAGCATAGAAGCTTCGTTTGCCGTAGCTCAGGTATGGCGAGACGAGGGTCGGCGCAAGCTATATCTACAGGTAGATACACCTTTGACCGGCCAACCAGAGTGGATACGGGTGAGATACAAAGGCATTCCTCAGGCTACAGGATTTGGTTCGTATGAGGTGCAGCAGCATGCGACGGGATGGGTAGTGTGGACTTTATCTCAACCGTATGGAGCACCCGACTGGCTTTTGTGTAAAGATGGCCTGGGAGATAAAGTAGATTCCCTCGACATTTGTATTTCTACGCCTGACACCCTTATTGGGGTAGCTAATGGAAAGCTAATAGCTGACACTTTGGATTCTCAGGGCTGGCGGTGGCGGCACTTTAGGCATCGATACCCGATAGTTCCCTACTTGATTGCTTTCGCAGCTTCCAACTACGTCATCCAAGCGTATGCAGTTCAGACTTCTCATGGACAGTTCGTGCTACGGAACTATGTATTTCCTCAGGATACGGCGACGGCCCGCCGACTCTCCGAGCAGTTTCTCCCCTATTTTAGATGGTTAGAGACTCGGCTGGGCGCTTATCCTTTTGCTGACGAAGGGTATAATCAAGTGCAGATTGGCTGGCGCGGAGGTATGGAGCACCAAACTATCACTTTTTTTGGCTCTTACTCTCTGGAATTGTGGGCCCATGAGTTGGCGCATCAGTGGTTCGGCGACTGGGTAACCTGCGGCAGTTGGCAAGACATCTGGCTCAATGAAGCTTTTGGGACCTATTTAGGCGGTACAGTTTACGAAGCCCTCGCCCCTGAATGGTGGCCTAAGTGGGTGAGGAGCATGGTGAAACATTCCTGGCGGGACACAGCTCACACGATATACGTGGAAGATACAACGGATGTATGGCGAATCTTCCACTATCCTACTACCTATGCTAAGGCGGCTTTGGCCCTCCATACGCTTCGTGCATATGTGGGCGATTCCCTTTTCTGGGCTGGACTGCGCCTGTATTTACAGCGATATGCCAGAGGCTTTGCGCGTACGCCAGATTTTGAGCGTATGGCCCAGGAAATATGGGGGGAAGCAGTGGCTCGGCACTTTGTAAACAGTTGGATACATACGGCGCACTACCCCCGAGCTCAGGTGAGGTGGCCCGATCCTAAGACCTGCATTGTACAGCCTAGTCTGCCTTATCCTCTGTTTCTTGTGCTTTATGTCAGTACCATCACTGGCGAGAAAGATTCCGTAGTCATAGACTTTCTGCAAGGCGAGCGGCGAATAGGTTTCCCAGCGCCTATCCTCCGATGGGAGGTAGATCCTGACACCCTTTTGCCCTACTGGGCTGAGAGATACGGCGTCGTCCCTGCAAGGGAGGTTCGGATATACCCTAATCCCTTTTCCCGCTTCCTCTATTTGAGCATGCCAGGATTAGAGCAAGTAGAACTCTGGGATAGAACTGGACGCCTTTTACTGGCCAAGGATGCGCTATTTGAGCAAATGGTATTGGAGGAAGAGCTAAGTTCCCTTCCAGCTGGATGCTATTTCCTGTGGCTAAAAGGTAAAGGTACTTGGCAGACCTTTCCTGTGATTCGGGCATCTCCCTGAGGGCTCGTATCTTTCGGCGATGCGGGTAGTCCTCATAGATGGGATGGGGTTAGTGTATCGGGCTTACTTTGCTTTTGGCGATAAGCCCCTTCGAAATAGCGCTGGACTCAACACGGCTGCGCCATTTGGATTTGTCGCTACGCTCTTGGACCTCATGGAGGAGCTTAAGCCGACTCATTGGGGCATTGCTTGGGACAGCCCTGAGCCATCCTTTAGGCATGAGAGCTTGGCTGGATACAAAGCTCATCGGACCGCTCCTCCAGAAGAGATGCTTGCAGGCCTACCTTACATCCATCAGATCGCGGAGGGACTGCGGATTCATCAAGCCGAAGTCTCAGGGTATGAAGCGGATGACCTGCTGGCCCAATGGGCTTTACAAGCAGCGAAGCTGCCAGAAACTGAGATTGTATGGATAGTCTCCGCCGACAAGGACTTGGCTCAGCTCGTGAGTGAGAAGATCCATCTCTATCGTCCTGCTCGCGGCAAAGCGCCTGCCCAAAAGTTAGATCCCTTAGGCGTACAGCGGCACTTCGGGGTAGCGCCTCACCAGATACCTGATTATTTAGCGCTGGTAGGTGACGAAAGCGACAACTTGCCTGGGGTGCGTGGGATTGGCCCAAAAACCGCCGCCCAACTCTTAGCTCAATACCCCTCTTTGGAGGAGCTTTACAAAAACCTGCCTGTGCTTCCCAAAGCCATAGCTCAAAAGTTAGAGGCTGGTCGAGAGGGGGCATGGGCTACTTATATTTTGGCTCGGTTGGAACTTAGAGAGGAAGCCTCTTTGCCAGAGAAGGCAAGGTTTGTCCCATCCTTATTTGCCCTTCGCTCGCCTGATTGGACGACGCTTCTACCGATACTGGATGAACTGGAGTTTCGTAAGCACAAGGAACGCCTCCTAAAGCTATGGAATGCGGAGCCAGTTCCATCTGTCCGTAGACCAGCTTCGGGGGAGATGAACTATCGCATTTTGCGGGAGCCCGCCGAGCTTTCAGCGTATCTAAATGCCCTCCCTCCTGAGGCCCCTATTGCTTTTGATACTGAGACCACGGATGTCCATCCAATGTATGCCGAGCTGGTAGGAATTGCGCTATGCGCGCAGCCAGGGGAGGCGGTGTTTATTCCCATTCAGCCAGCGGAGTGGCCAGCCTGGCGCGCAGCTCTCGAAACTTTGGCCCGCAGTCCTCGCCCAAAGATAGCCCACAATCTTAAGTACGATTGGGTAGTCCTGGCCCAGCATGGAATAGAGATGAAAGAACCGTTCTTTGATACTCTATTGGCTGACTACCTTTTAGACCCTGAGCGGCCTCATAGCCTCGAAGACGTGGCTCGAAGGGAGCTGGACCTTCATAAGGCTCACAGCTATGGCGACCTTTTTGTAGGGCTCAAAACTCGGGATATTCGCCAGGTTCCCATAGAGAAGTTGGCGGCGTATGCTTGCCAGGATGCGGATTTAGCTTTGCGCTTGCACAAAGTCTTGGAAGAGAAACTCACCGCTAAAAACCTTCGTAAACTTTATGAGGAGGTGGAAGGCCCCCTTTTATCTCTCCTGGCCAAAATGGAGCTACGGGGGGTTCGCATAGACGAGGCTTATCTCCATCGCCTCAATGCAGAATACGAACAAGAACTGGCAGCCTTAGAGGCAGAAGCTCACCGTTTGGCGGGCGAAACTTTCAATATCAACTCTACGAAACAGCTTAGCGAGCTGCTCTTTGGCAAGTTAGGGTTGCCCGTCCAGCGCAAAACTCCCAAAGGACAGCCCGCCACCGATGAAGAGGCTTTGCAAAGTTTAGTGCATTTGCATCCGCTCATAGAAGTACTTCTGCGGTATCGAGAGCTTTACAAGCTTCGTTTCACTTATGGCGAAGGCCTCCTGCGAAGCATCCATCCTAAGACAGGGCGAGTACATACGATATTTCAGCAAGCTGTGACAGCTACGGGTAGGCTCAGCTCGCAGAATCCTAATCTCCAGAATATCCCTATTCGGACTGATGCGGGCAAAAGGTTTCGTAAGGCGTTTATAGCAGGCGAGCCTGGATGGGTGCTTCTATCCGCTGATTACTCTCAAATCGAGCTGAGAATTGCCGCTGCCCTGAGCGGAGACCCCCAAATGATAGAAGATTTCCAGACGGGAAAGGACATCCATACGGCCACAGCCCAACGGCTATTTGGCGCAGCGGAAGTTACGCCAGAGATGCGCCGTATCGCCAAGATGGTGAACTTCGGCATCATCTACGGGATCACCCCCCATGGGCTCGTTCAGCGATTAGGCGGCACGATTTCGCGCAGTGAGGCGCAGCATTTGATTCAGCAATACTTTCAGCGATATCCTAAAGTACGGGACTACGTCCAAGTCCAAATCCAACGGGTTCAAGAGCTGGGCTATGCAGAGACGCTCCTGGGCCGTCGGAGATACATACCGCATATCCATTCGCAGAATAAAGCTCAGAGAGCAGAAGCAGAGCGGCTTGCCATCAATACGCCTATCCAAGGTACAGCCGCAGACATGATGAAGCTGGCCATGCTAAGGCTTTGGCGGCGCTTGCCTGGGGTACCCATGCTTCTCCAAATTCATGATGAGCTTTTATGGGAGGTGCCAGCACACCAGGTGGAGGAGATGGCGCCGATCATCCAGGCAGAGATGGTCCAAGCGCTTCCCCTACCTAATGGAGTGCCAATAGAGGTCGAACTCAAAGTAGGTCCAAACTGGCTGGATATGACCCCCATTCAAGTCCAGTCTCACAAAGTAGCATGAGCTTAGCGCTGCCAGACAGATGGGTACGAACTCCCCTTCTATTAGTAGCTACCTATGCCGCGCTCCTGATCACCTTGGGGTTTCGCGTGTACGAAGATGCGGCCATTCCTCCTTGGGCATTAGCCAAAAAGCATCCCGAGAATTTTCAAAAGGACATTTTCCTTACGCAGGTACCTCCCGAGCGCGAGGCTATACTCCCTCTGTATGTTTGGCTGATAGACCGATGGGCATGGACTTTTCCCCTTCATGCGGCATTCAGTCTCCTGCTGATAGGGGGGCTCTGGAGCCTTGCGCGTTCTATGGGAGCAGCGGAGGGGTGGGCATGGGTAGCAGTGTGGATTATCCTTCCTGGGCTTTATCATCATCACTGGGGCAGCAATGAGCTTTACTATCCTCAGCTTCAGCCTTCTCTTTTAGCGAAGGCAGTGGGTGTGTGGGTATGGGTGTTTCTCCTGAAGGGCAAAGGGGGGCTGGCAAGTGCAGCGGCGGTTCTCACCACTCTTTTCCATCCTTCCGTGGGGCTTCTTACGTGGGGATTTTCGCTTCCTTTACTTTTGAAGCAGCGAGAGCGGTATTGGGCTGCGTACCTTGGAGCAGGGGCGGCAGTTCTGGGCTATGCCTTCTACCTTTCGCAGCGCTCCCTCATTCCTCCTACTGAGCGAACGCTCTGGGAGAAACTCTTCATAGACTTCCGAATGCACATGCACTTTGATCCTACCAGCTTCCGCCCGACCAGTCATGGACTCTTTTTAGTCTTATGGATCATAGGCATGTACAGCACCTGGCGTCAGCGCTCTCCGCTTTTATGGGTCTTTGTGCTATATGGAGTTGGGGAGCTTGCTTATGTGGCGAACTTCTACACCGTTCGCTGGCCTCCACTTATTTATGTGCAGCTGCCTCGGGCTACGGTGTGGCTCAAGCCCTTGGGTGTGTTTGCTGGCATAGCGCTGGTAGCCAAAAGATGGCGACTGCCTGAACCTTCTCTATGGAGTGCAGCTCTGCTGGCGGGGCTAATAGGATGGAGCGCTTTTCGTCTTAGCCGCAAAGAAGAGGTAGGACGCCACTACTTACAGATATTCCGCTGGAAGGAGGAGGAAGCGTATCAGCTCGGCGAATGGGCTCGCAGTCACTTACCGCCCGCTTCCCTCGTGGCTAGCATACCCACTGAGATAGGCGAACGCGCTCAGTTTTTCTGCCAACGGAGTGGATATCTATGGCTATGGGCTACGCTTCGGTATGAAGCGCCGCGGATCTATGCTGAACGGATTTATCAGCTCTACGGAGTAGATGCTACAAAGGGCAAAGCCGCTTGGCGAGAGATAGAGAAAGAAGGGGCCCTTTACTTTGAAAAGTTGTGCCGAGAACGTCCTGACTCCCTTCGCAAATGGGGCATTACGCACGTCATAGTTTCAGCTTCTGCTTGCCTTCCTCTCCCCCTTTTATGGCGAGGAGAGCGCATAGCTCTATACGCAGTGCCGTAAGCGAAAAGCTCGAAGGGTTACTTTCTTGACTTGCCGAGTTTCGTAGATTTATTTCATGAAGGATGAGGGCTTGCTTCCCGCAAGGCGCGGCATTCGGCTATTTGACCCGTTTCTCACTGCATGATGATAAACGCTCCCCAGTAGTAGGGATGGGCATACTTCTGTCGAAAAGCCCTTAGAGTGCGATTGAATATCACCTCTGCCCCCTCTTGCTGTTTTCGCTTCACTCAGTTCTGATAGAAGCTGAGCATGAGTTTCTGCGTCGCCTCATCGTCTATCTGCCAGAGGGTGGAGATAACTCGCTGTGCCCCTGCTTCCAAGAAGGCTCGCTGGAGGCCATAGAGTCCTTCGCCACGCACTTCGCCTAAGCCCGTCTCACAGGCAGAAAGCACCACCAG
>JBCNVG010000004.1:0-9035 GCA_039630325.1 Bacteroidia bacterium
TTAGCGTGTGGCCTTGGGCTACTTATAGCTTCGCCAGTTTCAGCTATTGCCGCAGCAGGCTTTTACATGAGCCATCGCCCAGAAGCATCCAGTCCCCAAATGGCATAAATACTTCTGCCCTGGCTGGTCCTATTAGAGCAAGGCGGCTTGAGTACTATTTAGCCGCTTTTCCGCCAGAGCGGCATAAGGAGGATGAATTTCTACGCCTATGAAATGCCGCTGGCACTGTCGGGCAGCTATGGCGGTACTCCCGCTTCCTAAGAAAGGGTCTAATACTACGGCTCCTTTGACTGTACTGAGCTCAATCAGGTATCTGCATAGTGATACAGGTTTGGCTGTGGGGTGAGGAAGGCCATCCGCTTCCTTAGGAAGGAGGAAATACTTGTCTAAGAGGGTTTCGGTCTCCTCTACCAGAAGGAGATTCGCTGGGAACATGCCTCTACCCACGCGTACTTCAGTCTGAAAGAGCCCTACCTGGTGCTGGAGAAAGTTTTCCAAGAGCGTACCCTCATAAGGCTTCTGGGCGACGATGATAGGCTCGTATACAGACTTGACTTGGGGTGTTTTCCAGCCTTGAAGCTTCTGATGTAACTCTGCTTTTACAGCCTCGGGGAGGGGCAGTCGCCGAATAAAATGGTGAAGGCCCATACCTTTAGGCTGGCTCTGCGTGTAAACCCAAAGGAAAGTGTCCCTTAGGTGAAAACCTGCATCTTCCACGGCGCAAGCTACTCGGTGAAATAGCCGAGGACTCGCAAAAGTGAAAAAGAATCCGCCAGGCTTGAGAATCCGGAAGAGTTGCTGAGCAATCGGGAGGTACCACTCATAGAGTCTTTTTCCCTGATTGGGATCGAACTTCATTCCTGGGGGAAGGTGATGAATCTGCTGGCTTTTGTAAGATTTGGGTGTAGCGCGTTCAGGCGTCCAGGTCTCGTCCAGCTTGTCTAAGAAGTAGGGGGGGTCAGTTAGCACCAGGTCTATGGAGTTGTCGGGCAGTTGAGGTAGGACTGTGCGGGAATCAGCGCAAAGGACTTTATCTAAATAGGGGGTAAGCGCTTTATGACTCATGGCTTGTCCCTAAGATAAGGAGCATTGCGAGGAAAAAAATCACAGATTCAAGCAGGGGTCTTTCCATTATCTGTGAAGATGGATGAAATAGAAAAAAGCCTCCTGAGTATAGCGAAGGATATAGCCTCCTATGAACCAGAAGCCACTCGAAAAGGTAGGCCTACGGGTGAAGCTTTGGGAGGAAGAATGTTTGAGTGGATTGTTAATCAAGCTTTATGTAAGGTCATCATGATTTGGTGTTCGAGACATAGTAGGTTAAGGGTAGCCAGAGTAGTAGTATGTGAAAGTCTGGAAAGTAGATATCTTGACTCTGCCTGTGCAATTATCGATGAGGATTGTAGGAGAGCGATGATATTTAGAACGACCTTACCGAAGCATTTGAATGCAAGCCATGAGCTTTGTCTGAAGAATCCTCACATTTTTCAAATGGATTACGATTGTGATTTTTATATGGTGACTATATTCCTAAGTTGGGCTCTCATGTACCAACCACAGATGTGGAAAGGACTTACTTTGTAGGGGATATGTATCCTCAGAGCTATAGGGGTAAAAAAACCCGTTTTGATGGGGTGATAGCTTTCTGTGAAATAGAACAGGGATGCGTTTGCGGAGAGGGGGTGCGTGAAGCACACTTTACCATTACCTCCCTCCATCGCAGGTATTTGATAGAGATAAAGGCGGCAAAGTCGAGTAAGCAAGATACCATAGATGGGAACGCCCATGAGCGGCTAAGTTTCCAGAACTTAGAATACCTGAACATATGCCTTCGGGATCCGCATACAGATATGCTGGTACTAACGAATGATGCATTTTTACGGTATCGGAATAAATATCATGCTGCCTTCGGAGTGCATGCCTACTTGCTCAGCATGCAGTTTCCTACCTATAAGTTTCGGATGGTGAGTGCGGCTACTCAATATTTGGCTCTCTTCATGGAGTGGTATCATTGGCTAACTCAGCCGTGTAAATGATCAAGTATATTGGCTCTAAGCGGGCTCTACTGCCCTGGATTACTCGAACTATTCAAAGAATCGTAGAAAGCTCAGCGGGGCTAAAGGAGAAAAAAAGGAAAGGCTCCCTTACTATCTTAGACCCGTTCTCTGGCACCGCTCGCGTAGGGCATGCTCTTAAGCAGGAGGGGTACTTCGTCGTAGCTGGGGACTATCTATCCTTCGCTTACACCTTAGCCAAAGCACTGGTAGAAGCAGATGCTCGGGATTACCCGCCTGAGCGGATTCTCCCGCTTCTCAGCCGACTCAACGCGCTCCAGGGAAAGCCAGGGTGGTTTACGCAGTATTACGCCATTCAGTCTCGCTTTCTACAACCCCATAATGCAGCCAAAATAGAAGCGATTCGGGTCGCTATAGAGGAGATAGCCGAGGGGGATGAGACACTCAGAGCGGTTCTGCTTACGAGTCTACTGCTTGCAGCTGATAAGGTGGACTCTACGACTGGCCTGCAAATGGCCTATCTTAAAAGCTGGGCGCCGCGCTCCTACAATAGCTTGTACTTAGAATATCCCCCTCTTGTTCCTGGGGCAGGGCGGGCGGTATGGGGAGATGCGCTATCCTGGGCGATGGAGGTCGAAGCAGATATCGCATATTTAGACCCCCCATACAATCAGCATTCGTACGCTGGCAACTATCACGTATGGGAAACCTTAGTGCTTTTTGATCAGCCAGAGATTTATGGGGTGGCCTGCAAAAGAGTCGACGTTCGGCACAAAAAAAGCCCCTTCAACTCCAAAATAGAAGCACCCCAAGCACTCTCTAAGCTGATTCAAGGCCTGCGGGCGGAGTATATCGTTCTTTCCTTCAATGATGAGGGGTTTTTCTCTACGGCGGAACTTAGGATGCTTTGTGAGAGTCGAGGCCCTACGATAATTCTCAAACATCCGTATAGGCGGTATGTAGGGGCGCAGATAGGTATATTCAATCCACGGGGGGAAAGGGTGGGTCAGGTTTCGCATTTGTACAATCACGAATATTTGTTTGTCGTATGCTCTTCGAAGTCATCCTATCACGCCCTTAGAGGCAGCCTGAGGCAGGAGATGTACGGCTGCCTGGTGGTAGAGTAGGAAGTCCCAGTTTGCCAGAGACATTTTCCCATTGTATTGAAAGAAGCGAAGGAAAAGGAGGACTAAACTCGAAGCTCTGAGTATTTAGGACGGAAAGCGAGGTTGTAGGCTAAAATGCAACCCCTGGAAAAAAGTATCTGAGCAGTTCGCCGAAGCCGTAGGATAAAACTGATGTAGCCGTCAAGATTCCCACACTCGCCACAGCCTCTTCACGAAAAGAGCGCTCAAATACCACTGAGCTATAGAACACGAATCCCAATATCATCAGCACCGCAATCGCTACTGAGACCCAAAAAGCCATTCCCATGCTGGAAAACCCGAAATAGGGTAGAGCTAAAAGCGCGACTGCTGTCAAGTAGGAAAATCCAGTATACAGAGCAGATTGTAGGGGAGAGACGGAGGGATTCTGTTTGGCTTGGAGATAAGCGGCGGAGGCCATAGAGATAGAGGCGGCAAATCCCACAATGAGTCCAGCTATCCCAGCCGTGAGAGGATAATGAGAGACACCCAGAAATCCAGCATGTACGCCAGTGACCTCTATGATGGCATCAGAGAGCCCCAGGATAATGAATCCTAAATACCGCAGCCTTGTCTCCTCCGTCTGTATGGCTTGTAAGAACTCAGCCTCATGCTTTTCCTCGTCTTCTATTAGGCGGTAAAGGTGGATGCGCATGTCCTCTGGGAGGGAGGGGGCGATTCGGCGGTACTCTTGGATAGTCTGGTGTTCCTTTCGTTCCAAGAGCCGCAGAATGAAACTGACCCCTAAAAGCTGAATCAGGAACTGGTGCCAGCGTAAGCGCCACTTGGGAAAAGGGACTTCTACCGAGAGAAGTTGGCGCCAGAAATCGTAGTGAGTTTTCTCTTGCTGAGCGAAAGCTTGGAGGATTTCTTTCATTTTGGGAGATCGAACGCGCTCTGAGAGCCACTGGTAAAGATGAGCATTTAAGAGCTCTTCGCTGGCGTAGCGGGCGACTGGGATGCTTTCCACCCTGCGAAGGTAAAGCTTACCTTCGCAGCATGCAGGAGGTATTCATAGTAGCGGCGAAACGCACGCCTATTGGGAGCTTTATGGGAAGCCTTTCGACGATTTCAGCCCCAGAATTAGGGGCCGTGGCTCTCAAAGCAGCTCTTGAACAAGCCAGTATGCCTCCCGAGGCGGTGGAGGAAGTATATTTTGGAAATGTCCTTTCCAGTAATCTCGGCCAGGCCCCTGCGACTCAGGTGGCCCTGAAAGCAGGCCTACCTCCTACGACGCCAGCTACGCTCGTCAATAAGGTATGTGCATCAGGCCTCAAAGCTGTCATGATCGGAGCGCAGACTATAGCCTTGGGGCATGCAGATGTAATCGCGGCAGGCGGGATGGAAAGTATGAGCCAGACCCCCTTCTATGCACCAGAGCTTCGAGGCGGACAACGATATGGTCATGGTCGACTGATAGACGGGATCCTGCGAGATGGGTTGGAGGACGCCTACTGTGGGCTAACGATGGGAGCGATTACTGAAACCTGCGCTGCTACTTATAATCTCACTCGCCAAATGCAGGATGAGTACGCTATTTTATCCTACAAGCGGGCGCAGGAGGCTCAAGCCAAAGGACTTTTTAGAGAAGAGATAGTTCCTGTGTCTGTCCAACAAAAAGGCGGTGCCATTCTCGTCTCAGAAGACGAGGAGCCTAAGAAGGCCAACTTTGAAAAAATTCCTACGTTGAAGCCTGCTTTCAAGCCGGAGGGGACTATCACCGCAGCGAATGCTTCTAAGATTAACGATGGGGCAGCGGCGGTTATATTGGCGTCCAAGGCTGCTGTAGACAGATATGGGATGCGCCCTATCGCCCGAATCATCAGTTGGGCTGATGCTGCTCGCGAGCCTGAATGGTTCACCATTGCTCCTACTGATGCTATCAAAAAAGCCCTTGAGCGCGCCCGCCTCTCGATAGGCCAAATTGATGTATTTGAAATAAACGAAGCTTTCTCAGCTGTAGCCCTTGCTAACCAGCACCTTCTCGGGATTCCTATAGAAAAGCTGAATATTCTCGGTGGGGCGGTGGCCTTGGGGCATCCGTTGGGAGCCAGTGGCGCGCGTATTTTGGTCACGCTCCTCACTGCCCTGCGGCATGTCGGGGGACGTTACGGGGCGATAGGCATCTGCAATGGAGGTGGCGGCGCCTCCGCTATGATTGTAGAGCGGGTCGCTGAATAGCCCTCTTTTCTCCATGGCGAGGGGGCACTTTTGCTCAATTGCAAACGGCTTAAGATAAATAAAAAAGGGCGGGAGTACCCGCCCACCTGCAAGCCGCCTCCGGTAGCTTACCGAAGGAGGGTCAGGGTGCCAGCTTTTTGTACTTTTTCGCCGGTCAGTGTCTCCGCTTCTATGACGTAAGTGTATACGCCCTCGGCACAGGGTCTGCCTTCCTTGGTGCCATTCCAACGGGCAGTAGGGCCCTCTCCCGTAGCAATAAGCAATCCCCACCTATCATAAATGCGCCAGCGCAATGTTTTTACCGCCCCGCGAATGATGGGCTGCCACTCTTCATTTATGCCGTCGCCATTGGGTGAGAATGCCGTCGGGATGTGTAATGCAAAAGGAGCTACGACGACAATGCGCATGAAGGCTGTATCCGTGCATCTATCATTTAGAGTGACTGCCACGGTATACTCGCCGGGCGAGGAGTAGGCATGAGCCTGAGAGCCCGAGCCAGTGGTAACCGTCCCGTCTCCAAAGTTCCATTCATAAGTAGGGGCTCCGCCTGTGGCTGTAAAGTAAACGGGTTGATTGACCTCTATTGTATCGGCAGAAGCAGTAAGAGTGAGCGTCCGTCGGCGTTCTGAAAAGGCAAAGTAGGGATCCCTATAATCGGACCAGCCTCGTAGAGTCCATCCGTGGGGTATTGGTTGGGCGGGGGTGGGGTTCCATAAAACATTGCGCCACTGGGCTATAGGGCCTGTAATGGGATCGGTAGGTTCATAATATAGGCGGATTTCAGCGGCGGGGGCGCCAGATAGCGGTTCTACATAGTGATAGTAGAGCGGATTGATCTCACAAAGCTCCGGATGAAGTTGGTCTCGGGGGCGTCCCTCTACGGTAGGATCCACGTTAGCCATGCGTACCGCAAAGCGATGGGGGGTGGCATCCGAGGGGATAATTTCAACTGGCCGATACCGAAGTGGTGTATGGCCGCCCACAGGGAAAAGATAAGCCGCTACCCTGTCAGTAGCGCGCTCCAAATAACCTCCCACCTCACTGGACACAAAGCCATTCAAGCGAGCAATGGCAGTGGGGTCTGGATTGCGTACTGCAGCAAAGCGATTTTGAGTCCTGAGTTCTGCATTCCCTAAATCCAAGCGGGTATCTACATAGAGGTCTGTCTCCAATATTTTGGGGGCTGTGCCTTCCAGCCTGAGTATGTCGGTTCGGATGGAGATGCTTCCTCGGAGCGTTTGCTGAGTGCCATTGAGTACCAGCGTGCCAGCCAGGGGGGTAGAAGGGAAAAGCTGCTGAGAGTCATGATTTTCTATATCTCCTGCGATATAGACTGTTCCCTGATTAAGGAAACGGCCCCCATTTTGATTGAGCCAGCCTCCTTCACACCAAACGATCCCCCCAGGCTGCAGAAAAAGCACTTCGCCTGTATTAGTAGCCAAAGGCTGAGCCCAGAGAAGGGCGTAGAGGAGGCTAAGCTTAGCGGCGGAAACGAGAGTCCGGTACATATGGCTTTAGCTCTCGGGTATTTTGAGACTCTGGACGCATGCGAGCTTGCTTGTAGGCACGGATTTCTTCAAGGGTATGGCCTCGGCGATAAGCGGCGCGGGCTTCCAGAGGGGCACCGTAGAGCTCGGGATGAAGGTATTTCCCTACATTATCCGGCTCTTTGGGAATCTCCACGGCGTGCTCTTCGGGACGAGCCTGCCAGTAAGGGTCATTTCGTCGAGCTATTACTAACCAGGAGACTTCCATCCCCGGTTTTCCTCCAGCAATCACGAAGCGACCGTTACGGATTTTTTCTTTCACGTAAACAGGGGCATAATCCCCTATACAGGTCAGGTGGTAGGAGTAGTCTGTATTCAGAGCTTCAAAGTATCCTGGCAGCTCCACCACGGCTTCCCCCGTAGCGCCGAGGGTGACGGTGCCCCGGTAGAGCGTATTGGGTTCAGGCCCTTCAGCGCAGAAATGGCGGAGATAGTGGGTAGCGGGTTTTTGAGGATGATCTATGAGAAATGACTTGCTGGCGGCGGTCATGGTACCCCCTATATCTACGTCCCAGTCAAAAAGGCCTGCTACCCCACCCATAAGTGCGGTGCCCCCTACACTTCCATACACCCCTACATCGGTGTATCCAGGGGGCAGAGGAGGAATTCCAAATACTCCTAATGTACTCCATGCTCTCCCAGTGATACCAGCACCTTCATATCCATAGGTTCCAACTACGCCATACTGATTATTGGGGGTGCCTGGGGCAGACCATCCAGCCGTACCGAGGACCCCTATTTTCAATTGAGTGCCACCTTCAGAGGCATCTGCCCATATACCATTGCGTCGCCCCACCGCATCGATAGCTTCTCCTACGGTTCCAAGACCTAAAATGGTAGCTGGAGTGGTAATAGATCCTCCGGTGGCTATAAGCCCCACTCCCTGATTGTGTTGATGGACAGCTATCACACCTGCGCCGCTTGTCTGGGTAGCCAAACCATAAACGCCGCTTCCGCTACCGATATTTTGACCAGCCACTCCATAACCAGCGCCAGTATTAAAGCCAAGGACTCCTGCTGCTGCGCTGCTCGTAGAGGAGACAGTGCCAGCCACACCATATACTGCGTTAGAAGCGTGCTGATGTTCTCCGCGTATGGCTGCAGTATTGGCAGTATTACTGATATGAAGTACAGAGAGCCCATGAGTGGCATTAGTATTTTGCTGTTCAATGAGGACCCCCGCAGCGCCAGACTGATCGGTATTCCGAATATGGAGTTTATGAGGCCCTGGGGTGCTTACTCCTATACCTACGCGTCCATTGCCACTTAGAGTGAGATTGTAGGTAGCTAAGCCTATATCGGTATTCTTGATGAGAGTTCCACCAAGCTCTATGGCTGGGGTGGGCGTGGAGACGAAGGACAAGCCATTGCGCACAGCGGGGGTGGCTACGCTCCACGAGGTACCCGTCCAGACGAGGATTTGGCCAGCGGCAGTGCCTGATTGAAGGGTGATGGGGCTACCGGCTGTACCATTGCCGGTGATGGGGCCGCTGGTGACGGCGGTTTGGGAGCCCCAGTTATCGCCTGTGGCGGCGACGGTGGTGAGGACCCAGTTAGTGCCGTTCCATTGCCAGACTTGGCCGGCGGCGGTGCCTGGGGCGAAGGTGATGGGGCTACCGGCTGTACCGTTACAGGTGATGGGGCCGCTGGTGACGGCGGTTTGGGAGCCCGGTTGTCGCCTGTGGCGGCGACGGTGGTGAGGACCCAGTTAGTGCCGTTCCATTGCCAACTTGGCCGGCGGCGGTACCTGGGGCGAAGGTGGTGGAGTTGTCCGGGCTAGCTACCATTACAGGTGATAGGGCCGCTGGTGACGGCGGTTTGGGGAGCCCAGGTATCGCCTGTGGCGGCGACGGTGGTGAGACCAGTTAGTGCCGTTCCATTGCCAACTTGGCCAGCGGCGGTACCTGGGGCGAAGGTGATGGGCTGCCGACTGTACCATTACCGGTGATAGGGCCGCTGGTGACGGCAGCGGAGCCCCAGTTATCGCCTCCACCTCCTGCTGAGGGTGGAGCTGAAGCCCATGCCGTACCATTCCATTGAAGGATATCGCCTACATTGTTTCCGCTTCATATTACGAAAATGCCATTGGGGTCTACTGTCGCAAGGCGGATACCATTGCCGCTGTAAGCTCGCACGCGCAGGCGTCC
>JBCNVG010000040.1:0-36180 GCA_039630325.1 Bacteroidia bacterium
TCACACCCCTACTATCCGCTCCATCTCTCGATGCACGTAAGCCAGAGCCACCTGGAAGGGGTCATTGGGTTGAGAGCGCCATTTCTCCTTGAACTTCTCCACCCAGAGCAGAGGAGGAGTCTGATGAGGTTCATATTCGCTAAGCGTAGCTTGAAGCACCTGGAAAACCGTATTTTTCGCCAGGCGGAGCGCATACCACACCTGCGGCCCAGTATAAATTTGATGAGCAGCGTTATGGAGAAACTCCTCCTGCACCAGCCGAAATATAGCCTCAATCAGATCGCTTGTACGCTGGAACGAAGCAGGATTCAAACGCGGGAGTAGATTATTCGGGTCATTCCGCTCTAAAAAGAGAGCCGCCCGCTCTAAAGCTTGGAGGCGCAAAGGTAGGGTGGTCTGTAAAATTTGCTGACGAAGAACCTTCTGACGTTCCTCCTGCTCTTTTTTCCAGAAAAAAATCAGCACAGCCACCACACTCAGGATTCCACTGAGGGCCACTATGAGTAGAGATAGCCAACTGGTTTCAGTCATACTGCTCAAAGAAATCTAATGCCAGCTTACCATAGCGTTCCCAAAAGGTGAAGTCGTGCTTGCCTTTGGGGTCTAAATGCAAAACGCAAGGCAGCTTAGGATTGACCTGTTTCAAACGCTCGTATAAACGCTGCGAGTGCTGATAGGGCACTATATTATCGGCTACGCCATGGGCCAGAAACAGGGGACGGCGGATTTTTTCGGCTAAACGCATGGGATTATCTACCTCTTCCCATCGCCGGCTGTAGCGGCCATACCAGCCTGTGAGTAGAGGGTCTCGTGTATCCAAATGAGGATCAAAGTCGCCCGAGAGGGCTGCTCCCGCAGCGAATAAGTCTTCCATATGAGCCAGAATCAGGACTACCCCCCGCCCCCCCGTGGAGAGCCCAAGCAAGAAGGTATGCCCAGGAGGCAAGAGGGCTCGCTGGACCAGCTCAGGGAAGACGGTATCCAGAAGCGTTCGAAGCGTAGGATACGAGCGCCAGTCTGGGCGAGTCTCTGGAAATATCTGAGTAGCGTAGATACTTTTCCCCATTTCCAGGAGAAGGAGGCGATACCCTCGTTTGAGAGCTTCGGCACAGATAGTAGACTTTTCACACCAGGCTCGACGGCTATAATTCCAGCCTGGCAGAAGCAGGAGAGCGCGGCGAGCTGGGATAGGAGGCTCCAAAACTTCCACCAGACAGGAGCCAAGCTGAATGACCTGCGCCATGAGCGGCGCCGCCAGTAGGCTTAGGTTAGTTGCGAAGGGCCTTACCAGTTTGAAGCATGTGCTGAATGCGCTCCAAAGTGCGCCGCTCGCCACATAAACTGAGAAAAGCCTCACGCTCTAAGTCCAAGAGATATTGCTCAGAAACGAATTGCGGACCCGTAAGGTCGCCCCCCGCCAGTACATATGCCAACTTCAAGGTGATGTGCCGATCATATTCGGTGATATACCCTGCCTGCCACATTTGATAAATAGAGGCTTCTACGCCCCCGAGGGCGGTGCGGCCCAAAACTCGAATATGCGTACGCGGCTGAGGCGGTACATAGCCCTGCTCCGCCAGAAGCTGCACATATGCCTTGGCATCTTTTAGAAGCTTTTGCTTATTCAATGTAATACGCGTTTGGTGCGGCTTGAGGAGCCCCATTTGGATTGCTTCATACGCTGAGGTGGCCACTTTCGCCGTGGCTATCATAGTGAGAATATCTCGGAAGTAGTTGATCTCTACATCTCCATCCACATACCGTTCGGCGATGCGCGCCGCCATCTCTTTGGTACCTGCCCCTGCTGGAATAAGGCCTACCCCGACTTCCACCAGGCCGATATAAGTCTCCGCTGCTGCCTGTACACCATCGGCGTGCAGAGCCATTTCACAGCCCCCCCCAAGCGTGAGTCCATGCGGTGCCACAACCACCGGAATAGAGCTGTGCCGCAAGCGCATCACGGTGCGTTGAAACGCACGCACGGCAAAGTCCAGTTCGTCCCACTCTTGCTCCACCGCCATCATGAAGATCATGGCCAAGTTAGCCCCCGCAGAAAAGTTCTCACCTTGATTGCCGATAATGAGCCCATCATAGCTTCGCTCCGCTATATCAATAGCCTTATTAATGGCATCCAGTACTTCCCCGCCGATGGTATTCATCTTAGTGTGGAACTCTAAGCAGAGCACCCCATCTCCTAAATCAAAGAGCGAGGCGCCACTATTGCGCCAAATGACCTTCTCCGACCGAAGCGTATCTAATAGGATAAATCGCTCCTGCCCCGGCACTTCAATGTAGTCCTCTCGCTGGGGACTATACACATACCGCCGCCCTTGACGCACTTCGTAAAACCGCGTTAATCCTTTCTCCACCATGCGCTGAACCCATGAGGCTGGCTGGAAGCCATACCGCTGGATAGCGGATAGCCCTTCTTCTATGCCGATGGCATCCCATTTCTCAAAAGGGCCTAGCTGCCAACCGAAACCTGCTCGTACAGCGTCATCTATAGCATAGATCTCATCAGCTATTTCTGGGATTCGATTGGACACATAAGCAAAAAGCGCAGCCATATTCTCTTTGAGGAGCTGCGCATAGGGCTCCTCACTTTTGGCGATGAGGCGTAGGCGTTCTCTGAGATTCTCTACCCCTTTGAGCTGTTCTAACAGGGGCGAGCGTACCTTTTTCTGGGGCTGATATTCCAAGGTAGCTAAGTTGAGGCTCTGAATCTCGCTACTACCATTGAGACGCAGCTTTTGATAGAACCCTTTGCCTGTTTTTTCACCGAGAAGCCCGCGGTCCAGCATTTTTTCAAGAAACTCGGGTAGCCGAAAGAGTTCACGAGCCTCATCTTTCGGACAGTTTTCATACAAGCCCTTGGCTACTTTGGCGAGCGTATCTAAGCCTACTACATCCGCTGTGCGAAACGTGGCGGATTTAGGGTGTCCAATAACTGGTCCTGTGAGGGCATCTATTTCCTCTACCGAAAGCCCATATCGCTGAATGGCATGCAGAAGATGCATGATGGCAAATACCCCTACTCGATTAGCGATGAAAGCGGGGGTGTCCTTACAAAGGACGGTTTGCTTGCCTAAATGCACTTGCCCAAAGTCCATCAAGAACTGGATGACCTCTGGATCCGTATCGGGACCAGGAATGATTTCAAGGAGAGGAAGATACCTGGGAGGATTGAAGAAGTGAGTCCCCGCAAAGTGGCGTCGAAAATCCTCAGACCGTCCTTCGGCCAGGAAGCGAATGGGTATGCCTGAGGTGTTGGTAGTGATGAGCGTGCCTGGACGACGATACTTTTCCACCTCCTCATACAGGTTTCGTTTGATTGTGAGGTCCTCCACTACGACTTCTATCACCCAGTCGGCCTCGGCTATTTTAGGGAGGTCGTCCGTAAAGTTGCCAAGGGTTATGCGTTGAGGGACGGTGCTATCAAATACAGGAGAGGGAGACAACTTCAACGCCCGCTGGAAAAGGTCCTGAACGATTCTATTGCGTACCTGGGGCGATTCTAAGGAGAGACCTTTGGCTATTTCATCGGGGGTGAGCTCCCGAGGTGCAATATCCAGGAGGAGCACCGGGAAGCCTGCCCCAGCAAAATGAAGAGCGATTTGAGAACCCATGACTCCAGCGCCAAGCACAGCGACCTTCTTGATGCGGCGACGCGTACTAATCGCCGCCGGAGACTTAGTGGCCAGTTCCATCTCTGCGAAGGTAGAGAATCTACCTATATGAGCCCCAGCCGTTCTGCCAAGATTTCGGCCACGTCCTGCACGCGTACCTCCCCTTGCTTACCCGCATGCTTCACCCCATCGGTAAGCATCGTCATGCAGAACGGACACCCAACAGCTATTCGTTTTGGGTGGAGCCTAAGTAGCTCTTCGGTGCGTTCGATGTTGATGTCCTTGTGACCTGGTTCAGGCTCTTTGAACATTTGAGCCCCTCCTGCCCCACAGCATAAGGCGAAGTCTCTATGACGTTCAGCTTCTCGGAGTTGGGCTCCTACCCTCCGCAGAAGGACCCGCGGGGCTTCATATTCTCCATTGCCGCGTCCAAGATAGCAAGGGTCATGAAAAACAATGCTATCTTCCACCCCATTAGAAGTGGGAAGCTGGAGGCGCCCCGTCTGAATAAGGTGATGAAGATATTGTGTGTGATGCCACACTTTGAAGGTTCCCCCCAGCTGTGGATATTCGTTTTTGAGGGTATTGAAGCAGTGAGGGCAAGTAGCGACTATCTCCTTTACTTCATAGGCTTGGAGGGTCTGAATGTTCTGAAGGGCCAGCATTTGAAAGAGAAAGTCATTCCCAGCTCGTTTAGCAGGGTCGCCCGTGCAGGATTCTTCTGTACCTAAAATGCCCCACTTCACACCCGCAGCATCCAGAAGCTTCACGAAGGCACGTGCGACTTTCTGAGCTCTATCATCGAAGCTAGCGGCACATCCGACCCAGTATAGGATCTCAGGTTTCTCGCCCGCTGCCGCCCATGCTGATAGCGTACGAACTGCCATATTTATGCGAGAGTCTCAGCCCATTTTGCTCGGTCAGCCGAAGGAAAGGCCCACGGCGACCCGTTATTTTCCAGATTGACAAAGAGAACATTTATCGTCTCTGGCGCCTGAGAGGCCTCCATGACGA
Organism: Bacteroidia bacterium; assembly: GCA_039630325.1. GTDB lineage: Bacteria > Bacteroidota > Bacteroidia > SpSt-205 > SpSt-205 > SpSt-205. Next base: position 4,641 of record JBCNVG010000040.1, read on the forward strand.
GATATTGCCGAAGCTGCAAAATGATAGATACTGGATTTATGAGCACGGGGCAAGCCCGTACACAGGCATTACAGGTCGTACAGGCCCAAATCTCCTCAGGCGTGATGTAATCCCCCAAGAGAGCTTTTCCATCCGGCTCCCATTTCCCTGTTTTGTAAATCGCTCGCTTAATCTCCTCTAAGCGGTCGCGCGTATCCATCATGATCTTGCGCGGCGAGAGCTTTTTGCCCGTGAGATGGGCAGGGCATACCGACGTACAGCGCCCACACTCAGTACAGGTATAGGCATCCAGGAGATTTTTCCAGGTAAGGTCAGTGACATCCTTAGCCCCTAAGGTCTGGGGCTGGCTATCAGAATGACCATTTTCTACGGGCATTCCGAGGGCTTCTTTGACTACTGCTGTTACTTGGGGGAGGGAGCTTACCTTGGCCGCAGGTTGTATCGGAGCATAATAAGTGTTTGGAAATGCCAAAAAGATGTGAAGGTGCTTGGAGAAAGGAATGTAGTTGAGAAATGCCAGGATACCCAAGATGTGTACCCACCACGCTGCGCGTTCTATGAACACGAGGGCCTCATTCGAAAAACCCGAAAGTAGCGGCGTCAGCCACTGACTGAGAGGGAAAGTTCCTACGGCTTCGTAGGGTGCCACACGGCGAGCTTGCAAAACCTGGTCAGCGGCGTTCATAATGAGCAAAGCAGTCACCAACACAATCTCAGTCCATAGAATGATATTAGCATCCAAGGGGGGCCACCCTTTCATCTCCGCTGTATGGAACCGAGGCACTTTGGCAATATTGCGCCGCCAGAGGAAAATCACCGCCGCTATAAATACCAGCCCTAAAAAAATCTCCGCCGAAACTGTCATCATGTCATATACCACCCCCAAGTACGGAGCCAGGATCCGGTGACTACCAGTCAGTCCGTCTAAGACAATTTCCAGCACCTCGAGATTGATGACCAAAAATCCCACATAGATGACCCAATGAGCAGCAGAAGCGATGGGCTTATCCATCATTCTCTGCTGAAACACGGCGACTCTAAACATTTGCGCCCATCGCTGAGCGGGCTCCCCTGAAATCTCTACCTCCCGTCCAAGGAGTATGGTCTTGCGCAGAAGCCGAACATGATACACAAAAAAGGCTACGGCCGCTGCTAGTATAATCCCAAAAATAACCTGTGCCATCTAAGCGCTCAACTTTTTTCCCCTTATCTATTCTTCCTCCTCCTCAAAGAGGAACTCGTCTCGGGAAGGGTAATCAGGCCATATGTCTTCCATAGATTCATAGATCGTGTCATCCTCTGGAAGCTCTCGCAGATTTTCTATAACCTCGATAGGGGCTCCGGTTCGTTCTGCATAGTCTATAAGTTCATTTCGGGTAGCAGGCCATGGAGCGTCTTCTAAGTAGGAAGCGAGTTCCAGCGTCCAGTACATACGGCCGCGAAAATAGAAAGCTCATCGCATACAGAAACTACCTTTGTGGCGGTGAGCATAACGATAGGGATTATTCTCACTTGCATCGCAGCATCACTGTGGGCATGGTCTGGCGATACACAATACATCTGGAAACGCTGGGGGCATGTACCCTACCTCATACGCTTACGGGGGGAATGGTACCGGTTTTTCACGAGTATCTTCTTCCACTCAGATATTGTGCATTTAGCGCTCAATAGCGTGGTCTTTTACTCCTTCGGAAGAGAGATGGAGGTGTACTACGGACGAAACATGTACCTCCTACTGCTGCTATTGGGGCTAATAGGGAGCGGATTAGCCACTTACCTTCGGTATCAAAATAGGCCGGCTCATATCAGTATTGGCCTATCGGGTGTGGTCAATGCTGTGGTATTCAGCTTTATCATCCATAATCCGACCACCACATTGATAGTCTGGTTTATTCCTTTGCCTGCATGGCTCTTTGCCCTGTTATACTTGGGATACAGCATTTATGGAGGGCTTCGAGAAGGGAGTTTCATAGATCACTGGGCTCATTTAGGGGGGGCTATTGTGGGTATAGTTTTTGCCATATATTCTCGCCACATGATATGAAAAAAAGATGACTGGTCAGCTGACTCGCCTTCCGAAAGAATTTTTCATGCCAGATGTTTGGAGTGTAGCCCAGGCCCTTCTGGGTAAAATAATCGTAGTGTCCCTCCCAGAAGGAGAAGTAGCCATTCGAATCACGGAGACCGAAGCTTACGGAGGGATTTCAGACAGAGCGTGCCATGCGTACGGAGGACGCCGAACCAATCGCACCGCCCCAATGTATGAGGAAGGAGGAACCCTCTACATATACAAGTGCTACGGAATACACCACATGCTGAATATCGTAACGGGGGAAGTAAATAATCCTTGTGCAGTACTCATTAGAGCTGGTGAACCGCTGTGGGGGATAGAGCTAATGAGTCGCCGACGCCAGCAATCTAATCCATTGCGTCTCACTGTAGGGCCAGGGGCTTTGACCGCCGCTTTGGGCATTCCTCTCCACTGGTCAGGTCAATCTGCCCTAAGTCATCCACATTTTTTCCTCTATGACGATGGTTTTCAAGTAGGCAAAATCGCCTGCGGTAGAAGGATTGGTGTAGAGTATGCTGGTCCAGATGCGGAAAAACCCTGGCGATACTGGATAGATTCCAGCAAGTTTGTCTCTCACATCTCTAAAAAAAATATTACCTTTGTATAAGGCTTATGCGATTTCGCTCCGTATTTTGGGTTTGCTCTGCCGTTGCGCTTCTAAGAGCGCAAGAAATGTATGTGAGAGACATAGTCTTCATCTCAGCTCAAGATACTGTCGCTGTAGTAGGTGCTCCGCCTGGTGATCTACAAGTAGATGGCAATGGAATCATAGAGAATGATGGTGGAGTAGTCTGGCTCACGGGCAACTGGATAAACTCCTCTCAAGGAGATGGATTTGTAACCCCCAGAAACGGATGGTTATGGCTAGTAGGAGGATATCAACAGCTAATCGGCCCTACCCCGACATTTTACAATAGTCTGGCCCTCTTCAATAACGGTGGAGACATCAAGGAGATGATAGGCGCTGATGGGCGGATTCAAAATTTCCTCGTACTGAATGACTGTGAGCTTCGAACCAACGGCCAAACAATGATGGTGGAAAACCCTGACCCCGCAGCTATTACTCGTACAGACGGCTTCGTAAGTAGTACAGGCAGTGGACGACTTGGACGACGTACAGACCGTAGTGCGGGCTATCTGTTTCCTGTGGGCGACAGGCAGCTCGGGCCTTTTAGATATCGCCCAGTAGAAATAACCCCATCCGCAGCACCTCATACCTTCCTTGTACGCTTTGCAAATGTAGACCCCACCATAGAAGGGTACGATCGCACTTCTGTACAGAATCCCCCTATTCAAGAAGCTAACGAATTTTTCTATCACATCGTGGAGCGGGCCGCAGGTACCGATCCTCTCAACTTACGAATCTGGTATGATGAGGGTAACGATTCATACAAAGACACCCTATCACATTGGGGACTGCCAGCGGCTCGATGGGAAGCCATGTCCAATGTAGTTATCAATCGGAATGCCGGAGTAAATCAGACAGGAATGGCCCAGAGCGCATACATGGAAGCCATAAGCTGGGATAACTTCTCTTCACCCAACTTCGCCTTAGCTCGTACGCGTGTCCCTTATGTAATCTACATACCGACAGTATTCTCCCCCAACGGAGACGGGAGCAATGATGAGTTTCTAATTTATTACCGAGGATTTGTGCGAGTAGAATTGCGGATATACGACCGATGGGGGCTTCTCATCTGGCGCGGAGAGCAAATCGGGGAAGGGCCTATCCGCTGGAATGGACGCACCCAAAAGGGTGAAGAGGTGCCAGAAGATGCTTATGTCTTCGTAGTAAAGGCATTCTTAGCGGATGGGCGCTTCACTGAACGAGCCGGAACTGTAACCGTAGTCCGATAATACATATGACAATGAAAAGAAACTGGATTTTTTTCGGCTGGCTTCTCTGCATTAACTCTTTGCTGGGGCAGGTGGGTATAGGTACCACGACACCTACCCACAAGCTGGATGTGGCTGGTGAAGCGCGAATTCGCGTTCTCAATCCGCTCAACTCTCCTTTTCGCATCGTAGGGGCTGATGCCCAGGGGGTCCTCGGAGAAATCCGCGGCCGCAATAACGGAGATGTCCTCCAATGGGACGCTAACCTTAATCAGTGGGTAGCTGCCAGCTCGAACCCAGTGAATGCATGGCTGCTCACAGGAAATGCCAACACTAACCCGAATACTAACTTTCTCGGAACCACCGATGCCGCCGCGCTCGTCATACGAACAAATAATACAGAGCGCATCCGCGTCTTGAGCACAGGGGAAGTAGGAATAGGCACAGCCACTCCAGCTAAGCAGGTCCATATCCAGGGCGGGAATAACGGCGGCCTTCAAGTGAATGTGCTCGCCAATGGAGCAGCTAACCTCAGTGCTAACCTCTTCTCTTCGGCTATAAACAATGCAGGACAAGTAGCTCACGGATTAGAAGTCAATACCACTGGAAGCGCAAGCTTTCTCATAGGAGTGGGTAGCGTAACCAATCCTGATCACGCTGGGGCGAATGTCGCTTTGCGTGGCGTCTCGGGCAACTCTAATGGTCGCTCCATCGGTGTATGGGGGGCAATAGGCGATGCCACTACTTACATTGGCACTACTTCTTCTACTTTATCTACTGGCGGGTTTTTCTACCATCAGAATGCTCTATTACCTGCGGCAGGAACGGTGGGCACCCCTACTCCTATTCCTACGGCTGAACAGAGGTTTGCCCTATCGGTAAAAGGGCATCTTTACCAAGAAGATGGACACGTAGTGTGCTCTGCGCCAGCCTATACTCCATTCGCGACCCCTCCTCCTCATCCATCTATTCCTGGACTTCCCCGCGGGGCAGGGGCGCGCTTGCTATGGCTCCCTGAACGCTCCGCTTGGCGAGCCGTAGGGGTTTATTCCCGTCCGGATGACCCATTTGCTCCCAATCAGGCAGACCATGCAGACCCTGAACAAATAGGGTATGCTTCATTTGCCGCTGGGCTGAATGTCCGCGCTTCAGGCGCTCTTACCTTCGTCGTAGGCGTCTCCAGTCAGGCTACCGCTACTGGAGCCGTCGCCTTGGGTAAATATGTATCTACTACTCACCCAGGATCGTTTCAGATTGGGGATGATCCTGGTCCGATTACCTCAAGACCGTCTTCTCCTTTGCGCTCTGTCCTAAGCAATCAATTCAGCACTCGGTACTACAATGGATATCGATTCCTTACAAGAGAGGCTTCCATAGGACAGTGGGCAGCAACTCCATTCCCCACGCCAGACCCTACGGTATCCCCCACGAGTTTTCCGAATAGAGTACCCGGCGGGCTCTTCATTGCTGGAATGTATAATCACTTCCGCTTAGGAAGCATACAGTATGGTATCGGAGAAGGCTGGGTAGGTATAGGTACTCAAATGCCAGATGCCCCTCTTCACGTGGTTTCAGCTGTTGATCTTGCTGGTGGAGGATGGGGACGAGGGATATTAGTAAGTGAAGGATGGATCGCTGTCGGCAAAGCCAACCCGGGTACTTTCCCTCCTATCCCTGCAGCCTTGGGCAATAGAGGCATATATGTGGATGAAGGATACATTGAAATAGCAGGCCCTACTGGAGCATTTCGAGCAAATGGTCAGAACGGTATCACTCAGCTCATCAATGTCATGGGGAGCAATGGGCAGCCCTGTCAGCTCAACTTCGTGAAAGGCATCCTGGTCAGCACCACCTGTCCGTAATATCTCATCCTCTCTAGCCCTAAACAAGCAGGCGCAGCTTTAGGAAGCTGCGCCTGTTTATTTTCTACCCCTCCTCCCCCAACTCTCCAAACATTTCAGTTCAGTAGAAGGAGAAAATATCAGAGCCAAGCAAGCAGTCTGGCTCGGAAGTGAAGGAACCCGACTTTCACTAACCTTTGCATCTTTGATACATGAGGGTTGGAACTATTGTAGTTGGGATTATATTTGCTCAGCATCCTCTACTCCAGAAAGCTGATAGCCTGCGAGAAAAAGGTGATTATCAAACAGCCTTCATTCTTTACGACTCGCTGCGAGCTATTCTTGCCGATTCAACTAACCTTCTTGCCCAGACCTATCTCGGCGGAGCCGAATGTCTCGCTAACCTTCAAAATCATTCAGATGGACATGCATGGATCAGTGCTGGCGAAAGTTTGGCGCTGCGATTAGAGGACACCATCACTTGGGCAAAGTTTTTATATTACCGAGCGTGGCTCTGGAGCGATGAAGGCAACTACCAGAGGGCAGAGAGCTTATACACGCTCGTTTTAGAATGGCAAGCGCGCCTTCTCGGAAAAAAGCACCCAGACTACGCTTTGACCTTGAATGATGCAGGCCTTTTAGCACAAACCATGGGACGATACAGCCTCGCTGAGTCCCTCCTTGTGAAGGCCTCTGCAATACAACGGGAGGTGATCGGTGAGCGTCACCCCTATCATCTCATCACTTTACACAATCTGGCGCTCGTTTTTACCCACCAAGGACATCTCACTAAAGCCGAAAGTTTGCTGCACTGGATAGCTCACACCGAAGCCCAAGACTTAGGCGAGACTCATCCCACTTACCTGACCACCTTGCAAAACTTGGCCGCTTTATACGACCTTCGGGGACAATATGCAGAAGCCGAAGCTTTGCTTCGGCGGATCGCTCCTCTCCAAGCTCAAATACTGGGCGAAAAAAACCTGAACTATCTCCACACCGTAAATAGCCTTGCATCCAACTACATCAACCAAGGGCGATATAGCGAAGCCGAAGCCTTGCTTAGAAGAGTTTGCGATGGCTTGGCTACCCTATTTGGGAAGCAACATCCTATTTATCTCAGCAGGCTCAACAACTTAGCCGCAGTCTACGAGCGCCAAGGACGATACGAAGAAGCGGAAAGGCTGTATCAGGAAGTAGCTCAAACCCAGCTTGAGACAGTGGGCAAAGAGCACCCGGCCTACCTTACCACCCTGCACAACCTTGCTTTTGTCCTAGATGCCCAAAATAAAGACCGCGAGGCAGACTCCATTTACCGTCAAGTGGCCAACCTCCAAGCTCGTGTACTGGGAGAAAGTCATCCTGATTATCTCACTACCCTTCACAACTACGCCATTCTTTTAGAAAAGCAAACACGGCTATCAGAAGCCGAATCCCTTTACCGTCAAGTAGCAAAGTTGCGGCTACAGGCTTTGGGAGAATCCCACCCAGATTATTTAGCTACTGTGGGCATGTTAGCCTATGTGCTAATGCGGCAGGGGCGCTATGAGGTAGCAGAATCGCTCTACTGGAAAGTGCTATCTCTCCAATCCAAAGTCATGCCAAAACATCATCCCCTCTACATTTTTACCCTACATGGCATCGCAATATTACTTGAAAAAGTAGGTAAATATAGAGAATGCGACTCCCTATGGGCTGAAATTTTTGATAGGATGTTTAGATATATTCGGCAAGAGTTTATCAGCTTGCCCTTTTCTGTTCAACAAAATTTCTTAGAGAAAAAAATCCTACCTCGCTATGCTGCCTTTCAGGCTTATGTAGCCAAACGCAGGACAAGCAGTCCATCTCTCGTTCAGTTGGGCTATCGTATTGCGCGCAGTGTGAAAGGACTAATATTGATTTCCAGTGAGGGGCTACGGTATTTAGCCGAAGCCAGTCCAGATACCTTGGTGAGAAAGCTTTTGAGAGAATGGCAAGCTCTAATGGCCCGTCATGCAGTCGCTGCCATGGAGGAGCGTCGCCAAGATACAGACTCCCTGTGGAATCTCATAACTTCAACGGAACGAGACCTGATGCAGCTTTTGCCTGAAATTCGCACGCTCCTACCCGATCCATTTTCAGAACCCATACCCCCCCTCAGAGAAAACGAAGCTATCATAGAAGTGGTGCGCGCCGCAGAAGGCGATACCATTAGATACAACTTTTACATAGTAAGCTCTGATTCTATTCGGCTTCATACTCGGATTTTTAGTCCAGAGCAGGAAATGCAAGCTAAAACCGCTTTTGAAATTTTACGCTCACCGCATACCCCCCTAAACGATATCGCCTATCGCCTCTTGTGGAGCTTCATTGATAGTTTTATTCCCAAAAATACAAAGTATCTGTATTTCTCACCCGATGGCATATACTACCGCATAAACATTGGAGCCCTTTATGATGGAAAAGGGTTCATAGGAGATCGCTATGAAGTACGATACATTGCCAGCTCACGTCGCCTGATCCTAAAAAAACCTCAGATACGAACCCATGATGCAGTCGTTATAGGCGGTCCTGCCTTTTATCATGCGCCCCGTTTAGTCGCGCAAGCGGGTGTGCGCAGTCAACGGCTTCTCGGCACAGCTATTGCACCCCTACCGGGAGCTGAACAAGAGGCCCAAGAGATAGGCCAACTGTTAGGTATTCGCCCTGTGGTTGGTGACTCCGCCACGGAGGAGTTTGTCAAATCTATCAAGTCTCCTCAAATCCTCCACATAGCCACCCATGGCTACTTCTACGAAGGAAAAGGATCGGCTATGCTGCGTTCAGGTTTATTATTAGCCGGAGCTGGCGTTTGGGATAGTTTGAGCCCCCCTTTAGGCGTAGATGACGGATACTTGACTGCCAGAGAAGCCTCAAGTCTCAACCTCCTCAGCACAGAAGTCGTAGTGCTCTCAGCTTGTGAAACTGGACTAGGCGACATTACAGGGGAAGGTTTATATGGACTTCAGCGCGCTTTTTTGGAAGCAGGAGCTAAGCGAGTGATCGCAACTCTCTGGCAAATAGATGACATGGCTACGAAAGAACTTATGAAGCTATTTTATCAAGAGTGGCTCAATATAATCAAAACAAAGCAAAATATCCGAAAAAAATACTTTCTACATAGGTTTTATCGAAAAAAAAGGGATGAGTCTTCGGTCGATACTGCATTCAAAAGAGCGGTAGACCGATTTAGACGCATCCATCCAGAGCCATACTACTGGGGAGCATTTGTCCTCATGCGGTAGATGGAGAAATAGGAGTTCCTGCTTTTTTTGGATTGTTTCATATTTGCAGTATGCGAAGTCTAATCGCGACATGCCTGTTTCTGAGCATGCTCATGCTGCGTGCCCAAGAAGCAGAAGAAGCGCCTGAACTGGCACCTTCCCCTAAGCCCAGCCGATGGCGATTACTTGCCTGGCAAGAAATCGCTTACAATCATCTCATGGGAGCCCCAGATACATTGCGCGGCTCCGTCGAAGGATTAGGCTCCATGAAACTGAACCTCGGTTGGACCCCCGCTCTGCGCGTGGGCGGCTTCTATGTAGGATTAGGAGGGGGCATTGCTATCCGAGAAGTACGATTTGAGGAGGCTGTAAGGCTCTTCCGAGCTTCTGACAATCGGCTAGGCTACACCATAGATTCGCTTTCAGATGCAGTGAAAGCTAAAAGCAAGCTGCAACTGGGCTACCTAAGAGTCCCTCTGGAAGTAGGCTTTTTGCGAAACCGCTTCAATTTCGCTATTTTTGGGTATGGTGAAATCCTCCTATGGGCTAAGCATAAGCGTAAGTACCGCGAAGGAGGAGACCTTATCCGATTCGTCAGATATGGTAATCGCCTATATCAAACTGAACCGCTACAGTATGGAGTGGGAGCCCGATTAGGATATAAAGGAATAGGGATTTTTGCGACTTACAACCTCTCTCCTCTTTGGAATCGCAATCGCGGCCCCGCCGATGTACATATGCTGCAAGCAGGAATATACTTTTTCAACTCGCTCAAATTCAAGTCCGATAAAAATAAGACGAAAACTTCCTACGCCAGTTTCTATTAAGTGATAGATCCACCGCGCTACCAAGGATTGCGTAAGCGTCTCACGGAGCAGCTCCGCAGTAAGGGTATCTCAAACCCCGCCGTCTTACATGCTGTGGGGGTCGTACCTCGCCATCTTTTTGTGGAGGCGGCCCTGCGAGAGCATGCTTATGAGGATAAAGCGCTCCCTCTCTTGGCCGAACAGACGATTAGTCAGCCATACACGGTTGCATTTCAGACCGAGCTTTTAGATATTCGACCTGGTGTCAAAGTTTTAGAGATAGGCACTGGCTCAGGCTATCAAACAGCGATTTTATGCGAGATGGGAGCTGAGGTGTATTCCGTGGAGATAGAGCGAATCCTCTATGAGCGTGCCAAGGCCCTTCTCAACTCCATGGGATATTACCCTAAGCTGCGATGGGGAGATGGGCGCTTTGGGTGGCCGAGTTATGCCCCTTTCGACCGCATCCTCATTACGGCTGGTGCTGAGGATGTCCCCGAAGCTCTCTTCCAACAGCTTGCAGAGGGGGGGATTTTAGTAGCTCCCATAGGTTCCCGTTCAATCCAAACAATGATGCGATACCAGAAGGTCGGTGGCCAGATTATTGCAGAAGAAAAAGGCCACTTCCGATTCGTTCCTCTACGTAGCTGGGAGTCTCAATGAGCCAAAAAGCCGTCGTGCATTCTCCGTAGTTTGATTTATGAGCTCTTCTATTCTCATCCTCCGAAGCTCAGCCAAGACTTGCGCCGTATAATAGATGTAACTGCTCTCATTTCGCTTTCCTCTCATAGGCGCTGGAGCGAGGTAGGGACTATCTGTCTCTAAGACCATACGATCCAAAGGAAGCTTTTGGACTGCCTCTCGCAGATTCATGGCGTTTTTATAGGTCAGCACTCCTCCTATCCCCACATAGAAGCCCGCCTCTATGATACGCTTACCTTCCTCATAAGAACCTGTAAAGCAATGAAAAACTCCTTCTACATCATAAGGTGCCAGCAGAGAAAGGGTCTCCGACAGCGCATGGCGAAAATGAATAGATAAAGGCAGTTTGAGCTTTGAAGCCCACTCAGCTTGAGTCGTCAGGGCTTGGGCCTGCCACTCGTAAGTAGAAGCATCGTGATAGAGATCTATCCCTACCTCCCCGATAGCTACCCAAGGGTAAGCCCTCAGCTCATTTTCCAGACTTTGGAGCTGAATCTGAAAATCTTCTTTCACGTGACTGGGATGCAGTCCTATCATACCATAGTAAAAGCCTGGCTCAGCCTGCATCAGAGCCTTGACCGCTGGAAGGGTATGAATGTCCAAGTTAGGCAAGAGTACTGCTTCACAAGCACCTTTAGCTCGGTACGTAACCGCAGCTAAGTCATTCTCGAACTCCTTCAAAAACAGGTGCGCGTGTGTGTCAATTGCACGGGCCGCCATGTGATACTGGGATAAATCCGCAAGAGTTCATATTTCATTCGATCTATGATAGGCGCCAACGAGTCCTCTGCGCCAGCTACCTTGAAGTAAGAGGCTATCATTAGCGCATACCGAACCGAATCAGTATAGAACAAAAGCGCATGAGTCGGGGCTTCTCCGTAAATCTCGTAAAAGAATCCTTTTCCCGTGGCGCTGCGAATAGATTTTTCTATGATGTCCGTGGCGCGTATGGCATGTTTATATATGAGTTTTCGATAAATCTCCAAAGCTTTCTGAGGAGTTTTATCCAGCTTTTCCAGGTCATGAGCTGTGATATGCCAATAGGCATCTAACTGAGGAAAATACAAGTCAAACCAGCAAGAGTCCTTAGGCACATAATGTAGTTTAGCGTAAGCGGGATAGGCTAATCGCATTGGGCATATTGCACAATCCAGTGTATCATACCGGCCTGTGTCTGGCAGCTCTACCCTGGGATAAGCTTTAGGCTTCGGGAATTTCGCTGTTTCACAGCTCCATAGAATTAAGCCTGCGAGAAAAAGATATATGCCGAATCTGAGCATGGCAGTCAACCCCATTCCCTCAAAAAAGGGGCAAGCAACACGCTCTTTGGTCGTGCAACTAAGCTGAGACACACCTACTTTCACCGCTTGAAATTCAAGCGGTGAAAGTAGGTTCCGCCTTCTGTATATAGACGGATCCAAGGAGGCTTTTAGGCTCTGCTGAGATATCTTCATGCATCTACGGAGTTTTCAGGGGATTTAGACAGTCGGTAGGCGCGTATTTTGTCTATGCGATGAGCGCTACCTTCTATGACCTCAAAGGCATAATCTTGATAAGTCAGAACTTCGCCTTTTTGCGGAATTTTTTCGGCTAAAGACAGGATAAACTCTGCAAGATTTTCGGCGGTGCGCGCCTCTTCTTGTGCAAAAAAATCTGCAGGCAAGCCAAGCTGCTCTTGCACTACCACTAAGGGCGCTTGGGCTTTGAAGCACACCGAACCGTCTGGATTAGTCTCATAAAGTGCGCCCATCGTTCTGACCTCTTCCTCGCCATATCCAAAAATCACTTCCAGTAGCCGTTGCAAAGAAATGATACCCGCCACACTGCCGAATTCATCCACCACAATCGCCACCTGCTGATGTAGATTTTTGAGCTCCATGAGAAGTTCATAAGCGTTTTTAGTTTCGGGTACAAAATACGCTGGACGGATTAGCCGCTGCCAATCGGACAGCTCTTCCATCTCCCAATAAGGCAGGATATCTTTTAGCAAAAGAATACCTATAACCTCATCTGGAGAGCCACGATACACGGGAATTCGTATGTAAGGAATCTCCGAAAAAGCTTTTTTGAGTTCAGTCCAAGAAAGGTCTGCCGATACAGACTTCATATCCATGCGCGATAGCATGAAGGACTTTACCGTAAGCTGTCGCAGAAGGAGGATATTCTTCAAGACTTTCTTTTCCACAGGAGGTGAAATCTCGTTAGGTAACCCTTCTACAAGCTGAGAAAGCTTTTCGGGCGAGGCCGGAGGTTGCCACTTAGCCTCTATCCAAGAACGAAGTCTATCTAATCCTTGGCTTAGTGGATGTATTAACCAAAAAACCATCTGAATAATAGGGGTCCCCACACGAAGGAAAATCGTGGGGAAGCTGATAGCGATAGTTTTCGGAAGAATCTCTCCAAATAGAACAATGACGGCCAAAGCGATAAAACTGGCCACTGCTTCTGCAAAGGGGCCGTATAAGCGCGCTACTTCCAAAAGAAACAAGGTAAACCCCAAGTTTACTAATGTATTTCCGATCAGGAGGGTGCTAAGCAATGTCTGTGGGTTTTCCGAGAAATAACGAATCCAGTGCACCCAGAGCTGACGAGCTCCTCGGCGTTGAAGGCTCAAAATCTCGGCCGGGGTAAGAGAAAAAAAAGCTGTTTCATATCCAGAGAATAAAGCCGACGCCGCCAAAAAAGCGAAAAGCGGTACGACAAGCGGAATGGGATCCAACCTTAGACAAAGGTACGAATTGACAGTGACTGTGAGGATGAACCTGCGGAGGGTCGTGAAGCAATCAGCCCCCGCAGGTTTAGCGATTTTGCCCAAGTCCTATCCTGACCGAGACAGTTCAGTAGCGAATGAGCTTATGGATGCCGATAGGAATGCCCTGCTTAGAGGTAATGCGAACGATATACATACTTGACTCCCAATCTGCTACAGGTAAAGCCAATCGTTGAGCGAACTCAGCTTGAAAGATTCTCTCGCCTGTAAGCGTATAAACTTCGGCAGTGTAGTTCCCAGGAGCATTTACCTCTACCACTGCAAAGCTCTGTACAGGGTTAGGATAGAGAGTAGTAGTGAGCGAAGTCTCATTAGAGGGGTAGGATAGACTGGAGGCGAAACGGCCCCCCAACACAGGAAGCTCTATGTAGGAAAGCTTATCCGGGCCAGAGAATATCGTCTGGAGATTTTGGCGGGCGTTCATAGGTACTCCGTGGAAAGTATAGGTGCTATTATCAAAAGGACGGCGACGGAAAAAATCACCCGGCATGAGCGGTACATTCGGACAAGGTTGGAAACGTGGGTAGTTAGTGGCACTTACGAGCACTTTGATGCGATGCCCTTTACCCCAGCAGTAGGCAATTGGTAGCATTCTGAATCTCCACTTGTATACACTATCCGCAACAAGGTTATACCAGGGCTTGGAAGTATCTTCTATGCCATCCGCCCAACTTTCTGCATATTCTCTGGCGCGCGCATTACAAGCTCCTTCAAATACATAATATTCTCGCCCATCTGGGTATACATCCAGTACACGAACCACTACATCGCCATTGGCGGAATCAGGGAAAGCCCCCCAAAGCGGCTTGAGAGCCAAATAAAGCTGAGCTACGGGGAAACCAGCAATACACAACGATTCTGGAATGAAGTCTGACTCATAAGCTATGAGGTCTGAATAGTGCTTCCCATTGACCACATACCGAGCGGGACGATCTAATACCATTCCTCGATAAAGCGGATCAGCAAAGTCCATTTGTCCCTGGCTCAGACGAGCTCTATCTGGGGTATATTCGATCATATTAGGACCGCCATGAGTCGGTACTGGGTCGTCAGGATCTGCGATGAAAGCTCGAGGTGGTTCTGGCGCCTGAGGCGGATATTCAGATAATCTCCCATCACCATGAAGATAGAGACGCAGCCGAGGTAGATTGGGAAGTGGAAAAGTATCTGCCCTATACCAGTAGTTTCCCACTCGGGTATTGATACCGTCAGCAACGGGCCCCACTACATAAAAACGGACATTGGCTCGACCGTTAGGTTGGGTCTCGTCAAACTCATAGTCTGGTGGCGTAATAACCTGGCGACTCGTATCTCCAAATACCGATTGGCCCGTAGGTGGAATATTGATCCGAGAAAATTGGGGAGCCCCATTCATTCCGATCTTGAACTCAATGGGAAAGTTATTGAGAGGACCAGTGCCATTCAAAAAGTTCAAGAACTCATAAAAGCTGGCGCGAAAAGTGTCAGCCGGGATTCGCACATAGATATCTCCGAAAGGACTTCCAGAAAGAACCTGCCAAGCACTATCCGGCGGGAGTTGAAAAGTAGGTGTACCTAAAAAGTAACGGAACCACCCAACAACCTCAGATTTAGCGAGCTGTACCACTGAACTGGGATTCAGCTCCGATAGATCAGGTACGTTAAACTCTTCAGTAACATTAGGGGGGTATCGATGATCACGCCCATCCGGTAAAATCCGCGCATCCCCAGTACTCCGGTTCCCAATCGTCTGGTGAGCCCAAGGGCCGATCACTAACTTCTGAAACTTCCGTACATTGGGCCAGCTATACCTCGCAAGATATTGCCAGGTTTGAATCTGACCATCTATAAAAATGTCCCACCATCCAGTGAGGTTATACACGGGAACCTGAATATTTTCATATCGGCTTCTAGGGCCTCGCCACTGAGCGTTTCCATTGGCATCTAATGTAGCATGACTAATATCCATGACAGCCCGCGCCGGCGAGTTAGGATAATGAGCTCTATTATATCTCGCCCAAAAATCTATGCAGTACTCAGCAGCATGGAAAGGATTATAGACCATAGGGCCATAATCTGCGATAGTGTGTATGGAGTCATATGGATTAGCAGGTCCCGTCTCCCAGCGTCCATAGAATTCCACCTGACCTCGTAGCCACCCATCTATCAGCCGCTCGCGAAAGACGCCGTTGTGATGACCTGCACTGTGATAGAATTCGCCCGACGCCACGATGGGCATGAGACATTTGAGACCAGGGGCATTCGGATCTACGAAATGTGCAGCCGCTAACTGATATTGACTATTCCCAAGCGCCGAAGCGCCAAACATCCCTATTTTTCCATTGCAGCGAAGGGCGTCTGGCACCCCATCTCTATTAGAATCGTATTTGAGGCTGTCTAAAATCCACCTGTAACTATCCCAACCGTCCTCATGCAAGTTAGCTTGCTTATTCAGTGTAATATCCAGAGGGTGACCTGCATTAGGGCCCAAATATTGGAGATAGGCCGTTTTCTCCCAGCTATCACTATACATCGGTAGGTAAACGCCCCATGACCGATATCGCCCTCGCATGTCCTGTTCTATGCCAGCATACCCTAAAAGCGCGTATCCCTTGCTTAGATCAGCATTTCCCTTATTGTAGGGCGTACGAGTAAAAATAACCGGAAGGGCATACGGATCAAGCTGATTAGGATACACAAAGTATTGAGTGCCCGGATAAGCAAATCTCAGGCGCCTTTGTCCCAGTCCAGGCAGCAGGGAGTTTAGATTGATCTCCATCTGAATAGTGTCTGAAAAAATAGGCAAGCTCACACTAGTGGCTAAGGGCACCCCATCGCGCATGTACACTTTATACTCCCGATGCTGTACAATATCAGTAAGGGTATCCAGAATGCCATTAGGCTGCTGCGCCCACACAAAGGTTAGACATATGCCGAGTAGTATTACTCGTTTCATACCGCTCCAATATACGCAAGCCTAACCATACCCACATTATCCTTGACGGGAAAGACCAGAGCTAATAGAACCTTGCAAACAGTGTACTAACCGTAGATGGAGCAATGAGGAGTCAGGTAAATCATCTAAGATTGCGAAGTGGAAGCTTTACCTGCATATTTGTGGCCGCCTGCCACCTGGATAGAGCAGGCTAATCGCTTGCAGTCCTTCGTGATCGCCTATCCCATTCGCCTCCCCAAAGCGGATTACTACACCCGTTATCTAATCGGGAATGGAAGATGGCTTAGCGTACCTATTCTCCATGCCACGAAAGACACCCCCTACGCCGCTACCTGGCCCTCGGATCAGCGCTGGAGGCTTTATCACTGGCGCACTTTGGTAACCCTATACGGCAAAGCCCCCTTTTTCTACGAATGGAAACCTTTTTTGGAGTATCTATACTTAGAAGCCCAGCTATACACCCTGAGAGACTTTGCAGATCTGATTTTCCAGGAGCTGGCTCGATTGTATGCCTGGCGATACGAGTGGGCCCCCACCCCCGGAGCAATTCCTCCCTTTCAGTATCCTGCAAAAGAGCTATCTATCCTTGATAAGCTGTTACGAACTGTCCCCTGATCGACGAACAAACCGATGCCAGTAGTATACCCCCTCCGCATAGTAGATAGAAGCATCCGCAATATCTGTGGCATAATCCGCTATCTTTTCCAAAGTCTTGAGGGCTATCGCGATTTCTATCCAACTACTGGCCTCTTTTTCAGATAGAGGCATAGTGATAGCTTGAGAGACGAGACGCATACATTCCTTATAAGTCTGATCAACAAGCTCATCCTCACGATCTATACGCTTGGCCTTATCAGTGTCATTTTGAAAAAATGCTTCCAAACAAAGCTCTAAGAGAGAGCGAACGTTGCTGACTAAACGCTCTATAGGAATCTCTTCTACACCTCGCAGGTCTGAAATGGCCTGTGCTAAGCGCCGCCCAATAGCAGGTAGATGCTCTCCGATTTCAACTAAATAAAAATGAATCCGAAGAGTAGCAAGTACAAAGCGCAGATCATTAGCGACGGGTTGATGAAGGGCTAAAATGCGGGCACATCGCCGATCCAACCGCATGTCCTCCTCCAGCGCATCGTCACGCAGTTTTTCTATCTCGAGGAGGCGCCGCCAATCTTTCATTTTGAACCCCTCTTCAAGCATAGAAAACTGCAACCGTATATGATTCACTACTTGGTAGGCGCGAGCACGCAGCTTAGCTATTTCAGTCTCTATGAGGCTCATAATCAGCCAAATCTGCCAGTTATGTATCGCAAGGTCTCCGGATGTTGGGGATTAGTGAAAAAGTCTTTCGTGCGGCCGTACTCGATTAAACGCCCCATATAAAAGAAGGCGGTCATGTCACTGATACGGGCAGCCTGCTGCATATTGTGAGTGACAATGACAATCGTATAGCTGCGACGCAGCTCATGGATTAGCTCCTCAATTTTGGCCGTAGAGATAGGATCCAAGGCAGAGGTAGGCTCATCCATCAAAAGGAGAGAAGGGCGCACCGCCAAAGCCCTGGCGATACACAGCCGCTGCTGCTGACCCCCTGATAAAGTTAGCGCAGACTTTTTGAGTTTATCTTTGACTTCATCCCATAGGGCAGCCTGCCGAAGGGCTTGCTCTACTCGATCTCGAATCTCAGATTCTTTCAGACGATTTTGAAGGCGAAGTCCATAGGCCACATTTTCATAAATGGAAAAAGGAAAGGGAGTAGGCTTCTGAAAAACCATCCCTACGCGCCGGCGCAGGTATACAGGATCCACCTCTGGCGCATAAATATTCTCCCCATCAATCAATAACTCCCCCTCCATGCGGAATCCTTCTATGTAATCGTTCATCCGATTGAGCAGTCGGAGGAAAGTCGACTTTCCGCAACCAGACGGGCCTATGAGAGCTAGAACCTGATTCCGCTCTAAAGCGAGGGATATGTCCTCTAAAGCCTTGTAGCTACCGTACCAAACGCTAATATGACGACACTCCAGCTTATACACGATACTTCTGTTTGAGACGATAACGAAGGTAAGCAGCCACCAAGGTAAACGCCAAGCTGAGAAGCAGTAAAGTCAGCGCAGTCCCAAAGGCGACTGGATAAGTTTCTTTGACATTTATGCCGCTCGTGATCAGCACATACAGGTGGTACGGGAGGAGCATAGTGGGTTCAAACAGGCTCTGGGGGTATACAGGCAAGTAATAAGCGGCTACGGTGAATAAGACAGGAGCTGTCTCTCCTAGCACGCGCCCAGTGGCCAGAACTGCGCCTGTAAGCACACGTGGCAGGGCTATCGGTAGAGTGATTCGCAGAAAAGTTTGCATTTCGGAAGCTCCGAGGCCGAGGCTGGCTTCCTTCAGACCAGAAGGAACGGCGGAAAAGGCTTCCTGAGCGTTGCGGATAAGCAAAGGAAGCGATAATAGAGCCAGCGTGAGCCCCCCAGCTAATATAGAGGCCCCTAATCCCAAAGCCACGACAAATAGCGCCAAGCCAAATAGTCCATACACCACCGAAGGAATACCTGACAAGGTAGTGACCAGAAATTCGATGAAGCGCTTGAAGCGACGATTAGTAGCAAACTCACTGAGATAAGCGCCAGCGGCTGTCCCGATGAAACCTCCTATTACCACAGCGACCGCAGTAACCCAAAAGCTTCCCACGATAGCTGGCGCTATACCGCCTTTTTTCATGCCCTCTCGCATCGGCTCTGTCAGAAAGGACCAGCTCATGACCCCAGCCCCCTTGTAAGTAATAAAGCCAACGATACCGGCCAGCACGAGGAGAGCCCCCCAGCTCAGAGCTGTGATGATACCCGTGAGGAAAGCTTCACCCCAACGCTTCCTACGCTTCGGCATGGCGAGGGCTGACAAAGTAAGCCAGCAAATTAAGTAACAGAGTCAAAATGAATAAAATCACACCCAATAGAAAGAGCACATGATAGTGATAGCTGCCCACAGGCGCTTCACCGAGCTCTGCTGCTATAGTAGCAGGCAGTGTGCGTACTGGCTGGAGAGGGGTGAGCGGGAGCACAGGAGAGTTTCCACTTACCATTAGCACTACCATAGTTTCTCCTATGATGCGGCCAGCAGAGAGCAGCGTAGCCGTGGCAATCGAGGGCAATATGTAGGGTAACTTCAAGCGCATGATGGTTTGCCATTGAGTAGCCCCCAAACCAAAACTGGACTCTTCTAAGAGACGGGGGATGGCACGCAAGGCTTCTTCTACAAGGCTCGCCATCAACGGCAAGGTCATCCACCCCAATAGCAATCCCGCTGTTAGGGCTGTCTCCCCCGCCGATAATCTAAACATTTTCTGTACCCATGGCACCACTACCACGAGGCCCCAGAAGCCGACTATCACCGAGGGAAGTCCAGATAACAGTTCCCATAAGATTTTGACTGGATAGTAAAGCCGCTTAGGAAGAAACTCCACCACATATACGGCCATTGCTATGCCCAAAGGGACGACGACCAAAAGTCCAATCAAGCTCACCCATAGACTACCTACAAAAAGTGGCAGGAAACCAACGGAAGGCACGGGTTCATAAGTAGGAGACCACTCAGAGGAGGTAAAAATTTCCTGCCAGCCGGACCACTCTACGCGCAGAAGCTTGACGCCAGCGGGCAATAGATCAGGAGGAAGGGCAAACAAAATCCCCGGGAGTTTAGCGAGAGAGTCCAAGACTCGTCTGATTTCAGAAAGGGAGGCTCCAGCAGAAACGAAGCGATCGATGTTTGATAGATGTACAACTACCACAGGTGCAGGAGGCCCTCCAAGGGCTTCCCAGCCAAGTTGCTTCTTCGCTAAGGCCCGAACTTGCTCGGCAGATAGTGCATGAAGAGGATTCGCTGGATGAACAGCAAACTGAGCACCCCGATACGGTTCCTCAAAAAGAGCAGGCAAACCTTCTCGGAAAAGGAAAATCGTCAACCCTATTAGTACTAAAAATGTGCTCAAAGCCGCTGCTTGCAAAATGCGCTGTCCGACTTTTCGCCTCATGGAACATACCCCACTTTTCGTACCAAAGCTCGCCCCTCTGGCGAATGGACGAACTCTATGTACTTCGCTACTCTCTCCGTGCGAGCAGAATCGTAGTAATAATAAAGCGGGCGAGCAATTGGGTAATTTTCAAGCTCCACTCTCGATCGGGCAGGATACCGATAAATGGTATCCCCATCCTGAGCGATAGCGAGGACTTTGATAGCTGGCGTCACGTACGCTACTCCGACGTACCCGATAGCTCCTGGCGTCTGAGAGATCGCCTGAACCATCATGCCAGTCGCTGGAATGAAACGGACTCCAGAAGCAAAGTCCTGTCCCCGCAGAATATGTTCTCTGAAAAACTCAAATGTACCCGAGCTGGACTCTCGCGAATAAGGTAGGATTGACCAGTCAGGGCCACCCAGCTCGCGCCAGTTCTTTACCTTCCCCGTGTAAATATCCGCTAACTGCGCCCTGGTCAGTCGCTGGATAGGATTGCTTGGGTGGACGCAGATAGCCAGCACATCCCATGCTACGGTATCCTCTACAAGCGCCTTGCCTTTTTGAAGGAGTCTAAGGCGCTCCGAGAGCTTCAGCGGGCGAGAGGACATAGCGATATCTGTATCTCCATTCAAGAGAGCGGCAATCCCTACACCACTACCCCCGCCTGTCACACTAATAAGCATCCCTCCGTTCTTTGCTAAGAAGCTTTCCGCAAAGGCCTGACTCAGTGGAAGTACAGTATCACTTCCTTTGATAACAATGAGGTCTCTGCGGGTACAACTCAGCAGTAGCAAGCTCCCCAGCAGATACCGCATTTGCACAAATCTTCACTCAGTGTGTAAAGTGTATGTTAGCCGAAGCGAACCAGCTCTATGAGTAATCCATCTGGCCTGCGCAGTAAGATGCCTTCCTGCCCCATACCGACCTGTACAGGAGATTCCATAAGAGGGACATACCCTACCTCCTTGAGACGCTGAGTCTCCTCCTCAATCTGCTCCGTATAAAACGCTATATGATGAAGATTCGTCTCAGGCGAGGGGGCACTGGGCTGTTCTATGCCCGCTTCAGGTAGAGGCTCCATAAGATCTATCCTAACGGCACCTATCTGAAAGGAGTAGACTTTCAGGCCTTGGCTCTCTAATACCTCTTCGTGAGTAGGCTTTCGGGCCAGAAGCCTCTCCCATAGAGCGAGGATTTGAGTGTCAGGCAGAAGGAAAGCAATGTGGTCTAGTCGCTCCACGCCGTCAAAGTAACAGAAATGGGATAATCATCCACGGTCCATCTAACGCAAACACCATGGTCTTCCTGGTCATAACTTCGCCGAAAAGATGCTTATCCAGTTTTGGATTCAGTTGTGGCTTCTCCAAGCCCCTTCTACCCTACCTCCCTATTCCCCAGCGGTCGGCCCAATCCTGCGCCACGCCCTGTATGATGCCGACACTTTGCTTAGACGTTTTGGTCGCCGAGAGTCTCTCCTCATACAGATTGTACCTACGACCTCCGGCATTCGTATCCGACGATTCGATACCTACACGGAAATCGTAGCCCCAGACACCTTATCTGCCGTACACGGCCTTTACCTCCTCTTGGAGGAGGGACACGGTTTGAGCTTTGTACACCCTAAGGAAACGGTCATAGCCGCTCATTTGCCCAGGTGGCGGGTTTTAGAGGCTTTTCCGCGTTTTCGGTGGCGAGGCTTTCATCTACACACTCAGCACCCGATAGAACTCACCGAAGCTTTACACGACCCTGCTTTCCCCAACGGCGAAGAGCTGGTGAAAGCTTACATAGACTGGCTGATTCGCAATAGGCAGAACTACTTTGAGTTCTGTCTACTACGCACAGTGGACCTCAGACGGTGGGTACCTTACTTCTCTCGGATAGTACGATATGCTCGGGAACGAGGGGTAACGGTAGGATTAGACCTCTCCCTACGAATGCAGCAGCAGCGAGCCTTTCAGCTTATGCCTCGCTGGCGCTCCAAAGCTAAAATGCTCCGCCGGTATCTTACCACTCTCCACAGCACAGGCATAGCTCGAATAAATGTAGAGCTCACCGCAGCAGAGTTCGTAGGAAAGTCGTGGGGCAGGTGGATAGATAGCCTCATCTATCAAGCAAGGGCTTTGGGCCTTCAAGTGATGACGCGCCAACATGTAGTACCCCCCGAGGCCTATGCGGTGGGAAATTTCGAACCCAGCACCCTCCCCTCAGATATCACCCTCTGTGTGCATTCAGTAATGTGCTACAGCTTGCGCGACACTTTGGCGCCTGTGTACCACTGCAAAAACTTTTCTCATCTGTATCAGAGCCTTGTCACCGAAGGAAAGCGTCGGCCTGTATGGTACTATCCTGAAACCGCTTATTGGGTGACCTTCGATAATAGCGTGCCTGTATGGCTACTCTCCTACCTACGCAGCCGCTTAGAGGATATTCTCACCGTAGAAAACTTAGCAGAGGGACACCTTACTTTTTCTTCGGGGTGGGATGTAGGATACTGGCTATTTGACTGGAGCGTCGCCCGCTGGAGTTGGAAGTACATTTACGATTCTCTACCCCAGATTCCCTTCCCGGCTGAGGGATTCGTCCGCCTTTTCGGCGGAGATACCGCACAGTGGAACCATTTGATTAGGTACCAGGATAGCCTACTAGTAGGAAGGGATGCGCTCAGCTACATAACCCCTACCACTCCCATAGATGAAATAGGCTGGCGATGGCTCCCCCCTTTCCAGCCGAGATTACCTGTACAGCCTTGGAAAATCTACAGAAAGCCGTCCCAGTATCGGCCGACCCTCCTCCCTCTTATCCAGGGCATAGAGCAGGCTCTGCATGTATATCCCACATGGCCTGACCTCTCCATGAGGGACTCGTTGGCTTCTCGCCTCTATGAGGAGCTACGCTTAGCTTGGAATTTGACTGAGCTGCGAGTGAGATTCCGGCACCACTGGCTTCAAGCCCTCCTCAGCCAGAAGCCTACCCGAAAGCTCCACATAGATAGCCTTGGCTTTTACCTGAGTAAAGCAGAGAAGCTGGTAGTTCGACTCCCTATCCGCTATCCTCACACGGCCCAAAAGAAGGTATGCCGAGCCGGACGCTCTGGATGTCGTCATCCGCATCCCTCTTATCGGTTTGGGTATCTATATCCTGCGGTCAGCTTACATTTCTGGCGGCGAGAGCTGGGTCAGGTGAAGCGAGGCCGATGGAGCGTATGGTACAAGAATCTTTGGGATATTCCCCGCATTACTGGACTCTGGTGAAAGAGCCTATCTCCGCTGGCGCAGCTCAAGGTTTAGACTTTCTCACTCAATAGCCGAAGATTTCTTCCAGTTTTACTTCTCGGATGGTGAGGCCTTTTTCTCGCAGTTTATCCAAGGGTAGACGCGTTTGATCTCCAATAAGCAGCAGAAGACGAGGCTTATGCTGGAGATAAGTGCGGTGAAATTCCGTCAAGTCTTTATCAGACAAATGCGGCAAGGCTTCCCAGAGATCCGCTCGGCGCTCGCGGGTGAGACCAAATCGACGAGCATCCCAATACGAGAAAAATATCCTCTCGTGCCTGATCCGTTCGCTTACAAGCTGAGCTTGGAGAGATTGACGAGCCACCTCTGCCAGCGAAGGCACAACTCGCAGGCTGTCAATTAAGAGTTCCATCGCCTCATAGGATTCGATCAGCTTATCTGCTTGAGTGCTGATACTCCCGACGAAATACATGTGCAGGTCAGGGCGAGAAGGCGTTGCAAAGTAGGCACTCGCAGAATAGGCTAATCCTTTGGCTTCTCGAATCTCTTGAAATACCACAGCAGACATGCCTCCCCCGAAATATTCCGTGAAATATACGCTGAGAGGATACAGCTCGCGCCGATATGGCACTGAACGATGGATCCATTGCATCAGCGCCCGAACCATAGGGAAGTGGACGAAATACACTTCCTTTCCCGGTGTCTCCTGCATGACGAACTGCTTAGGCGCAATCGGAGGTCGCCAAGCATCAGGCACCCGAATAGCTTTCTCTAACATAGGAGCCACGGCCACCCCCCCTGGTCCATCATAGTACATTTCCCAAGGGTATTCCCACAACTCTGCCGCTCGACGAGCCAGCTCAGCCGCTGTCATTTGTTGGAGCTCTCTTTCCGAAGGCACATGCTTACGCGGGTGCTCACTGCCATACAAACCGTAAGCGGAGAGCATGCTCTGGATAGTGGCAGGATTCTTCTTGGCATCGGTTCGATTCTTGAGAATATTGGCCCGCAGAAAAGACCAAGTCTCCTCATCGGCCTCAGGCATTTTGAGGAGAGAGTCTACTAATGCAGCGATTTGAGGAAGGTTTTGCGTAAGTCCCTCTACGAGTATATAGCTCTCCCGTTCGCCCCCGCTGAAACTTATGCGTCCTCCCAGAAGAAAGAGACGCCGACGAAACTCTTGAATGCTCATCCCCCTCGGACCGACTTTTTCGTAGTATGACATGAGGAGAGGAATCCATTTATCATGCGCACTGCCCAAAGGCAAGTACCAAATCAGCGTAAATAGACTATCATCCCGGTTCTGGATAGCGTAGAACGGAGCCCTCTGCTGAAGAGAGCCTTTCTGGAGCACGCTATCAAACGACAGAAACTCAGGGGCAGGGAGTTCAGCTTCTCTCGCTTCGGCTAAAAACGCCTGAGCAAATGAAGAAGCTTCACGCCGCTCGATAGATAGGGGAGTGATAGGCGGCTTGGGCACCTTGGGGAGTTTAGGGCGCTCGCCCTGACGCTTGTAGGCCACCACATGCCGCTTCGAAGAATAGTACTTGCGAGCAAACTCTACGATATCCTTCTTGGAGATGCTGTACAGCTTCGAAGTCTCATATAACGCCTCAGACCAGTTTTTCTGCTTGATGAAAATATCCAAAAGAGCCTGAGCTCGTGAAGTATTTTCACGCCAACTTTTCATCTCAGCGAAAAGCAGGTCATTAACTGCCGCTTGAATTAGCTTTTCATCAAAGTCGCCCTTTTGAATGCGCCTTATAGCCCCCCAGAGGAGCTTTTCTACCTCTTCGAGGCTTTGACCTGGCTTGGGTTCGGCGTAGATATAATGAACACTATGGTCGTGCAAAAACATGGGCGAGCTTCCAGCAGATTTTACTTTATGCGTGTAGACGAGCCACTCGTCTAAGAGTCCTGTAACGGTATTCGAAAGAATCTGGTCCAAGACGCGCAGAATCTGAGCTTCCCGAGTAGAGGCAGGAGGCATACGAAAGGCCAACTGGACATAGGGTGCTTGGGGGCCTACCACTTCTACGACAGTTCGCCGCTTGATGGGCGAAGGAGCTCCTTTCGGATATGGGAAAGGTGGTATAGGCTTGGGTTGAAAACCACTCCAATATTCTTCTACCCATTCTACGACCTGCTTAGGCTGGACATCGCCTACGACGATGATGACCATGTTGTTAGGCACATAGTAGGTGTCATAGTAGCGCTTTATAGCGCTGATGGAGGGGTTTTTGAGATGCTCTATGGTGCCGATCGTAGTTTGCGTGCCATATGGATGATCAGGGAAAAGCGCTGCCAATACTTTTTCCGAAAGCTCTCGGGATTCATTGTCTATGGCGATATTCTTTTCCTCATATACAGCTTCCAGTTCTGTGTGGAAAAGGCGCAATATGGGCCGACGAAATCGCTCAGCTTCCAAGCGCAGAAGCTGACGCACTTTATGACTGGGGACTTCATTGATGTAAGCCGTCACTTCAAAACTGGTAAAAGCATTCGTACCCTGTGCGCCCAGAGCGCTCGCCATGCGGTCGTATTCGTTAGGGATAGCCCATTGAGCTGCAAGCTGGGAAACAGAGTCTATCTGTCTGTAAATCACCAAGCGTTGCAGAGAGTCCTTAGTCTTGTTGTACTTCTCATACAAGGCCTCTATGGTATCTAAATACACCCTCTCTCGGTCGTAATCTTTGGTACCGTAGCGGTCAGTGCCTTTGAAAAGCATGTGCTCTAGGTAGTGGGCCAATCCTGTATTGTCGGCGGGGTCATTTTTACTCCCAGCTCGGGTGGCAATCATTACAAAAGCCTTCGGAGAAGCGGTATTTGGACTCACGACTACTGTAAGCTGATTGGGGAGCCGATATACATGCACCTGCCGGATAGAATCGCTATAAATCAGCTGCGTCTGAGCCCATACCATGCTCCACCATCCCACCCAACTCAGCCTTAGCATGCGACAAAGATACACGAGAGAAACCTTCATAGGCAGATTGTATATCTTTGTATTATGCGATACTTTTTTCTGTTACTGGCAGCTTTCGTATATGCTCAGCACCATCGCTGCGGTACCATGGAGAGGCTGGCTTATCTCATGCAGCGAGACCCTACCATAGCCCAGCGAATGGCGGCCATCGAAGCCCAAACGCAGGCTTATGTTCAGCAGCAGCAATCCCAGCCTCACCAGCGAACCCACAATGTGATTACTATTCCCGTCGTCGTGCATATTGTCTATCGCACAAGCGCCGAAAATATCTCCGATGCCCAGGTACAATCCCAAATCCAAGTCCTAAACGAGGACTTTAGGCGGCAAAATGCAGATGCAGCGAATACTCCTTCTCTGTTTGCCAGCGTAGCAGCAGATGTAGAAATCCAGTTCTGCTTAGCCACGCGTGATCCCCAAGGCAATCCTACTAATGGCATTACACGAACTCAAACCACAAAGACCTCGTTCGACATATACTCGGACGATGTAAAGTACTCCAGTAGAGGGGGGAAGGACGCCTGGCCTACTGATCAGTACCTCAACATTTGGGTGTGCAATCTCTCAGGGGGCCTATTAGGATATGCGCAGTTCCCTGGCGGTGGTCCTCCAGCCGAGGATGGCGTAGTGATCAATTACCGCTACTTTGGGCGAGGTGGAAGCGCTCAGGCCCCTTACAATAAAGGCCGCACAGCCACGCACGAGGTAGGACACTGGCTAAACTTACGGCACATTTGGGGAGATGCTCAGTGCGGCGACGACTATGTGAGCGACACCCCTACCCAAGAAGGTCCTAATTACGGTTGTCCCTCTTTTCCGCATCCCTCCTGCGGAAATGCCAGCGATATGTTCATGAACTACATGGACTACGGAGATGATCACTGCCTGAATATGTTCACCCAAGGTCAGAAAGCCCGTATGCGAGCAGTTTTGAGTCCTGCGGGATACCGCGCAGGGCTTCTCACCTCCTTAGGCTGCAGCGCTCCGGGAAGCTGTAGCGGAACTGTCACCCTCACGACAAGCTCTGGCTCGATCTCCGATGGCAGCGGCAACTACACCGACAATGCTGACTGCCGATGGCTCATTCAGCCGCCGGGGGCTACGAGTATTACCCTCTCTTTCCAGAGCTTCAACCTTCTTGCAGGCGACTCTGTGATTATCTACGACGGGGCCACTACGACTGCCCCTCGCTTAGGAGCCTACTCAGGGAGTAGCTTGCCGCCTAATCGCACTTCTTCTAGCGGAGCTATGCTTGTCCGGCTCAAAACAAACGGCTCTGGCACAGCCGCAGGCTTCCAGGCCACCTACACAGCGCAGGTGCCTGGTTCGTGTGGAGGTACTCAGATGCTCTCTCAGAGTAGCGGTACCATCTCAGATGGAAGCGGCCCGAATGACTACCGCAACGATGCAGATTGCCGCTGGGTGATCCGCCCAGGACAGGGTACTGGGATACGGATTGAGTTTAGTCAGTTTAGCACTGAGGCTAACTATGATTTTGTCACCATCTACGATGGGGGCCAAGTAAACTCGCGCGTTATGGTGCGTAGATTCTCAGGTACTAACCTACCCCCTGTGGTCACTACATCGGTTCCAGAGGCGACTATCTACTTCACTACGGACGGCAGTGTGACAGATCAAGGATGGACTCTAAGCTACACGACGCTGAATGCACCCTACTGTAGTGGTACGACCGTCCTCACCGCCCCCTCTGGAACTATCTCTGATGGCAGCGGAGTCAGCGACTATACTAACCGCACTAACTGTCGGTGGCTGATTCAGCCGCCAGGTGCGACTTACGTCACTCTGACTTTCAATAGCTTCACCACAGAGACGAACTACGACTTTGTGCGCATTTACAATGGCACGACTACCTCGGCTCCCCTGCTCGGTTCCTACAGCGGAACCAATCTCCCGCCTTCCATAACAGCCAGTAGCGGGAAAATGCTGATTGTTTTTACCTCTGATAGTTCTATTACCCAAGCGGGCTGGCAGGCTTCCTATACCAGTGATGGTATGGCCACAGCCCTTGCCAGTGAAAGCTCAATCGCTGGCATACGGTTTTATCCTGTACCGGCGCGTGAGCAGCTATGGGTATCTCTCTCGCCGGGAGGACCCGCCGAAATACTCATTTACGACATAGATGGACGAATTGTGTGGCAAAATACCATAGGGGCAGGCGAGACCTCTATACCCCTCACCACCTGGCCCGCTGGATTATATTTAGCGCTGGTACGGCGAGAAGGACACACCGTGAGCTTCCGCTTCTTGCATGAGTAAGCGCTGAATCGGTGCGGGTAGGGCATATTCTCTTAGCTCCTCCCACCGAATGAATTGGGTTCTCTGGGGCGGCTTTGGTACCCGTTCAATATACCCTCGCAGCTGGAAGTGCGTCAGCTCATGAACAAAGTCAGGTTCTCTGTCAGATACAGGTGTCGTAGACCGCATAGGCAAGGACCATAGCCCCCCCCACAGTCCCCGAGGGGGTCGATGCTCTAACCACACCCCTTGACCATCTCTACAAAGGGTAAAAACGAAATGCTTCACTGACTTAGGGGGGCGAAGAGCACGCGGTGGATAATCTTCTGGCTGGCCTAACCGAAGCGCCGCACATCCCTCGGCGAGAGGGCAGAGGAGACACTTAGGACGGCGAGGCGTACAAACGAGTCGAGCTAAATCCATTAGCGCGTAGGCGACCCATCGCTGGCGCCAGGCAATAGGTAGCTCATCTGCTTTGCGCTGATAAAACTCACGACTGGTTTCTTTCTCCGCCCATAAGCGACTCAGCACCCGCAAGAGGTTTCCATCAACTGGCAGAAAGTTTCCCCAACCTGAAAAACTTAGTATGGCCCTGGCCGTGTAAGGACCCACCCCCGGCAAGCGTAAGAGCGTCCCTAAGGGATCGGATACCCTTTGTACAGCTGAAAACCCACCCATTGCATATAGCTGTTGGGCAGCCCGATGCAGATTGTGCGCTCGCTGATAGTAGCCAAGGCCTCGCCACAGAACCAGCACGTCCTCCACCGATGCTTGTGCCAGACTTTCAAGCGAGGGGAATACCGCAAAAAACTGCTCTATCCTCGCTTCTGCTTGGGCTATCTGAGTCTGTTGAAGGAGGGTCTCTATGACCCAGATGCGGTAAGGGTCTTGCCCTTCTCGCCAGGGTAATGAGCGTCCTTGCTCGTGATACCATTTTCTTAGCTTTTCCAGGAGGGACGCATTCATCCCTTACCTACCTGACGCTCTGCCCAAATGTAGCCTATATGGCGATAGGGATACTTCCCTTCCTTCTTTATGCTATCTCGCACCTCGTACGAGAGCTGGGCCAGTAGCCTTTCTATCTCTTCCCATGTGTCATGTATTTCTATCCACAGGGTAGGAGAAAATCGCTGTAAAGTTTCAGCGGCTCCTTCCAAGACTGCCACTTCTGCGCCTTCTACATCTATCTTTATCCAGTCCACAGTATGCAAGGCTAAGGCTTGAACAAGGGCGTCCACAGAAGTGGCCAAAGTATCCCAAGAATTCCCCTCCTCCACTTTGATGCTGAAAGAATCATGTACTATATCTACCTCAGGACGGCATAAAAGCAAGCGCGAAGGGGCTCTCCACGCAGCTACGGGCAAAGCAATAGCCCAATAGGCTTGATTAGCAGCCAAGTTGCGGAGTAGGTGGGTATAGTTCTCTGGGTCAGGTTCTAATAGCACTACCCGAGTAGAAAGCGGCATCTGGGAGCGATGAATAAGGCTCCAATACCCCCGATGAGCCCCAATATCTATACCTATACGACCCACAGTGAGACGGCTCAACCAAGCAGAAGGAATATCTTCATGCTGTCGCCCTAAAAACCAGGTAAGACCGAGAGCATCCGTGACAAGGCGATCTTGCCATCGGAAAAACCGCCCTTGGAGGGACAAAGGCCACTGGGACCAATGCTTGCGTGGATTTTCCATAAGTTTATGCCAGGCTGCCTCTGGAGTACCTAAACGCCAGTTATACCACCATCGCTTAGGTAGCCAGACAAGGGCATTTATCCACAAAGCTACCGTATCTACCCAGCGCTCGCCCCGAATGCTGAGCCATTCTCTCACCATATCAAAGCAGCACTCCCCCAGGTAAATCCTGAGCCAAAAGCGGCAAGAATCACTTTATCGCCCCGCTTCAAGCGGCCTTCTGCTTGCGCTTCATAGAGACAAATCGGAATACTGGCAGCCGTAGTATTTCCGTACTTATGGATGTTATTGAAAAACTTCTCCATCGGTAGGTTGAAAAACTCTGCCACCGCTTGGACGATGCGAATATTTGCCTGGTGTAGGACAAATAAATCCACCTCTTCAGGGCTCCACTGCTGGGCCGCAAGGGCAGCCTGTACAGCCTCACCCATACGCTGGACGGCATGGCGAAATACTTCCTTGCCATTCATGTACGGACGCATGCCATAGCTACCGGGTAGCACATGACTGCGCGTCGCCGAAGAAGGTTCAGCCACACAAAGCTCCATTGCGTATGCCCCCTGACTATACAAATGGGTAGATAAAATTCCCCGTCCAGGCTCTTGGGAGGCTTCTACTACCACGGCTCCAGCTCCATCCCCGAAAAGCACTCCTACTGTGCGCCCTTCGGGACTGTAATCTATCCAGGTAGACTGGATCTCCGCTCCTACCAATAAGATAGTTTTGTACATGCCAGAGCGGATGTATTGATCAGCTATACTCAGCCCATATACAAAACCCGAACACTGCTGCCGAATATCTAAGGCCGGAGTCGTTTCCAGTCCCAGTTTATGTTGGAGCAGGACGCCTGAGCCAGGAAAGTACATATCAGGCGAGAGAGTCGCAAATATGATGAGGTCTATATCAGAGGGGCTCTTTCCAGCCTGACGAAGGGCTTCTTGCGCCGCATATAGCCCAAGCTCAGCCGTACTAGCCGGTTCCTCTACCCAGCGGCGCTCCTTTATGCCGGAGCGGGTGTAAATCCACTCATCGCTGGTATCATACCAAGCCCTGAGATCGTCATTACGCACGACCTTAGGGGGGACATACATCCCTATT
The DNA here is from genome assembly GCA_039630325.1 of Bacteroidia bacterium. Taxonomy (GTDB): domain Bacteria; phylum Bacteroidota; class Bacteroidia; order SpSt-205; family SpSt-205; genus SpSt-205. Next base: position 36,120 of record JBCNVG010000040.1, read on the forward strand.
CCCGAGATATACGCAGTGGGCATACCCAAAAATACAACGGTAGAAAAAGTGAAACTTTGAG
>JBCNVG010000041.1:0-140062 GCA_039630325.1 Bacteroidia bacterium
TTCTACCAACTGGTCCAAGCGACGCCTACACTGACGAAGGGCTTCGTCATCTATGTCCCAGCCTTCTATATGATGGAGAGCTTCGGCCCATGCTTCACGAGGGAGTTTGGCTAAAATGCGGCGCACTACGGCTACCAAAAATTGTCCATCTCCACAAGCAGGGTCTAATATACGCAGACCAGGCCGCGGTATGTACCCAACTGCCTCTAAAACCTCCTCTACTAAGGGCTCCGGCGTGTAAAACTTACCTGTAAGCTTCTCTTGAGAGAAAGTGCGCAGCAGAGAAGGCATAGTCAGTGGGCTTAAGTCGCTTTCATACCATGCTTACAGCCAAGAGCAAGAATGTTCTAAGTTCATACGAAAATCCTGGTCTCAGCCGATTATCGATTGAGATAACTTTACAAGCTCTTGTTTGGTGTGGGTCAAATCTCATCCGAAGCTGCTTAGCAAATATAACACCTGAGCTTAGAAGAGACCTATCCGAAGAGCCTTCCTTTGACTTTACTGACCAGCCTTCTCCGAGTAGTTCAGCTGACTCGGAGAAGAATAACAGTTCCTTCCTTTGAGTGGGAATACTCTCGGGCTTTTCCACAGCTTTCCCCAATAGGCGATTTTACCTTTGTGAAGTGAAACTCCGAGCCCTGGAGCTGCGTGGATTCAAGAGCTTTGCGGAGGCCGTTCGGCTGCCCTTAGATGCACGCTTGATTGGAATAGTGGGACCCAACGGCTGCGGCAAATCTAATATCGCTGATGCCCTCCGCTGGATTATGGGCGAACAAAAAGGGCGCCTCCTCCGCATCGAAAAGGCTGACAATCTCATCTTCAACGGTTCGCAACGGCGCAAGCCTCTACCTTTTGCCGAAGTCACCCTAGAGGTCGAGGATTTCTCCCCGGAACTCCCGCGACTTACTTTCACTCGACGGGTTCATCGTACAGGCGAGAGCGAATACCTTCTCAACAATACCCCTGCCCGGCTAAAAGATTTTCTGCATTACTTTTGGCAAGTTGGTCTTTCACCGCATAGCATCTTGGACGGGGGCCAAGTAGAAGCGCTTATCCAGGATCGAGGCGGTGCCCGTCGCGCCCTCATAGAATCGCTCGCTGGAATAGAGCGTTACCATCATCACAAAAAAGAGCTCCTCGCTGAGCTGGATAAGACGGAAAGTGCCCTTTCCCAAATAGAAAACTTGCTTACAGAGCTCCGCCAGCAAATTAAAACGCTCAGCCTTCAAGCTGAGAAAGTCTCCACCTATCAAAAGCTCAAACAAGCATACCGAGAGCTGCTTTCTGCCTGGATTAGCCAAGAGTTAGCTACCATCGCTAAGGCCGAGGCTCAATCCGCAGACCAGTGCCGCACCCAAGAAACAACTTTCACAGCCTTGAAGGGAGAAATCGAACAGTTGGAACGGCGAATCGAGGCCTTAGAGGAGCGATACGCTTCATTAGAGGATGTTTCCCTCGAAGCCGTCCATGAAACCTTGCGATCGGAATATCAAAGCCTTCTTCGGGAAGAGAGCCGCTTATCCGAAAGGCTCAAGCACTTGGAGAGGCAAGAGCGAGAGATTGCTGAGGAAAAATCCCTTCGCCTCCGACAAAAGGACGAACTTCATATAGAAGAGCATGCGCTGCGTCAAAAGCAAGAAGCCCTGTCTGCGGCTTATAATGAAAAACAGACCTCACTCACCAACGTAAATACCCAGCTCCAAAATATCCAGGCCGAACTTAAGAAGTTGGATTCGCAACTGCGTGAGCACGCTGAGCAGCAGCGGCAAATAGAAGCAGAACAGCGGCGCTTGCTCAATCATCGCCAGACGCTGGAAGCAACAATGCGTCCCCTTACAGAACGGCTCCAGCAGGTAGAGAGCGAAAAAGCTTCCCAGCAGCAAGTTCTTCAAACCCTCATCCAAGAGAAAGAAAACCACGCAGAACGCCTCAGAATCCTACAAGCGGAGGCCCAAGCTTTACAGCAGCACCTTCAAGCGCTCACTGCTTACCATTCAGGGCTTACGAGAGAGAAGGAGCAGCTCCGTCAGCGTCTCCATCAAGTTCAAGCCCGCCTCCAGGGCTTAAAGTCGCAAAGAGAAGGCTTAGAGGCTCTACTCGCTCGGAATGAGGGATGGCCAGCTTACTTGGCCAAGCTGCGTGCGCTTGGCGTGCAGTTCTGGCGCACAGAGGATATTTTCTTTGCCGATGAAGAAGACTTACCCTACCTTAGCCTGCTCCTGCGCTTGGAGCTGCCGACGCTCTGGGTGACGAAGCCTGCTGATGCGGAGGTTATTCACCAGTTCCTCCAAGACAAAAAGGAAGGCATCTTTGCTGTACGCTTCTACCAGCCCCAGAATGTTCAAAAGAACGGCTCTTGGCTGAATAAGTTTCAGTCTTTGGAGGGATTTGAGGGACTGGCAGAGTATTTATGGGGAGATATTGGCTGGGAAGGGGAAGCTAAACCGCGCCAACTCGCAGCTAATAAACGAGAGATGCGCCTTCCCGATGGACGAGTATACTTTCTCTCTGAGACTCCGACCCAACACATCGGGCTACCACACCGCATCCGAAGGTTTCAGACAGAGGAAAATCGTTTGTCTCGATACGCTGAATCTCTGCGCCAAGAGATTGCTACCATAGACCAGATTCTCGGTCGGCTCCCCTTGCAAGCCTATCGCCAGCGGGTAGAGTCTACCCGCAAAGCCATTGCCCAAATCGAAAAAGAGCTTTCCGCTGCCCAGATCCGCATAGAAGAAGCTCAGAAACGCCAGCAAGCCCTCGTTCAAGAGGCTCATCAGCTGGTGCAAAAACAAGCTCAAATCGCAGCCGAACTGGAAGCCGTAAATCCTGCGATTGAGAATATTCAGCAGCGACTCGGGGCGTTCACCGCCGCAAACGAAGCGCTCCGCCAGCAGGCCTCAACCCTCCAGCAGCAGCACATCCAGCTCCAAAAAACCCACCAAGAATTGCGGTTCGCCTTGGTCCAAATTGAGAATGAACTCAAATCCACCGAAAGCGCCTACAAGCTCACCCTCCAACGGTTAGATGAGGTTCAAAAACGGCTACGCACCCTCGCAGAAAAAGAGACCTCCTTGGGTGAAGAACTGCATCGCACTCGGCATGAGCTTCATCGACTGAGTGAGCGTAAGCTTACTTTGGAGCCACAGATTCAAGATTTAGCAGAACGTCTGTCTTCCCTGCGCCAGCAAAAGAAGGAAATAGAGGGACACCTCAGTACCCTTCGGAAAGAACTCAGCGAAAAGCAGCAGAAGAAGGATAGCCTTCAATCCGCTCTCGCTCGTTATGAGGCTCGTCATGCTGAACTGAGCCAGCGTAAGGCCCTTTTACTGCAGAGGCTCTCAGTGGAGTTAGAGCTCACGCCCGAGACTTTACCCGCTCCACCTTCTCAGCGGCTCAAATCCGAGGAAGTAGAACGCCAGCTCCTGCGCATCAAAGAGGAAATGACCCGTTTAGGGGAGCTAAACTTTGAAGCCGCTACGGCCTTAGAGCAGCTCCGCCAGCGTGAAGCGGAAATCGTTCGCGAGAAAACCGATATTGAGCGCACCCTGACTAACCTCAAACAGCTAATAGGATCGCTGGACAAAGAAGCCCAGGAGAAGTTTATGTCTACCTTTGAGGCCGTACGGCAGCGTTTCATTCAGCTCTTTCAGGGCCTATTTGCAGAAGGGGACACCTGCGATATGATCCTTTTGCAGCCGCAATCGCCCCTCACTAGTGAGATTGAGATCATAGCGCGCCCAAAAGGTAAACGTCCCCTATCGCTCCAGCAGTTATCTGGCGGAGAAAAGGCCCTCACAGCCCTGGCACTACTTTTTGCCACCTTTGCTGTGCATGCTTCTGCACTCTGCATATTAGACGAAGCCGATGCAGCTTTGGATGATGTGAATACCCACAAGTTCGGCCAGCTCCTGCGTCAAGTATCCGAGACTACTCCACTCATCGTCATCACGCACAATAAAATCACCATGTCCTACTGCGACCGCTTATATGGCGTTACAATGCCTGAGCCTGGTGTGAGCACAGTCTTGGCTGTAGAGATGGATGGCAGGCCAGCCTTAGCTAAGGCCGTGTAGAGAAACTGCAAATACCCTAAATGGTCGAGCAGGATTAGTGCGTCATCTGCTTTTTCTCAGGGGGAATTGCCCTCTGCTTCACCCTCTCCTATGCTTTCACAGTCCCATAGCACGGCTCGACGAATCAGGAGCGGAATTCCCTTGCGATTAGGGTCAGCAGTTTGCCAGGCCTTCTCCACCAGACGCTTTTTTTCGCTCATACGCTGAGGATACAGCTCCTTATCTACCTTGGCATCGTATAGCTTTCGTCCATCTACCAGCGTAAGCTGAACTTTAGCCTGCACGGAGAGCGGAGAAGGCCTATCCCACAAGACTACATCAGCGTCATACCCCTCTCGAATATACCCTACTCTATGGCTAATGCCGAGAGCCTGAGCAGGATAAACCGTGACCGTCCGCCAGGCCTCTACGCTATCAATCCCTAACTCTGTGCCACCATACCGAAGGACTTTGGCTGCCTCTTGATTGAGGCGTCGCCCCATCTCTGCATCATCTGAATTGATACAAGTAGGTACTCGGTGTTTGAGTAGAATCGCAGCATTGTGAGGGATAGCCTCTATAACTTCATACTTGTACGCCCACCAGTCAGAAAAGGTAGAAGCAAAGGCTCCATGAGCCTTCAACTCTGGGGCGACTTTATATCCCTCTAGCACGTGAGTGAACGTCCGCACTCGGAATCCAAACCGTTCGGCTAATCGCATGAGCATGAGGATCTCGGACTGCACATAGGAGTGACAGGTAATGTACCGCTTACCGCTGAGGATCTCAGCCAGCGGCTCTAAACGCAGATTTCGGCGGGGAGCTGGCAGTCGAGGGCTTTTCTTTTGCTCAGCTTTGAAGGCTTCCCATTCGTTAGCATAGCGGCGAGCGGCGGCGAAAGCATCCGTCATAATCTGCTCAACGCCCATCCGGGTCTGCGGATAGCGAATCGTAAAAGCCTCACCCCAGTTGGACTGCTTGACATTTTCCCCCAAGGCAAACTTGTTGAATGGTGGAGCCTCAGCAAATACCAGAGAATCCGGCGGGAGCCCCCACCGCAGTTTGATGCAGGCCGATTGACCTCCGATAGGATTAGCCGAGCCGTGAAGCAGCTGGACGGTAGTTACTCCCCCAGCGAGATGACGATATATGTTCACATCAGTAGGATCAATCACATCGGCAATGCGAACCTCAGAAGTGATAGCGTCAGAATATTCATTCACGCCGCCCTCAATAGCAATGTGAGAATGCTCATCTATGATGCCAGCAGTGAGAGCCGCTCCATTTGCTTCTACCACCTCAGCCCCAGGGGGCGCAGGTAGGGCTCGTCCAATGCGCAGTATTTTTCCGCTGCCAATCAGCACATCTGTCTCAGGCAGGATGGTATCCCCTGTCCATACGGTGGCCCTCCGAATAAGTAAGCTCACAGGACCGGGATATTGAGTGTGTCCATAGAAGCCTGGAGGTAAAGTTCGGCGGGCTATCAGGCTATCTTCTGAAAGCGGAGCAGGCCGCTTAGGAGGCGGAAACGATTCTGGTGGAGCGATGAGCCGAGCCTGCCACGAGCGCTTTTCCCCCGTAGGAGAAAGCCAGGTTCCTGTCAATAGAGAGTCTCCCTCCATGGCGAAGGTCCATTCCCCAGCGGCGGCCTTATGCTGAATTCGAGCCTTGAAAGTGTTGTATAGAAGGTCGTATTGAACCTCCACAGCTTGCGTATCCCTCTCCCCTATGATGAGTTTCGAGGATAAGGGAGAAGTTTTACCACGCAAAAAGCTCCAACGCCAGCTAAACGGTGAAAGCTCATAAATCCCTTTAGGAGACTGTGACAGGATAGGATTGAGGATAGAGCGCTGCCCTGCCACCCATACTTCAGCTAGTTTGGCCTCCTCTTTCCAGATAGTGTCAGTGAAAATGAGGAGGTTAGCATAGGCCCCCGGGCTGATTGTGCCTACATCTGATAACTTGAGCCATGCCGCTGGGAAACGAGTGAGACACAGAAGGATCGTATCTGGGGCGATACCTGTCCGAGCTAAAGTCCGCAAGTCGTTCCAGAAAGTTGCTGGGTCTGGCGTCTTGTGAGCCGTGAGGGCGACAGTGTACCCCTCCTGAATCATCCATTTCAAACGAAATGGTGCTTGCTCCCAACGGCGCAAGGCAGCCAGCGGTAAGTGCATATAAGACTCCGCTGTGTGTAGAGGAGGCAGCGTCGGCAGGCCAATAGGCAAGATATAGAGCCCTTCCTTCGGCAGGAAAGGAAGCCATTCATGCTCAAATCCAGTGCCTAATAAAGCCCAGCGAAGGGGCCCCCCTTGTCGCCATTCATTAGAAAGCTTAGCTACCCGAAATGCATCCTCTGGGGTCTGAGCTACCCAAACCCACCTTAGCGTATCACGCCATAGCTCTCGCAGACGCTCCATGGCTACATTTTGCACAGGGGGCGGAGTGAACTGACGATACCATAGCCAGTCATATAAGATCTGGCGCACCAGAGCAATACAGCCCATTTTGGACACTGGGTACATCTGGGTGCTGCTGCCCTTCTCAAAGCCTGCATGTAAAATAGAGCTACTGCGTAGGAAACGCCGCTCTATTGGAATCTCCTCACTCAGCAAAAGAGTGGTGCCAGTTCCGCGCAGCACGCCTTCGCGAGGGGCCACATGAGCGACTGCATATCCCATTTCGCGAAGCTTTTTAGCCGTTTCCGCGTCGTAGACAAATGCCGTGTCAGCTGCAAAGTCCAACTTCACCGCATCCACAGGATAATACAGAGGATGCCGAGTAGGGTCATACTGAGGGGTATTACTACTAGTCGCGCTTTCGCTTCGCTCTTTGAGGCCCCAGCTACTCCATGGATCCACGAAAGCTGGGTATATCCATACCCCAGTAGGATATGAGACGACGAAGGCCTCGCGCGGCACCTTCATCGCAGAGCGCTCCCCCACTTGCAAGATGCGTCCATCCTTGATGAGGATGACTCCATCTTGTAGATATTGACCTGGCGCTAACCAGATGTTTCCGCCGACGAGGGCGATTTGACTGGGCCGCCCCTGATAAAGTCCTCTATAATACCCCAACATAGGGGCTTGCGCCCACACCGTTGCCAAAGCGAAGATCATCACCCTGCTCCGCATGACTACCGATGCATTTTCATCCCCAGCCAGTATCCCAGCACTACCCCGGCCATGCCCAGCGCAAAGGTCGCCAGCAAGTAAGCCGCAGCCCGTACCACCTCTTTCAAGCGAAACATTTCAAATACCTCCATAGTAATAGAGGAGAAAGTAGTCAGGCTTCCACAGAAGCCAGCCGTCATTCCATAATACCATGCCCCGACGGGTCTATGCCCAAAGCTGCCTACCAAGAAGCCAATAAGCATCGAACCTGCCACATTGACTATAAAGGTACCCATAGGAGAAAGTGTAGAGACATTCAGCCACCGCTGAAATCCAAATCGCAACAAAGCTCCAGCGATGGCTCCGATACTTACGGCCGCAATCAGAGAAAGCCGCATCTACTCAGAAGAGGAAATCTGGGCCAGAGAGGCTCTGAGATGGGGCAAAGGCATACTCAGCATTTCAAAGTTGGGCATGTAGCCCTTCAGCAAGGCAAACTTCTGCCGAAAAACGCCCACTGTGTTCGGATTCCTCTGGATATAGGCGCGTACGTCACTAATCAATGCATATTTGTCTGGTCGAGCATATCTTTTCAGGTAAGCCTCTAACTTGTCCAAATAAAACGGAGCTTCCTCAGTGAAATACACATACAGCAAGGGACGCATGCGCTTATCCACAAAAGCAGAAGGGGGAAGCTGAGAATAAACTTGAAGAATATACTCTAAGAAAGGCCGATAAGCGTCTTTGTCATCCAGGAAGCCTCCGAGGTAAATCCAGAAAATATGAGGTAAATACACCCCATCTGCTACCTTGAGCACCTCGCGCTCGAAGTCCATCCGAACCTGATCATCCGCAGAAACCTCTTCATGAAGCGCCTCTAATTGGGCTACCAGCTCTTCGGGGGACGCGCCATTTTGAGCGGCCTGAGCTATCTCCTGCAGTTTATCCAGCATAATGCAAAAGTACATCTTGCCCTTGGGGTCGGGGCCAGTTCAGCATCAGGGGCCTGAGAAATGCTTTATTCAGCGTAGTACATTTGTTAGCTGTGGATATGCAGACGATTGGGACTGGACTCGTGACGGTTCTATGGGTGAGCGGCTTGTGGGGAGCGATCGCTGCATGGGAAGCTCATCGTAAATCAAGCCTCTGGCAAAAAGCGGGCTGGGGAGCGTGGATATTTCACTCTTTTGCCTTACTGGGAACTATCGGGCTTCTTCTATACCTCCTTTTGACTCACCGGTACGAGTTTCATTACGCCTGGGCTCATGGGTCCAAACTCCTCTCCGTAGAGTACATCACTGCCGCCCTATGGGAAGGGCAAGAGGGCAGTTTCCTTCTCTGGATGCTCTGGCATGTCGTTTTCGGGTGGATGATATTAGCTATCCGAGATGAGAAGCGTTGGGCTCTATTAGCAGGTCTTCTGGCCACAAACGGATATTTAGCTACATTCCTCCTCGGCGTCAGCCTACCTAAGTGGAGCATCATAGCAGGCGGCACGCTAATCTGGGGATTATGGGCTGCCCAAGAATGGCCTCTCCTTTATCGGCTCATCGGTGCAGGAGCGCTTCTTGGTGGCATGGCGATGAATGGGTGGTGGATCAAGGGAATTTCGATCGCAATCATCCTCACTCTCGCAGGAGTGAGGCAGTTCTCTTTTCTCAGCGTGGTAACCGCCATCGCTCTACTGCTTGTGCCGCTTGGAACAAACTGGGGAAGCTTTCCCTTCTTGTACTTATGGGAAGTACGAGATGAGGTACCACCAGGATTTATCCCCACTGATGGAAATGGCCTAAATCCCCTCCTGCAAAGCTTCTGGATGGTCATCCACCCCCCAGTACTTTTCTCTGGCTATGCGGCGGCGGCTCTTCCTTTCTGGGAAGGCCTCTTAATCCTAAGAAATGGTGAATTATCTCCTACTTCAACTCGGCGGCTTTTACGATGGATATGGCTTGCGGTGGGACTTCTTGGATTAGGCATAGGGCTGGGGGCTTACTGGGCCTACGAAACGCTCAACTTCGGCGGATACTGGAACTGGGACCCAGTAGAAAATGCCTCGCTTGCCCCCTGGTTGGTCTTAGTTGCCGCAGCTCATATGCTCTGGGTCTGGCGTCGCCAGCGAAAAGCCGCTAATCTGGCTTTGGCTTTGACTGTGTTAGGATTTCCTCTCGTTTTGTATAGTTCTTACCTCACCCGTAGTGGCATACTCTCAGACAGTTCTGTCCATAGTTTCACTGATCTTGGGTTAGGAGATTGGCTCCTCTGGGGCGTAGGTATCAGCCTATTAGGCGTAGGAGCAGTGGCCTGGAAAGCTTTGAAAAAAGCTCGGCTACAATCAACCTATACGCCGATCATAACCCAATCAGCCCTGGCAGGGGGAGCGGCTCTCCTTGTGTGGATAGCGATTGTGCTGACTATCTTCACCTCGCTCCCAGCCATCAATAAGCTATTAGGTACCAGTTGGACCCTCGGCTCTGGTGCACTCCAAGTGTACTATGAGTGGATAGGTGTTTTCGCTGTACCCCTATTAGGATTGATGGGATACGCGCTTGTACAGGCCTACAGGGTCAAAGGCTGGGAAAAAGTACTATGGGGATCTGCCTTAGTTTTGAGTGTCATAGTGTTAGCTCTATGGTGGAGTGGATGGGACTTTATTTATCATCCAGCTTACCGAAGCCTATTAGATAGTAGCAGTTGGACCACTCGTTTGAGAGCGGTTCTATTTCTCCTGCTGGATGACCTTTTATGGGGTGCAGCCTTAGTAAGTGGGGGAGCAGCCTTGGCGGTATGGCTTCAGAGGCGCAGAGGACCTCACCTCTGGGCTGTCATCGCTCACTTTGGATTTGCTCTAATGATCATCGGAGCGCTTCTGTCCAGCGGATATGAAAAGGTTCTCAGTCAAAATCTCAACCCCCGTAGCCCAGCTACCACCGATAACCTCTTTATACCGCGAGGCGGCAGCTCCATAGGTCTTGGGTATTTCGTGCGCTATGATGGACTGGTTGAACCAATACCCCCTATACGTAATCTAACGCCTCTGCTCCATGAAAAAGGGCAGACCCTCTGGCGATTCCGAGACAGCTTAGGCTTCTCCTATCAAGTTTGGCTTCCTGATGGCCTGCCCCAGCAAGGAGAAGTCATTCATCCCGTGGCTCTATCGTCGGCCTCGACCTTCATTGAATCTAACCTGGCGATATTACCCATAGAACCCGCAGATCGTCGATACAGATATCGGGTCAGCCTGACCTCATTGGATAGTGCGCGCACCTATCCTCTACTTTTGGAAGCCGATGTGAGTGAAAGTTCCGGACTGCTGGCGCACCCAGCCCATGTACGCTTGTGGCATGGCGATTTGTATGTCCACATTACCAGTTTACCCAAGGCAGAAGGCCTGCCCCTCACTCAATCTACTTTGGCGCTTGGCCTTAGAGACACCGCTACCTTCGAAGACATTGCCGTGGTATTTGAGCGGCTTACAGAAGTGGAAAATGCTCCTCATCCTACATTCAGAGCCTGGCTTGCGGTCTGGAAAGGCCTTCCTGAACTGGTACAAAGATTTCCTGTGGATTTTGGCATACGGGACAAGGAGCTACTCACTCCGAGCGCCTCTGTCCCTTCGCTGGGTCTTTCTGTGCAGTTAGAGAGCATTTCCGTGAAAGCTGGCAAGCTCAACTTCCGGGTAGCCCTTCGCCGACGGCCTGATGCCTTCATTACTCTCAAAATCTTGTACAAGCCCTTCATTGGACTCTTTTGGCTGGGCATTTTGCTTACCTTAGCTGGTGCCTTTGGCGCAATGTTTCGTCATCGCCTAAACAGCCGTACGCTATGAGAATCATTCTCCTCATGCGCCACGCTAAGTCAGATTGGTCAGCCAATGCCCTATCAGATTTCAATCGCCCCATCAGTGAGAAAGGCCTCAAAGATGCCCTACACCAAGCTCACGCTCTCCTCCGAGAGGGCCACCGTCCAGATATCATCCTTTCCAGTCCGGCTATTCGTGCTTGGCAGACCGCTCATATTCTGGCTCAGGTAACTTCCCTTCCCCATGAGTGGGTGCGTCCCGTGATGGCCTTTTATTGGGAAGAGGAAAATGCCATCTATGAAGCGCTAAGCGAACTCCCCGACAAAATACATACTGTGGCCTTAGTCGGGCACAATCCCTTATGGAGCAATATAGCGAGCCGCTGGCGTGGGGAAAGTGTAGAGATGGCTACGGCTGACATTATAGCTTTTGCCTGGAACGGGCCTTGGGACGCCATCTCTCAAGCGAAGCTGGATTTTCTCTTTCATTTGCGACGAACTGAATAGAAGGCTTGGTACGGTAGAGCTTCTCCCTTGTAGAGGTACAAACCGATGAGGTAAGCTCCTGGGGGGAGGTCCTCTACACGCCAGTAGAGATGGAGCGTATCCCAGCCCTCCTGGCCCCGAAGGGTGAAGCGGCGCTCTTCAATAGAGAGGTACTGCCGAAGCTCAGGCAGGGCGGCTCGCTCTTTGTATAAGGCTGCCTGACCGATATAAGTTTCATTTGGCAGAAAATAAACTACCTCCGTAGACGCAGAGAGAGTAGTCCGATCGTAGCCTGCTCCGATTTTGCTGAATATCACCGCCCATTGATCCGAGGAAAAAGTACCTGACTGGAAAGCTACCCTCTGCCGCAAAGCATCCCACACCGTCACCTCCCACCGAATAGGAAAAGGCAGATCCGCTAAAGTCCAAGAGAGGAGATTATTGCTGCGGGGGATCTCGTCAGAAGAGCTATACAGATGCACGGTGTGGCGATACTGTCCATACACCCGGGTGCTATCCCGAATGAGGATTTCCACTTGATACGCTGCGTAACATAGCGTATCGATTTGGATATAAGCACTGGGAGAAAAGAGTAGCCATAGACGAGCTGAGCCATGTTTATACACGGCTTGTACCTCAAATAGGTTCTGCCCAAAGGTCGTACTCAGTGGCATCCACCACCCGTACCCAAGCAAAGTCGCCCACAGGCAGGCGCTGCGCAGCATCCGAAACATACACGAGATTATCTACCTCTATGGCGTCATATTCGGTGCGGGCTATGGCTATATCGCCCTGTCGCTCATCCACCAGTACCTTGAGAGTGCGTCCGATGAGCTGCTGATTCCATTCATAGGAAATCCGCTGTTGAAGAGTCATGAGCTGATGATAGCGCCGCTTTTTGAGACGCATAGGCACATCATCCTCGTACTGGTAAGCCGTTGTGCCCTCCTCGTGAGAATAGAGAAATGCCCCCACTCGCTCTATGCGATACTGCTCCAGAAAGTCTAATAGTTCAGCAAGGTCTTGCTCTGTTTCGCCAGGAAAACCTACGATAAAAGTAGAGCGAAGGACAATCCCTGGCACAGTTTCTCGGATAGTAGTGAGGAGAGCCTCGGTTTTAGCCCGAGAAAGGCCGCGTCGCATGCGCCGCAGCACACGGTCTGAAATATGCTGAAGGGGCATGTCCAAGTACTTACAAATGGACGGAGCCTCACGAATGATCGGGAGTATCTCCATCGGAAATCCCGCCGGATACGCATAATGAAGCCGAATCCATCCTATGCCCTCAATCATGGCCATTTTCTCCAGTAGCTCCGCTAATCGTCGTTTGCCGTAGCGGTCTATGCCGTAGTAAGTCAAATCTTGGGCTATCAAGCTAATTTCTTTGACGCCTTGGGCGACGAGGTTCCGAGCTTCTGCCAGAATCTCCTCCATCGGACGAGACACATGAGCACCCCGCATCAAAGGAATAGCACAAAAGCTGCACTTGCGATTACAGCCCTCAGAGATTTTCAGATACGCGTGGTGAGCGTAGCCCATTCGTTCTCTTTCCCCAAGCAGGTACCGGCGGAGATTCCCTTGAAGCTCCATGATAAGCTTGTCATACTCCGCTTGGGTAAAAAATCCATCCACTTCGGGTAGCTCTGCTTGAAGAGTAGCCTTATCTCGGGCGACAAGACATCCGACCACATACAGCCGCTGAATAAGGCCCCGCTGTTTCGCTTCTGCATAATGAAGAATCGCCTCTACGGATTCGCGTTTAGCTCGATCTATAAAGCCGCAGGTATTGAGTACTACTACGTCCGCAGTCGCTAAGTCTGTGGAATGGGAAAGCTCATACCGCTCTGAGAGAGACGCCGCTAAGCGCTCAGAGTCGAATACATTCTTGCTGCAGCCCAGGGTAGCTATGTGCAAACGCTTAGGTTTTGTGTGCATTTATTGAGGGGTAATGAGCGTAGTATTTTTGATCCGGTCTAAAAGCTGGGGGCGGGAAACTGTTCCTGTAAGATATTTTTCCACCACGAGGCTGGCAATCGGAGCGGCCCATGTGGCTCCCCAGCCTGCATTTTCTACGATTACGGCGATGGCGATTTTAGGATCGTCCCACGGCGCAAATCCCACAAAGACTGAATGGTCTGCTCCATGCGGATTTTGAGCCGTACCAGTTTTACCACACAATCCCAATCCTGGGACGTAGGCAGAGTAGCCAGTGCCCGCCTCCACCGCTTCCCTCATCCCTTGAATAACCACTTCAAAGTGCTGCGGATCAATCGGTACCCGGATAGTATCAAAGTGACTCACTTGTCGTTCAACATGCCCGTATACATAGCGTAGGAAATGGGGCTGGATATAAAATCCTCGATTAGCAATCACGCACATCACATTCGCCATCTGGAGGGGGGTCATCAAAATTTCCCCCTGCCCGATACTATTGCTGATGATGGTGAATGCATTCCATCGTCCAGGTTTGTAAATTTTGTCATAGTAGGCCCGACTGGGTACATTCCCTGGTTTCTCGGAGGGAATATCGACGCCTATTCGCCTGCCCACCCCGAAGTACATTACATACTCTCGCCAGCGCTCATAAGCTGACCCTATACTTTCATGACGAGGATGATGCAGAAAATCTGTATAAAGTGAGGCGAAATAAGCGTTACAAGAATGTTGTATCGCCCCTACGAGGGAGAGAGGCGAGGGGTGGCCATGGCACGCAGGTTTGCCTCCATTTCTCAAGTATCCCATCCCGCAAGGGTAGGCTGTCTCAGTGGTCAGTGTACTCTCCTGAAGAGCGATGAGAGCATTGATGAGTTTGAAAGTAGAACCAGGCGGATACATGGCTTGTATAGCCCGATTGTACAAAGGAGAGTTAGGCGCTCTCTGGAGCTTCTGCCAGTTTGTAGCTAACTCTTGACCTGAAAGAAGGTTAGGATCATAAGTCGGCATGCTCACCGAACAGAGTATTTCACCCGTTTTTGGCTCTATCGCTACTATAGCTCCTACCTTTCCATAGAGTAGACTTTCGGCGAACTGCTGCAAATCCACATCTACGGTGAGAACGAGGTCAGCTCCCCGAACAGGCGGAATATCATGCTGCCCATCGTGGTAGGGATAAAGCTCGCGTCCCATCGCATCTACTACGACATACCGAAATCCCTTCCGCCCAGCTAAGAGAGACTCATATTGCCGCTCGAGGCCTGACCGGCCGATAAGATTACCCAGAGTATAGCGTCCTTCTGATTCTGCGATTTCCTTTGGCGTGACCTCGCTAATGTAGCCTAAAAAGTGAGCCCCACTCGGATAAAGGTAGCTTCGGGTATGGAGGGCTTGTGCAGAAAAGCCCGTTTGCTTCCAACTCTGCTCCATGAGGTTAGCATAGCGCGGGAGAGATACATACCGCACAAGCAGACTCGGTTTGGTGCGGCTAAACTCATTCGCCTGCTGCATGCGCTGCTGAAGAATCTTGGGAGGCAGATTGAATATCTGACATAAGCTGGCCGTATCTATGCCAAAGGCTTCCTTTGGAGTGATGAAAATGTTGAAGAAAGGTACATTGGACACCCAGAGTCGCTCCTTCCTATCCAGGAGCACCCCCCGAGGAGGAATAACCTCTACGCGACGGACGGTATTCATAGCAGCCTGGCGCTGCCCCTCCGGCGAAGTAAGCTGAAGCTGAGCCAGTCGAATCACCAGCAAAAGCCCCGTACCAATCACAATCCCCATCCAAACCCGCTTCCTCTCTGAATACTTAGCTTCGTACATGTCGCTGCTGGAGAGCAATGACAAAAATAATCCATTCCCACAGTAAGGTATAGGTCGTACTCAATCCAGCCCGAAAAAACACGACCCATGAAACCTCCCAGGCCGCCAGCGGGAAGTACCACATATGGTGAAGGAGGGTCAGTGGAAAGGCATATAGGAAAAATTCCCCCAAAGTGAGATGGTACAGAGAGGTATTTAGTTCCCATTCAGGCGGGAGGTTAGGATGAGAAATGCGAAAAATGAGCTTGCGAAGCGCCATTATCCATAGTCCGCAAAAAGTTTGTAGACCATGGGGGGGAAAAAGGATATCCATCAAAGCCCCGTAGCTGATTGCTAAGGCCCCCACAGTCCAAGGGGACCACGAGAATGGGAGCAAAAGCCAAAATAGGACATAGGGAGCAGGATAAGCAATATTTTCTACGGAAAGGCTGGGGGCAAGAATGAGCTGGAACACTAATAGCCCAATCCCCGTAAGGATAACTTTGACAATATCCATCTACGATGAGGGTATCAAAATAAACACCCCAGAGAGCTTAGACCAATCAGCATAGGTACGCACTTCTATACTGTGAAATCCTCTGGTAAAGTCACTGCGCACGGTTCGGACCTGCCCTATCCGTAACCCAGCGGGAAAGATCAGACTATTAGGGGCGGTCCACACTTCCTCGTTCGGCCCTACTCGCACATACAGGGGAATGTACTCCAGAGTAAGGCTATTGAGGGTAGGGGACGACCAACTCACTACTCCGATCACTCCGTGCCGAGGAAGAGTAGCTGATAAATGTACGTCTTTGTGAAAGAGGGCATACATGATGCTATAAGTTGCAGTCGTTTCGGCAATGAGACCGATTACTCCTTCGGTCGTAATCACCCCCAAGCCAGGATACACTCCATCTCGACTACCTTTATTCAGAATGGCATAGTTTTCTCGCAGGAGGAGGGTTTGATAAACTACTTTAGCAGGCAGGAGTTTGTACTTAGCCAAAGCTGAGAAGTCACCGATACCCCCTGTAGGAAAAGGCACAGCTATGCTTGTGTCTGACAGGCTACTAAGCCGAGCCTGAAGCTGTGCTACGAGCTGCTCCAGCTCCTCTACTTGCCCCAATGCGCGCCAGGGACTGGATACCCACGCAGCCAGCTCATGGATGCCTTTCTGGACCGAGAGGGCGAATCGCTCAATAGCATTTTTAGGCGCAGGAGTGAAGCTAACAAAAAAATAAAAAGCAGCTCCCTGCCCCACCATCCATAAGAACGCTGGATGTACCAGAAAGCGTAGCCAAGTAGCAGGATTCATCAGAAGAGCCTCAGAGGCTCAGCTTTTGACGAGAAGAAAGTGAAACTTGTGAAGATTACGTAGGGCATAGCTGGTTCCCTTAGCAATGGCTCGAAGGGGGTCATCGGCGATCCGGACAGGCAAGTGCGTCTGCTGAGCAATGCGTTGATCCAAGCCGCGCAAGAGAGCCCCTCCTCCAGCCATGTGTATACCCCGCTCGACTAAGTCAGCGGCGATTTCTGGTGGGGTTGCCCCTAAGGTTTGCATGACAGCTTCCAGGATTTTAGAGATAGACTTGTCCAACGCCGCCACAATCTCACGGTAAGACACATACAAGGTGCGAGGAGTTCCCGTCATAATGTCCTTACCTCGGACGGGTTGATTAGGTGGGGGATCGGGAATATCGGTGATAGCGGCACCAATCTCAATCTTGATTCGCTCGGCGGTACGCTCGCCGATTTGGAGATTGTGCTGGCGACGAATGTACTCTACAATATCCGCATTGAGCTCATCCCCAGCAATTCGGATACTTTTGTCGCAGACGATTCCGCCTAAAGTGATCACGGCAATCTCGGTGGTACCTCCGCCGATGTCTATGACCATATTTCCCTCGGGCGCTTCTACATCTATATCCATCCCGAGGGCTGCGGCCATCGGCTCATGGATCAAATATACCTCTCGGGCACCCGCTCGCTCCGCTGAATCCCGTACCGCTCGCTCTTCCACCTCTGTAATACCACTGGGAATACACACCATGAGTCGGAGATTAGGCTTGAGCAAGCGACGACTGCCGGGTATTTTCGCCAGGAAGCCTCGAATCATCGCCTCCGCCATCGCAAAATCAGCAATCACTCCGCCCCGCAGCGGGCGCACAGTTCGGATATTTTTGTGGGCCTTCTCGTGCATGTAAAGCGCCTCTTGCCCCACCGCTATCACCCGATTCTTCGTCTGATCAATCGCTACGATAGATGGCTCATCAATCACTACTTCGCCATCTATCATAATCACTGTATTCGCTGTGCCGAGGTCTATGGCGATATCCTGTTTCAGTAGGAGGCCGAACATAATCAGTGCCGAAAATGCCGATACTCAGTAAAGGTCAGGCAAATATCGGATTTCTCAGCAAAGGATTGAATCTCGCCTTGACGCTTTCCACCTGGAGGGACTGCTACACGCTTTATCCCTGCTGAATGAATGAGCTCCAGGCTATCCACGAAGGGGAAAAATCCATCGCTCGCCAAGAGCACCGAATCCATGGGGACGCCCTTATGCTTAGCCCGTTCTATGGCCAATCGCACCGCTTCCACTCGAGAAGTTTGACCACTTGCCGCTGCTATGAGCTGACCATCCTTCGTAATGACAATAGCATTAGAGTACAAAGCACGCAAGAGACGAGCGGCCCATCGTACCTCTATATCTTTCTCATCCGCCGTATTAGGGGTTTGATATAAGAGCCCCCCAAGGGCGGTCCGCACCTCCCAGGCTGGCCCAGGAGTCGCGGGTAGCTTGACAAGCGTAGCGCTTTTGTGGCGAAGCAGCCACACCTGCGCTTCCTCCGTCATCTCAGGTGCTGCCAACACTTCTATAAACAGTCCCTTTGTCAGAAGAGCCCATTCCAGACTGATAGGGAAGTTGCAGACAATCACGCCCCCATAGGCTGCTACAGGATCCCCTTCTAACGCCTTCTGATAAGCTTCGGCAGGCGTGTCCGCATAGGCGGCCCCGCAAGGTTGAGTATGCTTGAGAATCACGCAAGCAGGCTTTTCCCAGCCACTGACGATTCGATGACCAATCGATAAGTCTAACAGATTGTTGTATGACAGAGCCTTGCCTCCCACTGTGGCTGGAAGCTTGCCGACGAAAAAGGCCGCTTGATGCGGATTTTCGCCGTACCGGAGAGACTCAGCATAGATAGGCTGCTGCAGAAATCCCTGAGCAATGCGCGCATCATAAGCCGCCATAAGCGCAAAGGTTTCCGCAGCAAATCGATAGCGTACTTCTATGGGGGGCAGCGCTTGATAAGTTTCCAGGAGGCTCATTGCTTCTTGGTAGTGATCCGGCCCCACAATCGGCCAAACTCTTTCATAGTTTTTGGCTGCGGCGCGGAGGAGGCTTACCCCTCCGATATCTATGAGGTCTACCCAAGCTTCGGTCTCGCGCTGAAAAGGGTATACCTCCACCACGACTATATCCCAGGGCAGGTAGGGCGCAGGAAGCGCTTCTCCCGGTCTGGCTAGTATCCCCGCAAATACAGCAGGATGAAGAGTTTTTACCCGTCCACCCAGGAGATCGGTAAAGCCAGTCAAAGCTTCCACGGATCTGACAGGCACTCCCGCTTCCGAAAAAGCTTTGGCTGTGCCCGCAGAAGCCCAAATCTCCCCTCCGAGCTGGTAGATGCGTTGAGCTAGGGGTACGGCTCGCTCCTTATTCCAAACGGAAAATAAGGCTCGTAGGCTATGATCCATATACTGTCCCGGCTTTGACAGACTCACGCACCACAGCTCCGGGGAGGATATGGGCCCCCTTCCCTATCTTGACCCCAGCCTCTAAAATAGCTCCACGCCCTATCCAAGTGTAAGATTCAATCTCGCAGTACTCCCCTATGTGACAGCCACTGCCGATGTTGACGAAGTCATCGATGCGCGTTTCTGCACCTACATAAGTGTGACTCTCTATGGTGACATAGCCTCCTATTTGGGCTGAAATGCCAAACACCACGTAGGGCAAGATGATAGCCCCTCCACCGATTTGGAGGTCAGACGGTACAAACGCTGTACGATGAATGCAGCTGCGAGCTGGACGGTTGACCCGCTCAAATAGCTCGTTTGCCATGCGCTCCCGAGCCACAGGATCAGTGAGGGCAATCACATAGTCTGCTTCTCCGGCACGAATGAGTTTCCATATGCGTGCTCGCGTGATAGGAGGTAAAATGCTAAATCCATCCTGTTCGTTTTCAGGATGCTCTTTGGTAGGGGCGAAACCGTAGACAAGTTCTCCTTCCGTTTCCAGGAGCTGCGCAGCCCAGCGGGCCAGCAATCCAGTCCCTACAATCAAAATCCCGTTCTTCGGAATCCTATCGGCTTGACTCATGGGTAGCGGACAAATTTGGCGGGAAAGACTCCAACGCGCTGGCGTCCCAATATCGTGTCATTCCGAACAAATAATATCTCGCCGCGTACGCCCCCAGCTTTGGCATTAGCCACTACCCACTGATTGGCCACGCTATCGTAGAAGAATCCGTAGACCAGTTCATGGGGAGGTATCCCCAATCGGCTCTTAGGTAAAAACGCATAATCTACTATGCCATTTTGCCAATCATACCGCGTGATTCCCGAATCTGTAAGCATTAGTATTTGATCCCCATATCGGTGCAGGGCATAAACGCTGGTAGAAAGCTCTACAGTTCGGGTGATTGACCCGTCTGAGGGATTGATGTGCACCAGCATGCCTTTTTGGTCGGCATAGTTACCTCGGCATCCGACAAGGATTTCTCCGGATGGAAGGCTCTGTATGGGACCAGGATTTTCCCTGGGCAGCGAAATGTAATACAAAACCGAGTCAGCCGTAGGCTCTATACAGGCAACCTTCCAGTTGCGAAGGGGATAGGCATAATTTCCGCAGGTGACCCACACCCGCCCTGCATGATAAAGCATGCTTTCCGAGAAGTTTTCTACCCTGATAGGAGGCGAGATAAAGGCCATAGTTTGGGGATCTATGCGATAAATGGCACTATCCAAGAGCGAGTTCACATAAGCTTTGCGGGCGTTTATTGGAAGAAATTCTCTGGGGCTGGCCGCAGAAGGAAAAGTAGCTCTGGCTAAGATCTGAACAGAAGGTAGGAGGACTTTCCAGAGCCACCGAGAACCGTTCATGGTAATCCACAGAGTATCCCCCTGCCGGAAAATGTGGTTAGCCACATCGCCGAGCGGCTCTCGATTCACCGCATAGAACACATCCTCGTAGTAGGTTCCCTCCCTTGAAATCACATCTAATGAGGCATTCCCCAGCGTCCACTGCCCTTCATTCAGTATGAAGAGCCCGTAATAAGCTGGCTGAGGGGTAGGTTCTTTTGGAACAGGTTTCCTTACGCATGCAATCAAACCCACAGTAAGTAGTAGAGCCACGCCGCACCTCATCTCACTGAGAGAGCCAAACGCCTTATAACGAAGCGTTCCACAGCCCACAAAAGGAGGCTATATGAAATCGCCCCCAACACCTGATAATGATAAAAAGGAATAGCTGCCACATAACAGGACCATAGCCCAGCCATCGTATAGCCATAATAGCCACTGAGCCAAACGCCGAAGTTCGTCACAGCAAAGAAGATGGTACTTTGCAAAACTGGGAGCCCTACCACCGAGAGAAACTGATGAGTTTTCAGAAGATAGCGACCCAAAACGGCGCCTATCATCATACTACCCCATGTGTACGGCCATAGAGAATGCCACCCAATCAGCAGGTCACTAATAGCCATGATGAGCACGGGAAGGGCCAGGCCCATCCACAAGGAAGGCATCCAAGCCCCCCCATAGAGGGCGATAGCATCCACGGGGGTGAAGTTGGGGGGATGAGGGATTAGTCTTCCTGCCACACCTACTATCCCTAAAAGCAATCCGCCAAGTAGGGACCTCGTCATCACACAAAGTTAGCCGCCTTAGGGGCGAATCTCTGCCTTCCACATTCCCCGTAAATCTCCGAGGGAAAAATCGACGGCCTTGTCCTTTGGATAGCGCTTGCGAATTTCAGCCAAAGCCTGGCCATCTAACTGCTCTTTCTTGCCATGACACTTGAGGCATTGCTCCATGGGTATGTAAATGGGACGATAGTAGCGGTAGGTTCCCGCCCCCACTGGTATAATCACACTTTCCTTAGAACCCGTGCGAAGAAACTCCTCATATGTCGCCTTATCTAAGGAATCGACCAGGGCATTTTTAGGGTTTCGATTACGCAAGGCCACGCGCTGAAAGCTGATCTTTTCTCCTCGGTAAAAGGTCAGCGTCTCAGCAGCGGTATGACAGTATCGTACAGCGCCTCCCCACCCTTCTCTGTCAGCAGCCCTGAGCAAGTTCTGCAAAATCACTTGCTGGCGCTCCAATGTCAGGCTGTCCCCTACTCGCCGCCAGAACTCAGCTTGATTCTCTGAGGCCGCCACTGGCATCTGAGGCGACCGGCTATCCTGGCTGGGAGTTGAGCTCCTTTGACATCCCACGACAAGGAAAAAACCGATCACCAGTATTTGTGGATTTCGCATGTAGCAAAAATAGACAGAAGTTTCTCACGGAGAGTAGCCTGTGAAGTAGGCCCTTCAAAAACCCCTAACTCATGAATGGCATAGCATATCTTTGAAGTCATCTACATGCCCCACCCAGAGTTTCAGATACCTACACTTTATAGACGCTTTCGACGAGAAGAGCTCAGTCCCCAAAGCGCTTGGAGGGAGGTTGAGAAAGAGTTTATTCGTACGTATACGGGACAAGATGCAAGGCAGGCATGGAAAAATTGCAAGTGGAAATGCATTTGAGCTCATCACTTTGGACGAAATAATCCATCAGCTTTCTGAAAAAGGTCTTTCGGATCAGATAGCCTTGATGCGCTGGCGAGAAATTCATGATGAAAAGCTTCGCTCTATTCTGAGTGAGACTGTGTGGGTGCGAGGGGAAATGACAAGATTAGAGGTAGAATCTCAGGTCGATTTAGTAGCCGTTGAAAAGTCAAGTGAGCCTAATGCCTACCTTCGAGTTTTAGCGGTTTATAGCATCAAGGTGTCCTTGCGTGAAAGATTTCAGCAAGACCTCTTTTGGGCTGAGAAGCTACGCAGTAGGGGCATGAGATTTTGCTTCATTACATTAGACAGAGATGGCGTTCTTCTCAAGGCAGCCCTGGAGGGTAAGCTTACCTCGAAACAGGCTAAAATGGCAGCTGCTCTGTACGACAGAGTATACCTGCTGACAGATAGAGAGATTACCCATCACTCCCGCGTTTTTAGGCGGTTAGAGGACTTACAAGTAGATTTAGAGTTATGGCTGAGGTCGAGCTAAAACGGTTTTTAGATTTGTTCGAGGGGCTGAGGCCATCCGAAGATTGGTCCTTCAAATGGCTTTCTCAGAAAGAGACAAGCTATCTCACCCATAGTTATCATCAATATCCAGCTAAGTTCATCCCCCAACTCGCAAGCCGTCTGATACAGGAACATAGCCGCGAAGGGGAATGGGTACTTGACCCCTTCATGGGGTCCGGCACGACCCTAGTAGAAGCCCGCTTGCTCCGACGACCCAGTGTAGGAATAGATGTGAATCCCGTGGCTCACTTGATCGCCGAGGCTAAAACACACCCCTTACCTCCACCTGAGCTTACTAAATACGCTCATTTTGTAAAAGAAGAATTTTACGCCCGAGTCGGGCCCAGCTTATTCTCTCCAGCTAACGTTTCGTCGGTATCTAATCACAGTTGGAATGAAAGGCTGACGCACTGGTTTCCAGAAAAAGTGCTCGTAGAGCTCAAGATTATCCAGTCTATCATAGAGCAGTTGCCAAAGCCGTATTATACCTTTTTTGCCTGCGCTTTGTCTGGTTCCCTCAAGGCTTTATCCTTCTGGCATAACCGTAGCATAAAGCCCATGAGAAAACCAGATAAAAGAATCCCCCCTGTGGAGACCATTTACTTTCGCAAGGTTCAAAAGATGTTGAAAGCTAATGCAGAATATTGGCAAGCCCTTCAAAGCCACGATGGATTCTCTGTCATCACACAACCCTTGCTCGGCGATGCGCGGGCTCTTCCTATTCCGAATGAACAGGTACATCTCATCGTGACTTCTCCTCCTTATGTCACGAGCTATGAATACGCAGACCTTCATCAACTCAGTGCATTATGGTTCGGGTGGATGGAGGACAGAAAAAAGTTTAGAGAGCCTTTTATCGGACGCTCTCTAAGCAAAAGCACAGCCTTTCATTCGCTGTATTCGGATATTGCCGATGCAATCGTAGGACAGATTTATCAAAAAAGCCCGAGTAAAGCAAATGAAGTAGCAACATATTTTGCGGACATGGCGGCCAGCTTCCAAGAAATGTATCGCGTGCTTTTGCCCAAGGGAATCGCCGCAATTGTCATAGGAAATACAGAGTTTCTCGGCGTCAAGGTCTCAAATGCGGAGGCATTTATGGAACAGCTCTACAGCATCGGCTTCACCCCGAAAAAGGTCATTCTCAGAGAGATACCCTCCAAGACATTACCCCAAGCCCGAGATAAAAGAACGGGCAAGTTCACTACTGGAACAAAGGCAGACTTTTCCGCATATCCTGTGGAATACATCCTCATTATTCAGAAATAAAGAGCATCCACCGAAACTGTTTGCTGCAAGTAGCGGCACAGGCTGAAGGTTTCTTTTTTGCCTGTCTTTATGCAGCTTGGAGTTGGTATAGTCGGGCATACAGCCCTCCCCGAGCCAATAGGGACTCATGCGTTCCTTCCTCGACGATTTTACCCTCGTGGAGGACGTAAATCCAGTCTGCATGACGAACTGTGGATAACCGATGAGCTATCAAGATCAGGGTATAAGTTCTGGGCAGTTGAGCTAAGGCTTGATGGATGCGAGCTTCTGACTCGCTGTCGAGCGCGGAAGTTGCTTCATCTAAGATGAGTAGCTGCGGTTGGCGGTAGAGGGCCCGAGCTAATGCCAATCGCTGCCGCTGCCCTCCAGAAAACCTCTGGCCCCTTTCGCCTACTATGGTGTATAACCCCTCTGAAAGCTCTTCTACAAAGCTGCGGGCCTGAGCCATTTCCAAGGCGGCCCAGACTCGCTCTTCGTCTACCTTTCCTTCTGTGCCGTAAGTGATATTTTCCAAGAGGGTTGCATGAAACAGCATGCCATCTTGAGGAACGATTCCCAAAAGCTGGCGGTAAGATTGAGGGTCTATCTCAGAAAGGTCTCGTCCATCTATACGAATCTGCCCTGCCGTCGGCCGATAAAATCCTGCAATAAGATCAGCCAAAGTCGTCTTGCCACTGCCAGAAGGCCCCACCAGAGCTATTCGGCTTCCCACAGGGATTTCCAGGGAAATATCCCGCAAAACCTCTTTTTCTCCGTATCTAAACGCTACGCCATCTAACTGAATCCCCTTTTGTATGGCACGGATGGGAGTAAGTCCTGGCTTATATTCGACAGAAGCAGGCTGTTTCAAAAGACCTTCAATCCTTCGGAAGGATGCTATGGCTTTTTGCAGACGAGAAAGAGCTTGATTGAAGGTTTTCATAGGGCTGAGAAACTGTCCGAAAATAGCAATGAATGTGATAAACTCAGAAGCTTTCAAGCTGCCATTCAGCACAGAAAATGTACCGTAGTACAGCAGTCCCAAGACTACTATTACACTCAGCACTTCGGTGAGGGGCGAGGCCAGCTCCATGCGCCGGCGCAAAGCTGTCATGAAACGTGTATATTGGGCATTAGCGGTCTGGAAACGCTCCTGCTCGCGTCGCTCAGCCCCGAAGGCCTTCACCGTACGAACCCCCGTCAGGAATTCATCCAGGATACTCAACACTTGATCCATGCGCTGCTGCCCCTGGTGAGCTTTTCGACGGAGGGTTTTAGCCAGCCGACTAATCATCCATCCAGTAAGGGGAAGTACTAGCAGAGACACCAGCGTAAGCTGCCAAGAAAGTAGCATCATAGCCCCGAGATAGAAGAGCATCGTGATGGGGTCGTTAATCAGATTATAGATGGTACCGATCGTCGCCTCTTGAATCACCTGCACATCCTGGGTGGCAAGATTGAGAAGTCGGCCTTTCTTATTTCGAACGAAAAAGCTCAGGGGCATTTGGGTCAGATGGCTGAAAATGCGATTGCGCAGCACCTCTACGACGGTATTCTCAAAACGGACCATATTCCAGGCGGCCCAGTACCGAAAAGCATTCTTGAAGAAGATCGCAATCGCAATCGCTATACTGAAGTACAGCAGAGCCTCCATAGGCCCCTGGTGAGTGCGGAAGAGGTAAAGCTCATAGAAGAAGTACTTTTTCCAGGCCTCCACTGAAAAGGAAGTGGGCATTGGCGCAGGCTCGGCCGTTTGAGCAAAAAGGATTTCTAAGAAGGGAATGATAAGAGCCAGAGAAAAGACATTGAAGAAATTGAAGAGAAGGAAGGCAAAGATGGCAATAAATAATCTATGCCGATCCGCTCTGCCGTGCGCAAATATTCGTAGAGCCGTACGCACTGGTCAAAAATAAGGCTATTTTAGCTCATCGGGGGAAGGGAAGCCGATTTTTGAGTTCTTGTTCCTTCTTTTTGCGTTCTTCCTCAAGTTGACGGCGGAGACGCTCTTCTTCTTGCCGACGACGCTCTTCAGCCTCTCGGCGTAAACGCTCCTCTTCCTGACGCAGGCGTTCTTCGGCTTCGCGACGCAGACGCTCTTCTTCTTGGCGGCGGCGCTCCTCTACTGCTCGACGCAGGCTATCTTCTTTGGCTCGCAGGAGCGCTTCTATGCTGTCTTTTTTACGACGAGCCTCGGCTTCTAAGCGAGCTTTCTCTGCTTCTATACGGTCAGCGACAGCTTCTCCCAGCGAGCCTTCTCCCTTCTCTGGACGAATACTAAGGACTTTGGGCTGGGTAACAGTACCTCCCAGCTCAGCCACCAGTTTGACCGAAGCAGGGGCCTGGATGGGAAGGTTGACGGATTGCAAGAAGCTCTGTGCCCATGCCGTAGGCACTTCAAATCCCACCGCATAGGCTATGGTTTGATCCAAGCGAGTGAGCCCACTAATACTCATCTTGATATCCCCGGCCGTGAAACTAAATGGCTCCACTTCTAACGCTCCATTCACCAGCTTGAACTTGATAGAGGCATTGGCCAGGCGTAAAGTACTGAGCTGGGGCATTTTAGCCGAACTGGCTAGTGCATTTAGAGAAGCTGAGCCTTGTACCACTGCTTGAAGTACCTCCGCCAGTCCACTTCCAGATAATGTGCTGAGTTCAGGCATAAAATCAGGGCGCAAAGCACTCTGCGCTGAAAGCGAAAGATTAACTCGTCCTTGGGTGCTTTGGACAATAGGGGCTATCCGACGCAGCGTAGCGAAATGCTGCGCAATAGACTCTATTTGAACCCCCCGCAAGCTAAATTGCATATCCCACCGCGCTGATCGCTTATCCGGCGCTATATAACTGCCGGTCAAAGCAAACTTGCCCCCAAATCCCTCCATCTCAAATCCTTCT
The DNA here is from genome assembly GCA_039630325.1 of Bacteroidia bacterium. Lineage (GTDB taxonomy): Bacteria > Bacteroidota > Bacteroidia > SpSt-205 > SpSt-205 > SpSt-205. The sequence continues at coordinate 26,686 of JBCNVG010000041.1, forward strand.
AACCGAACCGCTTGATCCCGCACAATCACCCGTCCACGGGCATTCTGAAAAATCATCTTTTCGTAGAGTAGCTCCCTGATTTGCGCTTGGAAGGTGAAATCTATATTCGCTGGAATCACTACCACTTCTAAGGTGCTGGAAGTATCGGTTTGAGGTTGGGACTGGCGCTTGGTAGTGTCACTGGACATCCACTCATTGAGGTCTAAACGGTTGCTGGATAGAGAGAGCGTGCCGATGATTTTCTCGTCTTTGAGTACATACCCTAAGTAGTTGTCTAAACGGCCCTCTAAGGCTATATCGGATCGGCCGATTGTCCCTTGATATCCCGATAGGACAGCGCTCTGAGGTGTGAAAGTCAGCGTAGCCTGCTGAATGGTAACGCCTTGGGGCACGCTGGGGCTTCGGTAAGAGAAGTTTTGCACAGCCAAGGTACCACTTGTAGGAAGCCGAGCGTAATCGTGTTTGTCCAGTGCTTCTCGATTGCCCTTCGTGGTGAGGTCTAAGGTGATTTTGCCAGCTACACTTGTGCTTTCGATAGGGAAAATCTTTGTCCAAATGCCCAGATCGGCTTTGGCTTTGGCGGTGAGGGCATAGTTGAGCGCCTCCAGATTCTGCAGAGTCAGAGCCAGCTCGATAGGTTCATTAGCAACCACCGCATAGAGCCGGTGAAGCTGCGCAGTCGTAGTCGCCGGCGTACCGTCAGGACTCTCCGCGGAGAAGTTTATCTCCAGGTTTTCCACTGGGGTAGGAAACTCCGCCGCCTTTACGTATCCATTTCTCAGCAAAAGCTTCCCTTCCACAGCGGGGAGACGCTTTTCAGCGTAGATCCCCCGGACGCGTACATCCACCTCAAAGTTTCCTTTCATTTCATAGCCCAGAGGAAGCGCAGTGGCGAACTCAGCCAAACTACCTTGTCCACTGACGGCAGCTTGAATGAACATACGGCTCAATCCTCTCGTTAACGCCCGGGCTCTGAGATAGCTTCCTCCTACTTTAAAGGCGAGGGTATCCACTTGCACCGACAGACTTTCCAAGGTTTTAGCAGGGCTTTCGACCTTCAATCGCAGCTCTAAGTTTTCTACGGGCTTGGGAAGGTCTTTGTAAGCTATCCGCCCTTGTTCTACCACGAGTCGTAAGCCAAAAGCTGGTAATAAAGTATCTACCATTTCACCCTGAACGTATCCCTCTAACCGCAAAGTGCCATCAGTGGAAAGACTTTCATAACCTTTTCGATAGGCCGCAGGGATGAGGGACAGAAGCTCCTTGAGGGAAGCTTCAGGCGCAGCAAACCGAAGGTCTAATAAAGTGCGGAGGGTATCAGGCAAAGTGACTGTGCCGGTCAAAGTAAGCGGTAGGGCATTGAGGCGAAGTTCTCCTCGTCGGAGGCTATATCGTCCTGAAGGAAAGCTAATATCTAAGTCTATCCCCGCCGTCAACGACTGTCCTTTCAAGTAGGCTACATCTCCGTAAGTAAAAAATGCTTGCTCGATGCGTGTGTCGGTCTCTAAGGTCATGTCATCCTGCGTAAAATCTCCCTTCCCACTATGGCTAAGGCCTATTAGACGCGTGTAAATCCCAAGGGAGGAGTCCCAATAAGTGACATGAGCATTTTGGACTTCATATCGGCGCAATCCAAACCTAAACTTGGCTGGAGTGGTATCAGTAGGCGCCTGTTTGGTCGTGGTGTCAGGCAGCGTAATATCCCAACTAGCACGACCATCTTTTAGAACTTGGGCATGGATACGAGGCTCTATGAAATACAAGCGGGTAACTTCAATATCGCCTTTGATAGCCTTGAGCACATCTACTCCCACATCCAAGGCTCTACAACTCAGTAAAGTATCCCCTGCAAACGGCGCATTATTGATGACAGTAAGCCCTTCTAATCGGATAGTCAGCGCAGGAAAATGTCTAAACAAAGAGAGTCCCAACCGCTGATAGTCCACCTGGGCATTGAGGCGGCGATTTATTTGAGCTTTGAGGAGAGCATCTACCTTATCTCGGAGCAGGAAGGGTAGAAGGACCGCCGTCAAGAGTAGGAGTATGAGGGCTCCCCCTGCGATATACAGGGCTTTTCGCATACATCAAAGGTAAAGCTATATACAGAGTTTCAACAGAGGCGCCTGGTTGCTGGGTTTTTCTGCGTATGTTTGCTCCATGCGAATATGGGCAGTTGGATTAACATTTCTGTGGCTGTGGGGCCAGAAGAGCAAGGTCACTTCTGCTGCCCTGGCGGTTCAAGATGCCGAGTATGATAAGGCCCTAAATTTCATTCAAGAAGCGCTGGCCTCTCCTCAACTTCTCAAGCCGAAGGATTTAGCCAAAGCTTACATGCTGCGCGGCAAAGCCTACATGGGCATGCTGCTCAGTAGCAAGGACCCCCAAGCTGTGCTCAATAAGTACCCCAACTTATTTGAGGAGGTTATCCTTTCCATTCGCAAGTGTAAGGAGTACGACACTGGAAAGGAATTTGAAAACGATCTTAAGCTCATAGCGGCTCAAGCCTCGGGAGTGCTGTACTTGAAGGGATTTGAGCTCTTTCAGAAAGAAAAGCTGGCCGAAGCACGCCAGCATTTCACTTGGTCGCTGGAGCTGTATGATATGATAGGGCAAAAGGATTTCTATCCCCCCTATGCCCTGCGCGGAATCGTTAGTCTCCAAATGCGAGACACAGCTGCCGCTATCCAAGACCTTGAAAAGGCTCGCTCCTTGGCTGTTCAAAAGCCCCTGCCAAAGGAGCAAGAAGCCCAGCTGCTACCATTCGTATACTCATCTTTGATTAATGCTTATGGGGGAAAGGGTGATACTGAAAAGGCCCTCGCCATAGCAAACGAAGGCCGAGGCAAGTTCCCTACCGATGACAATATCCGACGAGCTGAGCTCAATCTATATCTCCAAAATCCAGGCCTTCAAGAGAAAGCTCTGGAGCGATTCCGTCAAGAGCTTCAACGAGATCCTAATAACGAAACCTACATGCTTATCTATGCTCAGCTTTGGGAACGGGTGAACCCAGATTCCGCCGCAGCATACTACCAGAAAATATTGGCAATCAATCCGAATAACCTAAATGCCCGCTATAATCTCGGAGCCTATTATGTGAATCAAGCCGCAGAGCTCAGCGCCAAATACAATGAAACGCGCGACGAAAAGCTTCAGCAGAAATACTTTGCCCAAATGCAGGAATATTTCCGATTAGCTTTGCCCCATTTAGAAAAGGCGCATGAGCAGCTTCCAGAAGACTTTGCGCTGCTACAGAGTCTCATTCAAGTTACGACTTATCTAGGGATGGATGAAAAAGCCCAGGAATATCTCCGCAAGAAGAATATGCTTCAACAAAAGAAAAACTGATACAGCCCTATGATGAGCCGTCAAATATACATTATCCTTGCGGTAGCGCCAGTATGGCTGGCCTCTGTATACGGTCAGGAAGCTCAGCCCTCTTCTCCGGCGTCGGCCGCTACTCAGCTGCCCGGAGGGGCCACTATCATCTATTCTCTCGGAGATCTGGAGAAAATGGACAAGATTGAGCTCACGCGCATCTACATTGCTAAGCTTACCCGCTTATACCGCATTCTTCAATACCTCCCCTTTGCGAAGCTTGACCCCAAAAGCCCAAATGACCTGAAAGTCCCCTCCGTGCAAGCCAATGAGAAGTCCATGAAGTCCCTCGAAGATGCCTTACGAGACTACATCAAAGCTGCTGAAGCCAGTCTTTCTACCATCACACCGTACGCAGATAAGAAGCAAATCATCGATGCTATTCTATTCTTGCAGGCGGTGACGAATAAGGTGGAGTTAGTTGGACTTGGGATGAGTCAGCTCATCTACTGAGGTGGGGTGGATAGCGCTGGCATATGTCGCAGCGCTGTGGGGTATTAGTTGGGTGATAGGGCGGCGGCAAAAAGCGTCAGCCGCCCTGGATACATTCTATGTAGCTCAGCGCCGGGCTCATTGGCTTTGGGTGAGCTACAGTATGGTTGGTACGGCGCTCTCTGCCATCACTTTCCTCTCAGTCCCTGGCAGTGTACGCAGTGATAGCTGGACCTACCTCCAAGTCGTAGCAGGCTATTTTTTGGGCTACGCCCTGATTGCTTATATACTTTTGCCGCTATATTATCAATACGCTCGCGCTTCGGTATATGAATATTTCCGTTACCAGCTCGGCCCCGCTGGGGAAAAAGTAGCGGCAATATTTTTCTTGGTTTCTCGAGGCATTGGTAGCAGTCTGAGGCTATTCTTAGCTCTGTGGGTTCTACGACCTTTCGTGAGCGATATTCCATTTCCCCTCCTCGCCGCTGGGGCTTTACTACTTATGCTGCTATACACCATGCGGAGCGGCGTTTCAGCCCTCATATACACTGACTTCTTTCAGACTACAGTTTTTCTGGGGGCAGCGCTTTATACCGCTTTCTATCTTCTCCGATTTCCTCTGCCCCCCGCCCCTGTGCCAAAGGTCATAGAGTTCAATCCCCAAGCCCCTCACTTCTGGCTCAAAGACCTCATTGCCGGGGCTCTCATAGCCCTCTCCATGACTGGCTTAGACCAAGACCAAATGCAGAAAAATCTCAGCCTCCCCTCCCTCCGCATGGCGCAAAAAAACCTCCTCCTTTACGGCTTGCTCCTTTTCCCAGTCAACTTACTTTTTCTGTGGCTGGGCCACATCTTATGGCGATATGCGGCATACGCTGGCCTCTCCACAGCTCCGGATGAAGTCTTTGCTCGCATCGCAAAAGAACAAGGAGGAGTAATAGAAGTTCTTTTTGTCCTGGGAGTGAGTGCCGCCGCCCTTTCCAGCGCTGATGGAAGCCTCACAGCGCTGACCACAGCTGTCCTACGTAACTTACTCCCTAGCCGTTACGAAACCCCGCGAATGAAAAATCTTGTCTTCTTTGCCTGGACCGTCTTGTTTTGGATACTCATGATGGCCTATACTGCTCTTCCTCAAGAGAAACACATGTTAGGAGCTTTCTTGCGATTCTCGGGTTATACCTATGGTCCTCTTTTGGGGCTATTTATATTCTCACGGCTCGTGTCCAGGGGAGAGTATCCCATCGTCAAGTGGGCACTGCCGCTGCTTCTGGGAGTCTCCCTCCTCATAGAATGGGCTTGGGGTTGGTTTTCTGGCTATGTGAGCATTCTCTGGACTGCGGGCGTCACGCTAATAGGACTCATAGGGCTCACTCAGGTATTTCGGAAATAGCCCCATGCCTTTGCTGCCACGCCCGCACATAAGCAAAAAACTTCTCTCGATTGACACCGATGAGGATTATGCGTTTGGCTTCACCAGGGCCAATATGGGGCTGCCATCCCACTGACACTTTCAAGCTCTTACCGTATTTTTCATAATCAGCCCGCTCACAAAATACTTCAAACCGAAAATGTAGGAGCGATTTATCGTCCATGAAGAAAAAGTAAGGCCGAATATATGCTTTGCCGAGGGGGAAAGTTTTTTCTACTTGAGCTTTCACTTTGCTGTAAAGGGAGTCTCTATTCACCCGCCAGTGAACGCTATCTAAAGCAATAATAAATCGCCCTCCATACAGGTAAGGTTCAGGCTCCTCGTAAAAGAACACATCCGGCGCTTCAAGTAAGGCTTGTACAGCATTTTTGAGATTTTCATTGCGACGGAACCAAACTCGGGACCACGCTATCGGGCGAAATCTATCAGCAAACCGCTCTATCCACTCTGGCGAAAAAGTGAAGGAAAAGACCCCCTCCGTGACGTACCCACAGCGGAGATTGACCTTTAGGGTTCTGACGAGTCGGCGTTCACGGTATAGCTTAAGTACATAATGATAGTCGCAGTAGTCCTCATAGAAGGACTCTCCTATCCAGAGAGCTTGCATTTCTTGCAGAACTGACTTATCCTGAATGATAAAAGCTGAAAAGCGCTGCTGTAGCGGATGAGGCGCATAGTTAGGGACACTAACACCGATTAGACTCCAATCGCCTTGCGAAAAATCTATGCCTCCCAATATGGCATATAGAAAGACTATGAGCGACATATACTGAAAAACTCTTCCCAGAAAGTTCGGCTATATAGAGATTGTTCGGCCGCAGTGCCTATGACGACAAAATTCGCTCCAGCCTCTATGAGGCGAGCAGCAACCTCCGGGCTGTATATACCCCCTCCTACCATGATGGGTATAGGAATCGCTTCACGCACGGCGTAGACCATTTCTGTGGAAGGGGGAGAATAAGCTCCACTCCCTGCATCAATGTATGCGATTTTCTGCCCTAAGTACCACCCTGCCAATGCGGTGGCTTGGACAAGTTCAGGCTTATCCATGGGAATGGGCAAAGTCTGAGTGATATAATGCACTGTACGACTTGCCTCTCCTACCAGGATATAAGTAGTAGGAATCACTTCCCCTCCCCAGCGCCAAAGGAAAGGGGAGGCTTCCACATGAGCACCAATTAGATAATAAGGATTACGGCCGCTAGCGAGAAACAAGAGTAAAATTGCATCTACCGCTTGATTGAGCTGCTGAATGCTTCCAGGAAAAAGAATCAAAGGAAGCGGAATAAGCTGGCGAGCGGCATGACACCATTCTGCGAGGGAAGCATGAGCCATGAAGCTCCCTCCCACTAGGGCCCACTGGCCTCCTGCATTCAGATATGCTTCAGCGGCCTCTTCATAAGAGGAAAGGGGTAAACGGTCAGGGTCTACTAGCCAGAGAGGCTGTGGACAAGCTTTTTGCCAAGCCGCCAAGATACTCATAAGAACGGAATCCATTTTCTGAGCCAGCGCCTGATAAAAAACCAGAGTAGCCTTCCAAGAGGTGCTGTAAGCGCTGAGGAAAGCGATTTCGCAGTATAAGGCTCAGCCAAAGACTTCTCAATAAGGCGCATTCCTGATTGCGCCAAACGCAACCGATAGATCGCCTCCTTAGATACCATCCGCCGGTGCAAAAGACCATGACCCAAAACCCCCGCTAAAGCTGTAACCCCCCCCCACACACTTGCCCCAATCAGAAATCCATAGCTCCATTTCGGAACGCCCGCCAACCACGCAATCAAAGCAGCGGTCAACAGTGATAAAGTCATCACAAAGAAGAACGAAAAAAGCATAGCAGCTACAAACCGAGCTGCCCATCGGCCCAAGACAATCTCTAAGCGCGCTTCCATCGCAATACTTAGAAGCCTAAGATACCGAAGCCAAATAGGCTGCATAAAAGGTACTGTGACTCAAAAGAGTGCTTTTAGTCTCGCTGGAGATTTTACGAAAGGGCTAATCTGCATTATCATATAGACGAGGATTATGTCGGCGGAAAGGCGGAAAACTATCGTCTTTTGAGGGTTCTATGCGCGCCGAAGAAAGCGACGGGGGCGGTGCAGCAATACCATACCGACTGTAGGCAGGCGTATGACGGGCTCGTTCTATCGCATCTACTTCTTGATTGATTTGCTTCATCCGTTCCTGAAGATTGAAACTCGGAGGCGTATGCGAAGAACTATTTGAACTAAGCGGTAAATCTATCGCTATCTCAGTCTGAAGGGGATGCACTGAGGATGAGAGCTGCTTCGTAGACTTTTTCGAGGAAGCATCGCTCAACTGAATACTCTCCGGCCGTGCCAATCCTGTAGCTATGATAGTCAAAGAGAGGTCTTCTCCTGCCTGGTCATCATAGATTTGCCCCATAATAATCTGTGCATCGGTATTACCCAATGCTTCTTGAATACGATTCATGATTTGCTCGGTTTCTTGGATAGTTATCGTGTCTTCTGAGGCAGTGATATTGACAAGTAGGCCCCTAGCCCCCCGTATATCTACATTATCTAATAGGGGAGAGCTTAGAGCTTCTTCTACGGCCATAAGTGCTCGGTTTTCGCCCCGCTGGGTAGACATACCCAACAGTGCGTATCCTCCATTTTGCATGATAGTTTTTACATCGGCAAAGTCTACATTAATATACCCAGGCTTAGTAATCATTTCAGCTATACCACGCACAGCTCGATATAGCACCTGATCAGCCATGAGAAAAGCTTCTTTTTGACGCATATTTTTAGAAGCTACTCGAAGGATGTTATTATTGTGTATGACAACCAAAGCATCCACATGTTCTTCCAAGCGGCTGAGCCCAGTAAGGGCATTTCTCCGACGAGGCTCCCCCTCAAAGCTGAAAGGCAAGGATACGACTGCGACCGTGAGCAAACCGAGCTCTCGGCAGAGTTTAGCGATGACCGGTAAAGCACCCGTTCCCGTCCCACCCCCCAACCCTGCCGTTAAGAAAACCATTCGGGTATGGGAAGCGAAAAGTTTACGAATATCATCCAGGCTCTCTTCGGCTGCCTGCCGCCCCCGCTCAGGATCCGCTCCACATCCCAAACCTCCTGTCAGCTTCTGACCTATCAGAAGCCGATTAGGCACTATGTTCCGCCCCAAAACCTGACTATCCGTATTACACACGATAAAATCCACTCCATGAATTCCTTGGCGGAACATGTTAGCTACGGCATTGCAACCAGCTCCCCCCACCCCCAATACACTGATGATGGGAAGCGGACTTTCCTGTGGAAATGAAAGGCTCATATCGGTTTATTTTTAGTTATCATTCTATAAAGTCCTGCGGCAGCTTGAGGCTATTCTCTAAAAGGCTACGCATCTTCTGAATGAAGCGAGAAGTGGATTTGGCTTCTCGAGGCTTCTGAGCCAGCTGCCCAGAATTTTCGGGCACAGGAGGAATGAACTCTCTCATCATCGGTATGAGGTACAAGGTGGCAATAACACCCGCAAAGCGAGGATTATCTACTTTCTCTGTAATCCCACGCCCTAAAATAGATCGCAACCGCACAGGATAAACCCGCTCCCCTAATACGTATTCCACAAGCGACTCTATATCTCGCATCAACGCTCCTCCCCCAGCCAAGTAAATACCCCCGTATAGCTTGCCTAATAATCCAGCCTTGTCTATTTCCCGCGCCACAAATACCATTATCTCTTCTAAGCGAGCCTGGATTACCTGTGCCAATAAATGAAGAGAAATATCCACAGGTTCAAGGTCATTAGAAACTTTTAGCCTTAGCGATTGATTTTCTGGAACATTCGCAGCGTATGCTCTACCCACTTCAATCTTTAGATACTCAGCCTGGTGGGGTAAGACATAGCGTAGCATCTCTCGGATATCCAGCGAAACTTGATGCCCCCCTAAAGGAAGTACCCCAAAATGCTTTATCACCCCTCTTTCATATATTACCACAGAAGTTGAGTGGGTACCCATGTAAATCAAAGCGCTATTAGAAACCTTGTGCTCCCTTGGCAAAAGAGCTTCCGCAGCAACTATTGGGCGAGCCACAAACCCCTCCACTTCTATACGGAGCCGTTGAAAACATCGCCTTATCATGTCTAAATGAGAGTGGGGAGCGTAGACCAAATAGAAATGACCCTCCAAACGAATACCCGTCATCCCTAAGGGATCCTGTACTTGCGACCGATGATCTATACTATAATACTGAGGAATGACATGAAGCAACTCCATATTGGTAGGTGAAGGGCGTCGTACCGCTTGCTGGCGCAAGCGTTCTAAGTCCGCCGCTATGACTTCATGGTGAGGATTAGGAAATGTAATAATAGCCTCGGTGTGATCCCCCTGCATGTGAATATGATGTATGACTACCCATACCCGCGAAAGAGCCGTGCCGGACTGTTGAATCGCCGCATCGAACGCCTCCTGAATGGAGGCGGTTAGACGCTCTATATTCGCCACACCATTTTCATCTATCCCCCTAGCAGGAGCCACTCCTACGCCCAACACACTCACCCCTCCGCCAGGATCCGGCTGCCCGACCGCTACCCGAATCTGCTGCGTACCTATATCTATTACGCCTAAGATATCTGACATATCTCTTATTTTATTGACATATTATCTGAGATGGTATATAAAGTATGACCCTTTTACAGGTATGTCCCCCCAGTTTAGGTTGAAGGGACTGCAAATATACATCAAGCTGATAAATCCCCACAGGCAAATGCGCTGTCCGCCCTAATACATATGTCTCTGAACCAAACTCTGAATGCATATGCCAAGTACCATCTACTTCTTGATAAATTCTGCTAATTAATTTGCGATATAAGGGCTTCTCTTGCAGAAAAGTAAGAATGTATGCGAAAGCCACACTGTCCCATCGTAGAGCTTCCACGATGGGTAAATCTAAGGGACGCACGAAGGGCAGTCGTTTCCCTGCGGTATCTATGTAATACTGACGCACGGGAAGCTTTATACGAGCCACCGGGACACAGGCACGCGCATAAATCCGGCCCTCTCCCTTGCCAGTGTAGTAAAAGTGGACTGATTGGAAGGCTTGTTCCTTCCTGAGAGCCTCGGAGATAGCCCATATCCATTGAGAAGGAGAAGGCGTCTTAACTCCTTGAATATGGCGCATCACCCAGGCAGAGTCCCACAGCGGACCTTCCCCTCTCAAAATCCATCTACCCATCCTACGCATTTCTGTGTAGTATTGATCTCCTAATATCCATCCCCCTACAAATCCTAAACTGACCGAAAGAGCGCTAAATGCGCGAAACATCATGCCGTTTTTGTTATGCGAGTTTGAACGTGTGAAACCATTTGATAAATATCGCCAGCCCCCATAAGCACAAGCACACTGGGCTGCTTCAAAGGCAGTAAGTCAAACCACTCCATAGTAGAACTCAAAGGTATGGCCACTGCGTGAGGCTTGGTCAAATGTTGAGAGATTAACATACTACTAACCTGTGCTGTGGAAGGCTCGCGAGCTGCATAAATGGGGAAAAGCAGAATGAAGTCCGCCAAATCCAGAGCCTCCGCAAACTCTTTAGCGAAAAAAGCAGTCCTACTATAGAGGTGCGGCTGAAAAACTGCTAATATGTTTCTACCAGGAAATGCTTCCCGAAGTGCTTCTAATGTTCGGATAATTTCGGTAGGATGATGAGCGTAGTCACTTACTATAATATGCTCCCCTGCGGGTATTACTTCCATACGGCGAGCTACCCCTCGAAAACCTCGGAGAGCTTTCTGGAGTGTATCAAAACTAAATCCCATGGCCTCTAATAAGGTCAAGGCCGCCGCTGCATTCTCTGCAAGGTGACGCCCTATTTGTTGCCATTCTACTTCTCTTTTATGACCTTCCCACTCGTAAGCAAAGAGAACCCCATCCGCATAGGCTTCATAATGTCTCAATGAATACCGGATAGCACGCCGCCCCAAGTCAGGCACATTCGGCCCAACTACAAGAAGTCCCTCAACCTGCTCTACAAATGCCCGATAAGCCATTTCTACCCCTTGCGGCGATCCATAGATTTCTAAATGGTCTGGCTCTGTGCTCTGCAAAATAGCATGTCGAGGGCGAAGAAGCAGCATCGCTCTATCATACTCATCGGCTTCTACGACTAGCCAGCGACTGGAACCGGCAAGGTAGTTATTGTCAAAGTTCCGCATGAGCCCTCCTACGAAAGCCGTGGGCGACTCGCCTATCTCCCAAAGCAGCCATGCAAGGATGGCGCTTGTCGTGGTTTTTCCATGGGCCCCGGCTACGGCTATTACCTCATAGGAGGCTACTACAGCGGATAAAGCCTGAGCTCGACGCCACACAGGCAGCTTCCGATCCCGAACGGCTTTCCACTCGGGAAAATCTGACGGTATGGCCGGTGTATAAATAATCCCTTCTACCGAAGCCACCTTCTCAGGAGCCGGTTCATAGTCTATTGGAATATGCAGTTTCTCCAAAATCTGGGTAAATGGAGAAGCTTCCCGATCGTACCCGGTGATCTGATGTCCAGCGAGATGGAGGTGTTGTGCAAGGGCACTCATCCCCACCCCACCGATGCCCCATAATCTCAGTTTTTCAGGAAACTCCGTTACCATAGATGGCTGAATGAAGATATGTGGCAAGCTCCTCAGCTGCATGCACCCGAGCGAGGGCATATGCAGTCTGCGCAAGGGCTTGACGCTTCGTTGAATCTTTGAGCAAATGAAGCACCGCCGCCTGTAGAGCTGCTGTATCTCCTTCTTCAGCAACGAGGCAGGCCCCATAGCTGGCCCAAGTGCGGGCATTCTGACGCTGATGGTCTTCTGCTACGTAGGGGGAGGGAACCAGTACCGCTGGCTTGCCCCACCAAGCCAGCTCCCCTAAGGTAGAGCCCCCTGCCCGACTTACCACAATATCAGCCGCTATATAAGCCCTTACCATATCGTCAATAAAAGGTAGCACCTGCACCCGTTCTGGGAGAAACTCTGGACTATCCCGTCCAACTTGCCAAAGAATGCTTGCCCCCTCTGCTATCCATGGGGATAGACAAGTAGCTACCGCTCTGTTTAGAGCAGAAGAGCCTTGACTCCCGCCCAAAATAAGAATAAGAGGACGGTCAGGGGGTAGACCCCAGCTTCTCTTAGCCTCCTCCACGCTGTACCGCCATCGGTCTTCGGCTTGAAATCGTACAGGAACTCCCACATACCGAGCTTTCACCCCCACTGTATGAGGAAATGCCCCAAATGTCTCCTTAGCCAGTCGGCTAAGCCACCGAATAGTGCGTCCTGCACGAGCATTAAGCTCCAATAAGTATAGCGGACGGCCATGGAGAGCTGCCCAGACCCCAGGCATGAAACCGGGGTACCCCCCCGTAGAAAAAATAGCCTTGGGACGCCATCGCTTGAGCAAACTTTCTGCTGCCCAATACGCTCTCGGCAGCCGAAATAAAAGAGAGAAATTCCGCCAGCGAGCGCGAGGTTGCCAACCAGCCGCTGGTAGCCCATAAAATGGTATACCCTCAGCTTTGACCCACTTTTCTTCCCGTCCCCCCTCTACACCTACCCAGTAGATAGGACTGTCCCACTTACGACGCCACGCTTGAGCTACCGCCAAAGCAGGAAACACATGCCCTCCAGTTCCCCCCGCAGCAATCACTAGCGTCATATACTAAGCGCTCCTTTCAAAGACTTTTCGGCTAATAGAAATAGAGAGTCCCAAAATCATCGCTTGAACAAGCAAAGAAGACCCCCCTAAACTAATCCAAGGCAAAGGTACCCCCGTGATAGGTAGGAGTTCTAAGCTCACTCCTACATGAACGCTGACTTGGAGCAAAGTCTGTAAAAAGCTACCTATTAAGAAAAGCTGGCCGAAACCCTCCGTAGCTGATGCCAAGCTGGCTAAGCGCCACAGAAAAATCCCATACAGCACCAAAATGATAGCCCCCCCAACAAAGCCATATTCTTCTATGAGAATAGAAAAAGCAAAGTCAGAATAAGACTGCGGAAGATAATATCGCTGAGTGCTATGTCCTGGCCCTTTCCCAAATAAGCCACCAGAATAGACAGCCAATGAAGCATGCGCCCGTTGATAGTCATCAGCGGGCTGAGCACTCAATCGCTCATTTTTCCAGTAGCTCAACAGCCGCTCTTGCCATACGCGCGCCCGTGGGGCCGTCAAGAATAGAATCACTATCGCTACACTCCCAATTAGGCCAAGCCGAAGTAGCTTTAGCAGGGGCATGCCGCCAATGTACAGAAACGCAGCGCTAAGTAAAAGCAGTAATAAACCATTGCTGAGGTTGAGGGGAGCAATAAGTATAAAAGTTATGCCCACCCGTATCAGCAGAGGTAGGAGCCCATCCCAAGATCTTAGGGCCTCGGGATCCCGCGCCATTCGGTAAGCCAAAAGCCCCATCAAAGCGAAACGCGCTATCTCTGAAGGCTGAAGCGATATGCCCCCGATATAAATCCATCGCTGAGCCCCAGTCCCTCGAAAAAAAGTATATGCCAAAAGAACTACAGCACCCATCCATATCCATTCAAAAACCGGTCCCCACTTCCTGTAATCGGTGAGATGAATGGCATAAGCTAAAAAAAGAGCCAATAAAAGAGTCAATCCTTGCTTGACTAAATAATATTCCGGCATATCAGGATGATGGCGAAACACCAAGCTTACCGTTGCACTGTATACTACCAATAGGCCGATAGCACCAAGAGCTATTACTACTGCCCACAAAGCTCTATCCCCTCTCGTCTCAATCCACATGCTTGGTCAAAAATATGGGAAGCCTACAGCTACTTGGAAACATGTGGAAAATCAACTATCCCCACAACGACTTGGGTATAAGCTGGAAAGCGTCGGCATCTCGCCATACGGGAAATTTCTCTCTATACTCTTGTAACGGCTTTAAGAAGACCTCAGCAACGAATGCCCCTTCCACTTCCCCTGAGTGCAAGAGAGCTTGCCCCTTGTAGTCAATAAGGACACTACCACCGACATAACTATGGCCGTTTCCGTCCTGGCCTATCCGATTCACGCCTAAGGTATAGGACTGATTCTCTATGGCACGGGCGGGAAGTAACGCAGCCCAGTGTGTATGACGCACAGCGGGCCAATTCGCTACATAAATCAGCATCTCATAGTCATATTCAGGTGTGCGGCGACTCCATACGGGAAAGCGTAAGTCATAACATATCAGGGGAGCCAATCGCCATCCCTTCCATTCTACAATGAGGCGATTTTCTCCCGGCTCGTAAAAGTGATTTTCACCAGCCATGCGAAATAAGTGCCGTTTATCATATATCAGGGTTCGGCCATCAGGGAAAACTGCATAAAGGCGATTACGAGCTTTCTCTCCTGTACGTGTTTGCACACTACCGATAAATAGAGCTTGGGTTTGCTCAGACCAGCGCTTCATCGCTTGCCATGCCGTTCCCTGCGGCCTGTCTGCTTTATCTGTGTCCATGGTAAATCCTGTGCTCCACATCTCTGGTAGCACCCATATATCTGCTTCATGGCCAGTAATAAGCCTCTCCACCCGATCAATATTATCTCGGGGGCGCTCCCAGGCGATCTCCATTTGTACCCAGCCTACACGAAGCTGCTGCATCGTACAAAACTATGGGAACTTGGAACTTTCTCAGAGTTTATTGCGTTTCCTTCCATTGTGCGTGAGGTTATTATTAGCACCGCTCAGAAGCTTTTCATCCAGCAGGGCATACGAGCTACTACTATGGACCAAATCGCCGAAAATCTGGGCATTTCCAAAAAGACTCTCTATGAACATTTCAGTTCCAAAGATACGCTGGTAGAAGCCTGTGTAGAAGCTTTCCTTCGAGAAATGGAGTACAAGCTGGATGAAATCTATCAAACTTACACTGAAAACGCTATCCTTCCGATGATAGCCACTGCAAGCTATGTATACAACCTTTTGACCTCGCTCAATCCCGTCTTATATGTAGAGTTGCGGCGAGTGATACCGCACGCTCGCATCCGAGTTTTGCCTAAAATACAGGCTCTCATTCAAAAGCAGCTTACTCGCTCAGTCCAAAGAGCCATCGAGGAAGGTTTATTTCGGTCAGACCTGCCGATGGACATCCTTCCCATGTGGGTGGGCTTGGTAATCGTTCAAGTCGTTCTCAACCCCCTCCTCGCCGAAGAGACCCGAAAGAATGTAGCAGAAATCTACGCTGAAACTATTCTGCTCCTCCTGTATAGCTTCACCAATGAGAGAGGGCGACATCTGCTGGAAAGCTACAAAAACCAAATCCGTCAGAGTTATGTTCGGTAGAGTCATCCTTTTACTTGGGGCCCTCTTTGCCCAATCGCCCCAAGCGATGAGCTTACGCGATTGTATCCAATACGCTTTGACCCATGCCCCGGCTTTACAGAATGCCTTTTTAGACTATCAGCTTGCCCGTCATAAAATTAGTGAAGTGCGCTCCGCAGGTCTACCGCAAATAAATGCCAGCGCTTCCATAAGGTATTTTGTAGAGATTCCCACTTCCCTCGTACCTGGAGAGTTCTTCGGAGCGCCTAGGGGAACTTTTATTCCCGTGCGTTTTGGCGTACCTTACAACTTAGAAGTGAGCCTTACTGGCACGCAACTCTTATTTGATGGCACTTACTTTGTGGGCCTTCAGGCAGCCAAAGCTATCAAGGACCTGACCTACCGAAGCTTCCAGCGCTCTAAAACCGAAACAGTAGTAGCGGTCAGTAAAGCCTACTACACTGCTCTCGTGAGTCAAAAGCGCCTCACCCTCCTTTCTCAAAACATCCAGCAGTTAGAACTTTTGCTCCAGCAGACCAAAAGCCTATACGAATCAGGCTTTGCTGAAAAGCTTGACTATCAGCGCCTGGAAGTGAGCCTCAACAATCTGCGAACCGAACAGAATAAAGCAGCGGAGCTTGTCGCTCTATCTTATCTCGCTCTCAAGCTGCAAATGGGCATGCCGGTGGATACACCTATTGCCCTTGCAGATACCTTGACCCCCGCTGAGCTTATGACGCTTTTACCAGATACTCTAACGGAGAACCGATTTGATGTCACCCGTCGATGGGAATATCAAATCCTCCTCCAGCAACGCCGGGCATTAGAGCTAAACCTACGGCGATATCGGGTCAGTTACCTTCCCACCTTAGTCGCTATCGGCAGCATAGCTACTCAAGCTCAACGGAATGAGTTTGACTTTTTGGACACGAAAAAACGCTGGTTTCCCATCGCCTTTATTGGGGCTCAGCTGCAAGTACCTCTATTTGATGGGCTGCGGCGGGCCAGCCAAGTGACTCAGGCCCGCATAGAGCTACAAAAAAATCAGAACGACCTCTTTCAGCTTCGTCAAGCCCTCACCTTAGAAGCAGAGACTGCCCGCCGTCAGCTACTCAATAGCCTCCGAAACCTCCAGATCCAACAGCGCAATCTTAGTCTGGCAGAGGAAGTATTGCGTACTACCCGCCGGAAGCAAGAAGCCGGTATCAGCTCTACTGTAGAGCTTCTCCAAGCTCAAACCAGCTATGAACAAGCCCAAACTAACTACACCACTGCTCTATTAGAGGCTTACTTAGCCTACATAGACTGGCAAAAAGCGATCGGAACCCTTCCAACCGAATAAATATAGAGCCTATGCAGCGCATACTCTTGATAGGTAGTGTGGTGGCAGGACTAGTAGCATGCCACTCTTCATCGCAGCGAATAGAAGCCCTCCCGTTAGAGGAGAAAAAGCGTCAGCTCGAAAAGCTCCGCCAAGAGCTACTCCGCCTACAAGTACAAATTACTGAGTTAGAACAGCTCATCCAAGCGGAGGATAGCACCTTTGGCACCGCGCGTCAGATACCCGTAAGTTTCGTCGTACTCAAACCTCGTCCGTTTGCCTCATATTTTCAGTTCCAAGCTACAATAGACAATAGAGAAGTAGTGAACTTATCAGCCAAAATCCTGGCCCCAGTGACCCGCATATACGTCCAAGAAGGGCAGAATGTAGCAGCTGGCCAAGTCCTTTTAGAACAGGAAGCCGAAGTCCTGCGAAAAAACTTGGCTGAACTAAAAACTCGTTTGGAGCTGACCAAGACTCTATATGAGAAGCAGAAAAAACTATACGAAGAGGGCATCGGCTCGGAAGTTCAATACCTCACAACGAAAAACAACAAGGAAGCTCTGGAAGCCTCTATCGCCACCCTGGAAGAGCAGTTGCGAAACGCTCAGCTTCGAGCACCTTTCGCTGGTCAAATAGACGCTATCAATGTACGCGTTGGAGAACTTCTCTCACCAGGCATTCCCGCTATCCGACTGATAAGTAATGGCCAATGGGAAGTCAAAGCCGAGATTCCTGAAAGCTTTCTGCACCTTATCGGCGTGGGAAGCGAAGTAGAAGTACATGTGCCAGACCTTGGAATTTCTTTTCCCAGCCGAATAGCAAATGTAAGCCGAAATATCAATCCCCTTAGCCGTACTTTCACCGTCGTAGTCAAAGATATCCCCCCCAATGTGCGGGCTAACCTACGCCCTAACCTGATTGCTCATATAAGGGTTCCCCAAAATAAAACGGCAGAAGCTCTGGTTGTACCGATAGATGCGATCCAATTCCAGGATACCGTTGCTTACGCTTATGTGGTTCGCGGAGGAGTGGCTAAACGCGTCCGCATCCAGGTCCTGAGCACCGAAAAGGGGGAGGCTGCTATTGCAGGTCCTGTAAAAAGTGGAGATACACTGGTAACCGCCGGAGCTACCCTAATCACAGATGGACAAAGAGTACAGCTTATCATGGAAAACTTATAGTTAGTAGCCCCTAATCAACCAAACTCTATGCAAAAGTCGGGCTCAATGCGCCCGACTCTTTATTTTATTCCAAGAACTTTCCGAAGAATGGTACCCCACCCTTTCTGTACCCTTGGAAAGAGAAGGACGCAAAAACACGAAGCCACCTTCTTTTCCTATCAACTCCAACCCGTACTCCTCCACAAAATGTTCGTATCTGTCTATCCGACTCACAAAAAACACTGGGAAAGGGGCCTGTCCAGCGAGGAGGATATTCTGAAAAGATTCAACGCTTCCCACCGCTCCGGGTGAAAAGCCTGGTTGCATCTTTCCATAGAAGTAAGGGATATAACTTTTGAATCCCAAACTCCATACCACGGCTCCCTCCAGAGCAGCCTGCATGCAGAAGTGACGCAGGGGAGCTTGAGTATAAGCCTCTACTCGTGGAGCGAAGATAGCCAGCACCCCCCCTTCCCACCCCATCAGCACGACAATCACCGCAAGAAGTCGGCCCCAATAGCCTATGTTCAAAATAAGGACCATACTTATCCCTATCATAAGAATAAAACCCACCCATCCTTCCCAACCGCTCCAAGAAATGGGAGCTTTGGTGAGGGCAGCCTGGGCAAAGGGATCCCTAACAAGATGCAGCCAACGATGCTGCTGCGTCATCACTATCCCCGCTAAAATCGTTAGAATACCTAACAGTATCCCTCCAACCCCTATTATGCCCCACCCCCATCTTTGAACCCAATCCCGCCTATGATACCATGTCCACGCTCCTAAGTAAGCGATCCCGTAATAAGCCAGAGAAGAGTAGTGAATGATTTTCGTTTTTACGATGCTGAAAATCAAAACGGTCCATAGGGTGAGCCAAAGAAGACCATAGGCTTCTTTGGGCATAGACTTTCCTCTATATGCTCCCCAAGCCCACCCAGAAGCGGGAAACATCCCCGCAGCAAGTACGACCAAATGGTAATACCATGGCCCACCGTGACCCGCATCAGGTGTGCTCAGAAGGCGCCACTGATACGCCCAAAATGCTTTCAGAAGCGTCTCTGTACCGCTCATGTAGAGCAGAGCTATCCATCCCCCTATAATGAAAGTATAGACTATTCCCCCAGCTAAGGCTAATCTCAGTATTTCTCTAAACCTACGCTGCCATATCAGCCATGTACCTACCGCCAAGCTTGGCAGTAAGAGCCCTACGGGACCTTTTGTGAGGGTAGCGAGAGCCGCCCCTCCCCCAAAAAGGAAGCTATTTATCAAAGGCTTTTTAGCCTCGGCCTTCATGCCTGCAAGGAGGGCCCACAACATCAAGAGATTGAATAGCGGATCAATCAACCCACTCCGAGCATAAAATGAAGGCAAGAGGGAAACTCCATAAATCAGCATCCATGCAGTCCCAAATGCGTGACCGTGCCAGCGCCTTCCTACTTCATACAGGGTGAGAAGGGTCAAAGCAGAAACGATAAGATTAGGAAACCGCGCAGCGAAGGCATTCTCCCCCCAGACAGCCATACTGAGGGCTTGCAGCCAGAAAAAAAGGGGAGGTTTTTCCCAAAAGGGCAAAAATCCTATTTGCGCATAGAGGTACTGGCCCGACAGGCGCATCTCTCGGGCACATTCAGCGAAATTGACCTCGTCCCAGTCATATAACGGGACATCCCCTAAGCCTATGCTCCACCCTACCACCAGAATCGCTGCAAACCCATAGGGAGTGAGTCGCCGTCTAAAGACCCAAAGCATAACGAGCTATCTGCAGGGCATTCGTAGCGGCACCTTTCCGAAGGTTATCAGCTACAATCCACAAGTTGAGCCCTCGCGGATGAGAGGTATCGCGCCGCACTCGTCCAACGAAGACTTCATTTTGACCTCCTATGAAACGCGGCATCGGATAAAAATGCCGCTGCGGCTCATCCTGTAGTACAATACCAGGGGCTCGTTCCAATACCTCTCGGACATTAGCGAGAGAAACCTCTTCTTTTAGAACTACATTCACACTTTCGCTATGACCTCCTAAAACTGGTACCCGCACCGCCGTAGCAGTAATGGCCAAGTCAGGGTCATCTAAAATCTTGCGAGATTCTCGGATGATTTTCCACTCTTCTCTCGTATAGCCTTCAGTCTCAAAAACATCACACTGAGGTATGCAGTTGAGATCTATAGGATGGGGGTAGACCAACTTTTCTGGAGAACGCCCTTCCCGTTCTGCCATGAGCTGTTCAACAGCCTTTTGCCCCGTCCCGGTAACAGCTTGATAGGTGGAGACTATCACCCGCTCCAACCCAAAAGCCTTTGCCAAAGGCGCTAAAACAACTACCAGTTGGATGGTCGAGCAGTTAGGATTGGCAACTAAGCGCGAACTCCCAATCACATGCGCATTCACTTCTGGCACTACCAAAGGCACATGGGGTTCCAGCCGCCAAGCCGAAGAGTTATCCACAACTAAGGCTCCCGCCTCTACAAAGCGGGGGGCCCATTCTTTGCTCACGGTCGCCCCTGCCGAGAAAAATACTACATCCAATCGCCGATTCAGTAGAGAGTCTATAGATTCTACTGTGAGCTCTCCAGTACGAAATGGTATCCGCTTGCCTACAGAGGACGGAGAAGCCGCACCAAAAACCTCTGCTTCGCCAAATCCATACAGTGGTAGAGCTTGCAGAAAGGTCCTTCCCACAAGCCCTGTAACACCTACGATACCAATACGCATAACTGAGCCGCAAAGGTAAGCAGGTGATAGCCCTTACCAGTCCGTAGTCAAACGCAAGCGCATGATGCGGCGATTAAGCTTATCTACCACGTAGAGAAGCTTCTTGTGATAGGCTACAGCGGTAGGATGATGCATTTGGAGAGGACCAGAGCCTCGCCCACCAAAGGAGACTTTTACAGGACGACGAGTTCCCGCCGCAGGCGGAGGAATAACGCCCTCCAACCCCGATAGGGTGAAAACATATACAGAATCCTTGCCCGCATCCGCCACGACAAGGTAAGGCTGCGCACCTCCCGTAAAAGCGATTCCTTCTGGACGCTCAAACTTCCCGGGCGTAGCTAAAAATCCATCAGCCACTGAGCTATCCCCCTGCGCCCACCGAAAATCTACTTCGTAAAAGCGCCCTTGTTCCCCCTCCTTCGACACGATAGCATGAACTTTGAGAGGCAAACCTGGAGCCGTCAAGCCCACCCAGAACCCATCCGCAGTAGACACAAAGGGGGACTGAGGAGGACGAGCCCGCGTAGCTATCCCCCACACCCCTCGGAAGAACTCTGGTTGCATCCCCGTAGAAGACTGTACTATAATGGCTTCCTGCCACTGATCTCGGCTGTTAAAGCGAAGTACTGCATCATCGGGACCTCCGTATTTGATCGGATCCTGATCCACTCCATTTCGGGTCACATAGTAACTATTGTCTCCCAATACGGCGATCCGCCGAAAACGCACCAGTGTATCCGTCGTGGAAAAAGTACTCTTGAAGTAAAAGGGATGCACTAAACGACTTACAATGTAAGCATGACGCAAACCGTATCCGCTCGATCCTCTCAGCCGAATCCGATGGATAGCGTCCAATCTGTACCGCTGACCACCGATTATGGTATCCACAGGAGCTGCGGCTAATAAATCCAACTGTCTATCCTGAGCGACCGCATGCACCCCAGGTAAGCGAAAAGTACCTATTCGTCGTCCGGCTTCATCTAAGCACACTATTTCTCCTGCGGCGGAGTCAGCCACATAATACAGCTCATCATATCCCACACAGATATCCACAGGCGCTTGGAAGCCCTCCCAGTAGGGCAGCACTGGAACATATGCGATGAGAGTATTATCGTACTGCGGCACGTCGATAAAGCTGAGGTCAGTCTTGCGACCAAAGAAATCCCCACACCCTAAGAGGAAGAGCGTGAGGAGGATACTTCTTTTCGCCATATGATTGCGACTCTATGTTGAAGTCCGAGACGACCAAGCCACTCAGCCGCATAATCCACGCGCAAGCGCCCCCTGCCAAAGCCTTGGGCAAGCCCTAATCCGACCGTAGGTACATACTGTTCCTTTACCCCCAGCTTCTGCCCCATCCGAATGAAAAGTATCTCTGCGTAAGTGTACTCTACCCCTAATCGGAGATTCTCAGCGTAATCATTGGGGTGATTTAGCTGGAAAGCGGCTTCAACACGATGAGAACCCTTCTCAAAAGCTCGTATGGCTGCACCGATGGCAAAGAGAGTGGGGGCCGAATAAGAACCCGTGGAAATCTGAGGGGCTGCATTTTCTTTACCTCTACGCACCCTTAAGCGAGAGTTCGGACCGAAATTGTGAACCACCACGCCAAACCGAAAGTCGCGTACGTCTGTCTGGTATAGGAAACCTACATCTATCAACCACGTAGTCGCTTGAAAGAAGTCCAACTGCTCACGCACGATCTTGAAGCTTCCCCCTGCAGAAAACCTATCGCTAAACTCGTATGCATAAACAGGGCCCGCAGCCCAATACGATGCCGTAAAAAATTCACCTGTACCAGTAGATTGATACTCAGTACGACGTTCTATGGGCCCACTCGTGAGAAACTGAGCCTGCATGCCTATGCGATGAGATTTTCGCCAGGGTACGCTGAGCGCAAGGTATGAATAATCTAAACCGGCAATCCAAAATGTATGGGAAATCCCGACCGCAAAGTTTGAAAGATGAGTTAAGGCTCCTGCATTCCAGTAGGCGGCAAAGGGGTCATCTTTGATTGCCACAGCAGCCCCCGCCATCCCAGCAGAGCGAGCTGAGGGATCTATCCGCAAAAAAGTCATCGCGGAAGTGCCTACCCGCTGCCCCCCAAGATTAGTAAGGATTTGAGCCGAAGCCAGCGTCAAAAAAAATAGTGAATATCTGCGCCGCACCGCCACAAGGTTAGCTCATTCATGTAAAGTACCTGAAAAAGCAGGCATAAGTCCTACCCCCAGGGTCTCAAAAAGCCGCTGATCCGATGAAATAGGAGCATTAGGCGTAGTCAGAAGCTTTTCGCCGAGAAAAATAGAATTGGCCCCTGCTACGAAACAGAGAGCCTGTTCAGACGGAGAGAGCCTTTCTCGCCCAGCAGCCAAGCGAATTACGCTTTTAGGCATCAGTATTCGAGCGGTGGCTATGACTCGTACCATCTCCCATACAGAGGGGATTTCGGCATCGGCCAGGGGGGTGCCCTCTATGGGGACAATAGCGTTAATCGGCACCGACTCAGGATGAGGATTCATCGTGGAGAGTGTATGCAGAAGAGAGATTCGGTCTTCTTCGGACTCACCGAGACCTAAGATCCCCCCTGTACAGAGTGAAAGACCCGCTGCGCGAGCCGCTGCGAGGGTATTGAGCCGATCTTGGTAAGTGCGAGTAGTAATGACCTTATCGTAATAAGCTTCAGAAGTATCCAAGTTGTGATTGTAAGCGGTCAGGCCAGCTTCTTTCAAGGCGGAGGCTTGTTCGGGGGTTAGCATGCCCAGCGTAGCACAAACTTCTAATCCCAGGGCACGCACTTGTCGAACCATCTCCAGCACGCGTTCAAAGTCCCGGTTACTCCGAACTTCTCGCCAGGCAGCCCCCATACAGAAGCGAGTGGCACCTGCGGCTTTAGCTTGGCGCGCCGCCTCCACCACCGCCTCCACCTCTAATAGGCGATGCACTTGAATTCCAGTCTGATACTTCACTGATTGGGCACAGTAGGCGCAATCTTCTGGACATCCCCCTGTCTTTATCGAGAGAAGCGTGCAGGCTTGTATCTGACCAGGAGTGTGAAATTGCCGATGTACCGCCGCTGCCTCCATAATAAGCGTAAGCAGCGGTGTGTGATAAATGTCTCTCACTTCGGATAGGCTCCAGTCATGTCGTATCACACAGCAAAACTACTACTTTGGGACATGCAGCTACTTCGGTATCTCGGACAAATCCTTTTCAGAGTGATAGCTTTCCCATTAGCCGTAGTGTATGGCATTGTGATTTCCATTCGGAACTGGCTCTATGATGCCAGGATACTGCCTACCCACCGTCTACCTTGCGTGATTGTAAGTGTAGGGAACCTTACCCTGGGCGGGAGTGGCAAGACGCCGTTTGCCATGTACCTCATAGAATGGCTGCGCTCTCGGGGGATTTCCGTAGCTTATCTGAGTCGAGGCTACGGTCGTAAAACGAAGGGCTTTCATGAAGTCTCGCTTTTCTCCCCGCACGCCACTGAATCTTTCGGAGACGAGGCTTTTTTGATTAAAACGCGATATACTGATATTCCTGTCGCCGTCTGTGAAAACCGTGTACAAGGCGCAAAAGAACTCTTGAAGCGATATCCCAACCTTCAGGTGATTATTTTAGACGATGCTTATCAACACCGACGCATTCATCGCGATCTCAACCTCCTGGTGATAGATATGCAGCGCCCGATATGGGAAGACTGGCTATTTCCGCTCGGACGCCTGAGGGAGCCCCTACGTGCTTACAAGCGAGCCGACTGGCTCATTCTCAATAGAAAAACTGGTTCTCAACCTACGGAAAAGAGAAGATGGCGCAAACCGACCCTCGTATTTGAGTATAGGGTTGAACGACTAATACCCGCAGATGACAGTCATCCTGCCCTTGATATAGAAGCGCTGCATCACCGAAGTGCATTAGCTTTTTGTGGGATTGCTCACCCTGATAGCTTTTACGAAACTCTTCGGCAAGCTGGTGTGTATCTTGTACGCCATATCAGCTTCCCTGATCATTACGCTTACACATCAGCGGATCTACTGAATCTGCGCAAAGAGTTTCGGCGCTACCAGCGACAGCTTGGCCTTACGGATGCTTTGCTTCTCACTACGGAAAAAGACCTTATCCGTCTGCGAGGACTGAACCTCCTGGGTATGCTGAATGAGCTACCTTTGTACGCTGTGCAGATAGCGATGAAGCCTCATAATCCCTCCGAGGCCGAAGCGCTGCTGCATAGGTTTTTTGGAAATCTCATTCGGCCATGACGACACCTGAAGCATATACCCATTTTCGTGAGACGTTAGAATACATCCGACGCTACTTCCAAGGAGAAGTAGAGGTGGGTATCGTCCTCGGAACAGGCTTGGGACGCTTAGCAGAGGCCATAGAAAAGGAGCATCAGTTAGCGTACAATTTTATCCCCCACTTCCCCATAAGCACTGTGGAGAGTCACTTTGGGCGGCTGATTTTTGGCCGCTTGGGAGGCAAACGGGTCGTAGCGATGCAAGGGCGATTTCACTATTACGAGGGCTATAATATGTACCAAATCACCTACCCCATCCGCATCATGAAGCTGCTCGGCGCTCACACCCTGCTTTTATCTAATGCGGCTGGCGCCCTCAATCTAGCCTTCCAGTTAGGGGACCTGATGATCATCACCGATCATATCAACCTCCTCCCAGAAAATCCCCTGCGGGGGATCAACTTAGATCAACTGGGACCGAGGTTTCCCGATATGAGCGCACCCTATGATCCTGATCTCATCTCCAAAGCGAAGGCGATAGCCTCTCGGCTTGGCATTGCTCCCAGAGAAGGGGTTTATGTCGCCGTCCCAGGTCCTAACTTAGAAACGCGGGCTGAGTATCGTTTCCTTCGAATCATCGGAGGCGATGCCGTGGGAATGTCCACCGTACCCGAATGCATAGTAGCCAATCACATGGGTATGCGCGTCTTTGCAATGTCTATCATCACGGATATCGGCGATCCTGATAATCTCAAATCCGTGTCCTTAGAAGAAATCATCCAGGTAGCCAACGAATCCGAGCCAAAACTCACGCAAATATTCACCGAGCTGGTACGCGAATTATAATCGGTCTTTCTCTCCTTCTGGCCCAATCCCCCACACCGTTTCTGTCCAATTCGCTCGATACAAGTCGTGGGGTAAAGCCAGTTTATTTGATGGATTTCCTTCCCTGGCATGATCCTCTGGACACAGTCATCGGCTTTGTAGCTCGGCAAGGGTACTACAAGCCCTATGCCCTTTGGCGAGAAGGAGCCTGGGTATACGAGGCAGAAGCTACTCAGACTGCTCTACCCCTCAATCAGGCGATTTATCTGATTCGTCATGTACCGGTGGTGTGGAGCGTTCCGCCCTATACACGGGTACGCTTTGACCAATGTAGCCGAAAGACCCAACTTCTATCTGTCCAGCATGGACAATATACCCGCCGAAGGGGCGGGCTTTCTTTCCTGTACAGACGACGCACGCGGATCGGTGAATACCTTGGTCAAACCACCGACCACTACAATGTCGGTCTGAGCTTATACGCTCCCATCAAGCGCTGGTGGCTCTTTGCCGATGGAGGCTGGAATCAGCTCCAAGATGGAGTGAACGGGGGGGTGTTATATGAGACTTCCCCGCAGGAAGCTTTTCTAAAAGAGCGACAGCTTGTTCGCATGAATGGGGCCAGGCTGCGGCGATGGTATAGATTTGTGGAGGGAGAGGTGGGATTCCAACTCTCCAGCCGCCATAGACTATTCCTCAGAGGCCGCCTATCCGAGGACCGAATCGAAGTCACCACTGAACCTGCCCTGCGGAGTGAAAGTACACTCTATCCTGACACAATCTCCTTCTCCACTGATAGCCGCCAATGGATTTCCACCGCTGAAATGGGTATTATTTCTCCCCTCTGGACGGGTAGACTCCGGTATCTGTACGACCACGGCCAGCTTAGGTCCATTACGAGGGGAAAGTGGGCAGCCGCAGCGATCGAGGGAGATTTTTCTGCTCAGGTGAGGAACTTTTCCCTTCAAGCTCGCTATCGACAGTGGATAGGCCCCTCTACCCCAGCTCCATCGTTTTTTGTAGAGGGACGAAAACAGCTCAAGACTTACGAAATCGGGGCCTCCCACGAGCGAAGAAATCTACCCTGGTTCGCTTATTTATCTACCCCCAGTGCTATGGCTCAGAATGAAGCCGTGTGGCGCGCCTGGGTGGAAAAGGCGTTCACTTCGTCTGATACGACGATTCCCCCTATAACTCTGCGAAGCTGGCTCACTCGTTGGACTAATGCCTGGTTAGCGGATAGCACCTTTCAATCCCGCCGTCCCTTGTGGGCTGTGGGCTTGACCTTGAGGGGAGGCTGGCGAAAAAAGGCCTTGGGTTTTGTGGCTGGACTCAGTGTACAGAGAGTTTGGGAGGCTGAGGCCTCCTGGCGCCACGCTCTGCCCGTGGTAAGCGGATGGATCCAGCCCTTTGTGCGCTGGCAAATCCGCCAAACTCCCCCTGTATATCACTTAGGCGTACGCCTCTCGGGCTTCACAAGGTTTCAGCCAATGGCATATGCTCTACCCATGACGACTTTCTACATAGAGCCAAACTACACCGCTCTATTCCAGCCCCCTTACATATGGGCTGACCCGTACTTTGTCATACTTATTCGGCGAGTGATGGTGTATTTGCGCATAGAGCACCTATCAGAGGGCCTACTTGGCCATGGCTACTACTTGGCTGCATGGTACCCAATGCCAGGAAGAGGATTTAGCTTCGGTGTCCAATGGGATATTTACAACTGACTGTTTAGGCCTCTGCCTCTCGTACGACGCGCAGGAGATACTGTCCATATGGCGTCTTTTCAGCCCGCAAGGCCAGCGCCCGAAGCTGATCCAGAGAAATGAAACCTTTGCGGAAGGCTATTTCCTCTATGCAGCCGATCTTGAGCCCCTGCCTTTCTTCTATGACCTGGACGAAAAGGCTGGCTTCCAACAGGCTGCGGGGTGTGCCAGTATCCAGCCAAGCAAAGCCACGCGGCATGATGCGGACTTGGAGCTCTCCGCGCTCTAAGTAGAGTTTGTTGAGATCGGTGATTTCCAGCTCCCCCCGAGCAGAAGGCTTCAGGGTGCGAGCCAGACTTGGCGCCTTTCCATCGTAAAAGTATAGACCAGGAATCGCATATGACGAGCGCGGCTGGGCAGGCTTCTCCTCTATGCTGAGGACTCGTCCACTTTTATCAAACTCTACTACACCGTACCGCTGCGGATCATGAACTGGATAGGCGAAAATAAGTGCACCTTGCGATACTCGACAGCTCTCCAAAAACGCTTGCATACCGCTGCCATAGAAAAGGTTATCCCCTAAAATCAGCGCACAACTATCCCCAGCTAAGAAATCTTCGGCTAAAATCAGCGCCTGTGCAATTCCCTCTGGTCGAGGTTGAACCTTGTAGCGAATCGAGAGCCCGTATTGACTGCCATCTCCGAAAAGCCTTTCAAAGTTTGGAGTATCCTGCGGCGTACTAATCAAGAGAATCTCCCGAATCCCTGCCAGCATGAGGGTAGAAAGCGGATAGTATACCATTGGTTTGTCATACACTGGGAGGAGCTGCTTTGTGATTATTTGTGTCATGGGGTGAAGCCGGGTCCCTGCCCCCCCTGCAAGTAGAATGCCTTTCATAGCTCTGCGAATGGATTAGACTGCTCGTCAAAGAAAGGAAGAGAAGCGTCTTTATTTGAGAGGATTGGTGGCTCCGCAATCCCCCATTCAATTCCCAGCTCAGGATCATTCCACCGTACCCCAGCATCTAAGGCTGGATCGTAGTAAGCCGAGCACCGGTACCACACCACCGCTTCTTCGGAAAGTACATAGAATCCATGAGCAAAGCCGATGGGTACGTATAGCCAAGTGAAATAGGCCCCCTGATCCGATAGTTCCACCGCTGCCCAATGCTTGAAGGTGGGAGAGGACGGGCGCAAGTCTACAATCACATCGCGGATGCTTCCCCGAAGTACCGTGACTAACTTAGCTTGAGGACGAGGAGGCTTCTGAAAGTGTAAGCCTCGCAGAACCCCTCGGGTCGAGTAGGATATATTGTCCTGCACGAAAGGGGGAAGCATCGAACTCTCCGACCATGCCAGGCGAAAGGCCTCGGCAAAAAAACCTCGCGCATCCACATACTTCGGGAGGCGCCAGAGAAAAGCATCTTGTACTGGGAGGTTCTCTATTTGGGGGCGAGTCATCGAGCAGACAATTTTTGACGAAAGTATTCGATACTGCGTCGGATACCCTCTTGACGAGATACCTTGGGCTCCCAGCCCAGAAGCTCCCGCGCTAACGAAATGTCCGGCTGACGCACCTTCGGATCATCCTCAGGCAGAGGCAAAAAGATAATTTCGCTCTTAGACTCGGGAATAAGCCGAAGCACTTCCCGAGCAAACTCTAAAATACTCACTTCTTCGGGATTGCCTAGGTTGACAGGAAAAGGGTAGGTGCTATGTATTAGCAGGCGGAAGATGCCCTCTACCAGATCATCTATGTAGCAGAAGCTGCGAGTCTGCGAACCGTCCCCATAAACTGTCAGCGGTTGATTTTGTAAGGCTTGACCGATGAAGTTGGGGAGGACACGTCCGTCATTTAGCCGCATGCGCGGCCCATAGGTATTGAATATGCGCACAATACGCACCGAAACTCCGTGGTAGCGATGATAGGCCATCGCCATTGCTTCCATAAAGCGCTTTGCTTCGTCATACACGCCTCGAACACCGACAGGATTGACATTTCCCCAGTAGGTCTCCTTCTGCGGATGCTCTAAAGGATCGCCGTAAACCTCAGAGGTGGAAGCTAAAAGGATAGTAGCCCCTTTGGCACGGGCTAAGCCTAGACATTTATGCGTACCAAGAGCGCCTACCTTTAGCGTCTGAATAGGCATTCTCAGGTAGTCTGCCGGACTTGCTGGGGAAGCAAAATGGAGAATGTAATCCAGCTCCCCAGGCACATGAACGAAGTTGGTCACATCATACTGCATAAAGGTGAATCGAGGCTTGCCGAAAAGGTGAGCAATATTGTCTAAGCTTCCTGTGGAGAGATTATCCATGGCAATCACTTCAAACCCCTCCTCCCAAAACCGATCGCATAAGTGCGAACCGATAAATCCGGCTGCCCCAGTGATAAGCACGCGCTTAGGCATCGGACAAAAGTACCGAAGCTGTACCTTTGCAACATGCCGAAGCGGACCTATCAGCCGAGCCGAATCAAACGGCTGCGCACTCATGGCTTCCGAGCCCGAATGAGAACCCGATGGGGCCGGGCCGTTTTGGCCCGTCGCCGAGCCAAAGGCCGTCATCGCCTCACAGTTAGCGACACCATAGCTGGGAAGCCCTATTAGCAATCATCGCCTCACTCGTAGCGAGCGATTGAGAGGACGCAAAGCCTTTCAGCTCCTATTCCACGCTGCTAAGCAGTGGAATCAGGGGCATTTTCGTTTGTATGCACTTCCATTTCTCATTAGAGTAGATGGTCCTCCTATAAAAGTGGCGTTTTCCGTCCCTAAAAAGCCCGTCAAAAAAGCCAGTCGACGAAATCTCATACGGCGCCGCTTACGAGAGGCGTACCGAATGGAGAAGCCTTACTTTTTAGCTAATCTGCCGGTTGGACAAGCATGGCTGTGCTGGCAATGGCGCAGTGTAGAGGTTCCTACGGTGGTCTCCCTGCGAACGCAAATGCGTGGCCTCTACGACCATTTCGTTGGTCTATGCTCCGCTACCTTTTCATTGGACTGATTCGGTTGTATCAAGGGCTCATCTCGCCTTACTTCCCTCCTTCCTGCCGATTTACCCCCTCCTGCTCAGCCTATGCCATAGAGGCCCTTCGTAAGCATGGCACTTGGCGGGGGCTATGGCTGGCTATAAATCGCCTACGACGCTGTCATCCCTGGGGCGGAGAAGGCTACGATCCCGTCCCTGACTAATCTTTCTGCTTTCCCCTGTCAAAAATTGAGTACGTAGCTTTGCAGCATGGTATGGCTTTTTATTTCCCCGGAGTTTCCCCCAAACTATTATCTTTTTCCCTGGCATTTCAAAAGTTTAGGTGGGACTGCTGTGGGGATCGGACATACCCTCTATCACCATCTTCCCCCTCATGTCATTCAATCGTTGGATTGGTACGAATACGTACCCGACCTCCACGATACAGAGGCCGTCATCGCTGCTGCGCAGCGGATTTTTGAACAATTCGGAAAGATTGATGGCGTAGACTCCTTCAATGAATACTGGCTTCCATTAGAAGCAGCTATCCGCGAAGCCCTGGATATTCCCGGATATCGTCCCGCCCAACTGCCAGACTTTCAGCAGAAAAGCCGCATGAAAGATTACTTCCGACGAGCAGGCATCTCCCCCATCCCAGGTCAAGTAGTGCATACGCCCGCAGAGGTAGAAGCCTTCGTCAGAGAGCATCAGCTCCCCATAATAGCCAAGCCGGACAAAGGCGTCGGCGCCAGCGCTACGTTCAAAATTGCCACCCCAGAAGCCCTCAAGCACTTTCTCTCCAACTTCCGCCCTGGATATCTTCTGGAAAAGTTCATCACAGGCCCGATTCAAACCTACGACGGCTTAGTGGATGGAAATGGTAGCATAGTCTTCGCTGCTTCGCTGGAATACAGCCGAGGGGTAGCTGAAGTGGTAAGTGAGGACACAGATATTTTTTACTGGGTTCAGCGGGAGATTCCCCCTGATGTAGCTGAGATTGGACCTCGAATCGTGAAAGCCTATGAGCTGCGCGGACGATTTTTTCACTTTGAGTTTATTCGGTCCTCAGAAACCGGGCAGATTTACCCACTGGAAGTCAATATGCGCCCTCCAGGCTATCCGACCATAGATCTCTTCGACTTTGCGCATGATATAGACCTCTATCGCCTATGGGCTGAGGTAACTCATGGGTATCCAGTCACCCCGCCGCCCCCAGCTAAGTATTATGTATGCTATATTTCCCGCAAAAATCACATTGGATACATGCATACCCATGAAGAAATTCTGCGCAAAATGCAACCGGTGCTGCTCTACCATGCAGAGACTAATCCTCTCTTTAGGGCAGCAATGGGAGACTATCACTATGTCATCCGCACGCTTGACAAAGAGGAGATGTTAGAATTTGCGTATTTAGCGCAAAAGCGTCTGACCCTATGAACATCACACATGCCCGATGGTGGGTTTCCAGCTTAGGGCGGGAAATGGGTATCAATCGGTATGGAGACCGCGGCATAGTATTTTTAGGCTTTCCAGCCCAAGAGGGTGACCACCGCAATCTGGAGTCCTTTGGACTCATCCCCAGCATCGCTCACTACATTGAGTCAGGAAAGGTTCAGTTTTTCACCATAGATAGCTATGATGCAGAGAGTTGGACGAGTCAAACCCTTCCCCCAGCCGAACGCAGCCTGCGGTATGAAGCTTTCGTACAATACGTGCTAAATGAGGTGCTTCCTTTCATCCGACAACATACGACAGAACCCATATTCACCACTGGCGTGAGTATGGGGGCCTATCATGCGGCAAACTTCCTCTTCCGCTTCCCTCATCAGTTTGCGGGGACTGTGGCCCTAAGCGGCGTATATGAACTCTCGGAGTTTTTGGGAGATTATGGGGATGAGATCGTCTACCTCAATAGCCCCCTCTGGTTCCTCCCTAATCTCACCGATGAATACTACTTGGAGGAGCTGCGGAAGAAGAAGATTATCTTGTGCGTTGGACAGGGAGCTTGGGAAGAGCCTATGCTCACTCAGACCCGTCGGATGGCGGAAATCCTCGCCGCTAAGCACATTCCCGCCTGGGTAGACATCTGGGGACCCGATGTACATCATGACTGGCCCTGGTGGAAGGTTCAAATGGATTATTTCCTCAGCAAACTAACTACATAAACAAGCCTGCGAGACAGACAAGTTTTCGGCTTTCGCCTATATAGCTTCGTCGGAAGCATGAGACTTTGGCAGTAGCCGACCTCTTGTTCAAAACGCAAAGAGGCTGGTTTCAAGCAGAGCCACCCGCCGTAGGAAAGCATATTACCAACAATCTTTCTTTTGATAAACGTTCTAACTCTTGCCCTACCTTTGCCTCATGGCAGCTTCAGTTACTCTCAAAGGGCAGCCCTTATCTCTGGCAGGAGCCCCTCTGCCGGTCGGAGCGTTTGCGCCTCAGGTATGTCTGGTGCGTAGAGACAATCAAGAAATCTTCGCCGGCGGAGCAGCAGGCAAGCCCCAGATTCTTATTACAGTGCCTTCCTTAGATACCCCCGTGTGCGCCGCTGAAGCTAAAAAATTCAACGAGGCGCTCTCGCAGTTAGGGGATAAGATCTCAGCAGTGGTGGTCTCTATGGACCTTCCCTTTGCCCAGAACCGATACTGTGAGAGCTATCAAGTGAGCGGGATCACCGTTGCTTCGGACTACCGTTATCGGGATATGGTAAAGTATGGGGTAGTCATAGCGGAGGGGGCTTTACGAGGGATTTTGGCCCGAGCGGTATTTGTCATAGATGGCAGCGGCACAATCACTTACACCGAGCTGGTCCCCGAAATAGGCCAAGAGCCTAACTACGAAGCAGCCTTAGCAGCGATTAGAGCGCTGGTGTAGGTAGCCCTACCGATTCTCATATCTACTCCACATAGAGCTTCTCATACTCTCCTTGCCTCTCCAGAAGGTATACACCAGGCGAGAGTCTCTCTCCTCGAAAGTTACGAGGCTCCCATAGGATAGGGGCATCGCTATCTGTCCCATGAATGACGGCGCACAGTTCACCCGCTGATGAAAATACCCGAATCTGTTCACCCGGACCCAGTCCCCACACGTGTAGTATTTTTTGAGCCGCTTTGAATGGATTGGGGAAAAATCCCCATTTCTTACGCATGTGCCCTGAGAACGAAAAAGCTACACTACTGGGACAATCAGCCCCACCCCATCGCCAACGAACTACCAGGGGCTGTACCTCAGCGTTCGTAGTCAGGCGTAGACGAATCCTATTCGGAAGGCTATCTACGGATAGTACTTCACCATAGGGGAGGACTTCGTACTGCTCTTTGTCGTAAGCTTGGGATGGGGGTGAATAAGCAAACTCTATCTCCAAGGTATTAGGCTCCTGAACCTCCCAGCGCACAGGAAAAGCGCATGAAGCAGAATAGCTGCGCTGCACCGCTAACTGGCCGCAATCACCTCGTAGATACATCCCACGACTATCTACAAGGAGCGTGTCTACATACAGAGACTCCACCCAAGTGGAAGCGGGAAATCCCAGTATCCAAGTAGCCCCACTTGCCAAGGCAAAGAAGGGAGGAATAGAGTCTGGCATCAATCGAAACACCTCTGCCTGTTCGCCCTCCCAAGCCCCCGTGCCACGCACCCTGCATACTCCAGTACCGTCCACCACAGCTTCCGTAAAGCAAGGCCGATCACCAGGCATGAGAAAAAAAGGAGAGGAGCTTACCCCATTGGCTTCCACGAGAAAGGCGTAGCGCTCTCCTGGACTAAGCCCTGTTTCTATGAAGGTGGTATCTGGGCCAGCATAGCGAATCTCTACCATGCTACTACTAAGTGAGAAGCGATACAAGCGGTAAGTGGAAACGGAAGGCAGCTTATGCCAACGCAGCCGAGCAGAACTGGGAGAAAGGCCGCCAGGCTTTGCCCATACCACCGCCGAAGAGGGTGGCGTGACATAGCCGTAAAACCTCGGTAAAGTATCTCGTCCCATGAGCACTCGTAAGTTTCCGTTCTGTGACCACAGCCCAAAAACCTCCCATGCGCCTCTGTCAAATCCCTCCCCCACCCAGCGAGTGGGTGTTAGGTGTCCGACATAGAGGTGAGGTGGAAGCCATACTATCACCTTCAAACCATCCAAAAATAGACGGGCGTACCCACTGGTTCCGCCCCAGAAGCGCTCGCGCCAAAGAGTAGTACCTGTTCGGACAGAAAAAAGTCCGATTTCCCACCAGTCTTTGGAAGCTCCCTGCCCCAAGTATAGAATCTCGGCCCAGCCGTCTGCATCGACATCCACAGGGGAAATGTGGGAGCCTACATCAGCCAGGTGAGTAGATACCGCTCTAAATAAAGCGCCTGCTGAGGTGTACACAAAGATCCAGCCCGAGTAGTTTCCGAATGCCCACAGAGTTTCCGCAGGGGTAGGCACAGTAATCAAACGAGGAGTAGTGGTAGTTCCACTCCAAGGTACGGTATCTTCCAGGGAAAGTAGGCGTCCTTGGGTCAAATGGTGAAGTTCGTAAGCTCCGGTCTCAGTGCGCAGCCACACAGCAGTGGGGTAAGCAAGACGAGCTGCTCGTCCTTGCCCCTTCCATAATAGATTCTTTGGAGGGGAGCCGCCAAATACGAAGAAACTATCTATCCACACGCATAGGAGTTCGGGATTGCCGTCCCCATCCCAGTCCGCTAAATCCCGTGGAAAGAGGGGAAACACACTTATGCTATCGTAGGGCTGATAAGCACTACCCTGACGACGCAGGTAATATATCCTTCCAAGTCGAGCATCATCTGGGCGCAGTCCGCTGACAATGAGATCGTTTTCACCATCTGCGTCCCAGTCCTGACCTACCCGGGGTAGATAAACGCCCAATGGAGCAGAGGCGACAGGCAGTTGCCAAGATATAGAGGCTAAACTCTGAGGCGGACTAAGGGGCAAACTGAGAGGGCTTCGGAAAGTGTCTGAGAAGGTACGCAAGACAAGCTCTGCTGCCCTTGTACCCGAAGGTAGCCATATGGCTCCCACAGAGTCAACTCGGTCTGCACATTCAAACCGCCCATCTGTGGTGATACACCCTTGGGCGGGAAAACTTACTGCCCAGTTTACAATAGGGCCAGATAAGCCTGAATACCACCCAGGAGCCACCTGAAGGTCTCGCAAGCTCAGTCCTAAAGGCTCGTAGGTGAAGCTTAGGAGATAAGCCACTTCCCGACCGCTGCGAAGTCGCAGCCGAAGGCGTAAATGCGAAGTTCCTCGTGGAGGGAGCCAACCGTCCAAAGTATCGCGTTCTCGAGCCTGCCTACCCCTTCTGAGCATTGTCCAGGGACCCTCTAACGAAGTCGCATAGCTAACATCCCACTCAGATAAGAGGCTATGGTAAGTTGAAAAAACAAACTGCACCCTCCCACGAAGAAGGCTTTGATCAGCAGGATATAGCCATCCAGCCGTAGACTCCTGAGGATAATCCAAAGCAGGTAGTAGGGACAGCCTTCCGCTGCCAGTCGTGTAGCTCCATCCATTCCCAACTAAGGGAATGGCTCGACTGGCAAAGGTCGCTCGGACTGCTTCACTACTCAAGTATGGGTACTGACTCAAAAGTAGGGCAGCTGCCGCCGAAGTCAGAGCGGAGGCTACACTCGTCCCGCTAAGGGGCTGGATGGTGTTGTTAGGCAGAAGGGCGGGAATGCGGTCGGCTGGGGCGACCCAATCCACTCGATAGTAACCAGATAAGGGCCAAAGATAGTACTTTCCCATGCCTTCATCATAGGCCAAGCCTCCTACGGCAATCACTTCGGGAAAGCCCGAGGGAAAGTGCGGGGCCCTGCCCGTTCCATTTCCAGAGGAGGCTATCACTACGCATCCTCGGGAAACGGCGTACCGTACAGCGGCATGCATCATCTGAGAGGGGCTATGATCTCCGAAGCTGCAGTTGATGACCCGTGCTCCATTATCAGCGGCATAGATGATCGCCCGAGCAATGTCATCGTCCTCTCCGTATCCGTCGCCAGAGAAACATCGTAGTACCATCAGTCGACACCCCGGAGCCACCCCCGCAATCGGAGAGAGATCGGCACGCGCACCGATGAGACTCGCCATAGCGGTACCGTGCCCATTTTCATCACGGGGTAGAGGATCCGCACCGACTACATCTCCTATGCCCACGCTGAAAGGCTGATCGGTAAAATCATACCCTATCACATCATCCACGAAGCCATTTTGATCCTCGTCGACTCCGTTGAGGTCAGCCAGATCCAGAAGGCCGTTGCCATTCAAGTCCTCAGCGGAATTGACCCAAAACTGCCGATGAAAAGCTGGCAAGACCCATTCTATTCCGCTGTCTATGAGGGCAATGACGATTTCAGGGCTGCCTTGGGTACGAGTCCAAGCAGTCGTAGTGCCGAGGGCCATGTGGTGCCACCCCCGTAGTTGGACGCTACAGAGACGGCGCCGACTGGCCCCTTCTACGATTCGAACCTCAGGACTCGAACGGAGACGCTCCATGATCTCCACAGAATCTCCCCCTGCAAACCGCACTTCAAACCATCCTCGTAGAGGACTCTCAAGGTTCGAAACGAGCGGAGTGGCCTGCACGAGGCCTTGCCACACAGGCTGAGTTCGGAGAGTGGCGAGGGTAGACGTCTGGCGCAAAGCTCTCTGGAGCACTTCGCTGGCAACCTCTATGTAGAAGCTCTGCGCCACCACCCAGCCGATTAGCCCCCAAATCCACCGCATTTCTGGCAAAATACAACTAACAACCAAATAGCTAAAGCGAAAAATACCTCCCCTCATCTATGTTTCAGTATTTTGCGGGCATGCGTATCGGGGCCGCCTCACTACGCACTACTCCTCTCGACTGGGAAGGCAATCGTCTCCGAATAGAGCAGCTTTTGGCAGAAGCTCGCTCACAGCAGGTAGACATAGTAGTTTTTCCAGAGCTGTGCCTGTCTGGATACGAATGCAGCGATTTTTTCTGGCATCCGTGGACAGCAGAAGCGGCATGGGAAAGTCTTCAACTCCTGCTTCCCTCTACCCAAGGGCTGATTGTCGCCGTAGGACTCCCCTTAGAGATCTACGGTGAGTTATACAATGCGGCTGCCCTACTAAGCGATGGAGAAATCATAGGCTTTGCTCTCAAAAAGCACTTGCCTTATGATGCGGTTTTTTATGAGCCCCGGTGGTTCAAGCCAGCCCCCAAGTACCGCT
The DNA here is from genome assembly GCA_039630325.1 of Bacteroidia bacterium. GTDB lineage: Bacteria > Bacteroidota > Bacteroidia > SpSt-205 > SpSt-205 > SpSt-205. Next base: position 64,303 of record JBCNVG010000041.1, read on the forward strand.
TGATAGAACCTAAAAGTCAAAAACCTGCGGGTTATGCGATACCTTTTCTCTGGGGCAAATACATTCTAACCTTAGAAATCTGTGAAGATGCTTGGCAGCCCAGGCGTCCTCTTACTTTTCACCGCACCCATATTGCTCTCAGCCTGAATGCCTCGCCGTTCGAAATGGACAAAACGCTCCGCAGACAGCGCCTCGCAGCGGAAAGTAGCTATCGGTATAAGTGTGTGTATGCCTATAGTAATCTGCTCGGAAATGAAGCGGGAAAGCTCTTGTATGACGGGGAGAGCTTGATAGCTTGGAGCGGAGAAATCATAGCGGCTGCGGAACGGTTTTCCTATGAAGATGGGACGCTGGTATGGGCCGACATCCCCGAAGAAGAACTGAAAGCTGCTGGGCGAAAAAGTCGACTCCCTCTACCTGCTTCTCCAGTGGTTATTTTCCGCCCGTCTCCCCCACGCTCCGAGCACCCTCAACAATACCGCAAGCCTTCAACGCCGCCGAGGTTTCATCGTTGGGCCGAGTTGACTGAAGCCATTGCGATGGGTCTGTGGGATTACCTTTGGAAAACCCAGAGTCGGGGGTTTGTGGTGTCACTCTCAGGCGGATTAGACTCAGCTGCTTGCGCTTTCCTCGCCAAATATGCCTTAGATAAAGCCAAGCGGATCCTTTCTCCCCAGCTTTACCAGAGTCGACTGGCCTATATGAAAGGAGCAGAACCACAAGTTTACACCTTCTATCAAGCCACCGCTCAGAGCAGTGCAGAGACCTATGAACGAGCGCGAGCATTAGCCCAAGCGTTGAATATCCCTTTCCATCGCTGGGATGTGCAGCCCATCGTAGAGAGTTATGAAGCCTTGATAGAAAGCTGGTTGGGCCGGCCGCTCTCCTGGACAGAGGATGATATTCCTCGTCAAAACCTTCAAGCCCGCGTGCGAGTACCTGCCCTCTGGATGGCAGCTAACCTCCTGGGCGCTCTCCTCATCACGACCAGCAATCGGAGTGAACTTTCCGTAGGCTACTCCACTATGGACGGCGACTCCGCTGGCGGGATAGCCCCCATAGCCGGCGTAGCAAAATCGGATCTTCGAGAGTGGGCCCTATGGGCGGCCGAAACTTTCCATATTCCCCCCTTGAAAGCCATTGCTGAGGCTACTCCCACCGCCGAACTGCGCCCAGGCGGGCAGTCCGATGAAGAGGATCTCATGCCCTACCCCCTCCTGAATGCCATCGAAACTCACTTAGTACAGAAGCAGCTCTCGCCCATCATGCTTCGCAGATACTTTGCTGGCAATGAAGATAAGGTCGAAAAGTTTCTCCGCCTCTTTCGTATCAGTCAATGGAAACGCGAACGCACAGCACCTGGCTTTCACGTAGATGGACACGATATGGACCCTCGCAGTGCGGCTCGCTTTCCGATACTGCATGCCCTGAGATAATCTGCACCAGTTCAGTCTGCTGCCAGTCTTATCTTTGTAGCATGTGGCGCTTTCTGAGACTCCTCCTGGCGCTCATCCTGGCATTTTTTCTCACCATGATAATCGGAGGGGTCTTGATCGTAGGCTCCCTTGCCACAGGATTAGCGATAAAAGCTTCAGAGGATTCAAAAAGCGACGCTCCCAAAGAGGGCTGGTTATACCTTCCCTTATCTGGAGAACTGCGCGAATACGAACAGGAGATCTCGCCTACCATCTCCTTGGAGGGGTTTATCTTTGGCTCCCCTACTCGGCGCCCTCCTACCATGGAGCAAATGCGCCAGGCCATCTCAGAAGCAGCTTCCTCAGACAGAGTCAAAGGCATCATCCTTCACTTAGGCGATCTGAGTGCCAGGCCAGCCCAGGTTCAGCAAATAGGGCGCTGGCTCTCTGCCTTCAAGCAAAAATCTAAGAAGCCCATCTACGCCTACGGAGACTACTTTTCTGAAATCACCTATTACTTAGCCACTTACGCCGATACGATAGTGATGTACCCTCGCTCTGGTGCGACAGTAGAATGGAATGGACTGGTTGCAGAAGGCATATTTTTCAAGAGGTTCCTTCAAAAATGGGGGGTAAAGCCGAGATTGTTTCGTACCGGAGCCTATAAATCGGCAGCTGAGTCATTTACCGAAGAAAAGTATAGTGAAGAGAACCGTGCACAGCAAATCGCTCTCTTGGAGGACCTATGGAACAACTTGGTAGACACCATAGCCTCTCGTAGAAAGCTTTCATCAGATAGCCTGCGCCGCTGGACTGATAGCCGCATCTTTTTCTCCGCCTCTGAGGCAAAACAAGCTGGATTGGTAGATATTTTGATGCCTTGGCACGCCTGGATTAGGCAGTTTATTCCCAAGGATAAGGAAGAGCCTGCCTTCATAGAAGCTAAGCAGCTCACTCGGAAAAAATCCTCCAAAGCTTCTGATAAAATCGCCCTTCTTTATGCAGAGGGGTCCATCGGACCAGAAGGAGATATCAGAGCAGAAAACCTCGTGCCAGTGATTGAAAAGCTTGCGCAAGACGAGAAAGTTAAAGCAGTGGTTCTGCGAGTCAATAGTCCCGGAGGGGCGGTTCTGGATTCTGACAAGATTATGGAGGCACTGCGATATCTGAAAAGCAAGAAACCGTTGATTGTTTCTATGTCGGGCGTAGCCGCTTCTGGGGGATACTACATTTCGGCTCTGGCGAATAAGATCGTCGCTGAACCCACTACTATTACTGGCTCTATCGGCGTCATCGCCCTCTTGCTGGATTATCATGAGCTATTGGAGAAGCACATAGAGCTGCGCAGCGACCGCGTATATGTAGGGGGAAAATATGCAGACTTTATGAGCCCCTTGAGAGAAACGCAGCCCGAAGAGGAGCAGCGTCTACAAAGCGAAATCAATCAGATATACGAGGAGTTTTTAGCCATTGTGAAAGAAGGGAGAAACTTTCCTTCCCGAGATGCTGTGCATTCCATAGCTCAGGGACGCGTGTGGTCTGGCATCGATGCGCGTGACAAAGGTCTGGTAGATACCCTGGGCGGTGTGGAAACAGCTATCACCCTCGCCGCTCAAATGGCAAACATCTCAGACTACCAGGTAGAAACCTATCCAGAACCAATGGGTATACTTGAGCGATTCCTCAAGGACTTCCAAAAAGTCCAAACTTGGTGGAGTCAATTTAGAGTACCTTCACCTATGCCTCTCCTGTTTCAAATATATTGGGAAGAGCTTGGCATTCACTGACCTATGGAAATAGAACTTCTCTGGCCTCTCGTACAAGAATTAGTCCAATCTCCAAATATATCGGATGAAGATTGGAATTTTCTGCAAGAAAATGCGAATACCCTTGGCTGTTCAGAAGCGCTGCTTCGAGCAATGGTTGCCGTTCACTTAGCCAAGAGTGCGCCCCATATTGACAAACGGCTCACTGCTTTAGATACTTTGATAGACGCCCTGGGCCAGGAAGCTAATAAGTACATCTCATTTCTCGTGGAAGTAGCTCAGTACTTGAATCTTCCAGTAGATTTAGTCCAAGCTTTAGTTCAAATACCGCGCTCCCCTGTCCTTCGCTACCTCCATCGGCTCATTCGCACCTTGGAGCCCCTTGGACTACAAGATGGACTACTAAACTGGCTCCAGCAAAAAGCCAGTCAGCTACACGTGCCAGACACAACGGTACATTCCTTACAACAGCTGATTGAAGCGATACAAAAAAGATCTATCCATCATGCTATCCAGAGCTACTGGGAGCTCCTGAAACTGCTTGACAAACAAGGCATGCCAGCTGTGGAGTTGGGGTACCTAACAGAGATAGCGCGGGAAGCCCGCATATCCGACACGCTAAGTCAAGGTTTGCAAGAGTACCTTCGTATGCGACATAGAGGCCAATCCACCTTAGAAGCCATAGCACACCTAATTCGCAGCTGCATCCAGCGAAGTAGCTTATCCACAGAAGAGCTCTCATTTTTAGAATCTCTTGCGCAAGAAGAAGGACTGAATAGCGACGTAATAGAAACCCTCTTAGAAGTTGAAAAATCCATCCGATCCGCAGCGCCCGACACATTTGGGGCTGAATCTCTTATCCCCCTTATACGTACCCTTATCCGTTTAGGAACCATAGATGAGGGAGCCCGACGCTTACTCACTCAGCGCGGCAGTGAGTTGGGACTCTCTCATGCGCAAGTAGAAGCGATCATAAGCTTAGAACAACAAATTTTTGAAAATAGGGCCAAGTTTCCTCAAAGTATTCAACCTTTAGTAAAATCATTCGTAGAAAACGAACGCATTAGCGACGATAAGCTGCTATTTCTAATCAAAAAAGCTCAAGAACTGGGTGGTACAGACAAAGTAGTCCGTAGCCTCGTCCAAATAGAAATAGCTGCTCAGAAAAAGGCCAAACAAGAGCTACGACCTTCCATTCCACCAACGCATGTTCCTCCACCAGGGTTTGAAACTCCATCAAACATCTTTACTGCTCCTGCGTCTGCGGAGTCTGTTTCTCCTCCCTCGACAATATCAACTCCATCTACCCCCCCTCCCACATCATCCTCCCCTACAGAAGCGGAAAAAGCCCCCATTCCTTCTATCATAGATACGGGCATGTCATTAGGCATAAAAACAGCTACCTTCCCCAAAGGAGGCCGTTTTCCATCCATAAACATTGACTTCAATTCCATAAAGGTATTTTCCCTGCGAACGGAAAAAGACATTATTAGACGTTCTGAAATATTCTCCAAAGATGGACGAATAAACTGGTATGCCCTCGTAGAATACGGAGAAAGAGAATATGTCCTCATAGCCAAAGGTAAGCCCGAACACCATTTTGAAGAAGTAGTAGGTTGGGGAATAAGTCCCACTGGAGAAGTAATCGCCATCAAACATCGCTCACAAGGCTCCTATCGCGTGTATCTAAACGGGGAAGAAGGCCGTTCTCTGGATGATATATCTCCCCTCATCATATCGCCCAATCATAAGCATCTGGCTTACACTGCACGCAAAGGAGAAGAGATTTTTGTCTTCTTGGATAATGTAGGCATGGGACCTTTCACTCAAGTGACTAATCTAACTTTTCGCCCTAACACTGAAAACGATCTGTTTTTTGTCTATCAAGTAGATAAAAATAGATGGCAAATTCGGGATTACATTGGAAACACTTATGGAGAGCCATTTCCTACGATAGATTTGCTCAAATTTTCTCCAAATGGCGAAAGAATGGTGTGTATTGTCTTGAAAAACCGAAAGTTCCATCTTAGAGAGGGGGATAAGTTAGGAAGCCCTTATGATCTTATATCTGATATCTCTTTTACCGAAGATAGCGCCCATATATCCTATCTTGTTAGAAAAGGGACTCAGATTGGCATCGTATGGGACGACGAGCTGCTTCACTTGTCAGAGGGTATTTCTGGTGTTACCCTGTCACCTGATTCTCGTTTTGTGGTGTATGTTGCCCGAGACAAAGAGCAAAACTTCTTGTACATTCATAAAAAGGCTTTTGGGCCCTATGACAAGGTAGAGCGCCCATTTATCACACGCAATCAACCAGCGGTAATATATCCCGTAGTTATCCAGGGAAAGCATCACATTTTCATAAATGGAACACCAGAAGCTGGACCATTTGACAAGATCGTCAAGTTTTCTGGACAGATCAATAGTTATGCTGCGATAGTACATAAAGGAGGAGAAGGCCAAGCGGTTCTCCGAGATGGGAAATTAGGTTCTACCTACTCCTCTGTGGATCAGATAGTGTGGGATACAAAGGGCAAAAATATAGCCTACATCGCCCGCCGGAAAGGAGAGTGGGCTGGGGTCGTTTGGAACGAAACCGAAAGCGATCAGTATGAGTTTGTTCAGCACCACACTTTTGACTCTGAGGGACGGGCATTATTGTTTTTTGCTCGGCGTCGCGACGGGTGGTATGCGGTGCTAAACGATACGCCGATTCCTGACTCACTTTGCAAGGAAATCCTAACTCCACCTGCCTACGACCCTAAGCTACAGGCCTTTGTGTACTTATATCGTCAGAAAAAAGATGTCTATGAAGGTCGCATAACGCTGCGATGAGCCCAATAGATGGTTTCTGGCTACGTCGCGCCTGGGAGCTGGCCAGACGCAGTTCGCCTTCTCATGTAGAACCGAACCCCCCTGTAGGTGCCGTGATTGCCTTGGGAGATAGGCTATTAGGTGAAGGTTTCCATAAAGCATTTGGTGGTCCGCACGCAGAAATAGAAGCCCTTAGCGCAATCGCTGATACTGCCTTACTGAGCCAAGCTACCCTCTATGTCACCTTAGAACCTTGCTGCCATACAGACAAAAAGACTCCTCCGTGTGTTCCAGCTATTCTTTCTGCTGGGATCAGACGGGTAGTGATTGGATGTCAAGACCCTAATCCCGCTGTATCTGGCCGAGGCATCCAAGGCTTACGGGAAGCTGGGGTGGAAGTCTTACTGGCTGAGGATCCTGAGCCTTTTGTCCAGCTCATCAGGCACTTCCGCACTAATATTCACAAGCAGCGTCCCTACATCACTTTGAAATGGGCCCAAGCTAATCTCTCCGGAAATCTATATGAGCGCGGGATCATAGGAAGTCGCACTCAGCCACGCTGGGGTATCTCCTCATTTTGGGGCAGAGTCTGGGGACATAAGCTACGAGCCCAGCATAGCCATATCGCCGTAGGATACGGCACCTGGAGATTAGATGCCCCCCGCTTGACTACTCGCTATTTCCCAGGAGCTAATCCCAAGCAGCTCATCTTCTATGAGCCTGAGCGTGGTCTCCCATCGGAAGCGGATGAGCGATTCATCCCGCTTGAATATCCATTGGATACAGTTTTAGAAAGATTATACAAAGAGCTTCAAGTTGGCTCTATTCTCATAGAAGGTGGCGCTTCGCTCCTGAATAGATTTCTGGCTTCAAATCTATATGATGAAATCCATGTGATAATCAGACTCCACGCTCCGCATCCCCCAGATCCCGTGTTGGCCCCCGCTTTACCTCCCCTGCGGTGGAAAAGGTTTACCATTGCCCCAAATGAAGTAGTACTCAAGGCCTACGCTTAGAGACAACATCCCGCCTATTTTAGTTTATTTTGCACAGATATGAAGGCAACTTCCAGTTCTCTTTCCTGGCTCCACACCTCGGTAGGCCGCAAGGTAGTGATGGCTGTAACTGGACTTTTCCTTATCACTTTCCTGGTAGTACACCTGGCTGGGAACCTCTTACTGCTGCGCAACGACGGGGGTCAGGCCTTCAATGCCTACTCTGAGTTCATGAGCACTAATCCAGCTATCCGAGTGCTTGAGATTTTGCTATTTGCAGGGTTTGTCCTTCACATTTATCAGGGGTTGTACTTCATCTTTCGAGAGCGTAAAAGTCGCCCGCAGGGATACGCTCTAAACGCCGCCAGTGCAAATACCTCCATATTTTCTCGTACCATGCGTCTCAGTGCCGTAGTTATTCTCGTCTTTTTAGTGGCGCACTTGCAGCATTTCTTTGTTGAGCATCGTCTCCTCCACTCTCCCCTCACTATGTACGATTTGTGCAAGCTCACGTTTGAAAACCCTTATTATTCGGCATTTTACATAGGTAGCATGGTTTTACTGGCATTCCACTTGGCTCACGGGTTTTATAGCGGGTTTCAAACCTTAGGGTTAGTCATGAACTCTCGGATAGAGCGGCTTATTAGATGGGCGGCGGCGGCTTTCGCATTTATAGTCCCCTTAGGGTTTGCTATTATTCCCATTTACTTTTTGATAGCCAAAAATTGATGAGCCTATGGCAGAGACCTTAGTCGTACCTTCACCTGTCACGGTCAGTCCCTCTATATCTTGGAGGGAAGGTGCACCAATATTAGATAACCGTTGTCCTTCGGGAGATTTAGAGAAGCGTTGGACTCGTCACAAAGATAGCCTGCGGTTAGTAGCGCCGCATAACAAACGGAAGCTTGAGGTTATCGTAGTTGGAGCGGGATTAGCTGGGGCTTCCGCAGCCGCCAGCCTTGGAGAGTTAGGCTATCAGGTGAAGGTATTCGTTTATCACAACTCTCCGCGTCGTGCTCATAGTATCGCCGCCCAGGGCGGTATAAATGCCGCCAAAAACTACCGCAATGATGGGGACAGTATTTGGCGGCTCTTTTACGATACTATCAAGGGGGGGGATTTTCGCTCGCGCGAGTCTAATGTGTATCGGCTCGCCGAAGTCAGTGTCAAGATTATTGATCACTGCGTGGCTCAAGGGGTCCCCTTTGCTCGTGAGTATGGAGGCTATCTAGACACGCGATCCTTCGGTGGGGCACAGCTTATGCGTACCTTCTACGCAAGAGGTCAAACTGGTCAGCAGCTCCTACTCGGTGCGTATGCCGCCCTTCAGCGGCAAGTAGAGCAAGGGAACGTCAAGGTGTATTACAATCACGAGGTCTTAGACATTGTGGTGGATGAAGGACGCGCCAGAGGTATCATTGTACGAAACCTGATTACTGGCGAAATCCACCGAGTAGCTGCCCATGCGGTAGTCCTGGCTACAGGTGGCTATGGAAATGCATACTACCTTTCTACTAACGCTAAGCTCTCTAATGCCACAGCTATATGGAGGGCTCACCGCCGAGGGGCTTACTTTGCCAACCCCAGCTTCGTACAGATACATCCCACCTGTATTCCGCAATCAGGAGAGTATCAATCGAAGCTTACTCTCATGAGTGAGAGTTTGCGCAATGATGGCCGGGTTTGGGTACCTCGCACTCCGGGTGACAAGCGTCCCCCTCATGAGATTCCAGAACACGAACGCTGGTATTACTTAGAGGAGTGGTATCCTTCTTTCGGAAACTTAGTGCCTCGAGACATCGCCTCCCGCGCGGCCAAACGCGTCTGCGACATGGGATATGGGGTCGGTCCCACAGGCCGAGCGGTATACTTGGATTTCTCTGATGCTATCAAACGCTTGGGGCGAGAGGTGATCTACCAGCGCTACGGTAATCTCTTCGAAATGTATGAAGAAATCACCGGCGAAAGCCCATGGGAAACGCCCATGCGAATCTACCCCGCTGTTCATTACACGATGGGCGGGCTCTGGGTAGACTATAACCTCATGACTAACATCCCTGGCCTGTACGCCATAGGAGAAGCTAACTTCTCCGATCATGGGGCTAATCGCCTCGGCGCCAGCGCTCTCATGCAAGGCCTTGCCGATGGGTACTTTATCCTTCCCTACACTATTGGAGATTACCTTGCTACCCAGCTCTTCGAGAAACCTTCTACGGATACTGCGGCCTTTGTCGAAGCTGAAAAGGAAACTAAGCAGCGTATAGAGCGAGTCCTTTCTGCCAAAGGCACTCGCACCGTGGATGAGTTCCATCGAGAGCTCGGGAAAATCCTGTGGGACGCATGCGGCTTAGCTCGCAATGCTTCTGGCCTGTCCGAGGCTTTCCACCAAGTGCGAGAACTGCGAGAGCGCTTCTGGCGAGAAGTACGCGTGCCAGGTACGGGGCAAGAGTTCAATCAAAACTTAGAAAAAGCTTTGCGGGTGGCTGACTTCCTGGAACTGGGCGAACTGATGATTGTGGACGCCTACCACAGAGAAGAATCCTGTGGCTGCCACCTGCGTGAGGAGTACCAAACGGCGGAGGGAGAGCCCTTGCGCAATGATGAAAAATACGCTTATGTCGCTGCGTGGGAATGGGCTGGGGAAGGAGAGGCTCCCATTCTCCACAAAGAACCGCTCAACTTTGAGTTTGTCAAACCAACTGTCCGAAGTTACAAATAAACCGCACACCTTATGCGATTCATCTTGCGGATTTGGAGACAGAAAAACGCACAAGACCCTGGCCGATTTGAGACCTATGAAGTAGATGGCATTTCGCCGGATGCCTCCTTTTTAGAGATGCTGGATATTCTGAACGAAAGGCTCATCCGAGAGGGGAAAGAACCTGTGGCATTTGACCATGACTGTCGAGAAGGGATATGCGGTTCCTGTGGGCTCTTTATCAATGGTAGAGCACATGGCCCGCTCCCCAATATCACCACTTGCCGCCTCTATATGCGTCATTTCAAAGACGGTGATACGATTACCATAGAGCCTTTTCGGGCTAAGCCTTTCCCTGTCATCAAAGACTTGGTAGTAGACCGCTCTGCCCTGGACCGCATTATCCAGAAAGGCGGATACATTTCTGTCAACACTGGGAGTGCGCCAGATGCCAACTCCATTCCTATTCCTAAACCCTATGCGGATAGGGCCTTTGACTATGCGACTTGCATTGGCTGCGGAGCGTGTGTAGCAGCTTGTAAGAACGCCTCAGCAATGCTATTTACCGCTGCTAAGGTCGCTCATTTAGCTATGCTGCCGCAGGGTCAGCCAGAACGGCGGGAGCGGGTCAAACGAATGGTAGCTCAAATGGACTTAGAAGGATTTGGGCATTGTAGCAACACTGGCGCCTGTGCCGTAGAATGCCCCGCTAAGATTCCTCTAACGGCCATAGCGCAGCTTCAGCGAGACTTCATCTGGGCTAATCTCACCCCTGATCCTCACATTCGCTAAGCAGTAGCGATTAGGGTTCACCTAAAAGGGGAGCAGGGGAGGAAATGGGATTGTTCCCACTTCTTCCCCATTTTTTTCTGGCATTCATGCTTGTTTAGCTTACAGTTCGTGCCTAATCTCCACTTTGCGCAGATCGGGGAAGCCTGCTGCTTGAAAGGCTTCTAAGATTTGTGAAGCTCTATACCGCAGCTCTTCCCGCAGTAAGGGGTCTTTGAGATAAATCACACAGCGCTGCCTACTGACCATAATGCGAGTGGTAGCTGAAGCTATCTCAGCCCCCATGAGGCGATGCCAAGTCTCCCGAAGTTGAGCCTCTAATGGGGCTTTTGAGGATAGCCGCCCAGCGAAAAACTGCTCTAAGATTTCTCCAATAGACTTAGACATTTTGCAGGAAGCTGTAAAGTGTTTGGGCGCGCTGCTTGCCGACTACCCTTTCCAGCTCTTGGATAGAAGCCGCTCTTAGACGCTCCAAAGAGCCGAATTCAGTGAGGAGCTTTTCTGTCAGCTTTACCCCTATACCCGGCACAGACAGGAGGGCGGTACGCAGGGTAGCAGCATCTCGCCGCTGCCTATGAAAGCCTATAGCCGTCTCATGCGTCTCATCCCGAATGCGCTGGAGTAGATGTAGAACAGGACTGCGCTTGTCTATGTAGATCGGTTCGCTCTGGTAGGGGGCGAAGATTTCTTCTTTCTTCTTGGCCAGGGCAAAAACAGGTACTTGCATTCCAATCGCCTGCATCGCCTCCATAGCAGCGGAAAGCTGCCCTTTACCACCATCTATCAGTAAAAGATCTGGTAGGGGCATACCCTCTCGGAGACGCTTTTCATATCGGCGCCTAATCACGGCTCGCATAGCAGCAAAATCATCCCCTACTGGAATCCCCTCATGAATATATCGGCGATACTCGCTGCGGCGAGGCTGACCATTCAGAAAGACTACTACTCCAGACACTAAGTGAGCCCCCTGAATGTGCGAGTTATCTATACACTCTATGCGAATAGGAAGTTTAGGAAGCTTCAGAATCTCGGCTAGCTCTTGGAGGACAGCCTGATACTTAGAGGCTCTGTTAGAAATGAGGGCGTTTTTCTCCTCAGAGAGGGACAGAGCGGTTTTTCGGCATAGGAGCGCTAATGCTTCCCACTCTGGCGTATTGGGAAGCAAGTAAGAGATTTCCGCATGCGTAGGAAGGGGCCTATCAGGGTCCCATCCATCTATTAGAATTTGGGAAGCGAGTCGTCCCTGGTCATTAGCAATTTCTCCGACTATTCTATCAAGTATCTCTTCTGGAAGCTGAGCCCAATCTGTAGCCGAAAACTGCCAGGTATGACTGGCTACGATCCTACCTTTTTGTACAGAGAGGTGGTGAGCGACTGCGGTGCGCTCCCCAGCCACTATACTAATCACTTCTACATCACCGAGCGCAGCATCGGCTACCAAACTTCGCTGCTGATAAGCCCGAAGCTGCTCGCTTCGCTTCTTCAGCTCATGGGCGCGCTCAAAGTCTAACTCCTCTACCGCCTGCTTTCTCTGTCTGTCTATCTCGGCAAGTACCGCTTCCCATTCGCCTTCTAACAGGCGCTGAATCTCTGCTACGGCTTCACGATACGCCTCATACGACTGCTTTCCTATGCATGGAGCCGCACAGCTTCCGATATAGTATTTGACACAAGCTCGAAAACGCCCATGAGCTACTCCCTCAGGCGTCAGGCGCAAATCACAGTCCCTCAGCTTGTACAAGTTGCGAAAAAGTTCCATCAGGATTCGGAGCATTCCGCCCCCAGGGAAAGGGCCGTAATATTTGGCATTTGGGTACACCTTTTGGCGAACGAAGAGTAAGCGAGGGTAATGCTCCTCCGTAATACAGAGGTAGGGGTAGGTCTTCCCATCCTTGAGAAGGACGTTATAGCGAGGGTTATAGTACTTGATGAGGTTATTCTCCAGGAGGAGGGCATCCCATTCGGTATCAGTCACAATCCACTCTATTCCCGTCGCATGCCGCACCAGGGCGCGCGTCTTGTAGTCGCATCGCGGATCATCGACCCGACTGAAATAACTCTGTACCCGCCGACGCAGGTTGCGCGCCTTGCCCACATAGATTACTTCTCCCCGAGCGTTGAGAAATTTATAGACGCCCGGAAGCTCAGGGAGAAGCTCACGAGCAGCCTCTATCTCCACCAGACGAAAATAAACACTTTGCCAGCACCCCACCCCAATCTGAAATGGCAAGGGTTCCCTTCAATGGTTCCCTCCTCTCCGAGACAGAGCGAGCTGAAAATAGTAATGGGAAACTTCTCTCCCCTTTCACTCTCTTCTGAAAGGACGGAATGAGCCTTTGCCTCTTATGCAAATCCTCCATGTCTTTATCCCGTCGAAAAGCCTCAGAGTGTGCAAAGGATAAAAAACCAGTGCTGCGAGCTGCGCAGGCAGACTCTGCAGCGTACAAGGAAGTCGAGGCATCTGAACCTTCCCGAGCCAATTCTCCCATTTCGATGCCAAAGGGAAAAAAAGGATGGTGTGTGGAGGTCTCTGGGCTATTCCGACTTCCAGAAGCGCTCATAGAGCCCTTTGGGCATAGGAGACACCCGACTAAGCAAAGCACAAGTACCCCTCTCCCACTCTCTACATCGCTGGCAGGCCTGGAATGCAAAGGAAGATACCATTTGAACTTCAGACTACTGGCGCATGCTTAGGCTAAAAGCTTCCTCAAACGGCCCTACGAAATGCCCTTGATTGAGAAGCCATTGAGCTGCCCATATAGCCCCCTCGGCAAAGATGCGCCTATCGTGAGCGCGATGAAGGACTTCTACCTCTTCGCCGGGCCCGCTGAGCAGTAGGCGATGTTCCCCAATCACCTCTCCAACGCGCAAGCTGTGAATAGCTTTGACAACGGGAAATATTTGAGTGAGTTCTATGGCCGTGCCGCTCGGAGCGTCCTTCTTGCGATGATGATGAGTCTCCACCAAAATCGCTTCCCACCCCGAAAGCTGAGACCAAGACAAAGAGGCCAAGCTCTTGAGGAGAATCTTGAATAGAGCGATGCCTCGACTAAAATTTCCCCCCCATAGCCACCGTGCTGTGGGATAAGCAGCCGCCTTCGCTCGAAGTAGGGGTAAATGTTCGTACCAGCCGGTCGTTCCAGTGATAAGGGGCAGATTCTCTCGTAGACAAGCTTCGACGATGAGCGGTACCTGAGACGCATGAGAAAAGTCTATCACCACATCAGCCCGAATACCACTCAGAATCTCAAAACCGAAACGCCCAACCTGGGTAAGGATGGTATGACCCTTTTCAACGGCAATCTGAGCCAAGGCCTGACCCATTCGCCCTGTACCGATGATCACGAGCCGCACAAGCCAAAGTAAAACATACCATTGAGCTGATAGAAAGATAGGCCCCCTGGTTTAGCCCTCTGTGCATACATATGCTCCCGCCTATGAAAGTTTGCAAGGTGGTATAGATAACGAAAGGAAAAGCACAGCCTTATGTTCGTTCCCGTCTCACGCCATTTCGGCCTGCTCTTCGCAGGCTCTGATGAGCCCTCCTTATTGATCCAATCCAGTTTCTGTCAAGGTTGGTACTCCATCAAGCTCAGCAAGGCCTAAACTAACCCATTTGATGTAGAGCGATATCTTGGCTGGCAGATGAGCCGGCGTTTGGATTCTTCACATCCGTACTCTCTCTTGCTGCGCTCCACAACTTAGGTTGGGTATATCGGGACCAGGGACGCTATGCCGCAGCAGAAACCCTTTTTCAGCAGGTCGCCTAGGCCGAGGCCCAAGCCCTCGGCAAACAGCATCCCACTTATCTCACTACTCTGCATAACTTGGCCGTAGTGTACCAATACCAAGGGCGTTATGCCGAAGCAGAGGCGATTTTACACCAAGTCGCCGAAGCCCAAGCGCAAACCTTAGGGCTTCAACATCCACACTACTTCACTACTCTCAACAACTTAGCTCGGGTGTACCGAGCCCAGAGCCGCTACGCCGAAGCTGAAGCCCTCTTCCAGAAAGTCGCCCAAATAGAAGCCCAAACCCTCGGTCGTCAACATCCTAACTATCTCGCCACCCTGCATCATTTAGCGCGCCTCTACGCCAAGATAGCTCGCTATGAGCAAGGAACTCTCTGTGGACAGCTCTCTTGTACGCCACTTTTCAGCACTTACGATAGGAGATGAGCCGCCTCCCCATTGCCCACCAAGAATGCTTTCTGGAAGCTCACCTAGCGGCCGGAGATACTTCGGCAGGCTAATTTGAGCCTCAATCCCTCGTTGAAAGGGCCTGCTCCAAGAGAATCTGCCAGTACTGAGGATGTTTCGTACAATATTTCCGAAGGGCCTCCCACCGAGTAGAATCAATACCATAGCGGCGCAGGAGATGATGGGTGTGGATAGATAAAAGACTATCGGTGGCCACTGGAGTCAAGTTACGAGCCAGTAGATAGGCTCTGGCCGCATAAATCTCCTGGATAATCGCTACGGTCGTATCCTGAGATATAGGAGGTGGAGGAAGGTTCGGCTGACAGCTACTGAGAAAGGCTGTGCACCATAGCCAGAATCTCATCCGCATAAATCCGCTCTGTAGAAAGGCGAGGCACCTTATTTTGACCGCCGAGGCGCCCTTTCCTTTTGAGCCACTGATAGAAGGTATCTGGGGGTAGAGCCACTACTTCGGGCAGCCCCAGAGCAAGATCCCCTTCTCTCTTAGCGTCATAGTCAGAGTTGAGCTCGCGAAGCTTCCTGTCCAAAGTGTGAATGAACTCCTGCATATCTCGAGGCATTTGCACGAACTCAATTAGCCACTGATGAGCCCCCCTCCGCCCAGCATCCATGAAGACGGGGGCTACGGTGTAATCCCGAACCTGCGCGCCTGTGACTTGACAGGCGAAATGCAGAGCACTCTCAGCCTGCTCTATCATCACCTCTTCGCCAAAGGCATTAATGTAATGGCGAGTGCGTCCTACAATGCGCAGACGAGGGGGCATTTTACTGGTAAAACGTACCGTATCTCCGATCAGATAGCGCCACAGCCCCCCCACTGTGGTAAGGACGAGAGCGTAGGTCTCCCCCACTTCAATCTCCGAGAGAGGAATAGCCTCCCAGCGTCCTGCCTCCCAGGCCGAAAACGGAATAAACTCATAAAAGATTCCATGATCCGCCATGAGCAGCATGTCCCGAGATTCAACTGTATCCTGGAAGGCAATAAATCCCTCCGATGCATTGTAAATCTCCATGTAACGAACCTGTGGGGAGGGTAGATATTGAGCAAAAAGCTTTTCATAAGGGGTAAAGCTCACAGCCCCATGAAAAACGGCCTCAAAGCGCGGAAATACCTCCAAAATGTTAGCCGCTCCTGTCCGGTGAAGGAGCGCCTCAAATAGTAGAATCGTCCAGGTAGGCACGCCAGCCAATCCGACGATTTTATGTCTTTCGGACAGAAGGGCCTCCACCATGCGAGGGAGCTTCTCTTCCCAGCTCGCAATCAGGGCAATGTCCAGCGAAGGGGCACGAAATGGGCGATAAAACGCTGGCATATTCGCCAAAAGAACTGCACTCAAATCCCCATATCGAGCATGCTGGCCGAGATGGCTCACTTGATGAGAGCCCCCGATACTGATGATTTTGCCTTCCAGTAGATGCGTGTGGTCCTTGTAGAGCGTCAGGTAAGTGGCAAAAAGCTGCTTGGAAGCCCGAAAATGATTAAATCGGAGACTTTCGGAGGTAATCGGAATGTATTTGCTGCGGTCATTCGTAGTGCCGGAGGAACGGGCAAACCAACGCACTGCTCCTGGCCAAAGGACGTCTTTCTCGCCGCGCAGGTGCCGCTCTATCCATGGGTAAAGCTCTTCATAGGGCTGGATAGGCACAGTTCGACGAAACTGATCGTAGGACATCTCTGAGGAAAGACCTACCGCTTTCCCATAGGCGGTACGCGCTCCTTGCTTCACGAGGAAAGCCAGCCAACGGTTCTGAGGGGTCAAGGCATCTTGATGCAGAGCTGCAATTCGGCTGTATGGACGGCGAAGAAATCCATATAGTGGCGCCAGCCAAGTCATGAGCCAGCGGCAAAGTTATCAGCCTCCACAGAAGCAGCACCTTTCAAAGCCATAAACTCTTTACTCCCCCTCGCCTGGCTCCAAGTCCACAGCGAGGATTCAAGAGAAAAATCCCGGTATTCAGGCCCCTACCGCGCAAATGGCGCTTCGGTAAGAGGGGAATAAACGCCGTTTAGGTATTTATGCCAAGCCGCCACCGCTATCATAGCAGCGTTATCCATGCAGTATGGCAAGGGGGTGAGGTAGACCTCATAGCCTTGGGCGGCCGCTTGAGCTTGGAGGTATTGACGCAAGTAGGTATTGGCTGCGACTCCGCCTACAAGCCCTACTCGCGGTATGCGAAGGGCCTTAGCAGCGCCGAGAAGTTTGTCTGTGAGGTAAGTCACTACGGCATGCTGCCAGCTGGCGCATAAATCAGGCAGAGGAAGGGCCGGATACTTTTGACGAGCGTGGAGAAAAGCGGTTTTTAGGCCGCTAAAGCTAAAATCCCATTCCTGAGGAGTGCGCGGCGTAGGAAAGGTAATCGCTAAGGGATTCCCTGCGCGAGCCAGAGCCTCTATCTCTGGCCCCCCAGGATAAGGTAGGCCCAGAGAGGCTGCTACTTTATCAAAGGCTTCGCCGACTGCGTCATCAATAGTGCGGCCCAAGAGTTCCATTCGGAGAGGATGAACTACTCGAAATAGATGTGTATGTCCTCCTGTAGCCACCAACACGATCATAGGGTAGAAAGGGGGACGCTCACCTAGCTCCAAAGAGAGAACATGAGCCTCTAAATGATGCACCCCAATGAAAGGGACCCCCCAAGCACCTGCAAGAGCCCGAGCATAAGTAGAGCCTATGAGCAGCGAGCCTATAAGGCCAGGGCCTTGGGCAGCAGCCACAGCAGTCAAATCAGCGTAGGAGCATCCCACTTGAGACATAACCGTTTGTACCGCAAGGGGCAACTTCACCTCATGCTCGCGTGAGGCCCACTCTGGGATAACACCGCCTACGGCAGCATGAACCTCTTGACGAAATACCACATGGGATAGAACCCGCCCATCCTGATACAGACAGGCGGCCGTATCATCACAGGAAGTCTCTATGGCCAGCAGCACTCAGCTCCCCTGGAGCTGCTGGAGCCGCTGACGATAAGCAGCGCGTTTGATTTGCTCGCGCCGCTGCACAGACTTGGGAATAAAGTACATCCGATTGCGAACCTCTCGGGCAATACCCAGCCTATCAAACTTTCGCTTGTAGCGCCGAAGCATTTTCTCTAAGTTCTCTCCTTCCTGGGGCTCGATGATTATCATGGGGGGCAAAGATAGGAAATTACATCACTCGTACCACGAAGCCCTTGAGATATTCCCCCTGAGGGTGGAAAAGGTCTATGGGATGATCAGGTGGCGCATGAAGAAAATGCAAAATCTGGACGGACCTATCGGCATCCATTGCAGCCTCTAAGAGCATATCTCGGAAAATCTGTGGCGTCACATGAGCAGAACAGGAAAAAGTAAAAAGCAGCCCCCCGACAGGAAGCAATCGCAGCGCCCGACGATTGATCTCCTTATACCCGCGCAGAGCTTGCGGAAGGGCCTCTTGGTGATGAGTAAAAGCCGGCGGGTCCAAGATGATGATATCCCAGTAGCCCTTCTCTATCTTCTGGAGAGCATCAAATGCATCCTCTACCCATAATGTGTGCGGAATAGCAGTGAAACCATTAAGGTGAAGGTTTTCAAGGAGGAGAGTCGCAGGTTCAGGCATAATCTCTACTGAGAGTAGCTCAGTAGCCCCCCCCGCCGCTGCATAAATCGTAAATCCACCAGTATAGGCAAAAAAGTTAGCTACTCGCCTGCCGGCGCTATACTGGCGCAGAAGCTGTCGATTATGACGCTGATCTAAAAAGAAACCGGTCTTTTGCCCTGTCTCAATGGAAACTTTGAAGGTCAATCCGTACTCTTGTAAAAGCACCTCCGGCAGCCTTTCTCCCCAAACCCACTCCGAATTTGTAGGACTATCTCGCCGCTGATAGACTCCGCGAATCGGCAAGTTTTCTCTCAAAAACCTCAGGAGAGTAGGCCGCAAGCGTTCTGCCCCACTGATCCGCAGTTGAAGAACCGCCACGGTGTCATAAATGTCTACAATCACCCCAGGAAGGCCGTCTCCTTCACTATTGACGAGGCGATAACTATTAGAAACCGATAAATCGGGGAGACTGCGGCGCAGGGTCCACGCCCGCTCGAGCACCGCTTGCCAAAAGCTTTCATTGATGGCTCGCTTGCTCCCTTCCCACCAAAATACGCGACACCGTATTGGACTATCAGGCTCCCAAAAACCATATCCAATCGGCTGACCATGTTCATCGCAAACGCAAACAATATCTCCTGCTTCGGCAACAGCCTCGGGCGCAAATGCTCCAGAAAAGAGCCAGGGATGCCGCTGGCGGCGAATCTTTTCGGCCTTTCCTGGACGAAGGGAAACCCGGCGAACTTTACCCATCAGACAGGAACCGTCAGCGCATTAATGAGGCGCCCTTCCTGGTAGTAGGGAAGCACTGGGTGCAAATCTCGTCGTAGGGAATACTTGACATCATTCTGCATGCCCAGCTCTATCAGCCGATCAAAATGCGCCGAATGCTCCAAATAGTACTTTTTGCGATGGTCGGCTTGCTGGTACAAGCTCATAGCGATGAGCGTAGCGTCATCATTCACCCGAAAATCCCCTTCCAGTTCTGTCGCCACAGCCCCTGCAAAGAGGGTGTCTTCCAAGTTGACCTGATCTTTCCACCCAGAGCACACCAAGAGCACGGGCTCATACTGCTGTCGAAGCCACGACACGAGGACAGACATATTGACGAAAGCCCCAGTGACGACTTTCTTAGCATGACGGACGGCCCACAGAGCTCGGGTTCCATTCGTAGTGGTGAAGGCAAGCTTTTTACCTTCTAAATCGGCCTCCAAGAAGTCATAGGGAGAGTTGCCGAAATCAAAGCCAGGAACTTTCTTAGCGCCGCGCTCTGCGGCGGTCAAGTAGCCTTCCCGTCCGAGTCGACGGCATTCCCGCAAAGAACGAACGGGGCGGATCTCACTCACCCCTCTATGCATCGCCACTGCGAAACTGGTGGTCGCCCGAAGAATATCTATAACCACAGTCACATAATCCTCCACTCGAAACTGCGGGATTAGGGCCGTCGACAAGCACACCCGTACCAGTGGTCGCAGTCTCATACGCGAGCCTTTTGGCGGCGAATGAGAGAAGTGTCTGAAACGAAAGGAGGCCGCACTACGGTCAGCGGCATCTTCTGCCCTCGGAGAGAAAAATACACCGTGTCTCCCAGTTGATAATTCGGAGGCAAATAGCCCAAGGCTACGCCCCTTCCGGCAGTAGGACCAATAGAGCCCGAAGTGACGCGGCCTATTTCCTGACCGTCTGCGTCCATGAGGGGGGTACCATTTCGCGGAATGATCCGAGTAGATTCACTCATCAGTCCGAAAAGTTTGCGAGAAAGCCCCTTGTCTTTTTGTCTAAGTAGGGCCTCTCGGCCAATAAAGTTGCCTTTCTCCATTTTCACTGCCCAAGCGGCTGAGGCCTCCAACGGAGAAGTGGTCTCATCTATATCGGTACCGTAGAGCAGATATCCCATCTCCAACCGCAAAGTGTTTCGCGCAGCTAAACCCGCTGGGGCTACCTGAGGGTTGGAAGTCAATACCTGCCATAGCTTCTCCCCATGTTCCCTCCGCACAAAAAGCTCATAGGTCCATTCTCCTGTATATCCTGTAGTGGCAATCAAAACATTAGGTATGCCAGCTACCTCAGCCCTTATGCAGGTGTAGTAGGGCATAGTATGAATCGGAGCCTCAGTAAACTGGCTCAATACAGATTCGCTCTCAGGCCCTGACAGAGCGAGAAGGACAGTATCATCAGAAATGTTTTGCAGCACTACTCCCTCAGGTGGCAGATGAGCTTGAAGCCATTCCCAATCTTTGTGAGTAGTAGCGGCATTTACGACGAGCATGAATAGCTCCGCTTCTAACTGATAAACAATCAGGTCATCCACAATACCGCCATTCGGATTCAGCAGGAAGGTGTACTGGGCTTTCCCAGGAGAAAGCTTACGAATGTCGTTGGTGAGCACAGTGTTGAGCCACTCGGCGGCTCTCTCTCCTCGCACAAGGAGCTCTCCCATGTGAGATAGATCGAATAGGCCCGCAACTGTCCGCACTGCTTGATGTTCACTAAGCTCGCTTTTATAGCGCAGAGGCATTTCCCAGCCGCCAAAGGGCGTCAAGGTAGCGCCTGCTTTGAGATGCACCTCACGCAGAGGAGTAGATTTCAGCACCTGACAAAAGTACAAACCTACTACCTTTGTCATATGGGGAAGCATAGTTTGATATGGTCACAGGACTTGTAATCACCGCCAGCTTCCTCTTTGTCTGGGTGTGGAACGAGATTTTTCTCCGCTTTGCTCGCCGGTTAGGGGCTCTGAGCCAGGGCATCCCTAATCAGCGCCGTTGGGATAGCCGAAAAAAACCCATAATCGGTGGTATAGCTTTCTTTATCGTCTGTTTAGGCATAGCCGCCTGGCGTCCGATGGACACTCAAATCAGCCGGGCTTTTATCGCTGGTAGCGTGATAGCCTTCCTAACGGGTCTGGCAGATGATGCCTATGTCTCTCTACCCTATGTCAAACTACTGGGACAGCTCAGCGCCGCCGGCACTGCTATCATATTAGGAAGCCCTTTACTGACCCTCCCGCAGATGCCCGTGCTATCGGTACTTTTCACCCTTTTCTGGTATGTGGCCGTCATGAATGCTGTCAACATGATGGATAATATGGACGGCGTGGCTGGCGGCATTACTGCTGCTCTCCTTATGACTACCTTCTGGCTCTTACCCTTCGGTTCCCACTACTTTTTGTATGTGGGAATGATAGGGGCTCTGATAGCTTTCCTCATACACAACTTTCACCCCTCCCGTCTGTACATGGGGGATAATGGCAGCCAGTTCTTAGGCTATCTCTTGGGTTATTGGGGAACTGAAGTCTGGCATAGTCCCCTCCTTCATACCTCCTCTGCTTGGACGAAAACCCTCCTACTTGTGACTATATTCGCGATACTGGCTGGGGACACTTTCTGGGTGAGCCTAATGCGACTATGGTCTGGTCGCAGCCCCTTTCATGGAGGAACGGACCACCTGACCCACCGTTTAGCCCAAATAGGCATGTCCGCTCGCCGTATACCTATCCTCCTCACACTCGGCCAACTTCTGCTCTCTGGTGCGTCTCTGTGGCTAATAAAGGTTGAGGTCAGCGAATGGGTGTTAATAGGGCTGATCGGAATGGTGGGAAGTTTGATTGGCACTATCCACCTATATCATTTGTGTCAGCTGGCTAAAAAGCTTGAGGAGACTCCAACGGTGAAGCCAAATATCCCCGCTTAGACAGGATATCACTTGCCCCTTTGGACCTTACGAGCCACGAGAATATAATGATAAGGCAAAAGGCGCTCTTCTAAAATCATTATCTGGAATCCCGCTGCTTCCAGCTCAGCTTCTATCTGCATAGGAAATAGCCGATGAGAGAGGGGAGGCCCCACAGGGCTTTCTCGCGGGGCCCATTCAATCAGTATAAGAGGAGCCGACTCGGGTAGAAGGGCATAAAGCTGCCGTAGGTAGGCGATCCGATTGGGAAGGTGATGGTAAACATCTGCCATCCAGACCATATCTACTTCCTTAGGAGAAAGCAAAGGTCGGTCGGGTATCCCTCTGCGAATTTCCCACTGGGTAGGGGGAATACCAAGTGAATCTCGCCGCCGCTCCATGTAATAGAGAAGCGATTCATCAATCTCCATAGCGATGACCGTAGCCCCACGACGCACAAATCGCCACGCATAGTAGCCCGTTCCCGCCCCTAAGTCGTATATGCGCTTACCTCGAAGGGGGCCCAACTTTTCTTCTACCCAGTCCAAAAGCTGTTCAGGTCGCTGATAAGCATCTCGAGCAGGGTTCTCCAATACGGAAGGCCCATCTCTACGAGCTATACGTAAGCCCCGAGTCTGCTGCCCCCACATCCACAGACTCAGGAGAAGAAAAAGACGATACATGTGACGAAGATACGATATGGGCGGAAGTGCCGCGATGGTAAAGATAAGACAGATAAATTTCCCTTAGCACATAGTAAATAGCCCCTAAAAAAGCTATGCTGACCCCCCGCCACCCTAATTTCCATCCCCTTTTGATGAATAAGCTTTTAACAAAGCGAGCGGTAGCTTTCCCAAAACCGCGCCACCAGTTAGGAGACCGACGAGCCTTGAATAACATTTCAGCCGAGAGCCAGGCATATTTACTGGTGCGAAGGAGATTCTCCTCGGGGGAATCGTAGGTATAATGCCACATCTCTCCGGCGAGACGCATCACTTTCGCTCCGGAGCGAAGGAGGAGACGCTCGTGCACGGGGTCGTCACTCCATTGGGCGATTTCCCGGCGAAATAAACGTAGCTTCCAGTCCGGATACCAACCCGCCGCCCGCACAAACGCTCCACAATACACCGCTACGCGCAGAAACGAATAAGCCTCGGCACTCCATTTACCTTTTTGCGTCAAGATGGCTTGCTGGAGTTCGGGGGACAGCACTTCATCTGCATCTACCGAGAGAATGTAGCGTCCCTGAGCCAGGCTATTGGCGTAATTTTTTTGGCTGCCGTACCCATCAAATTCGCGTTCATACCATCGAACTTTGGAGAAGGCCTTGGCGATTTCCTGCGTGGAGTCTGTAGAACCGCTATCTACGATGATGATTTCGTCCGCCACCTCTTGGAGGGATTCCAGGCAAGCGCGTAAGTGACGCTCAGCGTTGTAAGTAATAAGGACAGCTGAGAGTTCCATGGTCAATAGCTACTTCGGATAGCCTCGATCGGATGAAGGTGAGCCGCCCTCCAAGCTGGTGATAGAGCTGCTAAGAGTCCTACGCTTACAGTGACTATTATGGTCCAAATCAAATCCTTGAAAGAAAATGCCAAGGTGATCCCTTCATTGGCTGCCCAGTCAGATAATCCCACTGTAAGAGCTCCGGTGAGAAAGAGTCCTACCAGTCCGCCCGCCAACGTCAGGAGAATGCCTTCTATGAGAAAGAGGATCAGAATGAACACCCTGGGGGCTCCCATAGCGCGCTGGATGCCAACCTCTCCGCGCCGCTCCCTCACAGCAATGTACAGAATATTGGCCACTCCAAAGCCGCCTACTACCAAAGCAAACCCCGCTATGAACAAGCCCACAGTCTCCACGTAACCGGTGATTTTATACACTTGATCCAATAGAGCATCTTGCCGATTGATAGCGAAATTATCGGGCAAGCGAGGCGGAAGGTGTCGAGCCGAACGAACAAGCCACCGAACTCGCCTCTCAAGAAGGTCTATGGGCAGAGCCTCAGGATCTTTGGCCCGAACAAGAAGGGTTCTATCTCCCTGATAGCGCTGAAGCCCCCGATAACGGTACATGGCCTGAAAAGGTATTATCATGCCTCGGTCGAAATCTCCCCCAAAGCTCCCCTGAGAGCGTAAAACCCCTATCACGCGAAAGCTGCGTCCAGCATACCGCACTTCGGAACCAATCGCATTTTCTCCGCCTATGAGCGAGCGCGCTAATCGGTTCCCTAATAATGCCACTGGAACACCCCGACGCAACTCCTCCTGCGTAAAAAGACGACCATATTTGATGTCTAACGGGAAAACTTCATGAAAATCCTCTGTTACACCGATTACTCGAACTTCCTCCGAAACATTTTTGAACGATACTTTTTCAGAAGAGCGATCATATCTCAGCGCTACCCATGCCTCTGCTATAAGTCCCGAACGCACTGCATCGTAATCTGTTGGGCTGATTCTCGGGCGTCGAAAATATTCCTGCCAATTTTCATCTGAAAACCGCCATGGAAAATGATGAACGTACACCGTAGAAGTACCGAGCCGCTCAAATCGCCCAATGATAGAGCGCTCCATAGAATAAGTAAAAACGCGTACAGAGGCGACTGAAAATATTCCGATAGCAATGGTCAGAAGCGTGAGGAAAGATCGCCGACGATGGGCCTCAATATTACGGAGGGTTTGGCGAAAAGCTTCTCCAAACATGGTATCTTTGCCGCCTACAAAGGTATGAGCAGTCGCCTTTCTGACTATGCATTTGAGCTGCCTGAAAACCTAATCGCCCAATATCCACCAGAGCCGCGCGGAAGTAATCGTATGATGGTGGCCCGACGCGACTCAGGCCAAATTACTCTCCATTCTTTTTCCGAGCTGCCTAACTTTCTGGAAGCGGGCGATGTGATTGTGTACAATAACTCTCTTTCCTTTCCCTGTCTCCTAATCGGACATAAAGAACGCAGCACGGCCCCAGTGGAAGTTTTATTACTTAGGGAGTTGGACCCCGAAACCCATCTTTGGAATGCGATGGTAGAACCTGCCAGGAAGATTCGTGTGGGAAATAAACTGATTTTTCCTGGCAGCCATTTGATGGCCGAAGTAGTAGACAATACCACCAGCCGAGAGCGGGCGATCCGCTTTATTGTCCCTCCGAGTGAATCCTTCTCTGCTATCATAGAAAGCATCGGACGCATGGCCCTACCCCGATACATCAAGCGCCCTCACCGACCTGAAGATTACCGAGACTTCCGTCCAGTATGGAGCGGTATTTCGGGCTCGGTACAACCTTCCGACGCCAGTCTTCCGTTCACGCGAGTACTTATTCGGGAGCTGGAGGTAAAAGGCATAGAATTTGTGCCAGTGACGCTCCATGTTGGCGCCGCTAACTTCCGCACGATTGAAGTAGAAGACCTCTTCAAGTTCTCCATGGATGCAGAATGGTTTGAGGTATCGGAGGCTTCCGCTCAGCGCATTAACGAAGCTAATCGAGCCGGAAAGCGAATCCTCATGGTGGGAGCCAGTGTCTTTCGCGCCATAGAATCCAGCCTATCCGCTTACAATGACCTCAAGCCCACCCAAGACTGGACAGTAAAATTTATCTTCCCCCCTTACAGGCCGACGATGCGAACTATCTATCTGACCCAATTCCATATGCCCAGATCCGCTGGTTATATTGCTACCGCTGCCTTTGCTGGATATGCGCTCGCCAAAAAGGCTTATGAAACTGCCCTAGCCGAGGGGTTTCGCTGGGGTTGCTATGGCGATGTACTCCTCATCTTGTGATGACATAGTCGCCGCGATGACATTATGAGCTTTTTGGGAGAGGATGAAAGGTGTCGGGTCGTATGGGTACAGTTAGCTGGAGGGAAAGGATTGAGATTGGGAGGGAAAATCCCCAAGCAGTTTTGGCGCCTGGGCAAACGCCCCCTACTCCTCTATGCAATAGAAACCTTTCTGAGTCTCTATCCCGACAATCCCGTCGTCGTTGTCCTTCCATTATCGCATTTTCAACGAGGACAAAGAATACTTTTTGAAGCTTTTCCCCAGGCCCGCCTATATCTGACGGTGGGAGGCGATACGCGCAGTGCCTCTACCGAAGCAGCTCTGGGCCTTCTGAAAGAATTAGAATTATTGACGCCTGAATGGGTGATAGCTTTTCATGATGCGGCCCGACCATTTGTCTCTAAAGAGTTGATTAACCGTCTATACCATGAAGCCCGAGAGAGAGGGGCAGCCGTCTGCGGCCTGCCCGTAAGCTTCTCTGTCCGATGGGTAGAAGGTGAGAATAGTCGGGCAATCAATAGAGAACGAATTTGGGAAGTCCAGACGCCGCAGGCATTCAGGGGAGATATTCTGCACTCCGCATGGAAAAAGCTGCCTCCCACAGCTGATCCAGCCTTTACTGACGAAGGAAGCTGGATAGAAGCAGTGGGCTTCCCTGTACGGTTAGTTGCTGGCGAACCCCATAATCTCAAAATCACCCATCCCATAGATTGGGAGCTTGCCCGACTCTGGCTACGGCGCCGAAGTCGGTGAGATATTCATACCTTTGCTGAAAGGCGAGATAGCTCAGTAGGTGAGAGCGCAGGATTCATAATCCTGAGGTCGCGGGTTCGATTCCCGCTCTCGCCACAGCGGGGCGTAGCGCAGCTGGTAGCGCGCAGCGTTCGGGACGCTGAGGTCGCTGGTTCGAGTCCAGTCGCCCCGACCATCTTGGAACTACATTTCCCATCAGCCCTCGGTGAAAGGCCAAGCCGGCTTTCCGGCCTTAGGGTATTTCTCCAGTCCCGTTTATTTTAGCCTTTCTGAGACAGGACTTCTACTAACCTCCCCAAAACTTTCTTATCGAGACAAGGCGTAGGGCAATTGTTTTCTCTCGCTATTATGTCCGCCCTAACCTCGTCTGCCCAGGCCTGGCAAACAGTTACGGAAGCTTCCTAAGTGCTATATCCGAAGCTGCACACCTCTCAACCTCAGAGGAGCCAAACATTCGCCAACTTTGAAAAAGAGATTGGCTACGCATGAGAAGGCGTATAGCACTGAGCGTAGGATTGATGATGGGGAGCGGTATGCTATCTGGGCAAGGGGTGATAAACATAGACACGATTATGCCTGCATCACAGGGGAGATGGGCACTACCAGCAGGCTGGCTCCTTCCCCATTCAGTGGTCTTTGAGCCCGCCGTAGTGTGGCGATATGACTCGACAGCACATGCCCTTGAATGGAAATCAGACGAGGCTAAGGTGCGGATTAAGGCCAAAATAGTTAGCCTTCCACGGGCCGAACCTCGCTTCAAACCTCTCCCTTGGACTGCCATAGAAAAATGGGATAGCCTCACTCAAAGCAGCCGGCGGCCTCCGCCCCCTTTTTCATCTACGACTACTGATACCTTCATCCCTCAAATCAACCGAAGTGGAAGCCTAATCCGCTCCCTCACCATAGGCACAGGGCAAAATGCCACTCTAAATAGCGCCTTTCGGCTCACATTGGAGGGCAAAGTGGCACCTGATCTATACGTAATTGCCGCTCTCACGGATGAAAATCTACCATTTCAGACGGCCGCCACACAAAGTCTCACGGACTTTGACCGAATCAATATTGGGCTGCGATGGCGAAATGCTAAACTGCTTTTGGGAGATTTAGAGCTGAGAGAAAGCCGTACCTACTTTGCCAACTTCTACCGAAATGTGCTGGGCATACAGCTACATATACCTGCAGGAAAGCACGAAATGCAAGCAGCCTTTGCCGAGGCTAAGGGACAATTTCATACCAACTCCTTCATGGGACAGGAGGGACGCCAAGGTCCCTACCCTCTCACAGGCAAAAATGGCGAACGGTTCATCCCCATCCTGGCTGGCTCTGAGAAGGTTTATGTAAATGGCGTCCTCATGCAGCGAGGACAGGACAGAGATTATGTGATTGATTACACCGTAGGGGAGATTACCTTCATGCCCCGCGTACCTATCACGGCAGCTACCCGAATCGTAGTAGATTTTGAGTATGCTGATCGCAGTTATGGACGCGGATTTATTTGGCTGGGGGAAAGGTGGCAAAGTGAAAAGGCTTCAATGGGAGTCGCCTACTTTCGTCAAGCGGATAACTTTCGCCGTCCCCTGGATTTCACTCTTTCACCCGCTGAAGAGCGACTTCTGGCGGCTCTTCCGCCCGGTTCTCAACAGGGGTTACTCCCCGGCGTAGATACCCTTCCCTATGAAGCAGGAGCTATCCGCTATGCTGCACGCGATACAGTGATTGAAGGTCAGCCGTATCAGTACTTCATCGTAAGCCAAGATCCACAAGAGGCACGTTATCAACTAAGCTTTGTATTTGTCGGGGCTGGACAGGGCGAATATATCCGAGAACCAAGCTCCCTCAATGGAAACGTCTTCCGATGGGTCGGAATAGGACGAGGCGAATACATCATCGGACGGGCTATCCCTCTCCCCCGAAGCATAGAAGTGCTAAGCTTACAGTATAGTTGGCAAACCCTCAAAAGGCTGATGATAGAGGGTGAGATAGACGGAAGTCGGTATGTAGAAAACCGTTTTGCTGGTCGTAGCATCCAGGACATAGCTTTGCGACAGCGGATCCGATGGCAGGCTGCCTTAGACACTGTAAGGTGGTGGCTCTCCCCCGAAATTACTTTCCAATATGTCGGTGCAAGTTATCAGAATGCTGACCGCATCTACGCGCGAGAATATGGACGCTATTGGAATTATAACGATTTGAGTGCCCGCCAAACAGAACGGCTCATAGAAGGACATCTGACCGTAGGCTACCGAAAGCGGTATCGCTTCACACCAAACGCTGGCTGGCGTAGTTGGGGCGATTCTTTGACTACTCTCCGCACCGCTATTCTTTGGGAGGGAACCGATACCACCCGAGGCATTGGTGGAACCTACCTGGCCGAGTACATCCCCTCGTACGCCCAAGGGCGGGCAGACCGTTGGCTCCGGCAAACTGGACGCCTCTTTTACACATACAAGGCTTGGCAGATCGGTACGATTCTATGGACAGAGCGCCGCTCTAGTGAGCTTTTAGACACCGCTAACTTCCGATTTTACGAATACACCCCTTTCATACGATATGAAGCAGACCAATGGAGCTGGCGAATAGCTTACCAATGGCGATACGAGCGGCAGAGTTTGAGAGGCGATTCTACTTTTACTCTGAAGCCCAGATTTCGGGCTTTCATGCCGCAGGTAGAAATTCGCTACCAGGGGCAACGATTAGGCTTTTCTACTATTACTACCTACCGATGGTTTATACCTGGAGACGCCGCTTTTGGCCTCCTGCCCTCTCGTAACTTTCTAAGCCAAAATAGTCTGCGCCTGCGATGGCGCCCCTGGGAGATGGAGACTTTTTACCAACTCTCCTCCGAGCAGACCCCTCAGCGCCAAATTCTTTTTGTTGCGGTTAATCCAGGTCAAGGCACCCATGAATGGCGCGACTTGAATGGAGACAATCTCCAACAAATAGAGGAGTTCTTTCCAGCCGTCAATCCCCTGTTGGCCAACTACATCCGAGTTCAGCGGGCCACGGGACGATTTATTCCCACAGTCGCCTTATCTGCCGCTGCCTCGCTACGCTGGCAGCCAGAGATGCATCTCAGATGGCTAAGCTATCAGGCTAATGCCCGCTTGGAGCAGCGACAAAACGCTCCTGACACTCGGCTCAAGCGCTATCTACCCAGCCCTCCGCCCGCCGATAGTTCCTTTCTTCAGTGGACTTTTGCTCATAGGCAAGACCTCTTCCTTTGGAGACAAGCAGTAAAGGGAGACCAAACTTTTTCCTTTCAGTATCAACTTTCTCAGACCATTCCTCTTTCAGGCCTACAGCGGCAGGAGCAGCGTCAATATAGCTCCCGCACTCGGTATAACTTCTCCCGGCGATTAGGCAGCGAAATACTCCTCCTTCACATGGAAAAAAGCAGCTTGGCGCCCGCCCAGCCTGAAATGACCTATACCTACAAGGGAGAAGATATGTATCCGCAGATCATTTATCAGCCCTCAGCCAGATGGCGAACTGCTATTGGCATAGCTTACCGACAGCGCAGAGGCAAAGGAAATGGTGAGTTTAGGATAAAAGGGATGCGCCTCCCTATGGAACAGCGCTGGAGCTGGAAAGCGGGCGCCTTGCTCAGCTTACGATTAGAGCCAGCATTTTATCGAGCAAACACAGCCGTACCTCCAAGCCTCCTTCTCTTTGACCTCTTGGAGGGAATGCAAATAGGACGAAATCTTTTTATCGGACTAACTCTAAACTTTCCCGTAAGCCGCTTCGTAGAGCTGTCTCTACTTTATGAAGGACGACTGAGTGAGCGAGAACCTATTCACTCGGCCCGCATGCAAGCCCGAGCCAACTTTTAGCGTTACTTTGCGCTATGGACGAACAAATAAAAGCCGTTCCCCTCATAGAGACGGAGATACGAGAACGAATAGGTTATATCACCCTCAATCGTCCAGAGCGTCGGAATGCTCTAAGCTATGCCTTGGTAAGCCAGCTCAAACAGGCCCTCTCAGAATGGCAGGACAACCCGGGAATTAGAGTCGTTGTTTTGCGAGCCAAAGGTCCTGTCTTCTGCGCAGGTGCTGACATCGAATACCTTCAAAAGCTACAGGATTATACCTTTCAGGAAAATCTCGCAGATTCCATGCATCTCATGGAGCTCTATCTCCTAATGTACCGTTACAAAAAACCGCTGATTGCTCAGGTAGAGGGACCCGCACTGGCAGGGGGAGCAGGACTTGTCACGGTGTGCGACCTCGTCGTAGCCACCCCTGAGGCAAGCATAGGCTATCCAGAAGCGCGAATCGGATTCCTTCCAGCGATGGTTACCTATTTTCTATTGCGGCGAGTAGGTGAGGGATGGGCTCGCCAGCTTCTCGTCACCGCTGAGCCCTTTTCAGCTAAAGAGGCCCATGCAATCGGTCTATTCAACTACATTGTGGAGAAAGACACTATCGCAGAGTTCGTTCATGGCTTGGGCATGAAAATAGCAAGGCAAAACTCTCCTGTCTCCTTAGAGTTTATTCGCAAACTGATAGCAGACATGCAGGACATGCCGCTTCAATTAGGATTAGAGTTTGCCGCTAAGATGAATGCCCATGCCCGAGCTACCGAAGACTTTCGCCGAGGGATTAGTGCTTTTCTCCGCAAGGAAAAGATAGAATGGTAGGACGCCGGATTCTCGGCCCCTCCGATATAGAGCGCCTCCTCAAGCGAATGGCTCTGGAAATCGCCGAAAAGCACTATGACCGCCCCCTTTCTCTTATTGTACCTGCGAGTCCCAGAGGAAAACCTATCGCTGAAAGGCTACTAGCCTACCTTCAAGCGGAAGGCCTATCTATCCTCCTGTCTCCTTCCTCTCCTTCAGAGGTGACCTCAGTGCTACTGGTGGACGATGTACTGTATACAGGCAGGACACTCCTAAACGAAATCATACGCACACATACACGATACCCTGAAGCATTTCTGGAAGCGCTCGTACTTATAGACCGAGGGCATCGCCATTATCCTGTGGGAGCAGACTATGTCGGACTCCGATTGGCCACGACTCTCCAAGAGTACGTGCGTATGCGCATAAGCCCAGAAGGCTGGGAAGTGTGGTTGGAATAATCAGCTCTCCTAAGTTTCAGACCTGCTACTCAGGGAGAGCATATGGAGCTGTTGTGATTCGTGAATGTTGGCCCCCGTAGATGGAATATACCCAAAACCGCTCCAGGAGTTTCTATTACGCCATGAGAGAATTGGGGAGATACCTGCATTTTTCCAAAAGCTCTCAAACTCCTCCCGACTGAGATAGTGTGCTACCGACGGGGTGAGATGGTCGTATACAATACTCCATATTTCTCTGAAGGAAAAAGTCCCTAAATGATGTATGTAATCAAAATAGGGCAAAAGCTTTCGGAGCAGTCTCAGCCTATAAATCGTTTTTGAAAGTAAGTAGAGAGGTATCGTAAGAACAAATGATAAACGCATGAGAGAACGAGCACTCAATCGCGAAGTGTATCTTTCTCGAATCGGTGATACGATGCTGACGACCCACTGATTATTCTCCTTCCCATAAACCCATACAGATAGAGCTCCACCAGGTTTCACTCGCTCTACTATCTTTTTGAAAGCTAACTCTGGATTGGGCGTGTGATGAATCACCCCGACACTATAAGCATAATCTACCACCCCATACCGCATCGGCATGTGGAAAAGATCTCCTTGAAATATATGCACATTAGGTAAGTCTCGAGTGTTTTGAAAACTCACATCCACAGCTTCGCTGAGGTCAATTCCGATCACTACTTTGCTTCCCCATAAGCTGGCCAAACGAACGTGCCGCCCCTTACCACATCCAACATCCAACACCACCTTATCTTTGAAAAATTCTGGCTGCACAGGCTGAATAAAGCTGATAAATTGGTCCTCATAAAACTTTCTATCCGCTTCATTGAAGATATGCCACTGAACGCCAAATCGCTTTACAGTCCGCTCATGCCAGTCGGAATCTAAAAGCGCATCTGGTAAAAGACGGGGAATGCCACGCCGCACTGGAAACTTTCTCCGACAACCATTACAAATCAGTACACCTTCCATTATATGCTCACCCTCCTGCAGTTCAACTCTTTCTATTGAGAGAGGAGAAACGCAATGCGGACAGGCAGCATACTCCAAAGCTTCTTTTCGCATAGGAGATTCGCGTTGCACAAATGTAGTGAATAACTCCACAAGGCATAAAAGTCCCTTCGGTTGAGGGAGGGCTATCGTAATCTTAGGTCAGATTCTATGGCTTCTATGATTTGACGACGAATATTGAGCTGATTGAAGCGCGTATCTGTACTGGTAGGATGAATGCGATTTGACAAAATAACTATTATCAGCTCTCGCCTAGGGTCGCACCACGCCGCAGTACCCGTGAAGCCCAAATGACCGAAGCTCTCACGAGAAAAGGTAGAGGGAAGCACAGCTTGTTTATCTCGGGAAGGCTTATCCCATCCTAAACCGCGACCTGTACGCTCTACTTCCTGAGTGAACGTGCTCACCGTGGAAGCTGAAAAATAGCAATATCCCCCATACTCTCCGCCTTTCGACAACATCCAAAGAAGCTTAGCTAAATCACTAGCGCTGGCAAATAAGCCAGCATTTCCCGCACTTCCCCCCAGCAGGGCAGCCGTAGGATCATGAACATATCCTCGCAGGGTATCTTTCCTCCACGTTGCATCCACCTCCGTCGGAGCACATACAGTATCCAGACAGTTCAAAGCTGGATGAAAAACCATTCGGTATAAACCCATAGGTTGATAAAACCGTTGAAGGACATAGCTCTCCATCGGCACTCCTGTTATATGTTCCATGTATCTTTCGAGCACCACCATGCCTAAATCTGAATACACTGGACGATTGGTAGGCTGTACAGGATAGCTGCGTATCTTGGCCCACACCCTTTTCGGATAACTTTTATGGAGAAAGCGGCTTCGACTTAGAGGAAGCGTATGGTTTTCGGTGAGAGAATCCGATAAAAATGCAGGATCCGCTGACAGCTCTTGCACCAAAGGTAGTACTGGAGGAAATCCTGCTGTGTGAGTCAGAAGCTGCATCGCCGTGAGCTTCCCGATAGGATAAGCCTCCCACTGTGGTACTCGCACAGAGAGGGGCTCATTAAGCACTAATCGGCCCTGCTCATAGAGATCCATCGCCATGAGCGTGGTGGCAAAAACCTTTGTCAGAGAAGCCACATCATACAAGTGATGGGTCGACGATGGGAAAAGAGAGCTGGTATAGCTCAAGCTTCCTACCCCCCGACTATACACAATCGTATCCCGATAGATGACAGTCAAGACAAAGCCAGGAGAGAGCTTCTGACGAACCGCCGCATAGAGTACAGAGTCTGTTTTCTCAAATCGGTAAGGCGAACGATAGGGGTACAAAGGCCGATAAGGGGTAAAGTCGTACTCCACCATACGGCCATATCGCATTGGGATAGAAATGGGCAATCGGCCGCTGGGTGGATTAGCACCGAAAATAATATTCGCCACTTGCCACTGCGCCAAAGTATCTTCTTGATAGGCTAAAATAATCGCATCTTCTTCGCCAAAAAATGATAAAGTGTAAGGATTGCCAAACACACAGAGAATCACCTCTTGCTTAGCACTTCCGAGCTCACATAGAAAGTCTAATACCTTGGGACGCAAACCAAAACTACGACGGGGATTATTCGAAAGATTGAATAGTCCGATGATGAAAGTGGTGTAGTCCTTTAGCGCTTGCGCTATGGAGTCTGGCGGAAGCTTCTCTAATGAGGGAAAAACGATAGCATCCAGAGCCGCATAATGAGAGAGATAGCGGTAAAGGGGAGCTAATCGCTCATAGCCTATCTGAATATAAGCTACCCGGCGCTCTGGAGAATGTCCTAAAGGAAGCAGTCGCGAGCGGTTCTGTAAAAGGGTAACGGCCTGAATGTAGGCCTCCCGCAGTGGACGGAGAATAGACTCCGCCCACAGATCCTCCATCAGTTTGCTTGGAGAGACAAAAGGAGGCGACGACTGGATTAGGCCAAGGTAAGCCTTGAGAGACAAGATTCGGCGGACTTTTTCGTCTATCTCTTCCTCAGTCAGACGGCCCTTGAGAACTGCTTCATGGATGGCTCGGACAGCCACAGGGACATTTTCTACATACAGAAGGATATCCGCACCTGCTTCAAGAGCCCGAACCTCCAACTCCCCTGGTGGAAAGTAAAGGGATACAGCTTTCATGTTGAGTGCATCAGAAAATACAATCCCCTGAAATCCGAGCTTCTCTCGCAGAAGATGATGTATAACGCGACGAGAGACTGTCGCAGTGAGCGTGTCTATCTGCGGCACGAGCAGATGACCTATCATGACTCCCCCTACCCCTTCCCGTATCAAGTGACGAAATGGATACAACTCTACACTATCTAAGCGGACAGAGTCATGCAAGACCGCTGGAAGGTCAAAATGAGAGTCTATATAGGTATCTCCGTGACCAGGGAAATGTTTAGCCACTGCGATTACGCCCTCATCTTGCAGGCCATGCATGAAGAGGAGACTTAGCTGGGTGACTCGATGTCGATCTGCCCCAAAGGCGCGGAAGCCAATTACGGGATTTTGAGGATTGC
This sequence comes from Bacteroidia bacterium, assembly GCA_039630325.1. Lineage (GTDB taxonomy): Bacteria > Bacteroidota > Bacteroidia > SpSt-205 > SpSt-205 > SpSt-205. The sequence goes on from JBCNVG010000041.1 coordinate 99,360, forward strand.
TATTGATGTCAGCGACAGGAGCAAAGTTGATATGAACGCCCAGGCGCCGACACTGACGAGCAATGCTACGAGCCACCTGATACACAAGAGAATCATCAGGCACGGCTGCTAAAGTGAGCGCATTGGGGAAGCGAGGCAGGCTATCCAACCGCATAGCAGGCCCCCATTCTGCATCCATCGCTATTAGGAGCGGAAGGGGGCTCTGGGCCTGAAACGCATTTGTCAGAGCCACTTGCGCATGCGGACTCCCTTGCATGAAAATAACTCCTCCTATGTGATAGCGTGCAATCCATTGCTCGACTTCTCGCTTATTAGAACGCTTCGGATCACTGTGAGCAGGCACCATAAGCAGCTGACCGATCTTTTCCTCCAAGCTCATTTGGCTGAGCTTGGCATGTACCCAAGTCAGATGAGGACCTGACCGAAGATAAGGAGGAGCCTTCGGGGGAGACTGAGCCAGAGCCAGACTTATGCTTAGGCTCCAGACAAAAGCTTCCAGTCTCGCTCTAAAAAGTTTCGGAGGTCGGCTTCCCGTAGATCGCCGCTGAGTAATCTCGCCCAATCTACAGCATGTTCTAACCATCGGATGTCTTGCGTCAGCAAATATCGCCGGTAAATCGGATGCTGGATATTGAACACAATCCGAGAGGGGGCTGGACTCTCTCCGGAAAGGGCAGCTTCATACAGACGGCGCTGAGACTCTTCTCGAACGAGGAGAGCGGCAGGACCTGAGGATCCAAGGGACTGCGGTTCAGCCTTGAGATTGGTCAGCTTTTCTATGGCTTCCTTGACCGACTGCTTCTCCGATAGAGTAAGGGCCTCATCCGTCTCAGAAGATTCCAGCCACCGCGGAGCCTCCTCAGCATCCACCCGGATAAATCGCATGTTCTCGTGAACCTCTAAATACGAGAGCCAGTATGGGTCTATGACCGTGTCTGCTAAAATCACCAAATGCCCTTTCGCCTGAAAAAGTTGTGCCAGAGCCCCTTGCTTCTTAAGGTCATTGACATAAAAGCCTACCACAGACCCCTTATGGTCTTTGACCGTAGAGATTTTGGCCTTGTATTCAGGAAAAAAGTAGGTAGCACCATCCGTAGTGCGGACAAGCACCAGTTCCTTCACTCGTTTGGCAAAGTCCTCATCTCGTACCATCCCATACTTCACAAAGGGGCCGACACTATCCCAGACTTTTTCGTATTGGGTGCGATCAGCTTCCGCCAGCTCCTTGATTTTCTCAGCTACTTTTCGGCTGATATATTGGCTAATCTTGCGTACCGTCGGATCCACTTGAAGCTGACTGCGCGAGACATTGAGAGGAATATCGCTGGACTCTATTACCCCCTGCAGCAGCTCAAAGTATGGAGGTAGGATTTCACTGAGCTGATCCGTGATAAACATTCCACGAACATACAGAGACAATCCATTTTTCTCAATCATGATTTCAGGGCGGAGGGAGGAAAATATAAATTCCTTGCAGATGGACGGGATAATCTACGTTAAGGTGCACATAGAACACAGGTTCTGGCCGCCCAGGGTAAAGGAGCTGATAGAACTTTTTATAGTCTTCAGTAGACAGGTTAGTGGGATGCTCACGCCAGAGGGGCTTTTGATTGATAGAACCGCCCTCTACATAAATAGGAATAGGAAGAAATCGAGCGTATTTTTCGGCGACTTGACGCACTTTCCACACTTGTGCATACTCATCGTACTCTTTCATTAGATAGAGGGTAATAGTGGTGCCGCGTCCTTCTGGACGCTCCGCCGTCTCTATTTCATATCTCTCTGAACCATCACCAACCCATCGGACTCCTGGCACATCCGTCCGGTAAGATTTGGTGAGCACTTCTACTCGGTCAGCTACCATAAAAGCCGAGTAAAAGCCCATCCCAAACATCCCTATAATGTCGGTTTCTCTATACTTCTCGGCAAATTCTTGTGCGCTGGAAGCCGCTATCACCGTGAGAAACTTCTCCACCTCCTCCTCCGTCATCCCAATCCCATTGTCTCGGATAACAAGTTGACGCTTCGCTGGATAGACTAAGATCTCTACTTTGAGCTCCTGGAGGGTGACATTCAGTCCCTCACTTGGCGCAATCGCCAGCAGCTTCTGACATGCATCCACTCCATTAGCGATAAGCTCTCGGAGAAATACATCTGAATGGGTGTAGAGATACTTCCGAATGATCGGCAGTAATCCTGAGAGATTGACTCCCAGCGTACCCGTACGCATGCAGCAAATTTACAGCACCTCCAGAGCTTACTATTGATACTTATGTTGCACTAATGAGTGTATATTTGCCCCCCATGGAAGAAATCCTCATCGGTTTGGGATTGGGGCTATTCACAGGGTTTATCAGTGGATTAGTAGGGGTAGGAGGGGGCACTATAATTATCCCCATATTGGTCCTGGGGCTGGGATATTCTCAGCACGAGGCTCAAGGGACTGCCCTCATGGCCTTTGCCTTTCCCATATTTGCCGCCGCAGCATGGAACTACTACCGCTTTGGGCGCGTTCGCTGGCGCCTGGCTCTCAGCGTAGCTGCTGCTCTGGCCATTACAAGTTATTTCTCTGCTCAGTGGGTCCAGAATATAGACAGTCAACAGCTCAAACGGATTTTCTCGGTCTTTTTGATACTGACGGCTGGCTATGTATTCTGGAAATCCTTGCACCCGATTCAAGCCAATCCAACCCCTCTGAGCCCTAAGCGAGAGATTTCTGTGGGCCTAATCATCGGTGGAATCACTGGCATCATCAAGGGGCTGACAGGACTCGGTGGGGGCGTTATCATGGTGCCTCTATTGCTTTTACTGGCCAAGACTGATCAGCATACTGCACAAGGGACTAGCCTTCTGACCATGACTCTGCCCGTAGCCTTTACGGCTGCTTTGCCCTACTGGCAGCAAGGCCATGTACACTGGATGATGGTTTGGGGCTTAGTGGGGGGAGTGTTAGGGGGAAGCTTTCTTTCCTCTAAGTGGGCTCAGAGACTCAAGGGCCCCCTTTTGGCCCAAATTTTTGCTATAACCATCGGCATAATGGGAATAGGACTCCTTCTGCGGTAGAGACATGCTGCCACTTCCATTTAGACCTTAATCCTTCCTTTTCTTTGTTTCCGCACAAGCGTGTTCTGTCGAGGAGGTGGGTCTCTTCGGAAATACCCAACGAGCGACAGTGGAAGCGACAGCAAAGGCACCCGTCCCTAAAATGGAGCTTTTTATTACACTCAAAAGGATCACAGGACGCCAATATTCTGTCAGCGTCCCATACAGGAGAGAAAACTCGCCTTTTGGAAGAAAGCTCAGAGCAGCCCTAAAAGCAGCCCGTGGAGGAAGGCCCCAAACCCGGGCAGCCCAGAAAGTAGAGACACCTTTCAAAGTCATCGCTAAAAGCACCCAAACAGTCCCTACCCCCAAGGGTAGCTGCTTTACCTCTATGGAATAGCTCAAAGCAAAGAAAAAAAGTCCTACACTTAGCTCACGAATAGAGGCGAGTGATTTCTCAGCGGCTTTGTATAATCCACTCCCCTCCGGCATGAGTACCCCTAAAAGAAAAGCGGTCAACGCCCCGGACAGACCGATACCATGCCCAACTGCCCCCGCTACAAGCACTATTCCTAGCGTGAGAAAAACAGTAAGCGGCTCCTCTTCCATAGGGGGCATATGACGAGCCAACCAAGGAATGACCCACTTATACAGCCCCCAAAAGACCAATAGCGTGCCCATTAGCGCCCCCAAAGTAGATAGGACCAACCAAAAGCTTATGTTCCCTCCCATAACCAGAGGCGTCAAAAGACCTAAAAGAACCACCCCCACGATATCTTCAAAGATTAACAGCCCAAGAAGCAATTCGGCCTCTGAACTGGCGAGCCGCCCATAGTCCAGCAGAAGCCGGGCGACTATCGCCGTACTACTGGGATACAGCGCCCCCCCAAGAATAGCCGCCTCTAAGGGAGAGGAAAAAATCAGCCCAAGCAGAGTAATAAGTCCAAAGTTTAATCCAAAATCTATTAGCCCCGGCTTGGCAATGCTTCGACTAAGGTTCGCCAGATATTCTGGAGAATATTCTAATCCCACGAAAAAGAATAGAAGCCATACCGCTACTTCTGCTACTACCGGTAGTAAAGGTTCTAAAAGGGAGGGGGGATAAGCTTGAAATAAAAAGCCCGCTGCCATGAAGCCTAAGAGGGCTGGAATGCGTTTTCGCTGAAGGAGCCAGGCTAGGGCAAAAAAGCCGATAAAAAGAAGCCCAATAACCCCGATTTGCCCTATAAAACCTACCTTCATCCGCCCGCTCTACATAAAGGGAAAACTCGCTCTATTTGAGCCCGCGTACCAATAACCACGAGCGTATCGCCAGGTAATATGCGGTCCTGGTAGGGATCAGGACTTGGAATGGCCTTTCCCTCCCGAAGGATAGCTATGACGGATACGCCAGTTCTGCGCCTCAACTCCAGCTCCGCTAAAGTACGCCCTGCCATGACGCAGTCGCTCTCCACCAGAATCCATTCCATGACCATTTCCTGCAAGAGAAGGTTCATTTTGTCTGCCGGTAAAGGCTGGTGCCGCACGCCCCCTAAAATGAAAGCCGCCTCCCGAGCTTCCTCTTCCGTAAGCTTGATGCTAAGCGAAGGCTCATCATCCTCGGGACTCATCCAGAAGATCTCCCGCTGTCCAGTATTGAGTACCAAAAGCATTAGGGTACCTCCTTGCCGCAACCGAAGGGTGTATTTGCGTCCCACTCCAGGTAGATGAGTCTCTCGAAGCTCCATCTCTCAAAGGTAACCGATTCGTTTTACCTTTGAGGTATGACCATAGATCAAATCAAGGCAGCCATAGCCGAACGCGTAAGCAGAGCCTCAGACCTTAATGCCTCAGTGAAATTTGTAGTAGATGGAGACAAGATCGTCCATGTAGATGCCACCCAAAAGCCACCTGTCATCTCCACCGAAGATAAACCAGCAGACTGCACTGTGCGAGTCAGCAGTGATACCTTCTCTGACATTATTTCTGGAAATAGCAGCGCCGCTATGGCCTACATGTTTGGCAAGATCAAAATAGAAGGAAACATGTCTATTGCGCTGGCGATTAGTCGGATTCTCTGATGCGCCAGCCATTCAGAATCGGCGACCAGAAGCGATACCGCACCCAAGTAACGGCTGACAAGGTAGCTCAGTTTCACGGGCAAGTAGTCCATCCATACTATTCCACCTTTGCGCTTGCTCAGGATGCTGAGTGGGCTTGCAGGCTATTCGTCTTAGACATGAAAGAAGAAGATGAGGAGGGTATAGGCACTTACCTATCGGTGCATCACATTAGTGCCGTTCCTCAGGGCAGCGAGGTGGAAATAGTCGCTACCCTTTTATGGGTGCGTGACCAGACCGTGCATTGTAGTTATGAAGTGTGGTGGGAAAATCAGCGAGTAGCTTACGGCGAGCAGACACAAAAAGTCCTCAAAAAGCGTTAGCTTTGTATTATGCGTAACCTCCGATGGTTAGGCTGGGGGGGTATCGTCATGTCCTTGGGATTGCTGTTGTTCTTACTTGGGTTTCGCTGGCGAGAAGAGGACCCTCACCGCAACTCTGCCGATGATATACGCAAGCTCCAGCTGATTTTCGAACTGGTAGAGAAGTACTACTACCGTCCTATTTCTCAGGAAGAAATAATACGCAAGGCGATTGAGGGGTTCTTTTCCCAGCTTGATCCCCATTCGTTCTATATTCCCAAAGAAATTCAACAGCAAGAAGAAGCCCAAATGTCTGGGGGGTTTGAAGGGATCGGGATAGAGTTCCAAATCGTGGACGACACCATCATGGTCGTGGCTCCAATTCGAGGCGGACCGAGCGAGCTTTTAGGAATTCAGTCTGGCGATCGCATCATAGAAGTAGATGGTCAAAATGTAGCAGGCAAAGGCATCAAGAATCAGGACGTCATGCGCCTCCTACGCGGCAAAAAAGGTACAAAGGTACGAGTCAAGATCTGGCGCCCCTCCGAAGGCACGACCATAGATTTTGAAATCATCCGAGATAAGATACCCATGTATGCGGTCGCTTTTGCTGGGAAGGTCGGAGAGGTTGGATATATCCGTCTGCTGCGATTTTCAGAAACCAGCCACGACGAACTTCGTCAAGCTCTACGCAATCTCAAGGAATCCGGCGTGAAAGGAATCATCTTAGACCTGCGTGACAATCCGGGTGGCTATTTGCACATGGCGCAACGGATAGCGGATGAGTTCATTCCAGAAGGCAAAAAAATCGTCTATACCCAGGGACGGGTACCCGAGAGTAATACCAGCTATGTCGCCACCAGCTATTACAGCAGCTATGAAAAAGGTCCCCTAATCATCATGATAAGCCCTGGTAGTGCTTCCGCCAGCGAAATTGTAGCTGGGGCCGTCCAGGACTGGGATAGAGGCCTGATTGTCGGCCAGCGCTCTTTCGGTAAGGGCGTGGTCCAAACTCAGCGCTATTTACCCGATAGCTCCGCCGTACGGATTACCTTCTCCCGGTACTTTACCCCGAGCGGACGCTGCATACAGAAGCCTTTTGAGGGCCTAAGCGATGAAGCCTATGAAAAAGAAATAGAGGAAAGAGCTAAAAGAGGCGAATTTTTTGACGAGAGCAAAATAAATCTCCCTGAATCCCTACAATATCGGACTGCTTCTGGACGGATTGTTTATGGTGCAGGAGGAATTATACCCGACATCTTTTTCCCCATAGATACAACACGACGCCCTGCCCCCTGCGCCATAGCAGCTCAAAATCGTAACATTTATCTTCTCACCGCCCAGGATTATGTAGCTCGGCATCCAGACCTCAAAAACCGCTTTACTTCCGCAGAGGATTTTGCAAAAAGATTCAAAGTGGATGCAGACCTTTGGAAAATTTTTCAAGAGAAAGCCCAAGAACGCAAGCTCGCCTGCTCGTATGCTTCCGACTCTGTGCGACGAGATATAGAATGGTATCTGCGGGCTTTCGTCGGAAAGCTCGTTTATGGAGAGGAAGCTCGTACTCGGGTAGAAATGGAGCGAGATATTCAACTCAAGCGAGCCCTCCTTCTAATCCAAGCAGCCGAAGAGTTAGAACGCACAGGTAAAATAGACAAACAGCGATACAAAGACCTTGTGCTCAAGGCCGAATGAATTGGCAAAATGACTTAGATACTCGGCAGTGGGAAGCTGTCTCCCATCCTGGGGGGCCAGTCATGGTGCTGGCTGGCGCAGGCAGCGGTAAGACTCGAGTCCTCACCTATCGCATCGCTTACCTCCTCAGCCGAGGCGTTCCTCCTCAAAGGATACTGGCCCTCACATTCACCAATAAAGCCGCAGAAACTATGCGCCAGCGCATAGCCCAGCTAATAGGTTCCAATGCTCTATATGTACGCATGGGTACTTTTCACAGCATCTTCGCTCGATGGCTGCGTCGCGAGCTGAATGGGATTCCCGTAGGACCTAACTTCAGCATTTACGACGAGGATGATGCTAAGGGGGTCATCCGCGACCTCCTCAAGAGAATGGGATATGACCCTAAGCTCACTGGTTCTATTCGCAGCACTATCAGTCGCTGGAAAAATGAAGGCCTCAGTTGGCGCATCGTTTCTCCCAAGACTCCCACTGAACGCATAGCCGCTCAAGTTTATGAGCAATATGAATCCCGACTGCGTGCAGCTCAGGCCTTAGACTTTGATGACCTCCTTCTGGAGACCCAGCAGCTTTTCCTCCGAGAACCCGAGATACTTCATCGGTATCAGACTGAGATTGAGTACATCCTCGTAGACGAATACCAGGACACTAACCCCTTGCAGTACAATATCCTTCGCCTATTGGCCCAGAAGCATAGGAATCTTTTCGTAGTAGGTGATGATGCACAAAGCATATATCGGTTCAGAGGGGCAGATATACGCAATTTCCGTCACTTAGAGCGAGACTTCGCTCCGGTGGAGATTATTCGTTTAGAGCAGAACTATCGGTCGACACCTCAAATCCTCTCCCTAGCGAATGCTCTGCTAAAAAATAGCCACGAGCTATACTCTAAGCATCTTTACACCTACAATCCAGATGGGCCAGAGCCTCATATCCACACAGGGCTCCTAAATGCCCGAGAGGAAGCCACCTTCGTTGCCAATAAGATTCGAGAGGAGATGGCTCGTTATCACCTCCACTACAAAGATTTCGCCGTACTATACCGCATCAATGCCTACTCCAGAACCTTTGAAGAAGAGCTGAGAAGTGCGGGGATTCCTTATCGACTCATCGGTACTATCTCGTTCTACCAGCGGGAGGAGATCAAGCATTTCTTAGCGTTTTTACGCTTTTTACTCAATCCTAACGATGAACAGGCTTTTCTTAGAATCGCCAGCGTCATCGGCACAGGCATAGGAGATAGTACTTTGGCTTATCTCTTAGAAGAGGCAGAGAAGCGAAAAACTTCTCTTTGGCAGGTTCTACCTCAGGCTGCAGAAGAAATCAAAGGAGCGCCCAGACGCGCTCTTCAAAGCTTTTATGCTCGGCTTCTTCGATTCAGAGAACGGGTAGGGCAGCTTCCCCTGGTGGAGCAAGTAGAAGTTGCTCTTCAAGAAAGCGGCTTACTAAGCTACTACGAACAAGACGAACGTTCGCGTGAACGTCAAGAGAACCTTCGTGGATTAGTGGCAGCAGCCCAAGAATTTGCTCTCCAGGTAGGAGAAGGTGCTACCTTAAAGGACTTTTTAGAACGGATAGCGCTCGCCTCCCCTACAGACGATCCAAATGATGGCCCGCCTAATGCTGTATGGCTCTCCACCGTTCATGGTGTTAAGGGCTTAGAGTTTCATACGGTATTTTTAGTAGGAGTGATTGATGGGCTTTTCCCCCACTCTTACGCCGAAGAAGAAGGGATGGCAGCCATAGAAGAAGAGCGTCGAATCTTTTATGTAGCGCTCACGCGAGCTACGAGACATTTGTACATTTTACAGCCCCAGTATGACATGCGCCATGGTACGCTGCGTCCTACGACCCCCAGTCGGTTTTTGGCAGAAATACAGCCTAAAAAAACAGAACCTCCTCGGCCAGCGGTGATTGGGCGTATAGTTCGTCCCAGTGTAACTGTACGCTCTTCGCCCCCCATTCTGGCATTTCCCCCCGAGCTAGCTTCTCCCCCTTCTCAAATCCTTCCTGGCCTGCGAGTAGAGCATACGCATTTCGGCTTGGGAAAGGTGCTTAGCCGAGAAGAAAATGGTGCTGCTGGGGTAGTAGAGGTTTTATTTGATAATCATGGCAAAAAGAAGTTAGACTTGCGCTATGCCAAACTCCGCATTGTCTCCTGACTTAAAAGTACCGCGCCCCCACCCTAAGCGGGAAATGGGCATCTGGCTTTCCTATCTACTTGAGGCAGCTGCCGAGCAGCTCCCCGAAAGCAGCCTGCCAGCTTTTTTGCGCCATACCTTTCGTTGGGTACTGCAAGCAGAGGGGGCAGAACGACTATCTGAAGAGGAACTGCGCCTTCGTAGGGAACGGTTTTATTATCTTCTTCCTGAACGATTACGGACATACTTTCCGTGGGAGCCACCAGAGCCTTTACCTACCGCGCCAGCTCCCACCCTTCAATATCCTCAGGCCCATATACCTTTTCGGCAATACGGCCTATTCAGTCTTTTATGGGCCGAAGCCCTTGCTAATCTACCGGAAACTGAACAGAAGCTTTTAGGAGCTCGACTTCTTCGGCATTTATATCAGCATCTTCGTCAGCAAGGTTCCTCTCCTGACGAAGACACCCTTGTTCAAAACCTTACCCGTCTGAGCGGCGGCCACCTCCACCTGCAGACTCAGGATATCAATGTAAGCAGTTCCCCCCCTCCCGCTCACTTTGAGAGACCTCCTCATCGGAAAGCTCACAAGCCTTTCCGGCGGCGCCGATGAGGTTCATTATAGAAGGAGGGGCTCGGCTCAGTGGGGTATATAAGCCTCAGGGGGCTAAAAATGAAGCGCTCCAAGTCCTCTCTGCTACCCTTCTAACCTCTGACCCTGTAGAGATAGACAACTTACCCAATATCTTAGATGTTCAGCGGCAGATAGAACTGCTCCAGCTCATAGGAGCTGAGATTGAGAGGATATCGCCGCATCGCGTCCGAATCCAGGCTCGCCATCTCAACCCTCATGCTCTCCTAACCCCAGAAGGCCAAGCTCTTTTCCGAAGCATTCGGGGATCAGTGCTGATTGTAGGACCTCTTTTAGCTCGCTGTGGAGAAGCCTACTTTCCTAAACCTGGGGGGGACAAGATAGGCCGCCGTCGAGTAGATACCCATCTGCTTGGCTTTGCGGCACTGGGCGCCACCCTGTCCTATGACGCTCAGCGAGAAGTATACCACCTCATCACGCCGCGCCGCTTGCGCGGCACCCATATCCTACTGGAAGAAGCCTCCGTAACTGGCACAGCAAACCTTCTTATGGCTGCGGCACTCGCAGAAGGTGAAACTATCCTTTACCACGCTGCTTGTGAGCCTTACATCCAACAGCTTGGTCGACTGCTTATCCAGATGGGAGCCCATATTGAAGGATTGGGAACGAATCGGCTATACATACACGGGCAGACCGAGCTACATGGCGCTTCTCATAAACTTCTCTCCGACGTCATAGAAATCGGCAGCATTATCGCCCTTGCCGCCATGACTCAAAGCCCCATCCAGATAGTGGATGTCCCCATAGAGCATATTGAACCGATTATCCGCCCCTTTCATCGAATGGGCATTCCTACGACCCTTGAAGGAAGTACGCTCTCTATTCATCCTCCCAGTATATACGAGCCTGAGACAGTAGAGGGAGATATGTTGATTATTTCCGATCATACTTGGCCTGGCACACCACCTGATATGCTTAGCGTACTGCTCGTAGTGGCTACCCAGGCAGCTGGTACGGTGCTTATTCATCAAAAGATGTTTGAAAGTCGTTTATTTTTCGTAGACAGACTGATAGAGATGGGAGCTCAAGTAGTATTATGCGACCCTCACCGAGCAGTCGTAATCGGCCTGGGACGACGAGCCAACCTTCGGGGCATTCGCATGAGCAGTCCAGACATTCGCGCTGGCATGGCCCTTCTTATAGCTGCCCTCTCTGCTGAAGGCCATAGCATCATAGAACAAGCTGAACAAATAGAACGGGGATACGAAGCCTTAGATGAGCGCCTCAGCGCTTTAGGCGCTACCATCCGCCGAGAAGGATAACCCAAGCTCAAAAGTTAGCCTTCTTGCATCCCATCTGCCTTTGGTGGGGAGTGCTTTTATCCATGCAGTTTTTCCCTTCTGAGTAGAGACCGCATCCCCAGAATGAGCTTTTTTACCCCATTTGCCCCGCTGCCCTGAAGAAAGGTATCACATCCCTCACATTCGTCATGCCGGTGAGGAAGAGCAGAAGTCGCTCTAATCCTAAGCCAAATCCACTGTGGGGAACCGTTCCATACCTTCTCGTGTCTAAGTAAGCCCGATAAGTGAAAAGGTCCATCTTGAGTTCTTGCATTCGCCGCAGGAGATAGTCATATCGCTCCTCCCGCTGAGAGCCCCCAATCACCTCGCCTATGCGCGGAAATAGCACATCAAAAGAGGCTACAGTCCGTCCGTCTTCATTTAGGCGCATGTAGAAGGCTTTGATTTCCCGAGGGTAGTTATACACTATCACGGGACGACGAGCATACTCTTCTACGAGATATCGCTCATGTTCAGCCTGCAGGTCACACCCCCACTGTGTCGGATATTGAAAGGAGCGCCCGCTTCGCTGCAAAATCTCGATAGCTTCGGTATAAGAAAGCCGCAGAAAATCCTGCTCCACGGCTGCGTTGAGTTCTGATAGGAGATTAGGCTCGTAATGCTCCATGAGGAAAGCCAGTTCTGCTTCATAGTGCCCCAAGGCATACCTAATGAGGTACTTCAAAAAGTCCTCGGCAAGCTCCATGGTCATAGCTAAGTCATAAAAGGCCATTTCCGGCTCTATCATCCAGAACTCTGCCAAATGACGAGGCGTATGAGAAGGCTCTGCTCTAAATGTGGGACCGAAAGTATATACCTTTCCAAGGCCTGTGGCTAAAAGCTCCCCTTCTAACTGGCCGCTGACAGTGAGATAGGCAGGACGCCCAAAAAAGTCCTCCGAGTAATCTACGCTTCCATCAGGTAACTTCGGCACATTGGCCAAAGGAAGGGTTGTCACCTGAAATAACTGCCCTCCTCCTTCACAATCCGAAGGGGTTAGAATCGGCGTGTGCACATATACAAAGCCTTGGGACTGGAAATACTGATGGATAGCAAAGGAAATACCGCTTCGCAGTCGAAATATCGCCTGGAAAGTTCTGGTACGAGGACGCAAATGCGCTATCTCGCGCAAAAACTCTAACGAATGGCTCTTTTTCTGGAGTGGATAAGTTTCTGGGTCAGCTTCGCCCCATAGAGTATATTCTATGGCCTCTAACTCAAACGGTTGAGGACGTTCAGGGGTAGCCCGGAGAAGGCCCCGTACCCGGATACTGGCCCCTGTATGGAGCTGTTCTTCTATACGCTCGCGAGCAATCTTATCATGAGCCAAGACTACCTGCAGAGCTCGTAGAGTAGATCCATCCTGAAGCTCCACAAAGCTTACGGCTCGTGTCGTTCGGCGTGTCCGAATCCATCCCGAAATGTTGATTTCTTGATCTATTGGGGGGGCTTGATAGAGATCAGCAATTGTGATTGCGCCTTTATGAGCCATTCGGCAAAGGTAGAGAAGCTATTAGATAGAGTCGTTTTCCGCATTCTACCACCCTGCTACTCAACCCTCCAGAAAGCCTGTCCTCAGGCACCCATAGCAGTTTTCCTCCCAGATAGCACCAGTGCTTAGTTAGTATATGCAGTCTCCCTGGTACTCTATGCGTTTGGTACGAGTGCCGGGTATCTCCTCGCAATTCATAGCATCCTCAAAATCAGGAGAAAAGGTGCGACTAAGTTTCCCAGTTTCAGGGTCATACTCATACGAGATGCGGAGTCGGCCATCCAAAGTACAGCTTTCTTGCCACGAAGCGAGAAACCAGACTATTTTAGTACCATAGCAGGTGCTTAGTCCAAAAAATCCACAGCGCACGGTACAGCTTATCTCCTGAGAGTAGCGCCTCGCTGAGAATTTCTTATATGAGATGCGAGGACTCAGCAAAATCTGGTCCCGAACACGATAAACCTCCCGGACGCTCCCTCGCAGCGTACGCATAAACTCACGCAGGCTCATCTGCCCTTCTACGGGTGAGGGAGGCATAGGAAGCGGGGCCACTTCTATTCGCAAATCTTGTGGCTCTATACCTCTGACCCGCAATCGCCGTCGAATCTCTGGAAGCAACGAATCTGCTTTGTAGCGCTCTACTTCTGTCAAGAGAGCATGATAAATAATAGATTGCGTTTCACACTTTGATCTATACTTGGGGAGAGCAATGAGGTAGAAATAGGCCAACAAAGAGCCGAAAAATCCCACCCCTACATAGGATAAAGTCCGAAAAGTGGCCACTTTACCTAAGAGTAAGTATGTCAGTCCGCCCACTAAGCTACCCCAGCTTATCCACCCTACCACTCCGGCTGGGGAGCGAAGGAAATACCCAGCAATTATCCCGACTACCACCGATAGAATCCCGGCTAGTAAAGCGTTCCTTCGCTCTTTGGCTACTAATTGCTCTAACTCCCGCGAATACAGAGATAAGCCGGATAGTTGAGATGGAGCCGTTTCAGCTGAGTCTGTAGCTGGAAGATTATTCCCTTTTAGCTCGGCCGGCTCTGCGGGGGATAGCTCCTGCCGTGTAGGTGAAGCGAGAAGAAGTCGAGTAGCCGCAAGCGCAAATCGCATAGAACCCGCCTGACGATAGCGCTCCTCAGGATCCTTTGCCAAAGCCTGCTCAAAGAACAAGCGTAGAGACTCTGGCGCTTCCTCAGGTATGTAGGGCTTCTCGGTGAGGATAGTTTGATAGATCTGAAAGAGAGTTTTTCCCTCCCATGGCCAGGGATAACGGCCGAAAATACATTGGTACAGAATCAGTCCAAGAGCATATATGTCAGTCTGAGGCGAAACCGCAGCGCCTGTAATCTGTTCAGGAGCCATGTAGAGAGCTGTTCCGAGGTGAGTTCCTGTTTGGGTGAGCTTGTATTCGGCATCCATCGCCTTAGCTATACCGAAGTCTATTAGCTTAGCCCCTCCCCCAGGTAAGATCATGATATTAGATGGCTTGATATCTCTATGAACGATCCCTTTGCTGTGAATGTAATCCAGCGCATCAAAAATGGTGGATAAGTTGTCGATCACCCAATCTATCCCAAGGGGGGCTGCTGGCCGGCTGCTCAATATCTCTTCGAGCGATGTACCTTGGACATACTCCATTATCAAGTAGGGGACGCCGCTCTCGATAAAGAAGTCATATAGCTTCACGATAGCCGGATGATCTAGCCCTGCCATGATGCGAGCTTCGGTGTAAAAGCGTTGAGCCAGCTGCTCATTCTGCGCATATTCAGGTAAGAGGGTTTTTATGACCACCAGGTTTCCCAGATAAAGATGTTGAGCCACGTACACTTTACCCATGCCTCCCGAGGCCAGCTCCCTAAGGATTTGATACTTGTCAATTGTCATCCGCAAGGCCTTTTTCCTACATGGATTAAGACTCTATCCTGCTCTTGACAGTTAGCTTCGGAAGGGGAGGGAAGGTCTAAGCTAAAATCTGTATAATCCGATTCAGGATGATACTCGTAGTGCACTCTTGCATAGTCAGAAGTGGTACAGGCATACTGCACCTGGTAGTGGAAAACGCGCATATAAGGCCCCTCATAAGGCTCCTCCTGAGCGGTATAGCAATCATCGAATACACTTGAATCTTCCTCCTTAGTGATATTGTGAATCACGGTCACTGGGACAGACAAGGTGCCTTTACTTTCATACAAAGGCGTCTCTGGTGGAGATCCCCATATGACGCGGACACCTTCGGGCGGAATATAGGAGTCAAGATAACGGCTAAGATCTCGTAATATCCGTGCGCTTATATCACTCCTGGGAGCCTCCTGCGAGACTTCTTTCACAGGCTCTGAGGAGAGTTGTACATAGGCAGGGGAGGAGATTGTATCCGTAGAGAAGTCTCGGATAAGGAGTAGAATAATCCCGCCCCCTATCACAATCCCCCCTACAATACCAAGGATTAGTAGAAGCAGGCCCTTCTTCGTAGAAGTTTTACCAGAAGTAGCTGTCCCAGAGGAAGAAAGATCCTTGGAGGCACGAGAAGTAGAAACATGAACGGCAGAGGATTTTGAGGCTATATCATTAGAAGCAGCATCCTGGAAAGTGGGTTGCCCTTGCGATAAAGAAGAAACTTGCTCTCGTGAAAGGGTGACAAGAACCTCTCTCATCTCGGCAGCAGAAGAAAACCGATGAGAAGGCTCTTTAGCGAGGGCCTTTTCAAAAAAAGCCCGCCAAGAGGGAGATATAGCCGAAGGAAAAGCTGGTGGCTCTGTAAGAAGGCGCTGATAGAGCTGAAACGCCGTCAGCCCCTCCCATTTCCATGGAAACTTGCCCAAGAGACATTCATACACTACTAATCCCATCGCATATAAATCAGTCTGAGGGGAAACCGGCTCACCTTTGATCTGCTCAGGGGCCATGTAGAGCACCGTACCAATCTGCATGCCTGTCTGAGTGAGTCTAAGATCTTCATCCAAGGCTTTGGCAATGCCAAAATCTATCAACTTCCCCGTACCATCGGGACGAACTATAATGTTGGACGGCTTTACATCTCGATGGAGGATGCGCTGACTGTGCAGATAGTTTAGCGCTTCAAAGATGGGCGAAAGGATACCTATTGTCTCGTTAAGAGATAAATGACCACGAGACTGAATATATTTATCTAAGCTTTCGCCTTGCACATATTCCATGATGAGGTAGGGAGTCCCCTCCTGAATGGTGAAATCATAGAGTTGAACTACGGCCGGATGCCTAAGTTGAACCAGCAAACGGGCTTCGGTAAGAAATCGCTGCCGAAGCTGCTCATTTTGTGCATATTGAGGATGAAGCGATTTTACCACAGCAGGTGTGCCGAGGTGAATATGATGCGCCAACCACACTTGCCCCATTCCCCCCTCGCCAAGGAGCTGCCTGAGAATATAGTTTCCAACTTGCATTGGCTGTACAAAAATATGCACTTACCTTTATGGAGTGCTGACGGAGGCTTTGCCCGAAATTTCCGACGGAGAGTTGGAGCAGTTCATGCAGATTATGCTAACGCAGTACGGATATGACTTTAGAGGATATGCCCATGCCTCTCTCAAGCGACGATTGGGCTCTGTCCTCAAAAAATATGGACTTTCGACACTTTCAATCCTCAATCGTCGGCTTCTTACTCAGCCAGAATATGTCCGATACTTCATCAATGAAATCACTGTGTCTACTACCGAGCTATTTCGGGATCCCTCGGCATGGATAGCTTTTCGTAATCAAGCTCTCCCTCTATTTGCCGCTCTACCAGAAATAAGAATCTGGCATGTAGGAGCCTCCACTGGCGAAGAGGTCCTTTCTATGGCCATCCTTCTGAAGGAGACAGGACTTTACAATAAGGCCCGAATATTTGCTACTGACATAGATGAGGTCTCAATAGAGAAGGCTACTCAAGCTCGCTATCCTGCTCGCTTACGGCCCTTGTATGAACAAAACCTACAAGCAGTCTTGCCTGGTAAGTCTCTGAGCCTGTACGCCGAAGAAGCGGGTAACCAACTCATATTCTCCCCCGATTTGTTGCAGAATGTACGTTTCCTTCGCCATAATATCGTTACTGAGAACCCATTTGGAGAGTTTGAGGTGATCTTATGTCGAAACCTGCTCATCTATTTCATACCTACCCTACAAGATCAAGTCGTTACTAAGCTTGTCAGTAGTCTCGTAGTCGGCGGAATATTGATGATAGGGACGAAAGAGTCTCTCTTCTGGTGTTCAGCCGCTAAGCAGCTAACTTCTGTGAATGACAGTGAACGAATCTACCGCAAAAAGAGATGAAAGCACAGGAAGTTTTTTTATGGCTGATTGGCGGCTCAGCGGGAAGCTTCACCCCAGTTCGGAATGCCTTGCACCAACTGCCCTACTATCCTGATGTAGCCATAGTGTTATGCCTTCATAGAATGCGTAATGCCCGCATAGGGATGGCGGAAGCAATCGGACCTTTGAGAGGATGGCAGATTTGTGAACCAGATGATAAAACCCCGATTCAAGGGGGGTATGTGTATGTAGCTCCCGCAGATTATCATCTCCTTGTAGAGGCCAAAGGCTACTTTAGTCTATCCGTAGAAGAACCTGTACACTTTTCCAGACCAAGTATTGATGTGCTCTTAGAGTCCGTAGTCCAATCTCATTGGAAGCGGGCAGCCGCCGCTCTTTTTTCCGGGGCTAATAAAGACGGGGCTCGGGGCATTTATCTCATGCATCAAGCCGGATATTTCACAGCAGTGCAGGACCCCTCCGATGCCGAGATTAACACTATGCCAGAAGCCGCTTTATCTTTATTTGAGCCCAATATCCGCTTCAAAGCCAGGGATTTTGTAAAAGTATGTGTTCAAGCCATAACTTTGTAAGCATATGAGCCTTTTAGGGGTATTATGGTGGCTGCAGATGTGGGTGAAAATCGGTGATTTTACCCCTGGAAGCCCTATCAACGTAGAGCATACCTGTGATGGAGCAAATATACCCCCTACTATTCAGTGGGGGGGCGCTCCCGCCCACACACAAACGTATGTCTTGCGTCTCTATGATCCAGATGCACCTGGCGACACATTCATTCATTGGATAGTGTACAATCTCCGAGAGACTGCGGTCGGTGCGCAGTCGGCCCATCTATCTCAAGGCTACAATGATTTCGGGCAAATAGGATATGGCGGTCCCTGCCCACCACCTAGAGATAACGCCCATCGCTATGTCGCAGAGGTGTATGCCCTTGTTAAACCCGTCGTAATCACAGGCACACCTACATGGGAGAAAATACGCGCCGCTATGGCAGACAAAATCATCGCTCGTGGCGAGACTTATGTAACTTACAAGCGGCATAAGCGCTAATGCGCCGATGGAGTATTGCGGATCACTTAGGGGTCGGACTGGCTATACTGGTAGCTGCCATCGGCGGTGCATTATTGACAGGCATCTGGATAATCACTCAACGAGATATAGCACTTATCAGTGGGGCCGCAGAATGGGAAAGTTGGGATCGGGCGCTCTACGTTTGGGCATATGTGGTACTGCTTATTCTTTTAGGCGCAACTATTGGACTGGCTCTCTGGTGGTGGGCTCGACTTGCACGCCCCATCCTATACTTGCGCGAACGGCTACGACGGATGTTATGGGAAGGGATTCCCAAGCTTGAGGCCGGTCCACCCGCTCCCGCAGAAACCCAAGAGCTCATTCATATCACTGATAACCTCCAGGAATCCCTCACCCTAATAGAACAACTGCTTCGACGGGAAAGACAAGCCGTACCTCCCACGATAGTAGACTGGCCCCCCATACTACAGGGACTCTGTTCCCGATTAGCTGAGCGGCTCAGAGAATCTCAACATTCAGAAGAGCTCCAGCACAAAATCCTGAATACAGGTCAGACTTTTCTGCGGCTTGGACAGTATAGCTCCTCCGTAGAGAGCTACCTAAATAAGGCGGGCCCTCTGCTCATAGAAAGTATCGGAGCGGCTATGGGCGCTTTCTATAAGATAGAGGGGGAATACTTGAAACGATTATACAGCTATGCCTACCCTTCAGACGCTCCTGACCAGTTTCTGATTGGGGAAGGATGGATCGGACAGGTTGCTCGTGAAGGTCGTGCCTTATGGCTTTCTTCCCTTCCTCAAGGCTACATGGAAGCCCTTTCAGGCCTAGGCAAAGCACCGCCCCATGCCGTCGCTGTTTTGCCTGTCATAGCTGCGAATAGCATCCGAGGAGTCTGGGATATAGCAAGCTTCACCGAATGGGATGCGGATCAGCAAACCCTCGCCGAAGCCCTGATGCCATTTTTCGCCGTAGGCTACTTTCTCCGAGAAGAAGCCGAAAGAGAAGCCTTCCTCATCTCCGAACAAGCTGATCTGAATCGTCAAATTCAGGACCTGAAGAATCAAATCACCCAACAAGAAAAACTCCATCAGGACCTTCGGCTCAACCTTAAACTCGCAGAGCAGCGAACTCAGGACATTCACGTAAACTATCAACGCTTGGAAAAGCAGCTTCTCTCCTTACACAACCGCTGGGAGGCTATTCTAAGTCATCTTCAGGAAGCGATTGTATTTTTTGATGCCACGGGGAAGCCGCTTTATCTGAGCCCAGCAACCCATCATCTACTCGGCTACTCCGAAGATGAACTGCGTGTGTTCTTCCGCCCAGTAGAACGAGCTGACGCTGAATCCGTCCGCCAGTACTTCCAGTCTCTTCTATCCCCTACTTCCGATGGACAAGCCCATACTCTCCGCTTTCGCTACCATCATAAGGACGGCCGTATACTCTGGTTAGAAGCTACGGGACGAAACTATCTCTCTTATCCAGGAATAGAGGCTGTCATCCTAATCCTACGAGATGTCACAGATGAAGTAGAATATGACAAGCAGTATCGTACACGCCTCAAATTTCAATCCCTGGTAGAAAACTCTCCAGATATCATCTTTCGCACCGACCGCCATGGGCACTTTCTGTATGTAAATCCCACGATTGAAAAATACACTGGCTATTCCCCCACTCATTACATCAGAAATAGTATATATTCTGTCGGATTTTCCCTGGATGAAGTTCGTTTCTGGTCTGAGTTTATTGATAATCTTTTTAGCACTTTAAGCATTCAGTCGGCCGAAATAGATTTCCCATCAGTATATGGCATGCGCAAAATGGCCGTCCGAGGGATTCCAGAGGTGGGGCCCGATGGAGAAGTAGAAACTATGGTGATCCTTCTGCAGGATATTACCGAACTGCGTCAAGTGCAGGAGCAACTGCATCATCAAAATCTTCGCTTAGAACAAGCCCGCCGAATCTTAGAATCCCAAAAGCAGGAGTTGGAAGAGAAGAATCGGGATATCATGGAGAGCATTACTTATGCCCGAAGAATCCAGGGGGTCCTGCTCCCTGGAGAAGAGGGGGTTCGAGCGCTTTTCCCTGACAGTTTCGTTTTACATTGGCTACGGGACGTTGTAGGTGGGGACTTCTACTGGTGCGGAGAAATGCACGGACAACGCATTGTAGCTGTCATAGACTGCACAGGCCATGGAGTACCTGGGGCCTTCATGACTTTCTTAGGCTATACTCTTATAGAGTCAGCCATCCGAGAAAAAGGCATCACTGACCCAGCCGAAATCCTTTACTACATGGATAGACGCCTGCGGCAACTTCTTTCTGGGCAGGAGGCTATGCAAGACGGCATGGATGCAGTCATATGCAGCATAGATCCCGAACGTCAAATCGTGCGATTTGCTGGGGCTCATCGGCCGCTTTTCGTGCGCCTACAGGGCCGGTGGAGCCTCCTATCTGGTGCTCCTACTGGACTCGGCGGTGCCCCATGGCTGGATAAAGTCAAAACCTTTACCACACACACATTCTCCTATCAAAGTGGAGATTTGCTTTATCTCTATACAGATGGGTTCATAGACCAATTCGATGCTACTGGGCAGCGGCGCTACTCCCATCGGCGATTTCGGGAATTCCTTACCACATGGGCGCACTTACCTATGCCTGAGCAGAAATCAAAGCTCTTGGAGGAACTAAGTGGATGGATGGGGGAAAATTCCCCCACAGATGACATCACCGTCGTGGGTGTGCGTTTATGAAGTTTTGCTATCTTTGTAGCGGATATGGTTGCCGTTGACTCCGAGCTCTTACATGAGCCAGCCCTAAGCTATGCATATCCGTTGTACCGGAATATGCTGGATAATAACATCGTATTCATGTATAATGGACCTATTACTACCGACCTCATGGTAGATGTTTTGAACTTGGTAGAATATCGGTTAGAAGATACAGGGGAGCAACGCCGAATCAGCAAAAAGCTCTTCAATATTATGGTGGAGTCTTTCACGCTCGGAGAAGACACTAATCGGGGGACCGCTACCCTTCTGGTCCAGCAGCTCCCCTACCTATACTCAGTAAGCATAGGCCGACGCATACCCAGCAGCTCCGTTCATGTCGTAAAGTCTTTTATTGACTGGGTCAATACGCTCACCCCTAATCAGCTCCGCGAAGCTTATCATGACCTCCTTCAGAATAAACCTAATGGAATGCCTGCTCAAGTAGGAGGCGTCCCTACTATCAGTATTTTAGACTTAGCTAGAAAATCTCATGATCTTTTGCAATACCATTTTGAGTACCTGGATGACTCTGATTCATTTTTTTCTCTGGAAGCTCGGATAAGAAAAACCAAATCCTAAAGTCATATGGAAGCCCTACGGATCGAATCTACCCACAAAACACCGAGGGTCATCCTGGACCCAGAAAATGGTATATTTGAGTTTTCGGGACGCAGCATTCCAGAAGACTCAGTGAGCTTCTACACCCCAATTTTTGATTGGCTGGATAAGTACTCTAAGCAGCCCCTTCCTCTTACGCATGTACGGTTTGATTTAGAGTACTTCAATACTAGCAGCTCCAAAAATATCTTAGAGGTCCTCAAGCGATTAGAAGCTATACATGCCGCAGGCCATGAAGTACGAGTCACCTGGTATTATGACGAGGACGACGAAGATATGGAAGAAACTGGTCAAGATTACCAAGCCCTTCTAAATCTACCCATAGAACTTTCTGTAAAAGTCCAATCCTGAGGCCTATGAGCATGACTTATAGTTACTACAAGAACATGCAGCTGAATAACATCATCTTCGTATATCAAGGTGAGGTTACAGCTGATTTAGTATCCTCCATTCTCCAGATGATAGAAAATAAGCTTGAAGGGGAGGGAGAAGACCGTAAAGTAAAAAAGCGCGTATTCAACGTCATGGTAGAGTGCCTACAAAATGTGTATCACCATCTGGATGCTTTGCCCCCCAGTGACCCTTCAAACCCTGTACGAGACAAAACAGCCCTCCTGATGATAGGGCGCGAAGAGAAAGATTACTACATCATTACTGGAAACCATGTTCTCAATGACCGCATTCCCGAAGTGAAAGCTCGCTTAGACCGAATCAACCGAGCCACCAAAGAAGAGCTGAAACAGCTGTACCAAGAGATTTTGACAAGTACAGGGTTCACAGAAAAGGGTACCGCCGGCTTGGGCATGATAGATATAGCCCGCAAGTCTGGCCAGCGGTTAGGATATGATTTCCACCCAGTGAACGATAAATACTCCTTTTTCAGCTTGGAGGCTCGGGTATCCCGTATCCCCGAGAAGTGAATAACTTTGCGCAGCCCATGCGAAATCTCGTTATAGAACCAACATCCAAAACTCCTAAGGTCATCCTAAATGCAGACCTAGGCATATTTGAAATCACTGGCCGAAGCATCCCAGAGGACGCTATAGGCTTTTACAGAAAGGTATTGGATTGGATAGAAGAGTATAGTAAGAACCCCCTTCCAGAAACCATTTTCAAGTTCCAGCTCGAATATTTCAATACCAGCTCGTCTAAGTGCCTCTTGGACATCTTCCGAAAGCTGGAACGGATGCATAAAAATGGACACAAAGTGACGATACGATGGCACTACGACTCAGATGATGAGGACATGGCCGAAACGGGGCAAGATTACCAAGCCTTACTGGATGTACCTTTCGAGCTAGTCCCAGTATGAAAGAGCAGTACTTTGCTGAGGAAGCCGCATTTCTGCAGGAGGCCCGAGCAAAAGCTGAACGCGGCGGTATGACCGTCCAAGAATGGCGAGAATCGTATACCCAGATCGTAGAAAACTATGAAAATCTCCTAAAGGTGGTTCAAGTCCTCACACACCAAGCTGACCAGTTAGAAGCAAAGTTAGAAAAAGCTCGTGTGCAGCTGGAGCTCCAAAGAAAAGCTCTGAGCCATGAGGTAGAGGACTTAGAGCGCCAAGTGGAATATCAACAAAAAGAGGTTCATAAAAAGGTCCAAGAGCGCGACACGCTATATGATCAGATGGGACGCACCCGAATGATGCTAATCGTGCTCTTCGCAGTACTTTTAGTAATAGTCGCCTTTGTAGCTTACTATATATTTGTGGATACAGACAAGATGATACAGTTTGTCAAAAAAGTACGGGGTATTTAGTGATGGAGTAGAGCCCGTATCTTTGCTAAGTATGAGCACAGGGAAAGGAAACAAAAACCTCTTTGCGGAAGAGACCCAGTTGCTTCAAGAGGCGCGCTTGACGCTAGCTCGCGTAGATATGTCGGAAGCAGAATGGCAGGAAAGCTACAAGCGCATGGTGGAAGAGTATGAGCGTCTTCTAGGGGAAGCCAGAACCCTCACCAGAATTGCGGATCGCAATCAACGCCGTCTGGATGAGATGAATGCAGAGTTGGAAAGACAAAACCAGCTTCTGCGCCAAAAAGAGGAAGAAGTAAAGAAAGCCCAAAAAGCCATTATACACAACTACCAGAGGCTGTCCGAAGAGCAGACCATAATGGATAAAAGGGTCGGGCGTATCCAAATAGCCCTGGTGGTCATGGTAGCTGTTCTTACAGTCATCATTTTATTCATGTTGTACTATCTCATATTTGACCCTGTCCGTGCGGTGGAACTCATGGAGATGATAAAGAACAAATAACTCTTCTTTCTACCAGCATGAGTTGGTTATGGATATTTCTACTGGCTGACTCTCTGGTGGGAAGTCGCTATGTGTGGAAAGGACTCACACCTGCATCCTCTGGCTTTTGTGCAGAGGTTGTGATAGAATATGCGGACCGGATTCTCCTATTTGCCTGGCAAGAGAGTACTGGGGTAAATCAGTGGGTTACTGTTGAGAAGATTCAAGTCGATAGATCGGATGTTCCCAAAGTCTATAGGCTCTGCCGTAAGCGAGGACTTCTCGGGCAAAAGGTGCGAATAGTACTCTCTACCCTCACCAAATCAGGACCTAAATCTATCTTATACGAAGGCTATCCTTGGGGTGAACCGCCCCCTCCACCAGTCATTACTTTGGAGACTGGTAAGCCTTCTTTACTACATATCGGATTTCCCGTCGCCGGTAAGTACGTCCTTCGAGCTTTCAATCGCTTTGGCGAAGAGATATTTACTATACCCATAGACTTAAGTGAGCCGCAAGAACTTACTTTTACCATACCCTCAGTTCTGCGTGGGGCTTTCCTTATACAGCTTTACAATATTGTCCTCCAAAAGGTCGTCGCTGAAAAAGTACTGATTATATGAGCAATAAATACCCCGTGGCAGTGCTTGGTGCTGGTACTATGGGCACAGGTATTGCCCATGTATTTGCCCAATACGGACACCCTGTCGCTTGGGTGGAGGTGGATCGGGCACGATGGGAAAAAGCATTGGCTACCGTTTCACAAAATGCTGACCGCCAGGTAAAAAAAGGCATGCTCACTCCCGACGAAAAAGAAGCCCTTCTCAAGCGACTAACTTTACATGCTGAGATTCCGCCTGCTTTAGAAGGTGTTGAACTCGTGGTTGAAGCTGTACCAGAAGATATCGCCCTTAAAACTTCTGTTTGGAAGGAAGTAAGTACCCATGCATCTGAAACGGCTATCTTGGCGACTAATACCTCGTCAATATCTATCACCCTCCTCGCTGCTCAGGTAAGGCGTCCTGAACGATTCATCGGCATGCACTTCATGAATCCCGTACCTGTCATGCGCCTCGTGGAGGTGATACAAGGCCTTCAAACAAGCCCCGATACTGTCCAAAAAACCATGGAAATAGCCCGTAGCTTAGGGAAAGAGCCCGTCTTAGTGCAAGACTACCCTGGATTCGTTTCTAACCGCGTGCTCATGCCGATGATAAATGAAGCAATTTATGCGCTCTATCAAGGAGTAGCCACTCGAGAAGCCATCGATTCTATCATGAAGCTCGGGATGAATCACCCGATGGGCCCGCTTGAGTTGGCAGACTTTATCGGATTGGACGTTTGTTTATCTATTCTACGGGTCCTCCATGAGGGCTTCGGCGACCCCAAATATGCCCCGTGTCCTCTCCTTGTAAATATGGTAAATGCTGGGTACTTAGGTCGCAAATCTGGACGTGGATTCTATGAATATAGCTAATGCGCATCCGTCGCTTAGTAACTAACGCCTACCAGGAGAATACCTATTTACTTTTTGGAAATAACGGGACTGCCTGGGTAATAGATCCAGGGCTCTATACCGAAAGCGAACGTCGAGCTTTTCAGTCAATCATCCTTGCTGAAAAAGCCCGCCTCGTAGCTATTTATCTCACTCATGCGCACATAGATCATATCCTTGGCGTGCGGTGGATAGCGACCACATATGGGGTCCCCCTATACTATCATCGAGAGGAAGAGGTTGTTTATCAGAATGCCCCCACATGGGCTGCTCTCATGGGGCTTCACTATGAAGCAGGACCCACTGCCGAGGACTACATATCTGAAGATACCACCCTTTTTCTGGACGGGGAAATTGTCCAAGTGCTCTATATCCCAGGCCATTCTCCTGGGCATGTAGGGTTTTACTTCCCTGAAAGCCGAAAGCTATTCGCCGGCGATGTACTTTTCCGAGGCAGCATTGGCAACTATGAACTACCTTTGGCGGACTATCATACCCTTATGACATCCCTGTGGGAAAAAGTGCTCATCCTACCTGATGACACGGAGGTTTGGCCAGGTCATGGCGAGCCGACTCTCATAGGATATGAACGAAAGACGAATCCATTTTTGCAGCGTACATGAAATACCAGGTAGAGACAGCGGGCGACGCAGTGATCTTTCGGCCGATGGAGACCCGACTCAACGCAGCAGCTACACCTGAGCTAAAATCCCAGTTCGCCGTCCTCGCTCACAGCTCTAATAGTGGAGTGATTGTGGACCTGAGTGAAGTTCAATCCTTAGATAGCTCTGTATTGAGCGCTCTCTTACTTTTGCGACGGATGTTGCAGCAAGCTGGACGCCCTCTTGCTATTATAGCTCCGACGCCAGCGCTGCAGTCCGTGTTTTCTATTTCCAAACTAACCGAAATTTTCACGCTTATGACCAATATGGAAGATGCACTGAAGTACATGCAGCAGCATGCGGCTTTACTGTCTAAGAAAGCTGAGGAAGCAGAAGAGGAAGAAGAGTGGGAAGAAGAAGAAGATTGGGACGAAGAAGAGGAGTGGGAAGATGAAGACTGGGACGAAGAAGAATAAGAAGAAGATTGGGATGAGGAGGATTGGGAGGAAGAAGATTGGGAGGAAGAAGATTGGGACGAAGAGGAAGAGGAGGAGGAAGAGGAAGAAGAGGAAGAAGATTGAATAGATGTTCTCCATACGCATTTTAGGTAGTAGCAGTGCCATGCCTCTGCATGGCCGCCACCATTCTGCTCAATGGCTTCAATACGAGAATATCCACTTTCTCATAGATTGTGGTGAAGCCACGCAGCATCAAATTCTGCGTTATCGCCTTCCTCTTCATAAATTGAAGGCCGTCTTCATCTCCCACCTCCATGCAGATCATGTCGCCGGATTAGGGGGGCTGCTTACTACTCTCCATATGCAGGGGCACCAAAAGCCCCTGCATATTTTCGGCCCCAATGGTCTGCGCCAATACATTGAGTTTCAGCTATTGGGCACTTTTTCTGCTTTGCGTTATCCTCTTTATGTACGCGAGGTCTTACTGCGCCGAGAAAAGGTTTTACTCTGGGAAAATGCCCACTTAGAAGCATGGGCGTTCCCCCTCTGGCACGGCGTACCCACAGTGGGATATCTATTTGTCGAAAAAACCAAGCCCAGACGCTTGGATGTAGAAAAGTTCACTGCTTTGGGTCTATCAGAAAGCATCCTCCCCATCCTGCGTCAAGCCGGTCAAATAGAGTATAATGGCCAGACCATAACTTGGGATTCTGTTTCCCTGTCTCCTCCTCCACCGAAAAGCTATGCCTACTGCACAGATACCATATTTGCTCGTGAGATAGCTGAGTTTATCTCAGGGGTCACAGTATTGTATCATGAAGCGACTTTTTTATCAGAGCATCAGGAACGGGCCAATCAAACTTTTCATAGTACCGCCCGAGACGCAGCCCTTACAGCTTCCGCCAGTAAGACCCAAAGGCTCTACATCGGCCACTATTCCACTCGATACAAGGACCTCCTCCCTCTATTAGAAGAAGCGCGGCGATTTTTTCCTGAAACCTATTTAGCCGAAGAAGGGCAAACAATCACGTTTCCTTGACTAGCAAGGCCCAACGCTTATTTATCGTTCTTTCTGCCTTTTTTCTGGGAAATGCTTTGATTGCTGAGTTTATTGGGGTAAAAGTCTTCGCTTTGGAACGGGTTTTTGGCAAAGAGCCCCAACCGTTTTTCCTTTTCGGTCAAGGTCCCCTCACAATGGCCCTGTCTGCGGGCGTTCTTCTCTGGCCATGGGTATTCATCACTACCGACATCATTAACGAATACTTTGGCCTGCGTGCGGTGAGATTTTTATCCTGGATTGCCATTGGAGTTATCGGTTATGCATTCTTGATGGTAGGCGTAGCGATTCTGCTCCCTTCGGCCGACTTCTGGTTATGGCGAGAAACTCCCCACGGACGACTCTATATGCCAGATGCATTTAGAGCCATCTTTGGGCAGAGCTTATGGATAGTTTTGGGGTCCTTGACAGCCTTTCTGATTGGTCAGCTCATAGATGTGATTAGTTTCCACTGGCTGCGTCGGCTGACCCGCGGCCGATGGTTAGCCATCCGAGCTACTGGCTCGACCTTGATTTCTCAACTTGTAGACAGCTTTGTGGTACTCTACATTGCTTTCTACTGGGGAGCGGGCTGGGGCTTCGCCCAAGTGAGCGTTATAGCTCTGCTCAACTATGCGTATAAGGCCACTGTGGCTTTGCTCCTAACTCCCGTACTGTATGGAATTCACTGGCTAATTGATAAATACTTAGGCGCAGAACAGGCCCACTATATGATTGAGCGAGCAGCAGCAGAAAGCTCCCCTTGGGGACGCTTCCAGGACTGAGCGAGTACGGGATTACACGACTGGAAGAACTCGGCTGTAAGTCGGCTATTTCGCATCTCCTGATGCAGCCGCCTCAACATGTCAGACTTTTCCCCGAGGCGTCCAACCTCCAAGGATACCCTGTGAAAAGCAATGGCTTCTACGGAGTAGAAATAGGATTGAGGAAAACTCGTTGAGTATCCACACGGCTTTCCCCTGCACACCCAGGTAGAAGCCGGTTAGTAGCACTGGAAAACGAGATCGTGGTATCTATCTGAGGGTTAGCAGACTGTACAAAAGGGGCCCTTCCCTTTGATGGGATAAGGGGACGGCGGGCACCCACAAAACGCAAGCGCCAGTGGGGATCAGACAATCTACTTTCCACCACTCTTCGGCTTACAGAAGCCGCATGAATAAAAGTAGCGTCTCCATTCTCCACTTTATGAACTATCCCCACATGAGTAATGCGAAAACGGCCAGGCTCTCGAAAAAATACTAAATCGCCAGGCCGAAGGCTGTCTTTGGAGATAGGTAGACCGACAAGCGCCTGAGCATCGGCTGTGCGCGGCAGTAAAACCCCAGCAGCATCGGCATATACTCTACAGACTAACCCCGAACAGTCCACCCCTCTCCTATCTATCCCACCATACCGATAAGGCGTACCGAGGTAAGACTTAGCTAACATGACGACGGCTTCATACAAGGAGTCATGCTCCACTTTCTCGATGGCTTCAGAGGCAGCATATGTGAAAAAGTTGTAGAAAACTGCAATAGCGACTATACATTTCATCTCCTTGCAAAGGTAAATCTCTCATGGGAGCCCCGTGGAGACTTTGAGCAAGTCCTAACTAACTAAGCAGCCGTGATCATATTTAGATGAAAATGTATTACCTTCGTGGCATGTGGATGCGTATCACTATTCCGGTAGTAACTCTCATCCTCGTCACCTCCTGCACTAAAAAAGGTGGCAGTAAAGCGAAGGTCGGGACCATGGACGACCTCTCCTCCCTTCCCGAGCCAGCCCTGATCCCTTTCAGAGAAGGGCGGTGGAATGAGGAGAAGTTTGAAATGGAGAATCGCTTGGGCTTGGCAGACGCAAGCGATCCCAACAAGATTGTCATCACTCCGCAGTTCTCAGACGCTTATTTTGTACCTGATGAAGAGATATACCTGTGCGAGCGGAAGCCATCCGGAGAGGGAGAAAAAGATCAGAAAAATCAATATGCCATCTACGACAAAAAGGGCAAAGAGTTACTCATCCTCCGTAGTAACGAGGAACTCAATCCGTTTGAAATAGATCGCTTCCGAGATGGTCTCATCGTTTTCCGGAAGGATGACAAAGAAGGAAGTGGCAAGTATGGAGCTCTAAACCTGTCTGGCAAGGAGGTCATAATGCCTCAGTACGACGCCCTAGAGCTGATAGGACAGAATTTAGCTAAAGGGCGGGTGAAAGATAAGTGGACTCTCATCGAAGTGAGCGGAGACAAGTCAAAAGAGCTATTCCCTCCCCGCTACTCTGAGATTAAAGAATACATCTCGGAAGACTTGATAATGGTAAAGGAAAACGATCGCTACGGTTACATCAATACCAAAGGCGAGCAAGTTATCCCCTGCCAATATGAAGGTGCTATGCCTTTCTCAGAAGGGCTGGCACCAGTGGCCATAGGTAAGAAGTGGGGGTATATTGATAAATCTGGCAAAGAGATCATCCGTCCAGAATATGAAGAGGCTGATATGTTTGTAAATGGCTTCGCCAGAGTCGAGAAAGATGATCACTGGGGATTCGTTAATGCAAAAGGAGAGCTCATTGTATCCCCCCGCTACGATGAGGTAGGAACTTTCTTAGATGGGACAGCTCCCGTCCGCATGGGAAAAGACTGGGGCTGTATCAATGAGAAAGGTGAACTATTTATCCCACTGAGCTACCAAAGTATCATACGCTATCCATCAGTGGGGGTGATTGCTGTTAGGAAAGATAACAAATGGGGTTTCTTGAGCTTCGACGGAAAGGAGCTGGTTTCTCCGCGTTATGACGGCTTCAATGGGTTCGGAAATAATGGGCTGGCTGCGGTCAAAATAGGAGAAAAATGGGGGTATGTCGATAAAGAGGGCAATATTGTAATCCCTGCTGCCTATGACAAGGCTTTTCCATTTATGCCATGTACCGAACTGGCAGTAGTATATCAAAATGGAAAGATGAACTATGTAGATAAAAAAGGTAACAAGCTTTTGAAAGAAGATGTTGCAGGAAATATCGCACAAGAATTTGATGCATCTGACTTGAGAGAAGACTTTCTCTCTATTGCTTTTACGTTTGAAGAGCGCTCACATCCTGTTCTGATGCATCCTGCATTTAGACCTATCTACGCTATGAAGTTATATGGGTCTCTTTTTTGCTACATGGGCATGGACATAGTCAAGGGTAAAGATGGGGCTGAATCCGGCTTTGTTAGCCCGAAAGGTATCACATTCTGGAAAGACGAGAAGCCAGCCTTTATGAAGGCTATGGGTGAGTGGGAAGGTAAAGGAGAGTTTCAGCTCATCTCGCCAGATAAAAAGGAAGTGGTCAAGATTGAAAACATTTGGCTGAGAATCAGTAACCCAAGAAAGATAGAGATGGAAGGCGGAAAGAAAATAGGTGTAGTCTCCATAGATGCTACTGCTTCCAACTTAGGTAGCTATTCCTTTTACCTGCAAATCAAAAACGACAAACTCGTCTCGTCAGAAGAACTCCCCTATTACTACTCACTACAGGAGTATGTAAAAGCTCTTTTAGCGACCAGACCAGCCGAACTGGCATATAGTGCATATAGTAGCTACTTTGATGTAGAGAAAATCAAGCTATCTGTAAGCAGCCTCGGGGACAACGAAATAGAATTGTCCATCGAGCTGGAAAATGTTGAAAATAGAGTCTACCAACAAGGTGAAGAGTTCAACTTCCGATATCCTAAGGCGGTGCTGAAAACTACCCTAAGGCCTCCTCAAGAGGAGTCAAAACGGGCTTCCTAAACTGATCGTAACAATAAAGCCAGCTAACAAGCTACTCTTATTTCTGAGCGAGGCGATGACGATCGTGGAAGGTCGTCTCGCCTCGCTCGCTTTTTAAACTATGCGCCTTCCCTGAGGTTTTCATATTTCGTAGCTTTGCCACACTTTATGCGGCGCATTCTACACTGGCGCGGTCAGATATATCATATAGAGTCTGACCCCTCCGCCCCTCTCTACTCTCTCTTAGAACAGCTCGGACTCCCCGCCGGCGAAGAGATACTCACTGCCACAGCCGATGGTAGCATCCATGAGCTACAGGCTCCCGTAGGAGACATTGCAGAGTTCCATCTGAAGGATTGGAATACCCCCGAAGGCAAGTTTGTATTCTGGCATTCCAGTGCGCATATTTTAGCAGAGGCGATTCTCTCCTTCTACCCGCATGCCAAGCTCACCATAGGCCCTCCCATAGAGAATGGGTTTTACTATGATATTGACTTTGAAGGGAAGGGCCCCTCTCCAGACGACTTTGGACGCATAGAAGAAAAGTTTTTGGCGCTGGCTGCCCAGCCGGAATACTTCATACGAAAAAAAGTCGCCCAGCCAGAGGCTCTCGCCTACTATGAGAAACAAGGCAACAAGTACAAGATAGAGCTGATAGAAGAGCTGCCACCCGATGATATTACCTTTTATGAGTCGGGCCAATTTGTAGACCTGTGCAAAGGGCCGCATTTATGGCATTCAGGCCCCATTCGAGCGGTCAAAATACTTTCATTAGCAGGGGCCTATTGGCGAGGAGATAGTCGAAATCCTCAGCTTACGCGCGTCTATGCGATTAGCTTTCCCAGTCAGGCTCTCTTGGATGAATATCTCCATTTCATGGAGGAGGCGGCTCGCCGAGATCATCGGCACCTCGGTAAAGTTTTAGATCTATTCTCCTTTCATGAAGAGGGGCCGGGGTTTCCCTTTTGGCATCCTAAGGGAATGTTTCTCCTCAATGCCCTACAAGACTGGATGAGATCTAAGCTTCTCCAAAATGGCTATGAAGAAATCCGAACCCCCATCATTCTTACTCAACGGCTATGGGAGCGCTCAGGCCACTATGAAAACTATCGGGAAAACATGTACTTCACTTCCATAGATGATCAACCTTATGCTGTAAAGCCAATGAACTGCCCCGGAAGCACTATCATATACCGTACGCACCTACGCTCCTATAGAGACCTCCCGCTCAGGTTATTTGAGTTCGGACTCGTTCATAGACATGAACTATCAGGCGTATTGACAGGGCTGTTTAGAGTGCGTGCTTTTACCCAGGATGACGCTCATATTTATTGTACGCCTGAGCAGATAAAGAGTGAGATTGCTAAACTACTTCGACTGGTAAGTGAAGTATACGATGTATTTAGCTTTACTGAGAGAGAAATTTACCTTTCTACCCGCCCTGAAAAGTATATCGGTTCTTTAGAGCTGTGGGCTCAAGCAGAAAGTGCTTTGGAGGCCGCTTTACAGGCTGCTAAACTTCCCTATCAGATAAACCCCGGTGATGGGGCGTTTTACGGACCTAAAATTGACTTCATCGTTAGAGACAGCCTTCGTCGAAGGTGGCAGCTTGGCACTATCCAGTTAGACTTCTCGATGCCTAAGCGATTTGGATTAGAATATATCGGACCTGACGGGCAACCGCATACGCCAGTCATGATTCATAGAGCCATCTTAGGGTCTTTTGAACGGTTCATAGGCATACTTTTAGAGCATACAGCGGGCGAACTGCCTCTGTGGCTTTCGCCTGTCCAAGTGGCTATTTTACCTGTAAGTGAGAAGTTCATTGAGTATGCCAGGTATGTAACTACTCAAATGAAAGCTGCGGGAATTCGCTGCATTGTAGATGAGAGCGATGAAAAGCTCGGTAAGAAAATCCGAGAAGCTGAGCAGCAAAAAGTCCCTATTATCGGGGTAGTGGGGGCCAAAGAAGCTGAGAATCAGACTATCTCTGTAAGAGACCGTCGCAGTCGTACACAGACAGAAGGAGTCCCACTTTCCACTGCTATAGAAAATATCCGCTCGGCTGCTACCCCCCCTTCATAGGCATGACTAAAAAAGCATTATATTTAGGCGCAGATGAGAGAAGATGTACTCACGGCAGGTCCCATAGCTTTCCTTTCTGAAGAGTTGAGACTGAATCTCTCGGACCGTCTTTTGGCCTACCAGGCGTGGTGGGAAACTGAAGGCTTACCCATATCTCTCGCCATAGATCGGCTGGGAACTCCCCATCTACGGCAGTTTACCTCTACCGGAGAAAGGATAGATGAAATACTGTATCCCCCCAACTATACTTACCTTCTGGACGCAGGCTATTCGGCAGGTATTTTATACGAAGTAGCTGAAAAGCATAACTGGCAGTTAAGTTTTATGTTGGGGTTCATTACCTCGTATTATGACCCGGGTCTATACTGTCCCTATACAGTCACCTTTTCTGCTTGGGCAGCAATCTATAAGTACTACCAAGGCCCCCGACGAGAGGAGTTTCTAAGTACGCTCTCCCGAAAGGAGCCTCCTTTCGGCCAAGGAGGAACATGGATGACAGAGATAGGAGGAGGGTCTGACCTCGGTAATAGCGTTCAAACTATTGCACGCCCAGTTGGAGAGTTCTGGCTACTGACGGGCGATAAGTATTTCGCCAGCAATGTTGGGGCGGACTTAGCGGTGGTTGCTGCCCGATTAGAGAGCGCCCCAGCAGGTATAAAAGGATTATCCCTTTTCATAGTGCCGCGTGAACGGCTCCACAGCGTAGGACGAAACTATCTCGTTCGTCGACTCAAGGATAAGATTGGGACCCGAAGCGTTCCTACTGGCGAAGTAGAGCTGCGTGACTCCGAAGGATATCTGGTGGGGGATGCTCGGCAAGGGATTTACTACATTATGGAGGTTTTGAACTTTTCCAGGGTGGCCAATAGCATCGGAGTGGTGGCCCATGGACTCCATGCTTTAGCTCAGGCTTATCGTTTTGCCCAGCAGCGCCGGGTCTTTGGACGATTTTTAGTAGAGCAGCCTCTTTTTCGGCACGAGCTTCATCAGCACTATCTGCAGCTGAAATGGGCTGGCGCCCTTGCTTGGCTAACAGAGCAGTGGTTGGAAGCCGTATGGCTGGAAAAACCGCCCTACTCTGAGAGATACTTGATCTTTCGGCTACTTACGCACTTGGCTAAGTTCTGGACTGCCAAAGTAGCACTCCAAGCCGCCCAGTGGAACTTAGAAGTGTGGGCCGGGCTCGGTACACTCACCGAATTTCCCCCGGAACGAATCGTGAGAGAACTTCTCGTGACAGACATTTGGGAAGGCACGCGCCATCGTCATCTACTGGATGCATGGGAAGTGCTAAAGCGATATAATCTGCTCTCCCATTTACAGAAGCTGTGGGATATCTCGGCGATAGATAATAGCCTGATCTCTGAGATAGAACAAGCTATTTACCGTCCAGAGGAAGATGCAGTCCTCTTTATTGAGCCTCTTCTCACTCGTTTAGCCAGGGTCATCGGACAAATCACAAGTCAGGAGCAGATATACAAAGTCGTGCCCTAAATGGGTAGCGAAGCTATCGCCGCTTCGCAGCGCGATTGCATTTCCGCCATAATATCCCCATCATATGAGCGGGGTATAAAGGTTTGACCCATAAGCCGCTGATATACTTCTATGTAGCGCTCACGAGCTTCCCCTACAATCTCTGGAGGAAGAGGTGGGGGGGTAGCATTAGGCTGACCCTGAAAACCTTGACGCATTAGCCATTCCCGTACGTATTCTTTCGTAAGGTGAATTTGAGGGTCTTGGCGCTTCTGTCGCTCATAGTAGCCTTCCAGTTTGAGATACCTGGCGCTGTCTGGTGTATGTATTTCATCTGCTAAGAGGACCTGCCCTTCCCATTCTCCAAACTCATATTTTGCATCACATAAAATCATCCCACCGCGCTCAGCAATCTCCATGCCCCTTTTGAAAAGGTGAAGCGCGTATTCCCGAATCTGCTCCCAATGAACTCGCGGTACAAGCCCGGACTCCACGATTTCCCGCTCAGAAATCTCCACATCATGCCCTATCACTGACTTCGTAGTAGGTGTGATTATGGGCTCTGGTATGAGATCGTTCTCAATGAGCCCGTCAGGCAGCATGACTCCACTGATAAGCCTCCCACCTGTGCGATATTGGCGCCAGGCATACCCCACTAAACATCGCCGAATAATCACCTCCACAGGATAA
This sequence comes from Bacteroidia bacterium, assembly GCA_039630325.1. Taxonomy (GTDB): domain Bacteria; phylum Bacteroidota; class Bacteroidia; order SpSt-205; family SpSt-205; genus SpSt-205. The sequence goes on from JBCNVG010000041.1 coordinate 134,607, forward strand.
ACCCTAACCTTCCGCATGAGAAGAATATTAGGATCGGGCGTTGAAATCCATGCAGACGGCACTTCCTCCCTAAATAAACGAAACATATAATCTGAAATGCCTGTCAGCACTTGCCCTTTGTGCGGGATTGTCTCTGAGAGAACCGTGTCAAATGCTGAAATCCGATCCGTCGTTACAAGCAGGAGATACTCGTAGTTTATCTCATACACATCACGAACCTTCCCCCGATAGAAGCCTGTTTGATGCGGAAGCCGAAGGTTCGTTTCATATATGCCTTTCATAGCCGTGTGCATTAGGAATCAAAGGTGTGACATATTTTACTCATGGATGAGCCCATAAACTAATAAAGAGAATCAGTCCTACGATGCAGCAGCATAATGGGCAGCTATCTCTTCGGTCATGGCAAGGTTATGATAGACTTTCTGGATATCATCATGGTCTTCCAACTGCTCAATAAGGCGCAGAGCCTTCTGGGCTTCCTCCCAGGGTAGCTGAACATACGAGGTAGGGACCCATGCCAGAGAAGCCTCTTCGGGCTCTATCTTGAGCTTCTCCAGAGCTTCTTGAATCACTCCGAAGTCTTCGTATCGGGAAGTCACCACGGCCGCTCCCTCTCCGATTTCTACATCTTCTGCGCCTGCCTCTATCATCGCTTCCAAGAAGGCTTCTTCGCTGGGGAGCCGCTCAATAGGAATAGTAAAAACGCCCTTGCGCTGAAATAGATAGGATACAGCCCCGGAGGTAGCCAATGCTCCCCCTCCTCGGGAAAAAAGAGTACGAAGCTGAGATACGGTACGATTGGTATTATCTGTCATAGCCTCAATGAGCACGGCTACTCCCCCAGGTGCATAGCCTTCATAGATCACCTCCGTATAAGCCTCTGCGCCCGAATCCCCCTTGGATATTGCCCGCTCAATCACCTCCTTGGGCATATTAGCCCGACGAGCATTCTGAATGGCCAACCGCAAGCGCGGATTGAAGTCTGGATTAGCCCCGCCCTCCCGAGCGGCTACCGTAATCTCCCGTACTAGACGCGTGAAAAGAGCGCCTCGCCGTGCATCTACGACCGCTTTTTTACGCTTAATCTGTGCCCATTTGCTATGACCCGCCATACAGCAAAGATACAACGCCCCAGTCAGCACTTCCGAGTTAGGTACCGATAAGTCGTAACGCCGATCCCCCCCACAGTAAGCCCAGAACCTACCACGCGCAGAAGCTCCGCACTTAGCCCAGAGCCCCCAAGCATACTTGCCCCAATCGTACCTCCTATACCTATTAGTATAGGCAATAGAAGCGGAGTAAACAACGCCCAAACTTTCCGCCACCCATACCCCCACGCAAGCGAGACGCTTACCATGGCTCCATACGCTGCCAGCGTCGTCCATGCACAAGCTACATATCCAAATCGGGGAATGCCATATAGGTTTCCTATCCATGTGATGAAACTGCCTATACTTGTAATGACTAAGCCAGCCGTCGGTACAGCTTTGGACTTATACCAAATAGAAGCCTGAATAAGAGAACCTGCAAGAAGGTTTGCCCATAGCAAAATAGGAACGACGCCTAGCGCCTCATGATATACAGGCGGGAAAATCGGCCCTTTGAGCCATCCTCCCCAAGTAGTAGTAAGAAGTGGACGCGTCCACCACACGAGGAGGGTAAGCCCTATAAGCGCTATACTGTGATATAGAAGCCAGCTTCTCTGAAAAAATCGCTCATCACCACGATATTCTCCTAAAAGAAGCGGCTCTCCAGCTTGTCTGTAAGCCTGTACAAATAAAGCTAAAGCCATCGCTATTTTATATGCAGCCCCATACAAAGCTGTCTCGGTGAGAGAATACCGAGCTAAAAGTATGCGGTCTAATACATCGTTAGTAGCCCCTAATAGCCCCATCAAAGTGAGAGAAAGGCCATATCGGAGCAGGGTAGAAGACGAAATATCTGCCCCCCTTTTTTGCAGAGGAGGGGCCCAGGCCATGCCCCACCCCAATCGTACTAAGGAAGCTATCAGATTGCTCCAGAGGATAAACTCTATTCCATATCCTTTCAGGCCTACGCCCCAAATGTTGAGAAGCAGAAAGAGAAACACATGGAAAAGCTGAATGAGCGCAAACCGAAAGGGGGCCCCAATCACCCGCTGGTGAGCCAGAGCAAAGCTTCCCCACGCATCTACCGTCCAGATCGCAATCGTGAGCCACAATAGTTCTTCTCGTCCCGCATAACCCAGTGAAGATGCCACAAACGGCACCAGAAGCGCTATCCCGCCATTTAGCCCCCCTGCAACTAATAAAATCAACCCCCAAATGCGCCAAAAGGTTGCACCAAACTCCTCTCTACGAGCAAATCTAAAATAAGCGGTCTCCATACCTAATCCACTGGCTATCAATCCAAAAACTATCCAAGAATACAACTCAGAAAGACGCCCATACTCTTCAATCGGCAGGCGATGCACATACAAAGGGGTCAAAAGCCAGTTGAGTAGACGAGCCGTCGCAGTCGTGAGCCCATACACCGCCCCATGATACACCAACCGTCGCAACGACACCCTCCAAATGTAGGATAGAGCCGTACAAAGAATCTCAAAAACCTCCTAATCCATCTGTACCAATAGGACTTGAAACCAAAAGAAAGAATCTTGCACCCGAACCAATCTGTTTAGCTTTGCTGTGATGACGCCTTTTGTGCAGCGGCACGTCCCTCATCGTCCAGAGGAGATTCAACGAATGCTCAGAATAATAGGAGCTGAGTCCTTAGAAGAGCTGACTGAACGGATCATACCAGCAGACATCCGTAGAAAAGAGCCGATGAATCTCCCCCCAGCAGCCTCTGAGATTGAGATTTTATCAGAAATGAGAGCCTTAGCTAGTCAGAATGCTCGCTGGCGAACTTTCATTGGCATGGGATATTACGGCACCTACACGCCTCCTGTGATTCAGCGCCTCATACTTGAAAATCCTGCGTGGTATACTGCCTACACGCCTTATCAGCCTGAGATTGCTCAGGGACGCCTGGAACTCCTTATGCTCTTTCAGACAATGGTCAGTGACCTCACGGGGCTCCCGATAGCTAACGCTTCTCTATTAGACGAAGCTACGGCTGCTGCTGAGGCATTATTCATGTTTTACACTAATAGTCGGGCAAAGGAACGCGCCTTTTTCGTAGACGAAGGGCTCCATCCACAGGTTATTGGAGTGGTGCAAACGCGAGCTTATGGATTAGGGATTCGAGTGGAAATAGGGGCTCCTGAAAAAGCTAACTGGGAGAAGTATTTTGGTGCCCTTCTCGGCTATCCGACGACCGACGGATGGGTACGCCCCCATTTACCTGAGCTTATTCAAGCAGCTAAATCTAATGGAGTCCAAGTGGGAATTGCCACGGACCTTCTGTTTCTCACTATAGCAGAAGCGCCGGGACACTTCGGAGCAGACGCTGCTTTCGGCTCCACTCAACGGTTCGGCGTACCCATGGGATATGGCGGGCCTCATGCGGCTTTCTTCGCTGCCTCAGAGGCCTATAAGCGACTGATACCAGGACGCATCGTCGGCCTGACCATAGATGCTGAAGGGCAATCCGCCTATCGCCTCGCCCTCCAGACTCGCGAGCAGCATATCAAGCGAGAGAAAGCCACCAGCAATATATGTACAGCTCAAGTCCTACTGGCTCACGTAGCCACCCTATACGCTATTTATCACGGGCCTGAAAACCTAAAAAACTTAGCTCAGCGCATTCATCATTATACTGCTCGCCTTGCGGAAGCGTTGAAAGCCGCTGACCTCAAGCCTCAGTATGCGAACTATTTTGATACGCTCCGGATTCCGCTCACCCCTGAGAATCAGAAAAAAGCCCGTGAAGCCGCTCAGGAAAAGCAGATCAACCTCCGCTATTATGAGGATGGCAGCATTGGAGTTAGCCTGGACGAACGAACCCGAGAAGAAGATTTACAGGATATCGTAAGTATTTTTGCCCAAGCCGTAGGGCATTCCATCCAGTTACCTTCCGAAACATCTGAAACTATCCCTGAAAGACTACGGCGCCAGTCTCCCTTCCTCACGCATCCGACTTTCCACAAGTATCGCAGTGAGCATCAGCTTACCCGCTTCCTTCACAAGCTCGTAAGCAAGGACATTTCTCTGGTGCACTCCATGATACCCTTAGGCTCCTGCACGATGAAACTTAATCCCGTCGCTGCTCTCATGCCTATAAGCTGGAGTGAGCTGAATGATCTGCATCCATTCATCCCCCCTGAACAGGCCGCTGGCTACCAGGAAATGCTGCGTCGATTGGAAGCGTATCTCTGTGAGATTACAGGATTCTCGGCCGTAAGTTTTCAACCTAACTCCGGGGCTCAAGGTGAATATACTGGTTTGATGGTCATTCGCCGCTATCATGAGGCCCGAGGAGAAGGTCATCGGAATATAGTGCTTGTACCTGCCTCCGCTCACGGCACGAATCCCGCCAGTGCTGTTTTAGCAGGCTATACGGTGGTAGTAGTCAAGTCCGATGAAAGAGGCAATATAGACGCCGCTGACTTGGAGGCTAAAGTGCGCCAGCATGCTAATAATCTCGCCGCTATTATGATTACCTACCCCTCCACCCATGGCATTTATGAACGCCATATTCGCTGGGTGTGTAAACTCATCCACGAAGCGGGGGGCCAAGTCTACATGGACGGAGCTAATCTAAACGCCCAAGTAGGTCTCACGAGTCCAGCGCTGATTGGCGCTGACGTGTGCCATCTCAACCTGCATAAAACCTTCGCCATACCACATGGCGGCGGTGGCCCAGGCATGGGCCCCATCGCTGTGGCAGCTCATTTGAAGCCCTATCTTCCGAACCATCCAGTCATCTCTACTAATCCGAGTGAAAATGCCATAGGCCCAGTTGCCGCAGCCCCCTATGGAAGTGCTCTGATTCTGTGGATTTCGTATGCCTACATCCGCATGATGGGTGCCGAAGGACTCCGATATGCCTCCCAAGTCGCTCTCTTGAATGCAAACTACCTCAAAGCTCGCTTGTCTGCCCACTACCCTATCTTATACACCGATGAAAATGGTCTCGTAGCGCATGAGTTCATTTTAGACCTACGGGGCTTCAAAACTAAACATGGGGTTGAGGTTGAGGATATTGCTAAACGCTTGATGGACTTTGGCTTCCACGCCCCTACTGTCTCTTTTCCCGTAGTAGGAACGGTAATGATAGAACCTACGGAGAGCGAAGATTTAGAAGAGTTGGAACGCTTCATCTATGCGATGGAGCGAATACGAGCCGAGATAGCTCAAATAGAGCGAGGCGAGATTTCTATTGAAGAGTCTCCACTGCGGCGAGCCCCCCATACGCAGCGCGCTCTCTTTTCGGAGCCCTGGAACCGCCCATATTCCCGAGAACAAGCTGCTTTCCCCGCTCCGTGGCTACGGGAGCACAAGGTTTGGCCGCCTGTGGCCCGAGTGGACCACGCC
>JBCNVG010000042.1:0-31006 GCA_039630325.1 Bacteroidia bacterium
CTGCGTCGCCTCATCGTCTATCTGCCAGAGGGTGGAGATAACTCGCTGTGCCCCTGCTTCCAAGAAGGCTCGCTGGAGGCCATAGAGTCCTTCGCCACGCACTTCGCCTAAGCCCGTCTCACAGGCAGAAAGCACCACCAGCTCCGTACCGATGAGATTGAGATTAGAGGCTTCCTGCGCGGTGAGGCGGCCGTCGTCCATGCCTAGCGGCGGGAAAAGGCTATCCCACACTGCCGCCTGTGCCAGCAGGAGTCCGCCAGCCAGCAGGGGATTTTTCCCGCCCCCTACGAAGTATCCATGCGTCGCTACATGTAGCACCTGAGGAGATTGCAGGCTCTTTACAAAGCTCTCGGTTGCTGTCTCTCCTATCACAGGCTGCACCCCCAGCAGTTGCCCTACCCCTTTCGCCTCTATCTCCGCGCCGGGGAGGGGCGGGATGCCTGCTTCAAAGAGGCGATAGCTTCGGGTGCGCTTTTCGGGTAGGGTATCTGGTGCTGCTGAGAAGTCAGGATTGCCTACTACTACGGGCGGCTTTGCAGGGAAGCGCCCTCTTCTCAGTAAAAGCCGCCGACTGCTGGCTACATAGCGCCCTTCATAGCGGTCGGCTACAAACTGCTTCCGTTGGGCATCATATAGCGTAGCTACATTCACCTGATAATACACCCCATCAGGGGGCGAAGTATATGGCCCTCACCTTCGGAGGCAGGAGGGTATCCAGAAAGCCCCATAGGAGCCGATAGGGCACGCCTGAGATGACTGAACCCGGTGAGCGTAGGATTTCATAAGCGTTCTGCACTCGCTGCTCCCACAGGGTATCTACGGCATGCACATAGAGCTGCAAGTGATGTTTCCGCCCAGAGGGCAGCAGGAGGTAGAAAAGGTACAATCCTGAGAGCACTCGCACCACCTCTATGAGGGCTTCGTCAGAACGCAGTGGAGGCAGCATCGGCTCTCCCGCAGGGTCGGGCAAAAACTCCTTCAGCGCAGGTAGCCGCAGAACGATTTCCCGCTCTACCTCCTGGAGCTGTTTCCAGAGAGAGTCGGCGGTTCGGTAGTCCTCCTGCAGGGTGAAAAAGGCGTTTGGTCCCTAAGCGTTTCCACTGGCATGGCGAGCTTGAAAGGACTCAGCGGGGGCCTATCCATTGGAGGGTGTCTGTGGGCTTATTGACACCCTCCCAGGCTTCGGCGCCTTTGAGATAGACCCTCAGGTATAAGGTATTCGGCATGGGCTGCGTGCGCAGGAGCGAGTCATAAAGGGTGAGGGGTGTAGCGTACTTCCGTTGTTTGAGGAGACTATCGGCGGTCTGCAAAAGTGACTGAGCGAGACGGGGGTATATAAACAGAGCGAAAATCCAAACTCTCATAGGATCAAAAATTAGATAATAGGTATCTTTGCTAAAATGCGCGGTCCGCTAATGCTGCTCGTAGCGGGGTGGGTTTTGGCGCAGGAGCCAGCGAATCAGCCCGTGTCTTATACGCTGGCGGATAGGGATAGGCTGATACGAATAGAAGAGCGCATGACAAGTTTAGAGAAAGAAGTTGAGGGTATTCAAGCTCAACTCGCTCGCATGGAGAGCCGAAATGACATGCAGTTTTACACACTTGTGACGATACTAGGGGGGTTTATAGCGTTTCTTCTGTGGGATAGGCGGAAAGCTTTAGCGCCTGTGGAGACTAAAGTCGCATAGCTTCAAAAAAAGATGCTGATAAACTTAGCCGCTTAGTACAATCCCTGCGAGAATACGCTCGTACTCATCCTGACCTTGCAGAGATATTGAGGCGGTATGAGCTGGTATAGATAAGTGAGGATGTGTCTGGCGGGCTAAATCCTTTTGACAAACAAAGGCTACACGAAATGCATGTACTGATTCTTCAGGTATCCCTGGGCGAACTCTTCCCCAGATATAGGCTTTTTCCCCTCTATTTGGAGGGCGAGGAGGCGGAGGGGGGCATTCTGGCAAGCTACGATAGTGGATTTGTCCTCCTGCCAAACGGTACCAGGAAGATGCGTAACGCGTCGAGAGGGTAGCTTCTGCGCTTTGAGAATTTGAATGCGTTTGCCTTGGAAGGTAGTCCAAGCGCGCGGTTCGGGAGAGAGCCCGCGGATAAAGTTATATACCTCCTCAGCGGGTCTATTCCAGCTAATCCGCGTATTTTCTGCTGAAAGCTTAGGGGCGTATGGAGCGTCAGGGATGTGAGGCTGGGGAAGCAGTTCTATTTTTTGAGAGGCTAATCCCTCTAGCGCTTCAATGAGAAGGTCTGCGCCGATTTGCGAGAGGAATCGCGACAGTTCTCCGGCGTCCCACTCTTCCGGGAGAGGGAAGGGCCGTTGGAGAATGATTTCCCCCGTGTCTATTCCGTCCCGAATTCGAAATATAGTGATTCCCGTTTCCTTCTCTCCGCGTATAATGCTCCATGGAATAGGGGCTGGCCCGCGATACGCAGGCAGGAGAGAAGGGTGAATATTGACCGCTCCAAACGGCGGCAGTTCCCATATAGAACGAGGCAAAATCCTATAAGCCACTACTACAAATACATGGGCTTCCAGGGCACGTAGCCGCTCTGGAAGCCAGGGGTCTTTGAGATGCTCTACTTCCCATACAGGAAGGTTGAGCTGTAGAGCCTCTTGCTTGATGGGGGTAGGGCGTAGCTGGTGACCACGGCCTGCCGGTTTGTCTGGATTGGTGACAACCGCCATAATCTTGTGCGGCGAAGTGACCAGCCGCCGTAAGGTTGGGATGCCAAAGCCTCCATTCCCGAAGAAAACTACTCGCATTAGACGACTACATTGATGATTTTTCCTGGTACAATCACTATGCGGCGGATTTCCTTGCCATTGGTATACTTCAGGAGGCGCTCATCCTGGCGAACTACTGGCTCAATCTGCTCAGCACCCCAATCTGCTGGCACGCGCAAATGAAGCCGCAGTTTGCCATTTACAGAAACGGGATATTCAATCTCCTCCACTTGCAGGTATTCAGGATTCCACTGAGGCCAAGGGGCTTCCAAGAGGGACGCTTTTTCCCCAGTGCGTTCCCACAGCTCGTGAGCTATATGCGGTGCGAAGGGCTCTAAAAGGACAAAAACGGGCAACCAGATAGCTCTCTTACGGCAGCTTAGGCGCTGCATTTCATTTAGGAATATCATGAAGTGTGAGACGCAGGTATTGAGGCTGAGCCGCTCTATATCTTCTGTGACGCGCTTGATGAGCGTATGGAGGTGGCGAAGCTCCTCAGCGGAAGGGGCCCCTTCTGTCAGAAGGATGCCTGACCCCTCAGTAGTCTCTTCGCCTGTGAGGAACCGCCACAGTCGCCGCAGGAATTGATAAGTGCCCTGGATACCTCGCGGATCCCAGGGCTTGGTATGGGTGAGAGGTCCAAGGAACATTTCGTACAGCCGAAAGGCATCCGCTCCATAGCGTTCGCATAGCTCATCGGGGGTGACTACATTGTGGAAGGACTTGGACATTTTTTCTATTACTGGTTCGCCATGAAACTCGCCAGCGGAATTTGTCTCAAACTGGTCGTTCGCATACTCAGGCATCCACCGTCGGAATCCTTCTACATCCACACGGGTATCATCTGTCAGCGAAATATCCACCCGAATGGGAAAGTACAAACTCTTATCTCTAATCAAATCGGCTGAGGTAAAGATGGGGACATCTTTACGGCGATAGACGACAATGGAGCGCCCTAAGATCATACCTTGATTGACCAGCTTAGCGAAGGGTTCTTTAACAGGGCAGACGCCAATGTCGTGGAGAAAGTGAGTCCAGAATCGAGCATACAATAGATGGCCTACGGCGTGTTCAGAGCCGCCGACATACAAGTCTACGGGGAGCCAATATCGGAGCTTATCGGGGTCAGCTAACCGATGGGGATTATGAGGGTCGCAGTAGCGGAGAAAGTACCAACTGGAGCCGGCCCACCCTGGCATGGTATCTGTTTCTCGCTGGCTTCCATCAGGAAGCTGAACCCAAGAGGTCAGACGCGCTAATGGCGATTTAGCTTCACCCGTCGGTTCGTATCGCTCCACTGGCGGCAGTTCCACAGGGAGGTTTTCATCGGGATATGGCACTTCGCCTTTCCATCGGATAGGGAAGGGTTCGCCCCAATAGCGCTGGCGGGAAAATACCGCATCGCGCAGTTTATACTGGACAGCGGGGCCGCCTTTACCATCTGCCCGCAGCCGCTGACGGATGGTTTGGATAGCTTCCTCCACTGAGAGCCCTGAGAGAAATCCAGAGTCTTTCAATCGCCCCTCTCGGGCCTCATAAGCCGCTGTATCGGCGGAGATTCCCTCTATGATGGAGCGGATAGGCAGTCCGAAGTGCTTAGCGAAAGCCCAATCGCGCGCATCATGGGCAGGTACGGCCATGATCGCCCCGGTCCCATACCCCATCAGGACATAATCGCTAATGTAGAGAGGAAGCTTTTCTGCCGTGTAGGGATGCCGAGCGTAAGTGCCTAAGAATACCCCAGTGGGAGTGCCTCCCCCAATGAGACGCTCCCGTTCTAAGCGGTTTTTAGCCCAGTCGCGGTAAGCAGCGACCTGGGCTTTTTCTGAAGGCGCAGTTAGCTTATCTACTAAGGGATGTTCGGGGGCCAGTACCAGAAATGTCACTCCCCAAAGGGTATCCGGTCGTGTGGAAAAGACTCTAATATGGAGTAGCTCGCCTTCTGGAGATTCGACTGGAAAATCTATATAAGCCCCCTCAGAGCGCCCTATCCAGTTTTTCTGCTGCTCTTTGATGGCTTGGGGCCAATCCAGCTCTTCTAAATGCTCCAAAAGCCTATCCGCATAAGCAGTAATTCGAAGAAACCACTGGCGCAGCGGTATGCGATACACTGGGTGCCCGCCGCGCTCAGACAGGCCATCTTTGACCTCTTCGTTTGCGAGTACGGTCCCCAAAGCAGGGCACCAGTTCACTATGGCCTCTTGAGTGTAGGCTAATCGGTAATGCATGAGAATTCGCTGACGCTCAACTTCATTCCAGCTTTTCCACTCCTGGGCAGAAAAGATGCCTTCGTAATCAGTCGCAGCTTGGACATTCTGATTTCCCTCCGTTTCAAATATGCTAATCAGTTCGGAGATGGGACGAGCTTTCTGAGCTTTTTTATCATACCAGTGGGTGAAAAGCTGCAAGAATATCCACTGCGTCCACTTATAATAGGAGGGATCACTTGTGCGGACGACCCGAGACCAAGGATAGCCTAAGCCTATGCGTTTAAGCTGTTCTGTATACCGCTGAATATTTTTTTCCGTGGTGATGGCCGGGTGAATGCCTGTTCGAAGAGCATATTGCTCGGCTGGTAATCCAAAAGAGTCAAAGCCCATAGGATGAAGCACAGCATACCCTTGATGTCTTTTATACCTGGCGATAATGTCAGTCGCTATGTACCCTAAGGGGTGTCCTACATGTAGGCCCGCCCCGGAGGGGTATGGAAACATGTCTAAGACATAGTATTTGGGTTTGGCAGGCGATTCTTCTATCTCATAAGCACCTGTAGCTTCCCAATGGGCCTGCCATTTGCGGTCTATGGGGGCGAAAGACATGGCAGGCGAAAATACAAACTCTAACGAGCATAGGTCCCTTTTCGAACTGTGTAAGGCCCTTGTCTTGTAAATTGGATGGAGTGCATCACTTGGGGCATATCTTTTTGGCGGAATCGCCACCAGGTTTTCAGTTCGGAGCGTTTATTGCCGATGGGATTCGTGCTAATAGGTTCAATGAGCTCCCCCCCGAAGTGCAACTGGGAGTAAAGTTCCATCGTTGGGTGGACTGGCAGACGGATAAGCATCCAGCTTTTTTGGCTGCGAGGCGTCTCCTTCGGCCAGCAACGGGCCGATATGCTGGCCTGATAGTGGATTTATGGATGGATGTAGTCCTGGGCGAAAACTGGTCAGCCTTTTCCTTCGAGCCGATAGAAGCATTTGAAGAGCGCTTTCGTTGTGAAGTGGTTCCTGCCTATCGGGCTTGGGCTCCGCTGAGTTGGGAGGAGTTTGTAGAACGTTTGATGCACGAGCGTCTCCTGCTGCAATTCGGACATCGAGAGGGCATGTTAGCCCATTTGGAGCGGTTTATTGCACGGCGAAAGCTTCCCATAGATAGTACGCAAGTCATACGGAGCATTGAGCAGCAGGAATTCAAACTCGCCCAACTTTTATTGGATTTTTGGCGGGAGGCAGCCACCTGGCGAACCTCCGCTGATACCTTTACTTCAAAACACTAACTTTGCTAATCCATCTATGATGCCACCAACAAATGGGCTACCCAAAAACATCTTTAACAAGACGCGGGACATCCGAGACAAGCGGGCTACAGATACGTGGCAGATATTCCGTATCATGGCCGAATTTGTAGAGGGATTTGAAACGCTGGCTCGGATCGGTCCGTGTGTGTCTATTTTTGGTTCGGCTCGGAGTCAGCCAGGGAGTCCCCATTACGAGCTTGGTGTGGAGGTCGCCAAAGCCCTCGTGGAAAGTGGCTACGGGATTATTACGGGAGGTGGGCCAGGCGTCATGGAAGCAGCGAATAAGGGCGCTAAGCTCTTGGGCGGGCATTCCGTCGGGCTCAATATTATCCTACCTTTTGAGCAGCATCCCAATCCGTATGTAGACGAAAACCTTTTGATAAACTTTGACTACTTCTTCGTCCGAAAGGTAATGTTTGTGAAATATGCCCAAGCATTCGTAGTGCTACCTGGCGGATTTGGGACGATGGATGAACTATTCGAGGCGCTGACGCTGATTCAGACTCGTAAGATAGAGCGCTTCCCTGTCGTAATGGTAGGGACTGAGTATTGGCGCGGACTGGTGGAGTGGATGAAACATACTGTTTTAGATCAGTGGGGGTATATTTCCCCAGAGGACATGTTTTTGTTTGCGCTGGTGGACACACCCAAAGAGGTTGTAGAAACGATAAACGGCTTTTACCGGCAGCGGATGGAGCAGCTGCAACTTGGCTAGCGTATGATTTTGTATCCCCTACGATGGCTTTTGAGACAAGTCTGGGGGTGGATATTTAGTGTTCTGCTCCTGATTGTAGGGGTCATATGGGTGCTGCGATGGGTGCCCATGCCGCCCGCAGGGGTGCTAGCAGGTTTTTTTTCTGGGCAGGTTCCGCAGTGGGGTTGGCTCGGCGAAGGGCCTGTGCGCGAGCGTCTCGTCCAGGTCATCAAGCGAATGGAAACTGAATCGGCAGTACGGCGGCGTCACCGCCCTCCCCTTTCCCAAAGAGTAGCTGAGCAGCTTTTCTACCCTCCCAGCATTCCCAAGTGGGGAAGTCGCCCCCTCGGTCTGCTCATCCAGGCGCTTTGGGGAGAGGAGCGGGTACTCATCTTTTATCTCAACTCTGTTCGATACGAAGCTAATCTGTATGGGTTGAAAGCTGCTGCCCAAGCCTACTTTCATAAAGAAATAGAGGCCTTAACACCAGCCGAGGTAGCGGACCTCCTTCTACTGACCACTGGCATCCCCCGAGAGAAGCTGATTGCGGAGCCTTTCATACGCGAGCGAAAAAAGCTGGAAACCCTTTTTGCGTCAGAGATCAATAATGTCACGAAAGTCCACCAAACGCGCTAAAAGGTCAAGGATTTTTCCTTTTTTCTGGCTTCAGAGTAAAAGGTTTAGAACCTTCATTGCACTTATCCTGCTAAGTGCGATCCTACTCTTAGGGGCGCAGTTTTTTGCATCTGTCAGGATAAAGGAGCCTTTGGTTCTACTTGTCTCTCCCGATCCTAAGCTGCGAGCGGAGCAGCGCAATCAGGTTGCTTCCATTTTTCCCTCCTACACTCTTTGGTACTGGTTAGTGCGCAAAGGAGATGTGCGCGCTGGACGCTATGAAATTCAAGTGGGAGAAAGTGCATTTACGGTATGGCGCCGATTGCGCAGCGGCCTACAGTCACCGCTTCGCATTTACATAAAGCCACAGCGCAGCCCAGAGCATTTGGCACGATTCCTTGGGGAAGTGCTGGCATATGATTCTGCTGCGTGGGCGGCGAGTTTCGCTTCTTATCCATGGGATAGCATAGGCCTGTCCAAGTATACCTGGATAGGCATTTTTCTGCCAGATGTGTATGAGCTGTACTGGACTATCTCGCCTGAGCGGCTCATTCAGCGGTTTTACGAAGCGTATAATCGCTTCTGGACAGAAGAGCGCCGTAAAAAAGCCGAAGCCATTGGCCTCACCCCGATGGAAGTGATTACCTTAGCTTCTATTGTAGAGCATGAAACTTATCGCAGTAGTGAAAAGCCCCTCATCGCAGGGGTATATCTGAATCGGCTGCGTCTCGGTATGCCTCTGCAAGCAGACCCTACCGTGATTTTTGCCACCAGGCAATTTGAGGCGATGCGAGTGACGAGCCGTATGTTGGAGGTAGACTCCCCATACAATACTTACAGGCGGCGAGGCCTACCCCCAGGCCCCATAGGCACGCCTTCGATAGAGAGCATTGAAGCGGTTCTAAACTATACGCCGAGCGAGTATTTGTACTTCTGCGCACGTCCAGATGGCTCTGGCTATCATGACTTTTCTAAGAGCTATCCTGAGCACTTGGCTAAAGCTAAAGCCTATCAAAAAGCCCTCAATCGATGGTTAGCCCAGAAGAAATAAATCCACTTGTATGGCAAACGCCGCATGAGATTCGTCTGCGCGTGCGGTATGCAGAGACAGATCAGATGGGCGTGGTCTATTATGCCCATTATGCGGTGTATTGTGAAGTGGCTCGGACTGAATGGCTACGGCGCTTGGGGCTTACCTACGCGGAAATGGAGGCTCAGATGGGAGTAATGCTGCCCGTGCGGCGATTCAGCATTACTTATCATCGACCAGCGCGCTACGACGATGAACTGCGGATTCAATCTTGGCTCTCAAAAGCCCCCGATACCCGCTTGTCCTTCCAACACCGCATATACCGTTTAGACGAACTCCTTGCGGAGGCCGAAGTAGTACTTATTTTTGTGGACAAGGCGACCTGGCGTCCGTGTCGTCCGCCTCGGGCATTTTATGAAGCGCTGGTGGAGGCAGGCTCTCGTTAGAGCCGCTATGCTAAGCCTTCCTGGGTTTCGTGGTGTCCGATTGGGTACGGTCGTTGTTTTATTTTGGCGGAATATCTCCCATCCATCCTTCACTCTGAGGGGCAGCGCTATGGCGTTTAGCTTCTTTTTTGCGCTTTTTCCGGGGCTTTTGTTTGCTTTATCGTGGGTTAGTTATCTTCCTTTTGAACGATTTGACGCCCTTTTCCAGCAGCAGTTGGGAGAGATCCTACCTCCCCCTGTTTACCAGCTCGTATATGAGGTGGTCTTTCGTGAGATTTACAGCCGTAGAAACTGGACCCTTCTTTCAACTTCTCTCTTTTTAGCGATGTACTCTCTATGGCAAGGGATGCTTACTATGCTGAGAGCCTTTCTGCATGACGACATGCCCCAACCGCCTTTTTGGGTCTTATGGCTGCGTGCGCTGTGGCTGGTTGGCTTTCTCCTGCTGCTCGTAATAGCTAACTTGACATTCTCCTTTGTCCAAGATCGGCATCTTTCGGCTCTGTTATCGGCTTTGATTCACTCGCCTGTGGGGCAGGGGGTAGAAGTGCTTTTAGGGCTCCTCAAGTTTCTAACTCTATTCTTGATTGTAAGCGGAGCCATAGAAGTGATGTATCGGGCTGGGATGCCCCGTCGCAGTTTACCCTATATCATTTCACCCGGGGCTTTTATAGCCACCTTTCTCCTTGGAGCGGCGATGAAGCTCCTCTCCTGGTATTTCCTCGCTGTGGCAAACTTTAGCCGATTTTACGGAAGTATTGCTGCCGTGATAGCTCTAATGGTGTGGTTTTATTGGCTCTCTATTGTGTTACTGGTAGGCTTTGAGGTCAATTACAGCTTATATCGGTCTCTCCTGAGAACAGCTAATACCTCCTGAATCGTTTATGTTTGTCGTATGCCGACTATCTACATAGATGGGCAGCCGTACGAGTATGAGCGGCCGGGGAAGCTCCTCCAGTACTGCCTGGATCATGGGATAGAGATTCCCTACTTCTGCTACCATCCGGCTTTGAGCATCCCTGCCAACTGCCGCATGTGCCTGGTAGAAACTGGCCTGCCTCTCAAAGATCGTCAAACTGGCGAATACCTACGTGAGCCTGATGGCTCTCTAAAAATAGGTTGGGGACCGAAGCCGAACCCGGCCTGCACGACCGACCTTGTGCCTGACCTTCATGTGCGTACTCATCGCACTTCCGAAACTGTTCGTAAAACCCAGGAGGCGGTATTGGAGTTTATTCTTATCAATCATCCGTTGGATTGTCCGATATGTGATCAAGCGGGGGAATGTCCCCTTCAAATCTGGACATACAAATATGGTCCAGAGGGGTCCAGGTATGAGGAAGAGAAGGTGCATAAGCCCAAACGTATCCGCCTCGGCCCCAGAGTCATACTGGATGCGGAGCGTTGTATAAACTGTACCCGCTGTGTGCGCTTCACCGAGGAGGTGTCTAAATCGCGTCAGCTAACGATCATTCACCGAGGCAATCAAAACTATCCTGCTACAGCCAATGGCCAGCCATTTGATGACCCTTATTCCCTCAATACAGTGGATATCTGTCCTGTGGGGGCCCTGACCAGTGCCGATCATCGGTTCAAAGCGCGAGTGTGGGAAATGAACTATACCCCTACCATCTGTACTGGCTGTGCACGCGGTTGCAATGCATACGTCTGGGTCAGAGATAATCTCGTCATGCGCTTCACCCCTCGAAAGAACCTCCAAATCAATCAGTATTGGATGTGTGATGAGGGGCGCTTAGACTATCAGAAGTACAACTCTAATCGCGTTTCTGGTATCTACCAAGCACCAGGGGTGCCCGTGAGTTGGGAGGAGGGGCTTTCTGGGGTCGCGCAGACGCTGGTCAAGCATCGCGGGCAAATCCTATTTGTGGGCTCTGCGTTGGCCAGTGTAGAGACGCTGTATGTGCTCAAGGCGATAGCAGAAAAGCTCTCCCCCGAAGCTCCTCTGCATTTTATTCCCCATGAGAGTCCAGGGTGGGGCGATGATATTCTGCGGCGAGATGATCGTACGCCTAATCGAACTGGTGCTGAAGCGTTAGGTTATCTTTCCACTTCGGTAGAAGGCTTGGCTGAGCTGCTGAAAGGGGGGAAGTATACGCTGCTCTACTGGGTAGAAGATGATCAAACCCTGGAAGCCTTACTGCCTTTATTACCTGCTGAGGTAGAGGTGGTGGCGCACCTACACCAGATGGTCGCGCACAATGGGCGGCTCAACTGGATTCTTCCAGCAGCTACACATTTAGAGAGCTTTGGTACCTATGTCAACTTCCAGGGCATCGCCCAGACAGTCCAACCAGCGCGGCAATGGAGTCAGATGACCCCAGAGGACTGGTTTTACATGTCGAAGAGCCGCTTAGATGCGGCTGGACAAGCCGTGGACCGTTGGCGCCATCCAGCTAATATCCCCGACTGCCTCCCCAGCTATAAGCTCCTTTTGCTTGTTGCTGAACACGCCCAAATCTCGCTTGGTCTACCTAAGGATCATCGGTCTCTCTGGGAGAAGCTCAAAGCTACCCTTCCTATCATGGCTCCAGCCTCTTATCCTAAACTCCTGCGGAAGGAGATTTTTCGGCATAATCAGTTAGTCTTTGCTATACAAGCCTAATCTCTCCCTTGTGGTAGGTGACTTTCAGTCAGGCAAAGGCTCTTTGAGATAAGAAGGCACATCGTCTCGGCTACGAATAGCCTTCAGACGAGCTTCAGCGGCCTCTAGGCGCCCCATGCGCTTCTCTAAGAGAGCGGCTTCTCGCATAAGGCGGGCCCACGTGGGGGCAGGAAACAGGCTGAGCTTGCTTAGAGTAGCGTCCATGCGCCTGAAAGCATCCGCAGCTTCGTTATATCTCTTTTCCTCTCGCAGGCACATGCCCATCAGTCCATAGGCTTGAGCTGCTTCTGAGGAGGGATAAGGGTTGCTGATGAGGTAGCATGGCGGATTAGAGCAGGCGCGCTCGTAAGCCCGTATCCAGGGCGAAATCACTTCTCGAGCCTGAGTGTACTGGCCCATCTGATACAGCGATTCGGCCCACATGCGACGGAAAAGGGGATTCGTCGGAAAGAGCTCTACTAAACGCGAAAGCCAATGGGCAGCCAAAGTAGGCCGTTTGGCTTGGTACAGATAGATGTATCCTAAAAAATAGGTGGCTTCGTATTGGGTGTAGTTGAGCGAGTCTAAGGCACAGCGCTCCAGCCGAGCTAAGCCGGAAGCCTGATTACCTGGCGGAAAGAAGTAGAGAATAGGCCGCATGATGGGATAGTTTTTAGAGAAGTAGTCTATGTAGTACTCGTACAGGCCAAGCTCAAACTGCATTTCGGGATAAGCCTCTGCATATCTGCGAATTCCGCTTAGGAGGCTGAGCAATTCTCTGGCTTGCCAGAGGGAGGGGAGGATTTCTCCGCGGATGTAGAGGCGTCGAACCGCCAGGGCTTTTTGAGCGAAGCCGATGAAATACTTTTCAAGAGGGTGGGGAGCGCAGCACTGGAGGAGTGAATCTGTTTTTTGCAGTTCCCTTTCCCAAAAGCTATCAAACCACGTAGTGGAAGGGTCTAACTCTATCCGCCACGAGTAGCCCAAAGCTCTGAGATAGCTCGTGCCAGCATAAGGGCCAAAAAGGGATTCCAGTTGGGTCAGAAGGCGGTCTCCCTGCGCAAAGTCCATCGCATAGAATGAACGGAGGGCTTGGAGGGCTATGCGGCGATAGGCTGGACGGTAAGGGAGGGGAAGTTGGGCAAGGGCTATCGCACAGATGCACAGGATGGCTTTTGCCCAACTCCAAGGGGATCCCATTTCCAGAGGCGATCTTTAGGACACAATTGAAGGTACACGGCTAAGCTTACGAGGAGGGCGAGCATCACAATCGCCCCTACCAGTATCTGCGAGCGGCGAATGCGTACTCGCAGTTCGATGACCTCTGCTCGTAGGGCTTCCTGTTTGCTAATATTTCTGAAAGCGATGCGTAGACGATCCCAGACATGGTCGCCCTTGACGACATAATCATAGGCACCGTAAGTGAAAGTATCCGCTGCGGTCTGTACATCTTCTTGCGCGGACAACATGATTACGTAAGGAGGGGTATCGGGGTTTTCGTGTTTTTTGAGAGCTTTGAGGAGTTCGATCCCAGGCTTGTCTGGAAGGTGATAGTCTAAGAGGATGTATTTTGGAAGGGAGCTGGTACGCGCGGCTTCGATTGCGTCGGTGACTGTGGTGAAATGCTGGATAGCAAACCTTTCGCCCAAGCGAGAAGAGACTAATTCAGCCCAGAGGGGGTCATCTTCTACGAGCCAGAGAGAGTCCTTCATGTGGGCAAAAATACTCCGATATATTTGCTGCGATGAGTAAGCCGCTCCTGATAGTAGAGTCCCCAACTAAAGCTCAAACCATCCAACGCCTTCTCGGGGGGGATTATGCCACCATCGCTTCGCAGGGGCATGTACGGGATTTACCAGAAAAGGGCTTCGGTGTACAAATTGAGAAAGTGGATGGCAGCTACCGCTTTAAGCCTATTTATCAACCGCTTGATAAAAAAGCTGCTATCGTTCAGAAAATCAAGCAGGCTGTAGATCAAGCCCCTCAGGTATTTCTGGCTACGGATGAGGATAGAGAGGGGGAGGCTATTGCGTGGCATTTGTGTGAAATGCTTGGCATAGACGGGAATGCCCCTGTGCGCATTACGTTTCACGAGATTACTAAGCGGGCCCTGCAGGAGGCCCTACAGAATCCCCGAGCCATCAACTTTCACTTAGTCAATGCTCAACAGGCTCGTCGGCTTCTGGATCGGATCGTTGGTTATAAGATTTCGCCGCTGCTTTGGCGAAGCTTCCCTCGGGCGGGAATGCGAAGCTCGGCGCTTTCTGCTGGGCGGGTGCAATCTGTAGCTCTGCGTCTCATCGTAGAGCGAGAGCGCGAGATAGCCAACTTTCAGCCTTCTCCTGAGATCGCCGTAGAAGTTGATTTGCCAGGGCCACCTGCTTTCAAAGCGACTCTTATTACCCCTTCTGTCCTTTCCATAGAAGAAGGGCAAGACAAGCTAGCCCAGCTCGTCGGACGCGCATTGAAAGTTCTGCAAGTGGTAAAAAAACCTCGGCGTCGCAGTCCTTCTGCACCATTCACTACCTCTACTCTGCAGCAGGAGGCGCAGCGCCGTTTGAGCTTCTCCTTACAGCGAACGATGCGAGCCGCTCAAAGCCTCTATGAAAAAGGGCTCATCACCTACATGCGCACGGACTCCGTACATTTAGCGCCAGAGGCTTTGGCGGCTATTCATGAGGCCTTGCGAGAAAGGTTCGGGCCCAAATCCGTCGTACCTCGGGCTTGGACTAATAAGAAGACCCTCCATGCACAGGAAGCCCACGAAGCGATTCGTCCTACGGACCCCTATGTATCAGAAGCAGGTGATACACCTGATGAGAAAAAGCTGTATGCGCTGATTTGGCGTCGCACCCTCGCCAGCCAGATGCCAGATGCGATATATGAAGAAACTGTCGTCCAGCTCGAGCCTGAGCCGCCGCTTTCCTTCTCGATGAGGTTTGAGGCCAAAGGACGAGTATTAGTAGAGCCCGGATTTTTGAGCCTGTACGGATACGCAGCAGAAGAGGAGGAGGAAGCTACTATGCCTTCCCTCCAAGCTGGCATGCAACTACCCTGGGAGTCTATTCGGATATGGGAGAAGTTTCCTCCTCCCCCCCCTCGCTATACCGAAGGGACGCTCGTCAAGGAGTTAGAGTCTCGTGGGATCGGCCGTCCTTCTACATATGCCCCCACCGTGGAGACTTTGCTCAAGCGCCGTTATGTAGAGCGTGGAGAAGCCAAAGTGATGCGTCCCCCGTATACAGAAGTGACTATATCTGCTACTGGTGAAGTATCTCGTACCCTTCATAAGCCGCCGCCTGATATTCAGCGTAATAAGCTGCTGCCGACCCGCTTAGGCATGCAAGTCACGGACTTTCTCGTGGAGCGGTTCCCAGACATCATGGACTATGACTTTACGGCGCGAGTGGAGGAGGAGTTGGACCAAATAGCCGCGGAGAAATTAGACTGGCAGGAAATGCTCAGTAGCTTTTATGCCCATTTCCTCAATGAACTGTCTCAAGCCCATACCCTGAGTCGTCGCTCTGAGCTATTGGGCATAGACCCTGCTACACAGAAGCCAGTGTACTTGCATTATGCTCCTCAGGGATTGTACGTATCGCTGGCAGAGAAAGGAGATCCGGATTATCGTACGGCTTCTGTGCCGTCTACCCTCTCAGCTAAGGTCATAGATCTCGTGAAGGCGCTCAAGCTGTTAGCTTTCCCCCGAATGGTAGGCACCTATGAAGGAGAGCCCATAGTGATACGACAAGGGCCGTATGGCTACTACATTCGCCACGGAATGAAAAACTATCCCTTGCCGCCCGATGTAGATCCGCTCACTATTACGGAGGAGGAGGCGATAGAAGCAATAAAAACTCGCCGAGAATCCAGCCCTATGGTACTGCGAAGCTTTCCAGAGGCTGGTATCGAAGTTTTACTGGGGAGGTATGGCCCCTACATTCGCCAGGCGGGCCGCACCTGTTCTCTCCCAAAAGATGTATCCGTAGATTCTCTAACAGTAGAAATGTGTGAAGCTCTCCTGCGGGAAAAGGCGGCTCGGCCTTCTCGGCGATCTATCTTGCGGTCCAAGGCTAACAAAAAGTCTTCTTGACGGAAAAATGCTATTTTATTCTGCTAATGAGCCTACACTCTCCGAGAGCCTATGCCCTATGACCTGATTATTATTGGAGGGGGAGCGGCTGGGTTTGCAGGGGCCATGCGGGCGATGGATTTAGGCAAACGGGTACTCCTAATCGAGAAAAACCGCATAGGAGGGGCAGCGCTTTCCGGCGGGGCTCTTTCTTCCAAGACTTGGTGGGAATTGGCCAAAGATTTTGATAAGCTGTTTTTGACCGACCGCGGCTATAAGGTAAAGTGCTTCGAGTTTTCTCTTCATGAGCTGCGAAATATTGTGGCGCAGGCGGTAGAAGAGCGGCGTCAGCAGATGTTGCGTCAGATTGCCTTTTATGAGCGTCAGGGACGGCTCCAGCTTGTTTATGGCACTGCTCGCTTCATAGATAACCATCGAGTGCGCGTCTCTCCAAAAGATGGAGAACCTTTCCAGGCGGAAGCAGAGTATTTCCTTTTAGCAACGGGGAGTCGTCCTCGTACCCTTCCTAACCTGCCCATAGATGGACGAAAAATTTTCACCAGCGACCATATAGATTCGCTTGAGGAGCTCCCGTCTGAGCTCCTCATCGTGGGCTCAGGCGTCATTGGATGTGAGTTTGCGACCATTTTTTCCACCTTTCCACGGGTGCGGGTGACCATGGTCGAAAAAGCTGAGCGGATCCTTCCCTACGAAGACCCCGATATCTCTGAGGTCGTGATGAGTAATCTCGCCGAGTGCAATGTGCGGTTTTTCACCCAAGCCCAAATCAAAAGCCTACACCGAGAAGGAGACACGATACATTATGAAGTGGAGGATGCAGCAGGGAGGCGATTTCACGAAACCGCTTCCCATGTCCTCGTAGCTGTGGGGCGTGTACCCAACTCTGAGGATTTAGGGCTGGAAGAGATAGGGGTAGCCGTGGAACCGACGGGGCAGGTGCGCAGCGAAAATACTCAGACCACTGTACCAAACATATTTGTAGCAGGCGACCTAGATACTTATAGGGCGGGGTTCGTCAATGTCGCTGAACAAGAAGCTCGCCATGCCGTTGAGCGTATGTTTGGGCGAGTAAAGCGTCCACTGGAGTATGACCATCTCTCATGGATTATGTTCTTGCGGCCTGAGGTAGCCGGCGTAGGGCTAAATGAACAAAGCGCCCGTAGTCAAGGATACGCTTATCGCGTAGTGCGCTTTAACTACGACCTTACTGCCCGAGGGATTGCTATGCGTACTAAGCGCAGCTTCTTCAAGCTCATTACTACGGACGAACCAGACCCTTATATCTTAGGGTGTCGGGCTGTTGGACCCCAGGCCTCCTCTATTATCGGGCTGGTGGCGATGATGATACGATTTTCGCGCCGAGTGAGCGACCTCTGTACCATCCTCCAACCCCATCCAGCCCTCACCGAAGGCATCCAAGAATGCGCTCGAGCCCTGCTGGGCGAAGCTATATTCAAGCCTGAGCTTCACATAGAATGAAAAGCTGGCCTGCCTTCCTACTGCGAGGACGTTACGTTTGGCTCTTTTTAGTCGCTCTGGGGTCTGCCTTCATGCTTCGGTATGCGGTACAAGTAGAGATTACGCAGGATTTTGTAAAAGTTGTACCTGAAGACGATCCAGATTACAAGGCTTACTTAGCGTTTCGCCAGGAATTCGGAGAAGATGCGGGAACGGTAGTGGTAGGATTTTCAGTCCCCTTGTCAGCTGACGCTACCTTCTGGCAAGGGCTCAAAGCTCTCTCAGACACGCTGGCTCGGCTCTCTGGTGTAATGCAGGTATTTGGAGTACCGACGGCTGTTCAGGTGCGCTGGACTGGAGAGGGATTTCAGACTGAATCGCTTCTCCTTCCTTCGGATTCTAGTAGCTGGGCTCGGGTTCGCCAGCAAAATCCCCTCTACCTCCGTCTATTATGGGATACGGCAGGGCATACTACGCTTTTGTTTATCCGCATAGACTCCCTGACGCTGCATACCCGAGCTAAACATGCCCTCATCGACTCTATAGAACACCTCACCACCGAATGGGCTACCCGCCAAGGTGTAGAAGTGCATTTTGCTGGCGTGCCGTATCTGCGGCATTATGTGGCCCAGCTTCTTCCTCACGAGCTGTGGATATTCATTACCGCCTCACTCGTCCTGACAGTTATCGTCCTGTATGTCTATTTTCGTTCCTGGTATGCAGCCGTCTTTCCCGTAGTTCTCCTTGGACTATCTGCACTCTGGACGGTGGGGATTATTGGTCTGTATGGGTTCAAAATCACTCTGCTGACAGCCCTTCTCCCGCCAGTGATTATCATTCTCGGCATTCCGCCGAGCATTTACATGCTCTCTGACTATCATCGACTCTTTACCGCCAGGGGCAATAAAGCAGCCGCTATTCAAGAGATGCTCTCCCACCTTGGCATCGTGACTTTCATGATAAATGCTAATACCGCATTTGGCTTTCTCACCCTTTACCTAACGAATGTGGTGCCTTTGCAAGAGTTTGGGCTGGTGGCATTCTGGGGGACGATGGCGACTTATGTGCTGACGATTCTATTACTGCCTTCATTTTTCATGCTTTTACCTGAACCGAAGGAGCGCCACTTGCGCCACTTGACCAATCCCTGGGTCATCCGTCTTGTTCGCTGGGCTGGGAATATAGTCGAGCGGCGTAAAGGCTGGATATACGGGATTTCTGCCCTACTTTTTGTGGCCGGGGGTGTGGGTATACTCCGTCTACGAGCGGTGTCTTATATGGCAGACGACCTGCCGTCAAACGCTCGATTTCTGCGAGATCAGGAGTTCTTTGAGCGGTATTATGGAGGAATGATGCCTTTTGAAATAGTCATAGAGGCCAAACAACCCCAGGGTCTTCGGAAGTGGCGCACCCTTCGGGCGCTGTCAGCCCTCCAAGATAGCTTGGCTAAGTATCCAGAGTTTGCTCGTACGGTCAGCATTGTTGATCTTCTCAAGGCAGGGCGCCAAGCCTTTTGGGGAGGGGCTCCTCAAGCTTATGCTCTCCCCCAGACTGAAGAGCTACCTGTCCTACTGCGCGCCATGCGTAGGCAAGAGAAGGTCCTTCCTCTCCTCGGCACTTTGGTAGATAGTGCCTATCAGCGTACCCGTATCACCACTTTTGTCAAAGACATTGGCTCGGCTGAGATGCCGCGCCTTTTAGCCAGCATTCAAGAAGATATCCGGGCCACCTTTGGCGAAGAGGCTGAAAGGGTCCGTATCACAGGCACTACCCTTATTTTCCTAAAAGCCATAGACTACCTCATTGATAATCTCGTGTGGAGCTTGGTAGCTACCTTTTTGCTGGTGGCATTCCAGATGTTTATTCTCTACGGCTCAGTGCGCATTATGATTATCAGCATGGGTACTAACCTTTTACCGCTCTTTTTAGTCGCCGGCCTCATGGGATATATCGGTATGCCCATTAAACCTTCAACCGCTTTGATTTATGAGATGGCATTTGGAATCGTCGTGGATAGTGCGATCCATTTTTTGAGTTCGTACCAGTGGTATTACCGCCGTCATCCTATACCAGCTCGAGCGGCTGTTGTCAGCATACATCACACAGGGGCGCTGATTGCTTATACTTCTTTCGTGCTGCTGATAGGGTTTGGAATATTTGCATTTTCTTCATTTGGCGGCACTCGCGCCTTAGGGATTTTGACTGCTTTATCACTGGGGATTGGATTTTTCTCCAATCTCTTTTTGATGCCTGCCTTACTAATCTCGCTGCGCCAATCAGATGAAGGGATAGTTAGGCGAGCCCTTCGGCGGGTAAGGCAGGCTGGGAAATCGGTGGATAAGGGAGGGGATAACCCTGCATAAACTCTCGTATCTCCATTCGAATCGCCTCCAGCTTCTCAGGGCGGGACAGGTTCATAAGCGCTTGGTCTATCCAGCGGGCCACTTGCTGAAACTCAGCCTCTGTAAATCCCCGCGTAGTCAATGCCGGCGTACCCAGTCGAATGCCACTGGTTATCAGAGGGGGTTGTGGGTCATAGGGGATAAGATTCTTGTTGATGGTGATGCCAGCTTTCTCGAGCCCTTCCTCAGCCTCTCGTCCAGTAATGCCTTTGCTGCGCAGGTCCACCAGAACGATATGATTATCAGTACCACTGGTAAGGACAGTATAGCCTAAGTCCATCAGAGCCTGAGCCAGGGCTCGAGCATTGCGTACGACTTGATGGGCATACTGGCGAAACTCTGGCTGGAGAGCTTCTCCAAATGCTACGGCCTTTGCAGCGATGGCATGCATATGGGGGCCCCCTTGAATGCCTGGGAATAGTGCACTGTCTAAAAGGGTACTCATCTTTTTGAGCTGGCCTTTAGAAGTTTTTTCGCCGAGGGGGTTAGGGAAATCTTTGCCCATCATGATGATTCCCCCTCGGGGGCCGCGTAAGGTTTTGTGCGTAGTGCTGGTAACCACATGGCAGTAGGGCAGGGGGTCGTTGAGGAGCTTAGCTGCAATTAGACCGGCTGGATGGGCGATGTCGGCCACTAATATGGCTTCAACTTCATCTGCAATCTGCCGAAGCGCAGCCCAATCCCAGTCTCTGGGGTAGCTACTGGCCCCTGCCATAATCACCTTAGGACGGAAAGCTCGGGCCTTCTCTCGGATATGGTCGTAGTCTAATAGATAGGTGTCGGGGCGCACCCCGTAATGAGCCACTGTATACAAGCGACCCGAAGAATTTAGAGGACTACCATGAGTGAGATGCCCTCCATGGGCCAGTTCGAAGCTTAGAAGTTTCTCACCGGGCTTCAGAAGGGCTAATAAGACAGCCGCATTTGCCTGCGCCCCTGAATGCGGTTGGACATTGACCCACTCGGCTCCGAAAAGCAGCTTCAAACGCTCTTGGGCAAGCCGTTCTATCTCATCTACGTACTGGCAGCCTCCATAGTACCGCTTGCCAGGGAGGCCTTCCGCATATTTGTTATTCAGTACGGAGCCTAACGCTTGCAGGACGGCCAAGCTGGGGTAGTTTTCGGAGGCGATTAGCTCTAAGCCTTCGATTTGGCGGCGGCGTTCGGCTTCTATCCAATCAAAAACAGGATCAAGCATGAAACAAAGATACATATGGGACCTGTAAGGCTTTGTGTACCTTTGACCTATGACAGAGCTGACGCTGCCCAAGCTGGGGGAGAGCGTGACGGAGGCGCGTATCATTCGCTGGCTCAAAAAACCAGGGGATCGGGTGGAGGCCGATGAGCCTGTATTAGAGATAGCTACCGATAAAGTAGACTCCGAGGTCCCTGCGCCAGTCGCTGGTATTCTGACAGATATTCGGGTCAAAGAGGGCGATACGGTCCCAGTGGGAACCGTCCTGGCGGTGATTGTAGCTGAGGGGGAGGCTGCCCAAGAGGCCTCCACTCCTGTTTCGGCCCCCCAGATTTCTCCTGTTTCGACTGCCTCGGTGCCAGGGAATGGCACTTCAGCTCCTGCGGCTGAAAAGATTCCAGCTCGGCATGGAGACCGCTTTTATTCGCCGCTGGTGCGGACAATCGCTCAAAAAGAAGGAGTTTCCTTAGCAGAGCTAGAGCGTATCGTAGGCACAGGTGCAGGCGGACGCGTCACTAAAAACGACCTCCTGGCATACTTAGCTCAGCGTCCGACCCTTTCTCAGGGGGCTCCAGCGGCTACCCCAGTAGCGACTCCCACAGCTCCCTCTTCTGCTCCTTCTGCTCCATCGGTTGGCCTCTCCCTCGAAGAGATTGTGGCTTACCTGCAGGAGCATTTCATCTTAGTTCCTCGCAAAAAGTTCTCTCATGAGAATGCTGAGGTGGTAGAGATGGATCGCATGCGTAAGCTGATTGCTGAAAACATGGTCTATTCCAAACATGTCTCCCCTCATGTGACCAGTTTCGTCGAAGCGGATGTGACGGCCGTGGTGCTGTGGAGAGAGAGAGTAAAAGAGGCCTTTGAGAAAAAGTACGGAGAAAAGCTTACTTTCACGCACATTTTTGTCGAGGTGTTAGCCAAGGTCCTGCGTGAATACCCGCAGCTCAATGCCTCAGTAGAGGGGGATAAGATTCTCCTCAAAAGAGACATCCATATTGGCGTGGCGGTAGCGCTTCCAAACAATAACCTCATCGTGCCTGTTGTTCGCCATGCGGACAGGTTGAACTTAGCGGGTATCGCTGCGGCTGTGAATGACCTTTCTCGTCGGGCACGGGCCGGCCAGCTCAAACCTGATGAAATCAGTGGCGGCACTTACACTCTCTCTAATGTAGGTACCTTCGGCAATGTCATGGGTACGCCTGTTATTCTCCAGCCTCAGGTAGCTATTCTCGCTACGGGCGCCATACGGAAAAAACCAGCGATCATCGAAACGCCAGCGGGTGATGCAATAGGCATACGCTACATGATGTTCCTTTCCCATTCCTATGACCATCGGGTGATAGACGGGGCACTGGGTGGAGCATTTGTTCGACGGGTAGCTGATCTGTTAGAGGCTTGGGATATGCATCGGGAAATATGAAGCGAAACCTCCATTCGCCACTTTTTCCATTTTAGTCCAACTCCAATCGCAGGAGAACAAACTGTCCCGTCCTTTGGCGCAGGTAGGCGATGAGTCCTTCGTCATTGGTAAGCTGCCGGACTAACTTGCGATAGAAAACATCGCTACTGCGGAATCCTGCAATAAAGGGACGAGGAGCGGTTAGATTTCCCTTATCGTCCAGAGTTACCACGAAGACTTGGGTGCCCATTCCACGGGTATAGCTTCGGTAGAATAGATACACCTTTTCTCTGCCAACTAAAATAGCATATGACAGCTCTGTATCGCTGGTACCTGTCTGAGACTTGGGGATGACGCGAAACCATTCCAGATTGCCGAGCGAATCTATGGAGAATATCACGATGTCCTCGTAGTGATAGGTATCCTGAGTGTACCAGAAGCCGTAGAAATCTCGAAAACTCGTAGTGACGATGTAGAACTGCTCGCCAATCAGCAGTACACCGCCATCAGCCCGAGGGATGAGGTGATCCAAATACAGGTCAGGTATGCCTCGGCCCCGAGCAATCTGCCGCTCAGACAGGAAGCGTTGAAGGACTTCGGTGGGGAGGGGAGTTTTTTGAATGTTAGAGAGGAAGAAACCATTGCTTTCTATCCGAGCGAAAACTATGCCTTGTACTTGAGCACTACCTCGCCTAAGAGAATAGAAAGCAGCAATACGAGCCCCTCCCCCTTTCTCTACACGGAAGGTAGGCTCTACAAGATAAATATTCTCCACCTCTAATGGCGCCGTCAGGGTAATCCCTGCTTCTGGAAGATAACGAAAAAGGAAATACTTCGGATAAGGCCCCTCCGAATTCTTCACTGCTCCCAGAGCGAAAAGGTGCCCCTCGTGACTGGGTTGAACCGCTCGGCGTACTTCTAACTCCTTCTCTTTGTAGGGCAGTATCCATTCACCCGCATAAGCCGTATCCGAACTTATTAGGAAATAGCGAATCCTATCGGCGCTATCTAAGGGAACCCGCACAGAAAAGCTTAGGCAAGCATACTTGCGATTGGGCGCATACATCAGCTCTATCGGAGAAGTCCGGGAAGCCGACTCTATGGTAAAAAGAAGCTTTTGACGCAGCAGAAATTTTCCTGCTGTGTTCAAAAGGTACCCGTAAATAAATCGCTTTTGGCCTTCGCTGCGCTGAGTAAAAGTCCAAATTTGGTCTTCGATGACAGCAAGGTGAAGGGGGGTTTCCCCTGAGCTTTGTTCAAAAACATCTTGGCTCCATTCATGCTGGAGATCAGCATTGTATTTATGCAGCGTGAAAGTGCGGATAGAAGTAATAGTTTTGTGAGAGAGCATAACGATCCCACCATCAGCCTGGACGTATTCAGTATGAATCGGCCGGGGTTGCTTTTTGTCTAAGGTGAGCTCAGCAACTACAGTTTGTACCCAAACTATCCCTCCCCACAGGAGCATCACCAGCATGCGTTCAAAGGTAGGCTCTTTTTACCTTTGCTTGAATGTGGGAACGTTTGGAGCAGGTGAAGAGGCGATTCCTCAAAGTAGAGGAAGAGCTTTCTCGTGGGGTAGAAGATCCCATCCAGCTCCGAGAGCTTGGGCGGGAGCACAAGTATTTATTGCCGATAGTTACTCTACATGAGAAGTGGCAGCGTATCTGTGAGGCTTTGAATCTTGCTAAAAAAGAGTTGGAAGAGACTAAGGATCCCGAGTGGCGAGCCATCGTTGCGGAAGAAGTAGAGCGACTCTCTCAAGAGAAGGTAGAAGTAGAACAGCAGCTCAAGATAGCCCTTTTACCGCCTGATCCGGACGACGACAAGAATGTAATATTAGAAATCCGTGCGGGTACCGGCGGAGATGAAGCAGCTCTTTTTGCAGGAGATTTAGCTCGTATGTATCAGCGATACATTGAAAAGCGAGGTTGGAAGTGGGAAATCAGTGACTTTACCGAAGGGAATGCGGGCGGATATAAAGAGCTCATCATGCTTGTTCGGGGAGAAGGGGCCTACGGGTGGTTGAAATATGAAGGCGGCGTTCATCGAGTACAGAGAATCCCCCAAACAGAAAGCCAAGGTCGGATTCACACTTCAGCCGCCTCAGTTGCTGTTTTACCTGAGCCAGAAGACATTGATATTCAAATCAAGGAAAGTGATATCCGAAAAGATACCTACTGCTCCTCTGGTCACGGAGGGCAATCTGTGAATACCACTTATTCTGCAGTCCGCTTAGTGCATATTCCAACGGGGATTACAGTAGCTATTCAGAATGAACGCTCACAGATAAAGAATTATGAGACAGCATTGCGGATTCTAAAAGCTCGGCTGTACGAGATGGAACTTCAAAAGCGGCGGGAGCAGGAAGAAGCGCTTCGCCGCTCTTATATCTCTACAGGGGATCGGAGTGTGAAGATTCGTACTTACAACTTTCCTCAGAATAGAGTAACCGATCATCGTATTGGATTGACTCTCTATGAGTTAGATCGGATAATGGATGGAGAGCTAGATGAGCTTTTATCGGCGCTGCGTCTGGCGGACCAGACACAGCGCCTCGCTCATATGGAAGCTCAAGCTGGCTGAGCCTCCATCTTGGCCGGAGAACCTGATAGATCCGCAGTGGTGTTCAATAACCTCATGAGAGCACTAATATCTGCAAAAAACTCCTCTAAGGCACTTACATTTATCAAAGGCTTCCAGACATCCGGCTCAAAGAAATGAGATTTACAGGTAATGCCTACATAAACTTCTTTACCATGGCTTGCTATCATTATGTTTCTTTCAGGATGCTCACGATGAAGCTCGAGTATCGTATTTATGAGCTGAGGTGTGAGATATTTACGAAAAGCTGCCAGGGATGAGGTATACACGTTGAAATGCGCATCAAATTCGGGATTATCGGATTTATGAGCCTGGATCCTACCTGGCTGGTAGAGATTGGCATCTGTCATGTCCTTAGGTAGAATGTATATGTCCCCAATACGGGGCTCTACACAGTGAATATGAGCGAATAGTCCATCAAAAATAGGTTTCACCTCCTTTTTGCTATCTTTTTTCTCTATGCTTTTTGCATGAACCTCCGAGAACTCTAAAAATACTCCGTTCTCGAGCTGCATAAAGCAGTAGTCATCTCCTTCATACTGGTGGATGGGCAGATTGAATAAGCGGCTATTTACTAACACATTGGGTGATATGTAGCGATGAGGAATATAATGTAACCGTTCGTCTACGAACCGAATAATCCCATCAATCACGCGTCCTTTGAATAGGGTATAGAAGGAGCGGCTATTTAAGATCTCCTTCCAAAACATGTAACCAATGAAGCTAAATACAAGTACTACTAAAATCACGATTGCAACAAGGTACTCTTTCCCCATCAAGTTGGCAAGCCCCCAAATGGCTCCTATGCCAAGAGGTACGGCTAATACCCATACAAGGATGGCTTTTAGAATGGTCTTTTTACGAGCGGATTCTGCGGTTTCTAACTCCTTTACGAGTTTCTCCGAGAAAAATCGCCTGAAATCGTCTATGGTCACCATATGGCTATAATTTTTGTTTCAGTTATGCAAACATCATGCCAAAAATTGCGTAAAGAAATAATCCTAAGGATATTAGACATGATTTTGGTACAAAGTTACGCATATTTGGGCCAGCTGCAAGTTTATTATTCCTCAACTGTGGTTTCGGCTTGGAAGTTAGAGGACATTGAAATGCCTGTGTCTGAGGGGAGCAGAAGATGATGTTCTTAATTTGTTACACCTAAGTTACACTTTTTGACCATCTTTGAACCTGCCTACATTAGAAAAGCCTGTACCTTACTTGTACCTTTGCGATTATGCGAAAAGTGGTGGGTTTGTTTTTCTGGGGGCTCTTGATGGCGCAGGGGTGGGAAAGCTTGAAAGATTCGCTCTTGATAGAGAACGAGCGGATAGAAACGCTTGA
This sequence comes from Bacteroidia bacterium, assembly GCA_039630325.1. GTDB lineage: Bacteria > Bacteroidota > Bacteroidia > SpSt-205 > SpSt-205 > SpSt-205. Next base: position 26,134 of record JBCNVG010000042.1, read on the forward strand.
GTTAGACCAGCGTCCTTTTCCGCAGCTGCCTCAGCTTCATCGTCCAACATGGTCTTTGGAATCTGCTGTATGGGATAGCGTCCCTTCTTTTCCACTATACAAGCCTAATCTAATCTTGCCTGCCCGGCCGATATGGACGAAGCACGCTCCGTTGCATGCCAGTTATAGTTTGGGGCGATTTTGGACCCATACAGCTATGGTGAGTTGGGGACGCACCCGGGATTTGTATGCAGATGAGGGGCTCTCTTTTACTCATAGGTCTACCCGGGTAGGACATGTAAGGTTTGCTCGCTGGGGGCATACTCATTTATCCGGGTGGGTAGGACGGTATACCAGTACCCGCGGTTGGGAGATTGCATATAGAGGAGGGTTAGAGAAATTTGTTGAGTATGCACCCTATTCCGAGCGATGGGTAGGCTTTGAGGAAACAACTCCACTTATAGACTCTTTGAAAAGGCACTACTGGCGCCAGGAGCTACGATTGCTTTTGTATGAGCATGAAATTGGTGCGATTCGCTTTGTAACTCGGAGATTAGACTGGGATACAGGGGTGCCAGAGTGGCAATTTATTCTCACAGGGGAGGGTCGCTCGTTTCCAGTTGCAGGATGGAATACTCGCCCCCACTTTGGACTGTTCATAGAGGGACGACGATTTCTCATCGGCACTCGTTGGACTGCGGAGAAAAGGATAGGGTCGTGGCATATCTTTTGGGGGTTGCGCGTAGCGGGAGGACGCGATACCAGTGTCAAGTTTTTAGTAGCTCCAATTACCAAGGTACTATACAGCGGCCTCTCTTCCTACCTGCGCCCGTATGCAGAAGTGACGGGAGATCTGTCTCCTCTAACTTACTTTTCTGCATCAGAGATGAATCCTTACCTTCGACATGGTCTGCGCCCATTGCCTCTGTCTCGGGAATGGCTTAATGCTCAGGTGGGTATTCAAGGGCAAGGGGCTGGCTGGGATTACCGCCTCGCTGGGGAGTATCGCTTGATCCAAGGGGCTCTTTCCTATGTTCCTCAGGGGGCCAATTTCTCTGTGGAAGGCATCCCAAGCTTTCAAAGCTTAGGAGTAATGACCTGGGTTTCGTACAGTCCTGTTATTCCGGGCCCTTATGCCGAGATGCGTGCTGTATATCGTACTTGGCGTTCCTCTCGGGAATATTACAGCCTTCCTCCCTGGGAGCTCTGGATACGAAGCAGCTACCCTATCCAAGACAAGCTCCTATTGAATTTTGGACTTTACGGGATAGGGACTCGGCTCTTGGCTCCGCAAGTTCAAGCTGCTCCCTATGTGGATATTTCGTGGGGAGTTCAAGTTCGGGTAATGTCTTTTATGAGTATTTTTGCTGAGATGAATAACCTATTAAACCGTCGCTTCTATCGATGGTACGGATATGTAGAGCGTCCTATGGATTTTTGGTTTGGTATCTGGACAAAAGTTGGATAGGTCTATGGCTTCAATAGACTTTCAGTCCTACTTTGCCCTTCTTGCGGCGGAATTGCCCAGGTTTTCTGTGCCTGGTGTAGGGAGCTTTGTTTGGCATGTAGAGAAAGCTCATGTAGATCCAAAAGCTGGTACAGTAGCTCCCCCTCGTCCTACCCTCAAATACGAGCCTGGGCATAGATATCAAAGTGATACTATTGCTTTCTTGCAGGAGTACTTTGGCATCCCCTCGGAGGAAGCGGAAGCCCTATTGAAAGAAATCGGCCGTCTTGCTTCCGCCTATATTCGGGCAGCAAATGAAATGGAGATTTGGAAGCTTGGTAAGCTGAAAAAGATAGGCGGCATATACAAAGTTGAGTTGAATGAGGAGGCGCCTATACCTATTGTGGCGGAGCTCTATGAGGTGTCTCTCAGATCTTCTGCGGCTGCAGCTGCACCGGTATCTATTTCAATCCCGCACCCTTCGGAAAGGACAGTTGATAAGGCTAAGTCCTCATCTTCTAAATCAGAAGCATCCCGTGCTCGGGTTGTAGTAGAAGAGCCTGAGCGAGAAAAGGCATATCGCAGTTCAGGTGGCCAGGCTGTGAGGCGATGGCGGGTGGTAATCGGTTTGGTATCATTACTTATGGTAGGAATAGGCGTAGCTATTTTCTGGATCCTCAGAGGTAAAAAAACTCATCAGCCTGTTGAGATTGTCATTAATAAGTCTCCCTCTCCTTCTGCAAATACCCCCTCTGCTTCCAAACAGCCTGAGGAGCCGATACAGTCTCAGAAGCCTTCTACCTCTAAGCCACCAGCTCAGACTATAGAAAAGTCGAAGCCTCCTACAAAAGCAGATTTCCCCCAAGATAAGAAAGAAGTGGCTTCTTCTGTGCGTTCTGAGCCCACTTTCGCCAAGAAGCCTTCCTCTGGACCGCGGTACCATATCATTGCTGGTTCGTATCCCTCTCGAGCGGAGGCCGAGGCGAAAGCCACACAATTTACTGGTTATGCTGTAGAGTATCTACCTGGCAAGGAGCCTGGATGGATTCGTCTAAGCATTTATAGCTCCACTGATCCCAAAGAAGTTCAGCAGAAACTGCGTGAAATAAAGTCTCAAGTGCCAGATGCCTGGGTGTTAAAGGCCGAGTAAGGCTGGGTAGGTTAGACTATGTAGCTTCTTTCTTTTGGAGTACGCTATTTATCAGGAGTCGGCTTTCCCAGACGAGAAATCCAGATTGGACCCAGGTTCGGGCGTGTGATACTCTTTCCCAAGCTTGAGAGAGGGTATCAGGCGTTAGGATGCCTATTATAATGGGGATGCCTGAAATGGCGTTTAGGGTCGCCAACTGATGAAATACTGCATGAGCTAAATACCGATTGTGTTCAGTTTCCCCTTTGAGAATACAGCCCATGGCTATAACTATGGGCAGTTCATCGGATGAGGAGGCAGGCTCATAAGGCTGAAGATACCCAATCGGCCCGGGGGACTCCAAGAGGAATTCTGACCGAAGTTGGCTATCAAAATTTCCCTGGAAAAAGGGAGGAAAGCGAAAGTTACTTTGGATTTGAGTGGGGCCACGTACAGATACTACTTGTGAGAAGCCACGTTTCCATGCATAAAGCCGAACGATTGATGCACTTAGATTTACAATCTCAAATGCCCCTGGCGCTATGAGGGTGTGGATTTTGTCCTTGGGAAAGTTAAAGAGGGCTAACTGAGTTTGGGCTTCATTTTCCATCGCTTCTGTAAGCTGACGATGCCAGGCTGTTCGTATTAAGAAGACCCGCCCCCTGTCTATAACAGACTGAGGGGGAATGTAGTTGAGTTCTTCTTGCTTCATCGCTGGAGGCGTACGCGTTCTAAATGCTTTTGGGCTGTATTGGCTTCGCTTGCATTTGGGTAGTCCTTCAAGATTTGTTCGTATAGCTTTTCTGCCTTGATATTTTCTTTGGCAAGCTCGTAAGAAAGAGCCGCCTGAAGGAGAAAAGTAGGACTTGTTTGGGAGTTATTATGAATTTCTGCGGCTTTCTCGTAATACTTGGCTGCCCGAGAGAAGTCTTTCAGTTCTCCATAAGCCCCGGCCAGAGCAGCATACGCTACGCCCCCTAAGTATGACTCAGGGGGATCATAATCAGAGAGAATCTCCACAGCTTCTTGAGGTTTATTGAGCTTGAGGTAGCAGAGTCCTAAGTATAATCGGCAGAGATTGCCTGCAGGCGTCCAGCCATATTCTTCCACGAGTTGCTCAAATCCTGGCGCGCCCAATGTTCCTTTGATAGCTTTCTCAAAAGAGTCTTGCCGAAAGTAACTCTCGGCAAAGCGCATTTGCTCTATGCACTCTTCGTTTTTACTTGCACGATATTCCCGAAAGGCTACCCAGCCTACGACCACGAGCACTACTCCAATCGTAATCAGGTTGATAACTTGCCGCTGTTGAAAAAAGCTCCGAATAGTCGTCCATGAGCTTGAGGTTTGTGGGGGGGCTTCGGTTTTCGGGTTAGGCACTTGCTCTTCTGCCATGACTTACAAAGGTACAAACTATGCATTTGACATGAAGGTTTTACTTTTGGAGGAAATATGAAAAGTGCACTTGCTTCACTCCTGGGGTTAGTAGCTGTAGGTAGTGCTCAGCGCATCAAGGCGGTTTTCGGGATTTTAGAAGGAAATGGGGCTTCCTATCCAACAAGTGGGCTCTATTATCGTTGGGAAGACCCTTCAAATAGTGGCGTATCTGCTTTCTTAGGTTCTACTAACATAGAGCCCTTTGCTAATGATTTAGCGTACGACCCAAGGACTAAACTACTATTTGTAGTAGGGGGGTTACCTAAGGGTAGTATATATGCATTTGATATATGGCACGCTACGGTTGAACTTCCTGCGCGCTTAGACAGTATCCGAGCTCGACGAATAGCGATAAAGGATACTCTACTCTTAGTTACTCGTGAGCGCGCTCCATATTTTACTGCCTACCGAATCAGGTATAATGCTCAGAATGGTACCCTTACCTTGGATTCTTTGTGGTCGCCTCCTTCTCATCCTTTACTACGGGGAGTACCAGAGGGGATTTTTGTATGGGGAGATACAGCTTTTGTTTCTATCAGTTATCACCCTGTATCGTTTGCCCCTGACAGCTCGGTTTTAGCTATCAATCTTCGCACGAGGCAAATAGTAGGCTCATGGACTGTCTATCGTAATCCAGTGGAGATGGTCCGTGTGAAGGATAGCTTGTATGTAGCCTGTTATGGAAACTTTGGGGAGAACTTGCGGATTGCCCGCATTCAGCCTACGAGCTCGACTGTGCACATATGGAGCGTCCCACATACCAGCTTCGGCGGATTTGTCACGGATACAAATGGAGTAAGAGATACCATCCTTTTCTGGTCAAACGATGATACCCTTCGGGCTTTCAATACCAGGACGGGAACTCTCCTTCCCGGAGCTTATTT
>JBCNVG010000043.1:0-17631 GCA_039630325.1 Bacteroidia bacterium
AGCGCCTTCGGCGCTGGCGCCCCCCCACCCAACTCAAAAATCGCTCCTTCCAATAACCCAACATCCACAAGCTCTCCTAACTGATTTCCAACACAAAAAATCTTCCATTTTCGTCTGACTTACCTACCAACGCCTCTACGCTCCTGCGTCCCCCTCGTATCCTAACTTTGCAGCATGCGATATATTCTCGTCGCGCTGCTCATAGCGACGATATGGGCCCAGGATTGGAATAAGCGTCAAGCAGAGCTGGCACGCATCGGTAAAAATATCAAAATATCTCAGGCAGAGTTTGAATATGCTTATGCCAAAGCGCACGGAGGCTGGAATCAAGCTAAAACACATACCCCCGACCAATATCGTAACTATTTAGAAGCCTACCTGAACTTTAGACGGAAAGTAGCCGATGCCCAAGCACGCAAGCTGGATACAACTCGAAGCTTCCAAGAAGAATACGAAGGATATCTTCGCCAGCTCGCCAAGCCTTATCTCTTAGAAAAGGAAGTTTTAGATACCCTCCTTCGGCAGATTTATGCGCGCATGAAGGAGGAGATACGGGCCTCTCACATTCTAATCACTATCAAAGACGAGGACACGGCCGCAGCCTACAAACGAATACTAAGCTTGCGAGACTCAATCTTGAAAGGGCAAATTTCCTTTGCAGAGGCTGCGCGTCTGTACTCAGAGGATCCGTCTGCCATTTATAATAGTGGTGATTTAGGGTACTTCAGTGCTTTTGATATGGTGGCTCCATTTGAAGATGCAGCTTACGCCACACCCGTGGGAAGTATTTCTATGCCTGTTCGTACCCGCTTTGGCTATCATCTTATCTATGTCCAAGAGCGTGTCCCTCACGCAGGACAACGCAAGGTAGCTCATATCCTTGTGCGTTGGGGGCCCACTTATGCTGCCAAGGATAGCATAGAAGCCGAAAAGCGGATTCGGGAGGTACATACCCGTCTTCAAAAGGGAGAAAAATGGGAAGAGCTGGCCCGAGACTTTTCAGATGACCCTATGACCGCCTCTAAGGGGGGAGAGTTAGGATGGATGCGACTCATTCCCCAGATGGAAGCCATCAAGCGCAAGTTGCCTGCAGGTGCCTATAGTGAGCCTTTCCGCACGCGCTTCGGCTGGCACATTCTCAAAGTCATAGAAATTAAACCCATCGGTTCATATGAAGAAATGCGGGGGGAGCTCAAATCGCGTCTTCAACGAGACGAGCGCTACAAGGCCGCGGAACGCGCTTATTTTGAGCAGCGGCTCTCAGTCCACAAGTACGCAGAAAATAAGCCCCTCCGTCAGAGTCTCTATACCGCTTTAGATACCTTATATCCCGATTTAGACAAAGCGCTCGCCTCTCTCCCGGCTGCCACACTCAATGCTACTATCTTTACCCTCGGTAAACAGAAATACTCAGTAAAAGCATTCCTATCCTACTGGGCTGGCAACCGAGGGCTTCAAATAGCCAGAAAGCTCTCTCCCGAAGTCTTTGACGAAGCTCTTCGCAGTTTTGCTTATGAGAAAGTTCTGGATATCGAGATTCAAAGTCTACCCAAGCGCTATCCAGAATTCGAACTCCTAAGGCGGGAATACTATTACGGCGTGCTTTTCTTCAATATCAGCGAACGGGAGGTGTGGCGAAAAGCTGTGGAAGACACCGCAGGCTTGCGCGCTTACTATGAAACTCAGCGGACAAACTTCCCCGCAGACGAACGGATAGAGATAATAGAAATAGTATCATCAGACTCTGCTTCTTTGAGGGAACTGCCACGCCGCTTGCCTAATCCCTCTTTGGCATCCATAGACTCCCTCAATCGCGCAGGAAGATATGGCTGGCGTATTCTGCCCCAGTTTATCGCTAAGGACAAGGCGGATGCGGTTTACGCAGGATATTTTGCAAATGGTGTCTCTCTACCCACGTGGACGGCGGTACGAGGCGGCGGTAGAGAATGGAAAATAGCATACATCATACGACGGCTCCCCGCCGGCTACAAGACTTTTGAGGAAGTTCGAGTAGAACTTGTTCAAAAATATCAGGATGAATTGGAAAAACGATGGGTAGCGCGTTTGAAAGAGTTGTATCCAGCTCGCATAAATGAAAAGGTATTTGCTCGTCTTTTCAAGTAGCCTCCTTATTTTCTGTCAGCGTAAACCTGATGAACCTGTCCTTGCCCGCTACCGAGAAAGGTATCTGCTTCGTAGTGAAGCGTTGGCTCGTCTCGCCCTTCCCGAGGGAGGCGACACAGCAGTTATACTTCGCACCTATGCTATTGAATGGCTGCGTCAGCAAGCATTAGCTGATACCGCTTATCAGCTTCTCCCTCAACTGCGCTCCCAAATAGAGGAGCAAGTTCAGGACTATCGTACAAAACTTTTGATGGCGTATCTATCCCGAGCGCTGAGCGAAAAGGTGATGAGCCAATGGACTCTACCTGACTCCACCCTTCGTCGTGAATATGAACGCCAGCCAGAGGCATTCCGAGCCATTCAGCCATACTATCAGTATCGGTGGGTCCAGCTCCCCTCAAACTGGGCAGCTCGCGCAGAACTCAATCGCTATCGCTCTGCTCCAGACTCCATATGGCTATCATGGCTCAGGGAGAAGAACTATCCTGGGGGTGTTGTTTCTCAATGGGTACCTCACCCTGCATTAGACAGTATGCAAACCTTTTTTTCTACACCTTTATCCTCTCTCTCCATAGGCGGTGTAGCCCAAGCCCCTCTTCTTAGAGAGGGGCAACCAGCGCTACTGGTCTTCCAACTCACTGGCCTAATCCTACCCGGTCAAGTGCTCCCTTTGGAAATAGTCAAGGACCAAATCAAAAACCTACTTTTACAGCAGAAACTCCATGCGTGGCTCAAAAGCTTTGAAGATAGCGTCTATCAGCGCGCTCTGGCTTCTGGGGCTGGGGAGCTTTACTAAGGCCCAAATTCGGTTAGAGGGAATTGCGGCCCTCGTCGGGGATGAAGTCATCTTAGATTCGCAGATTGCTCAGCAATATACCTATCTCAAGCAGACAGGCATGCCAGACGATGGAGGGTTGTATTGCGAGGTGTTAGAACAGTTCATTATTCAGAAACTCCTGCTCGTACGAGCCCGGCTGGATAGCTTGAAAGTCAGTGATGAACAAGTAGAACGCGAACTGGATCGACGACTACAAATACTTACTGCCCAACTCGGCTCTCCAGAGGCTATCATAGAGATATATGGCAAGCCAATCGCTGTTCTAAAACAGGAGCTACGCAATGAAGTCAAGAACCAGCTCTTAGCCGAGGAAATGCGACAAAAGATCACCGCTGACATCAAAATTACTCCCAAGGAAGTGCGCGACTTCTTCAATAGCATCCCGAAGGATAGCCTACCTTTTATTCCAGCCGAAGTAGAGCTCAGTCAAATAGTTTTTTGGGCCAGGCCCTCTCCGGAGGAGCAGCAGCGAGTAAAGGAACGATTAGAAGCCATTCGTCAGGAGATTATTGAGGGGAAAATAGATTTCGGCGCAGCCGCCCGTGCTTTTTCGCAGGATATAAGCTCTGCCCGTCAAGGTGGAGACCTCGGGGAGTTTAGCAAGGGACAGATGGTGCCAGAGTTTGAGCGAGTGGCCTTCTCTACCCCCATCGGAGAAGTTTCCCCCGTGTTTGAATCTCCCTACGGTTATCACATCCTCCTGGTAGAAAAGCGAGTAGCTAATAAGGTCAAGGCTCGGCATATCCTCCTGCGACCCTCTATCACCGACTCTGACGTAGAAGTAGCTAAACAGCGTCTGGCTATCCTAAGGGACCAAATCTTACGAGACTCCATCACCTTTTCCCGAGCAGCCATAGAGTTTTCCGAAGACCCTCTGACAAAGCAACTGGGTGGTCGGCTCATGGATGAGGAGAGTAATAGTTATCGCATTCCTTTGGACAAATTAGACCCTGAGATGTACTTCATGGTAGACGAACTCAAAGTAGGAGAGATATCTCAACCTACCCCTTTTACGAGTAGAGATGGACGACGAGGCGTGAGAATTGTGTGGCTTCAGCATCGATATCCTCCCCATCGGGCTTCGTTAGAGTTAGACTATGAGCGTTTCGCTCAGGCCGCCCTCCAGCTCAAAAAGCAAGAAGCTATAGAAAAATGGCTGATTCGGGCCCGAAAAAATGTCCCCGTAGAAATACGCTCCTCCCGATGTGAGGAAGCCTTGTCTACCTGGGAACAGAGCATAGAGAAATAGCCCTTCCTTAGCCACAGCCGTTTATTAGCTATCCATCATCACCCTCTTTCTGACACTGATAGCAATAGGCTCTGGTTCAAGAATTTTCCTTATACTCACCTCGTGCGTACGATTCTCCTTCTCTTTGTTACCTCTACTGGACTTACCTGGTCAGGCTTTGCTCAGACTTGGTACTATAAAGATATATCTCCAGCCTTTGCTCAGGCCAAAAAGCAAAAGAAGCCCCTTTGGATCATGTTTTCCGCCACATGGTGCGGCCCCTGCAAACTCATAGAAAAGCAGGTATTTCCTGACTCGCGGTTCCAAGAGGCTATTCGCCGAGACTTCATACCTCTCAAGATATATGCTTCCAGCGGAGATGAAAGTACGCCTGGCGGCGACTCTCTGGCAAAGGTGTATTCTATTCGGGCTTTTCCTACTTTCCTTTATGTAGAACCCTCTGGACAGACTTTTTACCGCCACATAGGCATTCCATACGATCCTACTCAGTCGGATACAACTCTGATAGAACCTTTCCTAAAAAAGATAGAGCTGGCTAAAAAAGCTCGGAAAGAACTGCCTGAAATGCATCGCCGGTTTGAGAAAGGACAGCGTTCGCCTGAGTTTTTACGGGCATACTTGGCTAAGCTCGTAGAAATAGACTTACCCGCAGAGGGTGGGAAAGTCTTTGAGGCATATTTGAAGGCAGTGCCATCGGCGCGTTTAGCTTGGCTGGGCGAGCCAGGTTATGTCAAAATCCTTCCAGAAATCGCCCTATGGGACGACCGCTACAAATCTTACGCCTTATCTATCGCCGAGACACTTCGCTCCGAGCTGCCAAAAGAGCTGTATAAAGACCTCTACCATGATATTCTGATTAGCGAGCTGAAGAAACGGCTGAAAGGGATTAAAAGCTGGTCTCAGACTGTGGATACTACCGAGAAGTTCATCCGAGAGTATCGTGACAGGTTTGATTTCGTTGAGGAGTTGGCTTTGGAAATGGTATGGAAAGGAGGCATACATTCCCCCCAGGCAAATGCAGAAATCCGCGAGCAGGCGGCCTCGTTAGGTATCAAAGCTGCGGCCTTAGGATATCCCATAGAGATTCCCGAAGCGGAAAAGCGCGAGCAGTTAGCGGAGGCTTATAACTCGCTGGCATGGACATTTTATGAACACGTAGAGGACCCCGATAAGCTATGGACCGCTGTAATCCTAACTAAGCAAGCTCTCGCTTTCAAACCTGATGCCTGGCACATATGGGACACTCTCGGTGCACTCTATTACAAGCTAAAGCGAAAACAAGAAGCTATACAGGCTCTGAGCAAGGCCATAGAAATAGCGCAAAAGGAGGGACGCGACGCATCAGAGTACGAGGAAACCACAGAGCTTCTCAAGAAAGCGCGTGAACTGAGCGATTGATACACCGCTAATAGCGGATACCCTAAGCCGACTTTCACACTTAGAGTTTTTTTCTCAAAGGGTTTATTCCTATCATGAAGCTGCCGACAAATTCTGCTCATACTTTTGAGCAATTGGGGATATTGACCGCTACCCAATCTGGAATATCAAGCAAATACCATACCTTTGAATATGCAGAGAGTTTTCTGGCTAATTCCTCTGCAGATTATCTGGGGCTGGGCTAATGATACTACTCGCACGAACCCAAGCACAACCACTAAATCTCTCTATGCAGACTTAGAACAGCTGTCCACTCAACTCCCACGCGTCTGGTGGGATAGACAGTGGGTGAATGCTTGCCGACCGAAAGACATCACCGCTATCATCGCCCCCGTAAAAATTCCCTTAGAGGATCCAGACCAGGGATTACACTTTGTCGTACCGATTCGGGGCCAGCTTACCTCTGGATTTGGATTTCGCTGGGGGTACCAATTCCATTACGGGCTGGATATTGAACTCAAAGTAGGAGATACGGTAGTGGCTGCGATGGATGGCGAAGTGCGCCTTGCAGGATATGACGCTGGCGGCTACGGATATTTTTGTGTGATTGCGCATCCGAATGGCTTAGAGACTGTGTATGGTCATTTTTCGCAGCTTCTTGTTCGTCCTGAGCAGATAGTGAAAGCTGGTACGCCGATTGGATTAGGCGGTAGTACGGGTTATAGCACTGGGCCTCATTTACACTTTGAAGTGCGTTTCATGGGAGAACCCCTGGACGCAAGCCGATACATAGACTTCGCGAACGGGGTTTTGTTAGAAAAGGAGCTTCACATTTCGGCTGAGACCTTTGCTCATTTGAAAGCTTCACGCTCCATAGCATATCATATCGTGCGTCCAGGAGAATCGCTTTATTCCATTGCGCGGAAGTATCGCGTCGGAGTGCAGTACTTAGCCAGCTTGAATAGGCTATCCACCCGAACTGTCCTTCGCCCGGGGCAGCGCCTGCGCGTGCGATGAAGAAGCGCGCTTTTTTTGGGCTCGGCAACCCAGGTAGTGAATATGCCCTCACCCGACATAATGCAGGATATCGTGTCGTACAAGCCTTGGCAGCTCATCTTGGAGCCTCATCGTTTTCAGTAGGAAGATATGCTCTGGCCTCCCAGCATACCTGGCGAGGCGTGCAGTGGTATTTCTTTCTCCCCACTACTTACATGAATCTCTCTGGGGATGCTGTAGCTTACTGGCGAGAAAAGCTATCGTTGGAACTCAGTGAACTCATAGTCGTTGCGGATGAGATTCAGCTCCCTGTCGGAGCTATGCGCCTTACGCCCAAGGGATCACATGGCGGACATAATGGCTTAGCCCACATTATTGAGCGTCTGGGTAGCGAAAACTTTCCTCGTCTTCGAATCGGTATTGGAAAAGATTTTCCCAAAGGACGGCAGTCAGAATATGTCTTATCTCCTTTCACCCCTGAACAAGAGAATGCTTTTGAATCCCTGATACCTCATGCCATAGAATGCCTGAAGCGATGGGCTATAGAAGGAATTGACTTAGCGATGAACTTCTGCAATAGGCGCCAGCCTTCCACATCATCCCTGTCCTCCACAGGGAAAGATTCTGAAATCAAGTGATTCCTCTTCACAGCTCCCCCTGATAGATGGGAGTACATTTGGGGTATGAAAGTAAGGGGTATCTGGCTGATAAGGTCCTTGGGGGGATTAGTTGCCCTCGTCGGGGGCTGTTCCATCAAGCCCACTAAGGCAAGCGCTTCATCTAAGTACAAGGCTTATCGCTCCACCCAAGAAAAAGTAGTAGCAGAAGTGCGAAGCTATCTTGGCGTGCCGTATAAGTTTGGAGGGATGGACAGAAAAGGGGTAGATTGTTCGGGGCTGGTGTGTAGGGTCTATCTGGATGCGGCAGGTTTATCTTTGCCCCGTACAGCAGATGCGCAGGCTCAGGTAGGTGAGCCTGTGGAGAAGGCAAAGCTACGGCCAGGGGACTTGGTCTTTTTCAAGGAGCCTAAGGCAAAAAACATCACCCATGTAGGGATTGTCCATAAAGTAGAGGGTGGGGAAGTTTCTTTCATCCACGCGGCATCGGGTCGTCGGCAGGTCGTGGAGGATAGACTCAGTGATCCCCACTGGCAAGCTCGCTTTGTGTGTGCGCGCCGCCCGATACCTCTCTCAAAAGCCGACCCACATAACGATCCACAGGAAAAGTCATATTCAGAAAAGAAGGGGGAAGCCAAAAAAGTCGCAAACGCGGATCGTAAGGAAAAGGGACTGTCCGCAGCTTCACCTCGTAATACACCGAAAGAAGCCGCGCCGATTCGTGGTAGTAAGAGCGCTGGAAAAAATCCGTAGTGTAGAAGTGTCTAATCCACTCTACCTCCGCGCCTAATTCCTCCCTCAGCTCCCGTATGAGAGCCTCTTGTAGACCCTCGGTCGGCTTTACCCCTCCACCGGGGAACTTTACGATTTTTCCCCCTCTAAACTCTTCTTCTAAGACCAGGTAATGCCCATCCTCATCGGATATAAGGGCATATACTCGCACTATCCATCGCATCTCAGCAAAAGTCTGATTTAGTTTTGCATTTGACGGGGGCTCGGGGAGAAAAGGTGCCTCAGCGCTGTAGGTGCTGACCCTCTCTTTTACTCCTACGAAATACTCTCATATCCCACTTCCATCAGCCTTCTTCTTTTTGTTTTACATTCATGGCCCCAAAAGTAGCTATATGGCTTCTCAATGATTTGCGTCTTCATGATCATCCTGCCCTGCATGCCGCCCTTCGAGAGCGACCCTCAGAGATAGATTTCGTGTTCGTTTGGGGCCCTCCTCTAACAGAATGGGGTAAGTTCTCCTACCCTGCTGACTTTCCTGGGGTTAGCTCCCGTATGAGCAAAGCGCGGGAGCGCTTCCTTTTAGAAGCCCTTTTAGATTTAGCTGAACGAGTCCCTCTTACTATCCTCCGAGGGGAGCCGCATGAAGTTCTGCCTGAGTGGGCAACTCAGAAAGGCATCTCTGCTGTGTATGCACACATAGAATGGGCGGTAGAGGAAGCTGCTTATCAAGAACGCGTAGCTCAAGCTTTGGCGCAAGCAGGTGTTCGCCTTTCTCTCCACGAAGGAAACTCGCTGTATGAAAAGGCGCAACTGCCTTTTCCCATAGAGTCTCTTCCTTTGCTCTTCACTCGGTTTCGACAGCTTGTAGAACGCACCGTCCAGGTCAAACCTCCCTTGGCCGAACCTCGCCTACCTTCTTCTAAACCCATAGAGGAGACGATTCAGTGGCTAAGAGAAAGATTAGCTCAGCTCCCTCCTCCTCATGAACGTAGCTTCCCTTTCCGGGGAGGAGAGCGCCCAGGTCAGCAATGGGTTCGCCGATACTTCGAGAAAGCTGTATTCACTTACAAAGAGACCCGAAATAGCTTTTACGGAGAGACATTTAGTAGCCATTTCTCCCCATGGCTGGCATTAGGCTGTCTCTCCCCCCGATGGGTATATGCTGAACTTAGGCGAACCGAAAAAGAACATAAAGCCAACGATTCTACTTATTGGCTCTTCTTTGAGCTTTTATGGCGAGAGTACTTTCGCTGGCTAGGGGCCCGATGGGGAGGGAAGTTTTTCGCTCGGGGAGGTCTACGGGGTCTCAGGCTCCCCTGGCGACGAGATGAAAAGCTATTTTTGGCATGGGCGCACGGAGAGACAGGCTATCCTATCGTGGATGCAGCTATGCGTGAGCTGAAGGCCACAGGATGGACTTCTAATCGGGCACGCCAGATAGTGGCCAGCTTTTTCTCTAAAAACTTATTTTTAGATTGGCGCTGGGGAGCAGCTTACTTTGAGACTCAGCTCATAGACTACGACGTGTACAGCAACTGGGGCAACTGGCTCTACCAAGCGGGGGTAGGCACGGACGGACGCGGCTTTCGCTGGTTTGACCCAGTTCGCCAGGCTAAACTTTATGATACTGACGGGACTTTTATTCGCATGTGGGTTCCTGAGCTCCGCTCGCTTACGCCCCCTCGGATATATATGCCAGAGCCAGCTATCCGAGCATCCCTGGGATACCCTCTCCCCATTGTAGAGTGGCAGCCCAGCTTGGCGTATGCCAAAGACACCTATTGGCGGGCAGTCAAGGGCGAACCCAAAGGAAATCAGCTCCTCAAACTCTTCCAGGAGGAAGAAAACTAAGTGATTATGAAGAACCCACGGATATCCTCTCTTCTGGACAGAGGCTGCTTAGGAAAGGCGATGCTTATATGCATGGTTATTTTTACCGCATGCAAAAGAGATAAACCTGCCCCTCCCTCAGGCTCTTGCCCTAATCCAGACACCTTGCAGATTACCTACAATGCGTATGTCGCTCATGTAATGAGGCAGCACTGCACCAGCTGTCATAGCGGAAGCAGCCCCTCAGGAAGTGTGGCTTTAGATAGCTATCAAAGCGTGCGACTTGCGGCTGAACGAGGCATCTGGTACCAAGTCATGATAAATGGTTCTATGCCTCCTAATGGCAAACTGGATGATTGTACCCTCGCTCGCCTCAAAAAGTGGATAGAAAACGGCTACCCTGAATGAAAATCTCCCTCCTCCGAGCCATTTTGGGGGGCTACTTCATCGTCAGTGGAGAGGTAGCTTTAGCCCAAAACGAATCTCCTCAACCTGTCATAGCCACCTTCAAGGGCACACGCTTTTACAACTATCACACCACCGAGATACCAGCTTATAGGCACCTGGAGTTTCGAGTAGCCCACCGATTTGGAGACCTTCGTCAAGGCTATGAAAACTTTTTTGGTATTGATGCAGGAGCAGTGGTGCGCCTAAGCTTTGGGTATGCTCCTTTCCGCTGGGGAGAGGTAGGAATTGAACGCACAGGAGCAGGTAAATGGTGGAACGCTTACCTCAAAGCGAAGTTCTTACGCCAGACTGCCCCGCATGGAATTCCCGTATCAGTCACATGGATGAGTTTTATCTTCTTCACAGAAGAGAATAATCCCTCCCGCTACCGCTCTACCATCGATCGGGTTGAGTATCTACATCAGCTTCTTGTCGCCCGGAAGTTCTCTAAAAGGCTGTCGTCTTTGATTGGTGCAGCTCTTCTTCATCAGAATCTCGCCTTGGCCTATAATCTTCCAAACACCTGGTTTTGGCTTCTCACAGCCGTTCGATTCAAAGTTACCCACCGGATTGTCTTATTCATGGAAGGGGCTTTCCCCCTCTGGCAAAGGAGTTTAGCACCCAACTACCAGCTGCCTTGGAGCGTAGGTACAGAAATAGAAACGGGAGGGCATGTGTTCCAATTGGGAATAACAACTGCGGATGGACTGAGTGAAAACCGCTCACTCCTCACTCAGCGACCAATAATGAGAGTAGGCTTCAACATTTCTCGTTTATTCTCCCTACAAGGAGGTCCGAAATATGGCACAGTGGACTGAGCATTTTCTGATTCTGTGGCTTGCGGGCGCATTGCAAGCCCAAATTTGTCACACGGATAGTATGACCATCTCCTTTTACTCTGACGCCCCTTTAGAGAAGATTTCCGCTGAAAACCGTACAGGATGCTATAGCTGGATAGATTTTAGGACTGACTCGGTATATGTCCGTGTGCGGATCCGAGATTTCTCTTTCCCAAATAAGCTCATGGAGGAGCATTTCAACGAAGAGTACTTGGAGTCGGATAAGTACCCCTATGCCCAGTTTTGGGGCAAGCTTGTAGCTCCTTTTCCGTACAAGCAGCCTGGAACCTACGCCGTAAGCGCCCGAGGGATTTTAGAAATACACGGAGTGAAACGGGAAGAGATTATTTCAGGAGTGTACGAGGTGCTGCCAGATGGAAAACTGAGGCTTAAGGGCCGATTCTTCGTAAGGCCAGCCAACTACAAGATAAAAATACCTCGGCTGCTCTGGGAGAAAATCGCTGAACAGGTAGAGGTAAGTTTCCAGGCTACATATATCCAGAAGTAAAACCTGTCCTCTCCTACCAAGGAGACGAAGCAGGAATCACCCCGCCCTTAGGATGTCTGTGAGCTGCTTGATACCCTCACAGGCTGGATTAGTCTCCTGAGCTAAAAGGGGACGCCTTTCCAAAGCTGCTCTAAGCCACGCATGGAGGCAAGGGACCTGCTGCTCCCAGTGGAGAAGTTCCGCTGCCCCACGAGCGCCTTGTACCCACTTCGCATATGAAGTAGGATCAGCGGCTACAGTTTGCAGGGTACGGGCTATGGAACGGGCCTCCCAAGGTTGCACTACCACGCCGCACTCGTAGTGCCGAACTATCCGCTGAACCAGAGGAGCTTCCCCAGCTAGTACAGGTATCCCGAGCTGGATGTAATCAAAGAGCTTATTTGGCAGCGCATACTTATGATTAAGGCCTCGAGGCAGCTCCGCTGAAACGCCCATCGTAGCCTGTCGGGTATATTCATCCACAGCCTCAAAAGGAACCATCCCAAAGAATCGTACCCGCCCCTCCAAGCCCTGCTGCTTCACAAGGATTTCTAAATGGCTACGAAGAGGCCCATCACCTACTATCCACAGCTTCCACTGCTCCACATATTTCAAAGCAAGAATCAGCTCCTCCAAGCCGCGATAAGGATGCAACATCCCCTGGTATAAGAGAAGCTTACTTTCCAGCCGAGGAGAGGCGAAAGTTTCTTTCCGCAAGGGAAGGTTGTAGATGAGCCAGACGGGCTTTTGATACTTTCGCTCAAAGTACTCTGCTATGGGAGGGCTCACCGTAATGATATAGTTCACTTTCGGGTACAGAAATCGCTCCATCATCTCCCATACCCGGCGAACGAGAAGACGATGTACTAAAAAAGGGGTCTGAGTAAAAAGCTCCCTACTGTCTAAAAGCACTACTTTTCGCCTACAGAGTGCTGCTAACCAAACCCCAGGTAGCGCAGCCAAATCGCTGGCGATGGCAGCGTCCCACCCTCGTCGCAGAAGAAGGTAGATAAAAAGCCGAAGATTGGCCAGCAAAAAAAAGAGGGGCCCACGCCGAAAGGGAACCCACAAACGGCGTATTCGATAAGGTCTCTTACTAAGTGAGGGAGAACTGCCAGGGGATACGATACCTACTACCTCGGTCTCACACACCGACATAGTCGCCAAAGCCATCTTATGCAGCCGCTGTTCAGAAAGTAGGTTGTGCAAAATACAGTGGATAACCCGGGGCATAACCTTTACACCAAGTGGGTACAACCCTTCGCAAAAGTAGATAAGCCCACTTCCCTGTCCAGCTTTTCCGCTGTGCTCAAAAATTTTTCCCTTAGGTACTTCACAACTGACTACCAGACCTAGCCGCTGAGCATCAGGAAGTTTTTTGTTATTTCATACATATGTTCCACATATCCACATCCCCATTATCGCGAGAGGATATTCTTAAGATGGTAGAGCAATACGGATATGTGCCTATTGAGCCGCCTGTGGGGATAGATCTATTTGCAGAGATAGAGCGTCTCAAACGAGAGAAGAATGCCATCCTTCTCGCTCATTACTATCAGGACGCGGACATTCAGGATATAGCCGATTTCATCGGCGACAGCTTAGGACTTTCTCAGAAAGCAGCAGACACAGATGCAGACATTATTGTATTTGCTGGGGTGCACTTCATGGCAGAGACGGCGAAAATCCTTAACCCAACAAAGAAGGTGCTCATTCCTGATCTGAATGCTGGCTGTTCCCTGTCTGATAGTTGCCCACCCGAGGCCTTCGCTGCTTTCAAGGCTAAGTATCCAGACCACAAAGTTGTCAGCTACATAAATACTTCTGCGGCGATAAAGGCTATGAGCGATATCATCGTAACCTCTTCAAATGCTGTGCCTATCGTGCAGGCCCTTCCCAAAGAGTGGAAGCTCATTTTTGCCCCTGATAAAAACCTTGGTATGTATGTCATGCGAAAAACGGGACGAGAGATGGTTCTTTGGGATGGGGTATGCATGGTGCATACGATTTTCTCCTATCAAAAAGTCAGGTCTATGCGATCCCAATATCCAGATGCAGAACTCATCGCTCACCCCGAGTGTGAGCCAGCTATATTGGAGGAAGCGGACTTTATTGGCTCTACTACAGCTTTGCTAAACTATGTTATACGCTCGCCTAAAAAGCGTTTCATAGTCGCTACAGAGTCAGGTATCCTTCATCAAATGCGCAAAGCTGCCCCTGACAAAGAACTCATTCAGGCTCCCGCAGAGTACTCCTGCAGTTGCAATACCTGCCCCCATATGAAACTTAACACGTTGGAGAAGATTTATAACGCTTTGCTGTACGAAGCTCCCGAAGTTACCTTATCGCCTGAATTGATGGAAGCGGCGCGTTTGCCGATTGAGCGGATGTTGGAGATGAGCCGAGAGTTAGGATTAGTCTCTAAGGGATGACAGAGTCTCAGCTTATAGAAACCTTGGCCGCTGCCCTCCATAAGCAGCATGACCTTCTTGTTCAGGGGATCGGGGATGATGCTTCTGTATGGGAATGGAGTACAGAATGGTATGGACTAATCTCTGTGGATACCCTTCACGAGCATTGGGATTTTGACAGGACTTATCATGCTCCACTTTATATAGGGTACAAAGCAGCCAGTACAGCTATCAGCGACATATGTGCGATGAATGGGGAGCCACTATTTCTAATGGTATCTTTGGGAGTTCCGAAGGGGATACCCCCCTCCTATTTGGAGGAGGTCTATAAGGGGCTGCGTCGAGCGGAGGAGAAGTATCGTGTAGCTGTCATCGGGGGAGATGTTTCCGCTGCTACGGGTCTGTGGCTCAGTGTAGCTGTAGTAGGACGCGTAGAGCGCAATCGAATTACCTATCGCAGAGGGGCTTTGCCTAATCAGCTAATTTGCGTGACGGGCGATCTGGGGGGAGCTTATGCGGGGTTAAAGATTCTTCAAAGAGAGAAAGCCGTCTTTCTTCAAAATCCTTCAGTGCAGCCTGATATATCTGGCTTCACTTATATCGTGAGTCGTCAAATCAAGCCAGAGGCTCGCTGTGATATGGTACAGCGTCTACGAGAGTTAGATATAATCCCCACGAGTATGATTGACCTATCGGACGGCCTTGCGGCTGGTTTGCATGCCTTAGCGAAAGCTTCGGGCTATGGGATGCATGTGTATTTGGAGCGGTTACCTTTTCATGAGCAGACGCAGCGAGTCGCTGAGCTGTATGAGATGCCTCTAACGGCATTTTTGCTTTACGGAGGTGAGGAATATGAGCTTCTATTTACCATCCCTATCTCAGACTACGAGAAGGTCAAGAATGAGCCTCAAATTCATATCATTGGGTATGTGAGGGCAGACACCCAAGTTCTCTTAGAGGACCCTTTAGGAACTGCTGAGCCCATTCAAGAGCTGAGCTGGGATAGCTGGAAGGGCGCTTATCCAAAAGAAGCCGAGGTTCCCCCTACTCAGACCTAAGCCGTACTTTTGCGATATGAGTTATCTCCTTTTGGAGAAAGGGGTCAGACCCGGCGTAGCCCTGGTCCGCTTGAATCGTCCAGAGAGTCTCAATGCCCTGAATAGAGCCCTCGTGGCTGAGCTAACTGATACTTTGATAAAGTTGGATGCAGATCCCGATGTTCGGGTGATTGTAATCACGGGGAATGAACGCGCTTTCGCTGCGGGTGCCGATATCAAGGAAATGGCGAATGATTCGGCCGTAGATATGCTACTGCTGGATCAGTTCCAGCGCTGGGATCAAATCAAGCGCCTCAAAAAACCCTTGATTGCTGCTGTAAGTGGATATGCCTTGGGTGGAGGGTGTGAGCTTGCCATGCTGTGTGATATTATAATAGCCAGTGAAACGGCTCAGTTCGGGCAGCCTGAGATAAAAATCGGAGTTATCCCTGGCGCGGGAGGCACGCAAAGGCTCACCCGAGCTATCGGAAAGTCTCGGGCTATGGAGTATATTCTCACTGGAAAGTTTTTTTCCGCTAAGCAGGCAGAAGCTTGGGGCCTCGTGAGTAGGGTCGTGCCCGTAGAGCTTTACCTGGAAGAAGCACTTAATTTAGCCGCTGAGATTGCTTCTATGCCTCCTGTCGCTGTTCAGTTAGCTAAGCAGGCTGTGAATAAAGCTTACGAGCTTTCCCTGGAAGAGGGACTGCATTTTGAGCGAAAAAACTTCTATCTCCTTTTTGCCACAGAGGATCAAAAAGAGGGTATGCGAGCTTTCATGGAGAAGCGTTCTCCTCAGTGGAAGGGCCGATAAGGTATTCTTTTCAGCCAGGTCCTGCGCAGCTTTTCCCAGAGGTAGAGACATGGATAAACTTCGCCTTGAGAGAGGGACTCCTCTCCAGGTATCATCGAGATCCTGAGTGGCGAAAAATTTTCAAAGAAGCTCAGCAAGCGGTAGCCCAGTATCTGGCTTTGCCAGAGGATTGGACAGTTGCCTTTGCCAGTAGTGCCACTGAAATCTGGCAGATACTCTCTGACGCTGTGGTGGATTGCTCTACACTACACTTTATACAGGGAGACTTTGCTCAGCGCTGGTATGCCCTTCAAAAAGGGGCCAATCCTCGTGCTCAGGCGATATATCTGACCGCAGATGTGCCTTTCTATTCGCAGATACGGACTGCTGCGGAAAGCTATCATGAGGTCCAGTTTGTAGCCGTAGTTCATGTAGAAACCTCGGTAGGGGCTTTTATTCCAGATATTAGTGAGATTCGTAAGGCCTTTCCAGAAGCCTTGATTGCTGTAGATGCAACGAGTAGCCTTGGAGGGATTGGCCTACCGTGGCATCTAATAGATGTAGCCTTCGCTTCCGTGCAGAAATGTCTGGGACTTCCGCCAGGATTAGGTGTGCTCGTAGTCTCACCGAGAGCTAAGGAGCGTTTCATCCATATGCCCCGCCAGCGGCATAATACTTTGAGCTTTATTCTCCAATCTGCTGAGCGTCATGAGCCTACTCATACGCCCAACCTTTTGGGTATTTTTCTTTTGTCCAGGGTGCCGCCGGAGCGTCCCCCCTTGGTAAAAGTAGAAGCTGATTTGTACGCACGAGCGTCAAAACTATATGCGGAGTTAGAGCGGTGGGGATTTATCCCGCTAATGCCCCCTGAGTATCGCGCGCCTACGGTGCTGGCATTCGAAGTAAAGCCCCCCGACGATCTATATGCTTTGAGAAAGAGAGCGGAGCAGTTTTCTATTTACTTAGGGTGGGGCTATGGAGCGTATAAGGATACAGCTTTTCGGATAGCGAATTTTCCAGCCCTTCCCGATGAAGCTTATAGCCTGCTTCTACGAGCGTTAAGGGAGGGGTAGTGAAAAAAGCCCCTGCCCTATAGAGAAAAGGGGCAGCCCTTGGAGAGAGCCACCCCCAAGATCGTAGATTAGTACAGAATAGAACTTAGAAGCTCAACGACCGCAGAATCGCTTCCAGTTCCGGCATTTGCCTCCACCTCCGCCGAAGTAGGCCCGAGCGAGCTGAGCTCGGTAGTTTTTTCTCGGGCCGAGGGAGGAGAGGGAGGTTTCAGTAAGTTGGTTTCCTTCTACTACCATGATCGCTTCGGCTTTCGCCAGTGAAACCCCGAGGAGGGGTACCAAGGTGAGGACTATCTTTCTCATACATGATTTATACGCAGAGGAGAGGATTGAGGTTGCAGTCCTTGGAGGAGGTGGGGGCGGGGGGGGGGGGGGGGGGGGGGGGGGGGCGCGGCCGCCCGCAGCGCCCGCGGCGGGGGTCGTCGGTGTGCCCTGGGGCGGGGGGGGGCCCGGCCCCCCCCCCCCCCCCCCCCCCCCCCGCCCCCTAAAAACTAAGCTGAGGGTAGGAGCTACCCCCTACCCTCAGCGCATAGCCCTGGTAGTCCTTACTTTATTCCCTCATCAGCTTTCCGCTCCAGCTATAACGCCGACCACGCACCTCTACCGCATACAGACCGCGACTCCACTCACCCGAAGGGATGAGCTGGCGATAGCTACCTGCTTCGTAGTATCCTTTATGCAGCCAGACAAGCTGACCTAACGCATTGAAGACCCGAATCTCTAACGAATCGCTCTCCGGCAGCGAAAGGATAAGAGCGCTTCCATTTCGGGTGGGGTTAGGTTG
>JBCNVG010000044.1:0-12097 GCA_039630325.1 Bacteroidia bacterium
GTAAAGCCATGCGGATTTCTCGGGAGCTGGCGCTGAATAGCATAGTTCCGCCTCTTGTAACTTCAAAAGAGAGGGCCCGGGGCAGGTTAGCAAGGGGGCTCCAGCGGTCTACGGAGTATTCGCAGCTCCATGGCCCAACCAACACGCCGCCAATAAGGGTATCTCGCGGCTTAGGCCGACTATCTAACCAGTATCGTATGATATATCCTTCGCCCGACGGATAGCGAAGGGGAAATACAAGATGCGGCGCTGGTACAGGAGAAAATATGATTTGCATTCGTACGGAGTCCATGTCAGCCCTTGAGGATGAGCGGTATAGTGTATCCAGTGTATTAGCAATGAAAGAAGAAATATTATAGTTCCGCAGTAACAAGAGATACTCTGCACACCCAGAAGGATTTTTACCCCAGTCTATAAGGTAGATATTACTTCCAGACGTCGTGATAGCTCGAGGTGAAGCAATATCTTCGGTGAAGCATGGGTCGAAGCTGTCTTCACTCTGCTCTATCCACATAGCAGGCCAGGAAGGACCATTCATCAGAGCCATTAGGTTATCATATAGCAAATAAGTTTTGTGCGTGACTGTACTCACCCTGGCGGCACAAGCCACTTCTCCATTCTCTAAGGAGAAAGCTACAATGGGAAAATGCCTAATATCTCCGTACATGTTGTTCATAAAGAAGCCAATGTTTGGGGGGAATGTAGCACTGGATAAATAAGGGAAGGGATATATTACTCGCAGGCGATATTCTCCTTCTACGGCGATAAGGTTGCCTGTTTGCTTATTCCAGACCAGCTGCTGGATGCCATATACAATAGAGTCCGAAGAAGCGTTCCAAGAGGGTCTGGGATCGGAGATTCGGGGCCAGCCCCGCTCTTTTTGCACTTCACCGGTGGCAATATCTACTCTGTATAGGATGACAGAGTCTGAATAGTTCACTGCCACATATAGCAGCTCTTTCCTCAAATAGGGGTGAATGGGCACATAGGTAAAGGTGTAAGAAGGTGAGATGGAGATATCTCCGTCTAAATACGCTGTTTGAGCCAGAAAGGGCGTTCCCGAAGCTTGTCGCCAACCTATGGATGCATTCGGTCCGCCTGTGAAGGGATATACCCAATACCGTTGTGATTCCGAAGGATAGATAGCAGGGGCTTTGTTCCCGCTGGTGCTAATAGTCAGGGAAGGTAAAGATGTGGTCGGGAGTAGATTGTCCATTTCTTGCCATCCCGCTACTCCGGCCTGTATCTGATAAGTACCAACTTTCAGTCGTCCGAACATGTCATATGATGAGAGTTCAACAATCGCAGTATCTACCCCCCCAGGAGGCGGGACGATTTTAGCGATATTCCATCGGGGACGCCCGTGTGCATAATACCCAGGTCCTCCATTAGCATTCCATAGGAAGGCTATGCTATCTGATGAGGCATCAAAGCGTCCATAAAACCGAAATCTCAGAGTACTCTGAAAGGTATCCGGTGTACAAGTATGTGGCGGCAGATTACCAC
Source organism: Bacteroidia bacterium (assembly GCA_039630325.1). Classification (GTDB taxonomy): domain Bacteria; phylum Bacteroidota; class Bacteroidia; order SpSt-205; family SpSt-205; genus SpSt-205. Next base: position 1,507 of record JBCNVG010000044.1, read on the forward strand.
TTAATCGCTCTGCCCGATAACGTAAGAGGCGCCCCATCCAACTTTTCCCATAGCCTGTATAAGGGGGTGGAATATGCGGGGACAGACCACCTGCGTTTAGACTGAACCACTCCTGAATAGCTCTGGGACGCAAGCGTTCATAGCTTATGCTGTTCGCTCGTCCTACTCCGACGATGTATAGGTGTCCTACGTCGTCTGCTACGATTCCCGTTCCTTCTCCTGGGAGTGTCATACTTATCAAAGCTGCGGTTGAGCTATGTATCCCTAAGTAACCTATATTACCGGTCGGATCAGCGGCTGTGAAAAAGAAAGTCCCATCCGACGTTCGAGTCATTCCGGTCCACACTCTGTTTTGTACCACCCAAGGCATGCCAAATCCTATGGTCAGAGATGGAAAGTTTCCTAACCCAGTCCAGTACGAGAATATCGTCCGAGTAGAGGAAAGGTTACTGATATTCAAGGGGCGATCCTCTGTCCATGCCAGCCAGAGGGTGTCTCCCGAAACCCATGGGTACAGCGTACCTACATTAGGTATTGAGCTATAATCGCCGCAGAAAAGCTGAGCTGTGGAGTTACTTAAGCCATTTATGGGATTGGAATCCACTGGGCGCAAGTCGCTGGTTCTAAAGGCAGAGACATAGACATGCCCTGTCCAGTTACTTATGCAGTTGTCCATGACGGTGAAATCGTTATAGGCGTAAAAGCTCCCTCCACTTGTAGCTATCTGATATTGCGTAGAACGATTGCCAAGGCCGTCGCGCCGAAGGTTGTATAAAGCTAAAAGCGTATCGCCTTTTACGACTAAAGCGCGTCCATAGCCTTGTGCATTTATACCTCCCAGACCTCTGAATAAAACTGAGGCTACGGCACTCTCAAAAGTAGCCCCTGTTTGAAGCTTAATCCAAAAAGGGAAGGCAGGATTGCCTGGCGGAGCTACATACCCTAGGCCAAAAGCGTCTCGCAAAGTATTTGGAAAGAGATTATGTACGGTGAGCGCAGAAGAGGGCAGGCGCATCGTACCAGCGATGTATATAGCTCCTGGGCGATAGGCCATGCCGTTTATGCCGAGAGAGAGATTGCCTGAGCCCTGCCAGTAGAGGGCTTCATTCAAGACATTCCAGAAAATAGGATTAGGATTCCTAACTTTAGCTATCTGCCAAATCTGTGCAGTAGCTTGATCAGGGTGCATTGTATAAGTGAGGGGAATATTGAAGGAAAAAATAGCGCCAGTGGCCGTTTGAAAAATGAGGCTCGGTTGAACCAGTACACTATTCGTACGGGGGGTGCATGCCCCAGTAGGCAGATTTACGGCTATCCAGACTGTATCTCTATCCTGCGATAATTGAAAATCGGCAAATCTAACGGCGTACTGAGCTGGTGTCTGAGCGTAGGCAACAAAGCTGCCTAAGAATGCTCCGCTTGTTCGGTGGTACAGCGCCAGGTAGCTCGCTTCCCTTCTATAAGAGACGTTTGGAATCTGCAAAAGTATAGGTGCCCCTCCGGGATTGGGCAAATAAGCCTGTTTGCCACTGGGAATACAGACTCGTCCAAGAACCCACAGTGTATCGCCCGTGAGCCTTAATCTGTTATACACTCTGGAGGGGAGCTGGCTGGCTTCACCAGGTTGATGATAACCTTCCCCATCGTAGCCCTCTCCATGCCAATCCCACACCAGGCTTTCTTGTGCCCATATGCAAGCCATCCACATTCCCAGGAGTAGCCATCTCATATGCTGGTTAAAGATATGCCTAAATCGGGACTAGCGTTTGAATTACTTTCCACAGTTCAGTAATCTTTCCCTCTACCTTTGCAGGGATGGCAGGCGAGAAGATCATCTACACCATGGTGCGGGTGTCTAAGATTATTCCTCCCAATCGCACTATATTGAAGGACATTTCTCTTTCTTACTTCTATGGGGCGAAAATCGGTGTCGTCGGCGCCAACGGTTCAGGGAAAAGCTCCCTCTTGCGCATCATGGCGGGTGTAGATACTGACTATCAGGGAGAAGCCAAGCTATCTCCGGGATATACTTTAGGCTACTTGCCTCAGGAGCCCCATTTAGACCCGAGCAAGAAAGCGATAGATATCGTTCGGGAAGGGGCCCAAGAGGTATATGACCTTCTCAGAAAGTACGAAGAAATCAGTTTGCGCTTTGCGGAGCCGCTTTCTGATGAAGAGATGAATGCACTTTTGGAGGAGCAGGCGAAGCTGCAGGAGCAGATTGAAGCGGTGGATGGCTGGAATATAGACACTTACATCCAGCAGGCGATGGAGGCCCTACATTGTCCGGATCCAGAGGCGCCAGTTCATGTACTTTCAGGCGGAGAAAAGAGACGCTTAGCTTTGGCTCGTCTTCTTATTCAAGAGCCTGATATTTTGCTCTTAGATGAGCCCACTAACCACTTAGATGCAGAGTCTGTGGCCTGGTTAGAGGCGCACCTTCAGCAGTATCAAGGCACAGTCATAGCGGTGACCCATGATCGCTACTTTTTGGAGAAAGTTGCTGAGTGGATATTGGAGTTGGATCATGGACGGGGCGTTCCCTGGAAAGGCAACTATTCCAGCTGGCTCAAGCAGAAGGAATCCCAGCTCAAGCAGCAGAATGCCTCGCCCGAAAGGCAGCGAGCTCTCCAGAGAGAGCTAGAGTGGATACAAATGAGTCCCAAGGATCGTGAGACCCAACGCAAGGCCCGCCTTGCGGCTTATGAGCGTCATTTGGGGGATGAGAGAGAGATTTTTATCGCTCCTGGGCCGCCTTTGGGGGATTGGGCCCTCCAAGTTAATAACCTCAGCTTGCGCTATGGGGATAGAGTGCTTTTTGAAAACCTTAGTTTTTCGGTGCCTCGTGGAGCCATAGTGGGCATCATCGGCCCTAACGGCTCTGGAAAAACTTCCCTTTTCCGCCTCATTGTAGGAGAAGAGCAACCCACTTCAGGTAGCATTACTGTATCTCCCAAAGCCGTGGTAGCATACGTGGACCAAGAACATCGAGAGTTAGACCCTGCTAAGAAACTCATAGAGCAGCTCTCGGGCGGTTCGGAATATCTTCAGGTGGGGGGGCGGCAAGTACATGTACGAGCTTACTTAGCTCGGTTTGGCTTTACAGGTAGTGACCAAGAAAAGCGCATCGGGGACCTGTCAGGGGGTGAAAAAATGCGTTTCCACCTTGCCTACAGCTTCCAGCAGGGGGCCAATCTCCTTCTATTGGACGAGCCTACTAACGATTTGGATGTGCATACTATTCGAGCCTTGGAGGAGGCCCTCGATGCCTTTACGGGGGCTGCTTTGATTATCTCGCATGACAGATGGTTTCTGGATAGAGTGGCGACGCATATACTGGCTTTTGAGCCTGGAGAAGGGGTATTTTTTGTAGAAGGGAGTTGGACGGATTATGAGGAAACGTGGCGGCCTCGGCTGGTGAGCCGTCCTCGGCCTAAGCATTTCTATCGGCGCCTGCGGGCAGTGGGGGGGTGAAGTTGGGGGAAAGAGCGGTTTGGATCGGCGGTAGGTGTGCAGCGCCAAGGCGTGGGCGTGCCCCCCACACCCAAAATCTCAAACATTCAACCACACCCCTCTAACTACTTCTTTACCTCCAGCCGCACAAATGGTACTATAATCTCTTCTAAGCTTACCCCCCCATGCTGATAGGAATCCCGATAAAGGCGAACATAGTCATTATAGTTTGTCGGGTATACCAGAAAATGATCCTCTAAAGCAAATAAATAAGTGGAGCTTGCCGTGGCGCGGGGCAAGCGGGCTTCTTCTGGTTTCCGAATGTGAAATACTCCTTTCTCCGACTTGTCATAGCTGAGATTACGGCCCTGCTTGTAGCGAAGATTCGTGGTCGTCTCTCTATCTCCTAACACTCTAATAGGACGACGCACTTGCACAAATCCATGGTCAGTGGTGATGAAGACCTGTGAGACATGCTGGGTCAAAAGTCGCAGAACCTGAAAGAACGTGGAGGTCTCCAACCACGCTCTCGTAGTTGCTCTCAGAGCAGTGTCATTAGCAGCGAGCTCCTTGAGCACATTCATTTGAACCCTGGTATGGGCCATCAGATCTAAAAAGTTAAATATCAGAAGAACAATGTCATTTTGACGAAGTATTTGAGGTAGCTGTTGTACCAGGCTTTTGCCTTCCTCAGGGCGCAAGACTTTGACATATCCTACCTTGACAGGCATTTTCTGGCGATGGAGAAAATCTTTGAAAAACTCTTCTTCAAAAAGATTTTTTCCTCCCTCTTCATCATCATCTGCCCAGTACCGTGGAAACCGCTGCGCCAGCTCTATCGGAAAAAGTCCCCCAAAGAGGCTATTCCGAGCATATTGAGTAGCAGTAGGCAGGATGGAAAAGAATAAATGTTCCTCCAAGGTATAGTAGTAAGGAGCGCACAAACTTTCCAAGACTTTCCACTGGTCATATCGCATACCATCTATCAGGAGTAGGACAGCGGGCTCACCTTTGCGCTCACCGATGTGGGGAATAAAGAATTTGGCAAGTACATCTGGGGATAATAGCGGCCGGCGTGAGCTATTCACCCATTCTATGTAGTTTTCAGAGAAGAATCGCCCAAACATAAGATTAGCCTCGGCCTTTTGACCTTCTAAGATATCTCGGAGCTCCGGCATGTCGGTTTTTTCCAAGGCAATATCCCAGTGAACAAGGTCGCGATAGATCTGGGGCCATTCGTCTAAGGAAGGACCGAAAGCGATTTGAGTGCTCAATCGGCGAAATTCTCGCTGATAGTCTATGGAAGCTTGGCGTTGCTGGAGGGTATCGCCAACCAGCAGACGCTTGCATGTGGAGAGGAGCTGCTGGGGTTTGACAGGCTTGATAAGGAAGTCAGCAATATCTACACCGACCGCTTCTTCAATGAGGCGCTCTTCTTCATCTTTGGTTACCATAATAATAGGTAAATGGGGATGAAGCCGCTTAACCTGCCGAGCGAGTTCAATGCCATCCATTCCTGGCATATGTTCGTCCACGATGAGGAGGTCTACGGGCTGTTGACGGAGCATTTCCATGGCTTCGCCCGGGTGCCGAGAAGTAACCACCTCAAACCCCTTTTGAGTAAGGTGAATTACTTGCGGTTCTAAGTGTTCAATTTCATCATCTATCCACAGGATGCGACTTCGCATGTATCAAAGATAGCGGCTTAATTTTTACCTTTGAAGGAGTGAAAGTTCCTACGGCCATAGCTTGGCTTCCAGAGAAGTGGGCTTCTGTGGCGCCTGTTTTGCAGACTGGACTTGGAGAGGTACACCTTGTTTTGTTTTCTCAATTATCAGAAGCGCAGTCCTTTTTGGAAAGGACTATTTTAGAGGGGGAAGAGCTCTTTTTGCTGATTGCCCCCCTTCCCGAAGGAGAGGCTTTTTTGAGAGACTCTCTGTACAGATGGCCGTTAGCTCATGGGCTAGCGCTTGCAGATGACCCTGCTCTCATAAATGAGCGAGCTAACTATCTCACAGTCGTTCTGAATGGTGATAATAGATGCCTCTACCCTCATCTAAATGAACTACGCGAGAGGTACTTGGAACGCCGAGAGAGAGAGCGTAAGCAGCGCATTCTGTCTGAACTTCATCGGGTATCCCTTTCCCTCACCGGCGAGGTGCGATTAGAACGGCTTATATTCAAACTGCTTCGTATTGCTTTAGACAATAGCGGAGCGGAATTTGCCTTTCTAATCGTACCATCCACTTCGGAGTCTGAAATGTTTGAAGTCGTGGGATACGCCAGTCGAACTGATTATGAGCCTCATCCTTATTCACCTCGACTTTTGGAGGCTGAGGAACGCATTTTTAGCCCTATCGTCTTGCATGCAGCTCGGAGTCGTGAAAATGTCCTTCTGTCTCGGCAGACGGTGAGTACAATTTTCCATCACCATCCTGCCTGGGAGCGTCTATCTGTGCGTAATCTGCTATGCCTTCCTCTGATTTACCAGGGGCGGCTTATAGGCGTATTGTACTTGCATGAGCCTGATGAAGATATAGAAATGCAGCCTGAGCGTATAGAGTTTCTCAAGCTTTTTACTGCGCCAGCCGCCATAGCTCTTCAGAATGCTCAACTATATGCGGATATGGAGGCTCGGGTGAGAGAGAGAACCGAAGAAGTGATTCGTCAAAAAGAAGAGATAGAGCGCCAAAGTCTTCTTCTTCGTCAGCAAAATGAAGATATACTTGCCAGCCTTCGGTATGCTCAGCGGGTTCAGCGGGCCATTTTCCCTTCTTTCGCAGAGCTGCATAGAAGCCTTCCTGACAGCTTTTTATTTTATCAGCCGCGGGAAATTGTAGGAGGCGACTTTTACTGGTTTGCACAGCGATTGAGCAAAATGATCATCGCTGTCGGGGATTGCACTGGTCATGGCATTCCAGGAGCATTTATGACGATTATTGCCAATACACTCCTCAAGCAGATTGTAGAACTTGAAGGTGTATTCAAGCCCTCTGAAATTTTGTATCTACTCAATTTGCGCATGCGAGCAGCTCTTCAGCATGAAGAGGAAATGTACCAGCGCTTCCGAGAGGGAATGGAAATATCTCTCATTCAGTTAGATCCTAAGCGTCGGAAGCTTCTATATGCAGGAGCTGGGCGACCGCTCTTTATAGTGCGGGAGCGAAAAGGCGAGGAAATTCGTCCCGATAGAATCACAATAGGGGCTCCGTATGACGGTGAAGCTCCGGAATTTACCCTTCATAGTATGGACATACAGCCTAACGACATGCTTTATCTTTTTTCGGATGGGTTCTCTGACCAGCTAAATCCTGAGAATAAACGCTATCAGCTCAGACGTTTTTATGAGTTCTTGGAGCTCATATCAGATCAACCTGCGCGTCAGCAGGTTCTACTCTTGGAGGCTGAGTTAAATCGCTGGATGGGGAATGTGCGTCAAACGGATGATATTCTGGTTTTGGGCATTCGCATTACCTGAGAGTGGGGGGAGAGGCATCAAGACAATCTCTTCGTCATACTCGCTAATGCCTTTCCAACATAATCTTCAGGTGATTTAGGACGGGGGCAAGGGCAGGCATGAGGTCGCCGTAGTGATTCTGAATAATTAAGTGAGCATATCGCCGCAGGGGGGCGACATACTGTTCGTAGGCGGGAAGCACCTGGGTAAGGTATTGATGAGTGATAAAGTCCACATCATAACCTCGCTCTCTTTGATCTCGCTGGAGCCGCCGAATGAAGCGATAAGGTTCTGAAGCCTCCATAAATATGCGGAGGTCAAAAAGGTCTCGGATGTGAGCCCAGTAGAAGAGAAATAGCCCTTCTGCTATCAGAATCGGCGCAGGTTCAAAAGTTAGTATGCGCGGTTCTTTCCCCACTTGATTGAAGGTGTATTCTCTCTGAGTCACGGACTCCCCTCGGCGCAACTTTAGGAGGTCAGCATAAAGTTTTTCGTGATTTATGGACTCTGGACGGTCAAAGTTGATACGCCCATCGGGATCTCTCGGTTGTTCTTGAATGTCTTTGTAATAATGATCAGTTGAGAGAAAGGTAACTTTGTCGGGCGGCAGAGCCTGACGCAGTAGCTCAAGAAGGTAGGTCTTCCCCGAAGCACTCCCTCCAGTAATGCCCACCCAATAAGGCATACTCAGCCCTGATTATGGGGAGAGAAGCTTTTCTAAAAGGCGCTGAAGAGCGCGAGTGCGATGAGAGTGTTGAAGCTTCCATGGCTCGCCTAGTTCAGCCACTGTCTTGGTTTGGTTTTGAGGGATAAATATAGGATCATATCCAAAGCCTTCTACACCAGCTTTTTCCTGGGCAATCCGCCCGTGCCATACCCCTTGTGCAAAAATGTAATCATGCGCTCCCCAGTAGGCTACCATCACAGCGACAAAGTAAGCCTCTCGGTGAGATATGCCATGCATGCTTTCTAACAGCCTATCGGGTCCGCCAAATCGGGCAGAATGGACACCCGGCTTTCCTCCCAAGCTCGGAACAAACAAGCCGCTATCTTCCACAATTACTGGGACACCAAGGCGAGCCTCATAAAAAGCCGCTTTGAATAAAGCATTATCATAAAGAGTATCATACGGCTCTGGCGCTTCTGGAACCTCGGCGGGCAGTGGAACTATTTGCAGTCGCCCTTGGAGTATCTGCAAGACTTCTGAGAGTTTATGGGGATTTTTCGTGGCAAAAATCCACCTATCCACCACTTCGCTTAGCTATATGGCCTTCTTTTTGAAGAAACTGAATGACTTTTTCTACTTGATTGCCTTGCAGGATAATTTTTCCTTCACTGATGCTTCCGCCCGTAGCGCAAGCTTGGCGCAGTCTCTTGGCTAAGACCTCCATATCGACTGCCCGTCCAACAAACCCTATAATCTCTGTAACTTCCTTTCCCCCTGCGATTCGGCGTCGCTGAACTCGCAAGTTCTGTTTGGAGGGAGTCGGAGGCTCCTCAGGTTCCTCTTCTTTGAGAGGGCGTGTAGAATATACCAGCCTATCCCATTTTCTTTCCGTGCTCATTTCAGCATGAATGTGTCGTGTACCAAAGGTATTTTATTGTCGGGGGGGGCATCTTGAGGATTGCAGTGATAGCCCCAAAGCTTCACCTGGGTTAGAAAAGGATAAAGAGCTTGATAGTAGCAATGAGCAGGGGTGGGATGAAAAGCTACATCGTGAAATACATACAGCGGTTGATGGGCTGCTATCCATCCAAGATCGTGGAGAGTCGGTACAGGCTCTCCAATATCTCCACTGTACAATAGGTTCATGACTTTTGAAGTAAAAAGGTAAGCACAACTGGGCATGTGAGCAGCATGGAGGCGGGTGGTAGATATAGCTGACAGGTAAGAAGCGTATTCGGAAGGGTAGAATAGCTGGGCAAACTTTTCCACTTCTCCCATGAGAAAGTGGAGATAGGTGTATATCTTGGCAAAAAGCTCAGCGTTTCCAACGATGAGAGGAAGGGGGGGGAGCTTGCTGATAAAATGCCGATGGTATAGCAGCGCAGATAGGCTCCCAATGTGGTCATCGTGTAGGTGGGTGAGACAGACGGCATCTATCTTTTCTATGAGCTTGTGCGTTACGAGGCGAGGATAAACCGTGAAGCCGCAGTCTATCAGAAAGGTTTTGCCTTCCCATTCTATGATAGCGGCCGAATTTCCTAATGCCACATCATGAGCTCCACCCGCACCGACGAACTGAATAGGAGGCTTCATGAGCTACGGAGGATTTGTTCAGCGTGGGCCTCAGTTTTGACTTTTGTGATAATCTCAGAAATGCGACCGTTCTCATCTATTATGTAGGTGATTCTCTGTATACCTTCGTATTCTTTACCGTACATTTTCTTCACGCCCCAAGCCCCGTATGTTTTGATAATCACTTTTTCTGTATCGGCTATGAGCGGAAAAGGTAAATTGTACTTTTCTGCGAAACGCTTATGCGATTCAGCGTCATCTGCGCTGACTCCTAAGACGACATAGCCAGCGGCTTGGAGTTTCTCATAGTTGTCTCGGAGATTACAGGCTTCTTTGGTACAGCCCGGTGTATCATCTTTGGGATAAAAGTAGAGGATGACCTTTTTTCCTCTAAACTCCGAGAGACGCACTGATCGTCCATATTGGTCTATTCCTACAAAATCAGGTGCTTCTGAACCTTTAGGGAGGAGAGTGGACATACCACTACAACAAATATCCGAAGCGTTTAATCTTCATCCGTATCCTCCATATCTTCCTCACTCATCCAGTCTTTGGGGGATTCAGTGGGTTCGTCGGGTTCATCTTCTTCCTCATCCTCGTCAACCACTTGGGCTTGATTGAGGAGGATATCTATATCCTCGTACTTGATAGCTCCCTGCACAGATGGCACGTACGCCAAAGAGTAATCCGCATAGAGCCTTTTTGAGGGTATTTTCATGTGTTTCTCCACGACTTTTTCTACGAAGTACCGAAGCTCATCTGTGAAGCTTATAGGGCTCTGGATGCGCTGGGAAGATGGCTTGAAGGGTGCACTATTCTGATAGGCAATCAAGTTTTGGCAAGCTAAACTAACTATATAGGTATGTCGTTCAGTGATAATCTTGATCTGAGGGATGAAACATTCGGCGATAGAACGGTCTGTGTCTTCGTCCTCCATACTTATGAACTCATCTTCCCAATCCTCATTGATCTTCAGACGAACTGTTTTTTCTTCCCAAGAGGGATGAATGGCATTGTCAGCGGTGATGTCGGGAGCAGCTTTGAGCTTAGAGATTATGCACTGGGACTTTTGGGCCCATAATAGCACAACATAAGACAAAATGCTCAAAAACACCTTCACTCATCAAAGGTACAAAAAACTATAGAAGCCCAAGTTGGATGCGAGCGTTCTCACTCATTCGGCTCATATCCCATGGGGGGTCGAAAGTTACCTCTATTTCCACATTTTTTACACCTGGAACGGATTCAACCGCTTTTTTAACATCATCAGGGAGATGTTGAGCTGCTGGACAGAAAGCCGAGGTGAGCGTCATGACGATTTTCACATCTCCCGAAGGCGCGGCTTCAATGTGATAGATAAGTCCAAGCTCATAAATATCTACTGGTATCTCAGGGTCATAAACCTCCTTCAGAGCGCGTATAATCGCTTCTTGAAGGGCGGC
>JBCNVG010000005.1:0-59641 GCA_039630325.1 Bacteroidia bacterium
CGGTTTGCGGGGGCTGACCTGTCAAAATAAGGCGACCACTGGGGTCGTACAGGTAAAAAGCCCCTCCCTGACTATCGGAAATATGAAGCTGATTAGCTTCCCATACAAATGGAATTTCGTGCCGAATCAGCTTAGTGCCTAGATTTAGCGTAGTTCCCGCAGCGGTCCGCACCGTAAGGAGCCCTTCGTAAACTCCTGGGAGTAGGGCATGCTCATAAGAGCCTTGATTGCTAGCTGGCGGTGCGTACAGGTAGTCGTCCTTAGAGTAGATGTTTCGCAGCCGTAGAGAAAAGGCGGTGATGGAATCAGAGCTCGTGATTTCCCAGGTATGTTGCAGGGTTCCTGTGGGAAGGGAGCGTACCTCCCATCGCCTTAGGCTAACTTCACTGAGGGGGCAAGCGTTATAAGGGGTGAAGGAAATCCCATATAGGACCCCACCCGCTGCTCCTGAGGTGGCGCCCCGAGCAAGCCTTTGGGGTCCAGGGGGGAGGCATTGTGTAGGGTTCAACCCTGTACTACACTGACAAGCCGTTCCCGGGCAGTTGACATTACAGCTATTGTTACAGCCAGCAACGGACTCACTAGCTGGGGTTAGTTCTATACCATGCTGTCCGCCTGATAGGAGCAGGTTCACATTTGGAGGTGTCGTTGTAGTAGAAAAACCTATATACCCGCCTCCCCCGCCACCACCAGGTCCATGGTCAGGCCGGCATGAACAAAGATGAGAGCTGCAGTTATGCCCATTAGCCCCTTGTGCATCTGCAGTAAGCGTACCAATAAACGTATTGCAAAAAAGAGCTATGCTCCCACCAGCCCCTCCTCCACCGCCGCCATCATTACCGGCAAAGTTTACTCCAAATTGGCCACATCCATTTTCTAAGTTTTGTATGCCTTGGGTGCCAGAGGCTATGATTTGATGGCCACCTCCATTTATGCTGGCTGCACGAATAATCACTACCCCCCCACCATTTCCCCCATTTCCGGCTTGATTGTTATTCTGATGGCCGCCCCCTCCGCCACCGCCCATAAAGAGGCGAAAGTTAGTAGCATTTAGATAAGAAGATAAAGACGCGCCCCCTAAACCGAAACCTGAGTTTGCAACATTATTGCCTGGACAGGCAAATATACCCGATGCACAGGTAGTCCATCCACCTTGACCGCCCGTACCGTAGTTAGCTCCACCTCCGCCGCCTGTATCATAGGCATTTCCTCCACCGCCGCCATTCGCTGCTTTTCCCCTATAGCTTGTATGATTGAGATTCAGAGGCTCTGCGATGCTCTCGCCTTTCCTGGCCCCTTGATCATCGTAAGGTCCATGATAAGTGTTTGCATTACATCCGCCTGATCCAGAGTTATTCTGTGACCGAAGCCCGCCTCTGAACCCCCGTCCCGCTACATCTATATCGGCGGCAAAAGTTAGGGTGCCCTCTGTCTCTATCACTACGACTCCACCTTTCTGTCCATCCCACGGGGGCGCTGTAACTGTACCTGTAATCGTTACATCACCTGGATGGTATGACACTTTGATGACTTGTATGCGAGCGGTGGTGGGATTGGAGAAATTGAATGGACGTGTGAGAGGACACTGCAAGGTAAGGGCATTCCCACTAATACCCGCTATCTTGTTGAACTCAAATAGGCCAGCTCCCCCTATGTCTATAATGTCTCCGTATGTATTGTCATTCGTTGTATTGATTGTAGCTCCTTTGGCCTGATACACTAAAATGCGGTCCCCTACGGAAAAAAACGCTGGGTTGTCCACTGTGAGAGTACTCGGATCAGAAGGTGCCAGTACGGCGGCATACTGATTCACTATACCTGACAATTGTGCAAAAGCCCAGCTGAGAGCTAATCCTGCAAGCGCTCTCAGGTTCATCTAAAGCAAATATGCAAATATTTTGCCATATTTTATTACCTCTCCATGATGACCACATTTTCTATGCCAGTGGTGTGGGGGAAAAGGTCGAAAGGCTGTACTGTAGTGACTTGATAATGGTGAGACAGTTCAGCTACATCACGCGCCTGCGTAGCTGGATGACAGCTTACATAGATGATCTTCTCAAAGGCAGCTTTTTTCAAGAAGCGGCGCATTTTGGGATGTAAGCCTTCCCTCGGCGGGTCTACGACGGCTATACTACCCTCTGGTACGGATAGAGTGGTGGACAAAAGGTCTTCTACGGGGCTTGCTATTGCCTCCCATTTCGTATGGGGGAAGTGGCTTTGATTGAGTTGAAAATTTCTGCGGGCGCTCTGTACTGCCTCGGGTAGCTTTTCTATGAGATAAACCATCTCCGCTTTGTCTGCTAAGGCAACGCCGAAAAGTCCCACGCCTCCATATAGATCGTACAAGGTCGACACTTGCCCTTCTATCCGCTGGCGAATCCACTCTACCAGATTTGCAGCTTGACCCAGATTGACTTGAAAAAAGTCTTTGGGGCCGAGCTGGTATCGCCAGTCTTTGACAACATACTCTAAGGTCAAGTCTCCATATAATGGGATTGGCGTAAGATCATGGAGGCTCTCATTGCGTTTGGGATTATAGAAGTAGCCGTAACCTTGGAGCTTGGACCGAAGGGGAGCGAAAAGGGTTTCTGCTACTTCTGGGCGGTCCTCCGCTATACTCAAGAGAGCTATGCATTTCTCCTCTGTTCCCCGAATCAGCAGAGAACGCAGTAGCCCTTGGTGAGTTCGGGGATTATAAGGCTGTAAGTTGAGTTCTCGGGCTTTTTCCAGCACCGCTCGGCGAACTTCCTCAAAAATACTCGGCACCAGCCAGCAGTCCTGAATGCCCAGTACCTGATCAAACTTTCCCCTCGGATGAAATCCTAAGACCATCTCGTCAGCGGCATTATAACCGAAAGCATATTCAGCCTTGTTTCGATATCGCCATACTTGTGGGGAGGGTACGACTGGGGGTATGGGTACGGTGAGGCCCCCTATGTGCCTTAAGGCTTGCTCTACGAAGCGGCGTTTATGATAGAGCTGATGTTGATACTCCATCATTTGCCAGCGGCACCCTCCGCAGTATCCGAAGTCTGCACAGGGAGGAGCTATCCGATATGGAGACGATACATGCAGCTCTTGCATTTCCCCATACCATACCTGGCGCTTGCGATGAAGAACCTGTATATCTACTGCCTCCCCTTCAATCACAAAAGGAACCATGACCACCGGTAAGCCCTCGGGGCGAATGACCCCGTACCCATCTACCGCTAAGTCAGTGACGATCTGGCGTTCCAGTTTGAATGTGTTCACGGTACTGGCTAATCTTTTTGTCTAACCATTCAGTGGGGAAAAATACCTCCCAGAAGCGCCGAAGTGCCGGTTCGCCGCTTTCCCGCAGCTTCTGGACATAGGAAGCGAAGGCATCCAAGGCTTGTTCCTGGGTTTGAAACTCACCTTTGAGGGCGCGTTGGATGTACTCTACGAAGATTTTTTCTATTGGAGTGGTAGGGCGTCCTCTGCGCACCTTTCGGTAAGCATGCCACAAGCTGCGTTTGATCAGGGTAGGGTTTTGCGTTTGGGTCGCAGCTAAGATTCGGACAATCAGGGCCGCGATTAGTAAATCTTTACGGCGCAGTTCTACGGCTCCTTCCTCCACCTTTTCCAGTATCTTCAAGGTCTCCTCGATAAGTCCACTAGCATATAAGTTGAAAGCCAAGAGATAATAGCTACTGAGGCCATAAGAGGGCGAAGTGCGGAGGTAAGTTTTTTCTAATCGATCTTTGTAGTAGGTGTACTCCTTGGCGATTTCGTGGTATTTTCCTTCTACGAAGGCCAGGTTCAGCTCATTGAAAATAAGCAGCCGCTCTTTTTGAAGCGCTAAGTAGCGACTGGCGGGGTTGATTTTGCGGAATTTTTCCAGTACTGCTCGGGCTTCATCAAACCTATTCTGCTCAATTAGCCCTGCAATGAGATTATTGAGAGCAAGGATGTAACGAGCCTGTAAGTATTGAAGTTTCTTAGGTTTTTGCTCTAACTTGTAAATCAGTAGGCGAGTAAGTTGGAGGTATTTCTCATGATCGCCGTACAGTCGAGCGCGTATAGCTTGTCCAGTATCATACAGAAAGTGTAAAGTCAAGGGATCAGAAGGGGCGGGGGGCTCTATGCCCAGTCGAGTCACGTATTGGTCTATGACCATAAGCTTTTCTTGGGGGTGAGATTCGCCTTCTTCCAGGATTACTTCGGCATATAAGGCAGCTACATACCAGGCTTTATGAGCGTAGTTCATGTAGTTCAATACTTTCTCCGTATAGCGGAAAAGGTCCTCGGCTTTTATGGCTTTGCTGCGGATTAGGTTCATGCCCCAGAGCTGCTTGAGCATTTCAATGGCTTGGTAAGCGTAAGCAAACTTCTCTTCTACCAAAGCCTGATTATAGATTCGGAGGAGGACTCGCGGCAGATGAGTGAAAAGTCCTTTGTAAAGCAGCAGTTCTACTCGGCGTAAGCTTTTCGCTAGACGATGCTCCGAAGAGTTTGTTTCATAGTAGAAGGTTAGGGCCTCTAAGAGTCTTTCGTTAAGATGCTTGACAAGGGTTTCCAAACGTGGTTCCTGCTTTTTGAGGATACTGCGTACTTTTTTGAGAGGGACATTTTGGCGCCGCTGCGCTCGGAGGCGATCAAAAAGCTCCATATAAATCTTGTCCCCCCCATGAAATCCAGAAAATCGTTTGAAGTAGCGCATTTCGGAGGGGTCCATTCGGCTTATAAGCTGGTAAGCGAACTTGATGCTATAGAGATTGAGCATGCTCCGAAGGTAGAAAGATTTTCAAAATTCTGACAACCACTCCACTCGAACAAGGGCTCGCCGCCAGTCCAAAGGGGTGGGTACCACGCGTCCTGCGGCAAAAGTGACGCGCAAAAGTCCAGCAGCTAAACGAGTTTGCAGAAGAATGCCCGCAGCTTGAAGGATTTTTTCCCCCTGAGAGAAAATATCTATCAAGGTTCCTTCAAAAAATGCGCCGATGAGCCCTTCCTCTTCTATGTGCAGGCGAGTTTCGGCTGCGGCATGGAGATAGCCAGCAGTAGGAAAAGTGTTCTCAGGAAAACCGCGCAGACCTTGACTACCGCCGACTCGTGGGAGCTCATTTTCAAAAGCTACTTGGGCGAGATATCTGTACGCACTCAGACTGGTGTGCATAGAAACTGCGGCCCCCAAGGGCATATAGTGTCTCAGCGTGCCATTTATTTCCTGGAAGTTGCTAAAGGCAGGTAGGCGCTCATAAGCCAAACGCGGTAGCCCAGGATTGCGGATATACCCTCGCCGTCCTTGGGTGCCTATCAGAACAAACTCCCACCCTCGACGAGGCGCTAACCGAAAGTCTACCTGTTCGTACTTCCACCCGACCCGAAGACCTTGTCGCCTAAAGTCTAATACAGGTGGGGGCGGCCAAACTCTCTCCTTGTAAGGCAGGGTATTAATGAGTCGAGAGGTGAGCAGTTGTGTGCCTGCCAGCAGGGTGAGGGTAGGCGTAGCTTTGTAATGCAGCGCCACGGCCCCCTCGCGAGTGAGGAAACTGGTATCTTGCTTCCACAGCGAAAACTCCCCTTGGGCTTCTATATATCCCCGTAGGAGGTAGGGAAATGCCGCACGCAGGTTCAGCCGCTGGGAACTGCCAGGCAGTTGAGCAAAGCGGGCTTCTATTTTTTCGCCCAGCCGGAATGGACTCAGCAATGCCAGCTCTAAGTGCCCTATCACTTGCGCGCGATTACCCTGACTGGCGGGAAGGAGGGACAAAGCCCCGTCTATGCGATTAGCTGACTTGGGTTTGAGGTGTACTTCTATCCATGCCAGATTGGGGAAAAGCCATAGTTGGGGTGTGTCTACGAGAGTTGCATACGGACTACTCCGAATTCGGCGCGAGAGTGCTTCCCAGTCGCTGAGCCGTAAGGGCTGATGAGGGCGTAGATGCGTAATCTGGTAAAAAGCACTGCGAGGCGCTATCCATTTGCCGCGCAGCATAATAGTATCCAGCCGCACCTGGGCACCTGGTGCAAATCGCAAAATCCCTCGGCATTGTCCCAAAGAGTCGCAATCTATACGCTCCCAGGCCACCTGGCTGAATAAAAAACCTCTCTCTTGCAGCTTTCTCTGAAAGTCTCGAGGTATATTGGTCAGCAGCGTGGGCGTAATCGGGCGACGAAGCCATTGTTTAGCTACTTTGAGGGAAAAGAGATTAAGCGTATCTCCTCGCCACGTGAGGGCTACGAGCGTATAGCGCAATCCAGCCGAAGAGGAGGCTGGATGCGCAGTCCAATATCCCCAGCTTTGTAGGACACTATCC
Source organism: Bacteroidia bacterium (assembly GCA_039630325.1). GTDB lineage: Bacteria > Bacteroidota > Bacteroidia > SpSt-205 > SpSt-205 > SpSt-205. The sequence continues at coordinate 6,285 of JBCNVG010000005.1, forward strand.
CAGTGCGCTGAGTCGGTAGCCCATTGTCGCCATAGCCGGGTTTCCTTAGCAGTGAGTCCTATCAGCGATGCCTGCAGCCATAAGCTAAGCATATCAGGCTGCCGAGATAGGAATGAAGGTAGGGAGCTTTTTGAGTTGATGGCGCCATATTAGATACAGCACGATCGCCGATGGAATCCAGTAGGTCAGTTCCGTTGTCCACATTATCGTCAGCTCTACCTGAAGAGCGTCCATGAGAACTGCATATCCCACATATAGAAGAATCACGCCTACTTCTACAAAGAATGCATGTAGCACTCGATCTACCCCTACCACGGCTGATAAAAGGAGAGCCGAAGCGGGCATAAGCAGCACTGAAAGGGCTATAATATGGAGGTCTTTGGCAGTTTGAGCTTGAATAGCGGGGTCCTGAGTAAAAAGGCTTGCCCAAATAGGCGATAGGCTGGAGAGACTCAGAGCAATAAGCAGATTTAGGCCTTGAGAGAGCTGGAAAGCCTTTTTGAGGGCCTCTATCAGTCCTGACTTATTGCGAGCTCCCCAGAAATATCCAGAGAGTGTACCTACCGCTGTGGAGAAAGCCCAGGTCGGAAGCATCGCAAAGCTGTATAGACTTCGGACGATATTAGCCGAAGCCAGAGCTAGTTGTCCTCTTCGTTCTATCAGGAGGAAGAAAAAGAGCCATCCTATCATGCCTACGAGATGTTGAAGGATAGCGGGCCCAGCGTATCTCAGGAGGGGTAGGATCCATTCGCTTTGGGTATCAGACGGGGTCAAGGGATACTTTTGGGTTCGTAGGGCTATAAGCAAGTATGCTGTGGCGATGTATTGGGAGAGTACAGAGCCTGCTATCACGCCTTTTATGCCCCACTGAAAGCCAAGTACAAAGGTTATGTTCAGAAGGAGATTAGTGGTGGAGAGTAAAAGGTTCGCTTTGAAGATGTACCCTGTCTGAGCGGTGCCGCTATAATAGCCGCGCAAAGCCCCGAAAAGGATAAGGGGAAATAGTTCCAAGCTGCGGCCTCTAAGGAAATAAGCCGTAGTGCGCTCAGTGGAGGGGTCATGCAGAAGAAGCTTCAAGAGAGGCTCGGAGGCATAAAACATTAGCCCCATAAGTCCCATGCCTATGAGGGCACTGACCCATAAAGATTGCCGAAGAAGGTCCCCCAGCTGCTCCGACCGATTTTCTCCCAAAAACTGTGCACTCAAGACCTGGACCCCTACCCCTATACCTAATCCAACGAAGCCAATTGTCAAGAAAAATAAGATACCCAGCCCGCCAGCGGCCAATTCTGTCTTGCCCAGCAGTCCTAAGAATGCCGTATCTATGAGGGAGACAGCATTTTGAGCGAGGCTGGCGCCTATGATGGGTAGAGCGATTCGCCAGATTTGTCGATAAGTGGCCTCCATTAGACAGGCGCAGTTAGGCTGCGACGGTCTTCGGCTATCAGACCGTCCCGCAAGACTATTTGTCGTCTCATGCGCGCTGCAATATCGGGTTCATGGGTCACTATCACGACCGTATGGCCCTGACGATTAAGCTCTAAAAATAGGCGCAGAATCTCTTCGCTGGTGGTAGAGTCTAAGTTGCCTGTGGGTTCGTCAGCGAGAAGCAGCGCTGGATGGTTGACTAAAGCGCGGGCGATTGCTACGCGCTGGCGCTGACCCCCAGAGAGCTCATTAGGGCGATGCTGTAGCCTGTCACCTAATCCTACCGCTTCTAACATAGCCTGGGCACGCTTGAGTCGCTCTCGCCTTGGGACCCCTGCATATACTAAAGGCAGAGCAACATTTTCCAGCGCTGTGTAGCGGGGAAGGAGGTGAAAGCTTTGAAACACAAAACCGATCTGGGCATTGCGCAGCTTGGCGAGTTCTCTGTCTGAAAGTCCAGTGGTATCTCGGCCTGCTAAGATATACCGACCCTCTGTAGGAGCGTCTAGGCACCCTAAGATATGCATGAGGGTGCTTTTACCCGACCCAGATGGACCGATAATAGCCACCAGCTCCCCCGTGTCTACTTCAAAGGAGACTCCTCGGAGAGCCCATACCCCTTCTTTACCTAAGGGATAAAACTTCTTGATATTTTGTACGCGTATAACAGCGGACATGCTATGCCCGCTCTAAGTCCTCTAAATACACATGGATAATCTCAGGGGATATCGGCGCACCATCGTGGAGGAACGCTTTTTTGGCCATGAGCTGTTCTGGGGTCTCCACATGGTCAGGATCGGGTAGGCAGCAGTCTACGGGACAGACGGCGGCACACTGAGGCTCTTCATGAAACCCTGTGCATTCGGTGCACTTGCTGGGTACGATATAGTAATATTCGGTAGAGATAGGGGCATGAGGAGCATCGGCATCTAATGTGATACCACCATCTAACTGGATTCGTCCCGTGAGCGCTGTGCCGTCTTTATAACGCCACTGAATCCCCCCCTCGTATATGGCATTATTAGGGCATTCTGGCTCGCAGGCGCCACAGTTTATGCAGTCATCGGTGATGCGGATAGCCATAGAGATACGAAGGTACGCATTAGGTGTAACAAAAGTTAGGATATCTTCTGAGTTCTGAGGAGGGCGGCGGAGAAGGATGGAGAAAGATGAGGATAGGGCGTCATTAGGGGTGTGAGGCGGCGGCCCCCTGCGGGGGCCGCCGCCTCGGAGGGCGCCAGCGCCTTTGGCGCTGGCGCCCTTACTCCATAGCTGAACCCCATATTCCCTACCTTTGCCTTTCATGGTATCTAAAATCACCCAGACTAACGGTACCTCCACCCGCCTTCGTCCCGAGCACTTTGGAGAGCTTGTTTTCCATCGAGAAGTCATGCGCCGTTATCTATCCGAGAGTGCCTTAGAGGCCATAGCACGATGGGAGCGGGGCGAACCTATCTCGCCAGAGCTAGCCGATGAAATCGCCAATGCCCTGCGGCAGTGGGCTACGGAAAAAGGCGCCACCCACTACACCCACTGGTTTCATCCCCTAACTGGTCTCACCGCCGAAAAACATGAAAACTTCTTTGAAGTCTATGGAGGAAAAGTCCTGAGTGGCTTCAATGGGAGTGAACTGCTACAACAGGAACCAGATGCCTCTTCCTTCCCGAGTGGAGGCCTGCGAAGCACTTTCGAAGCTCGCGGGTATACCGCATGGGACCCTACCTCGCCGCCCTTCATCTATGGGCATACGCTCTGTATCCCCTCAGTGTATGTCTCGTATGATGGTCATGCACTGGACTATAAGACGCCTCTTTTGCGCTCTATTGAGGCTTTGAATCAGGCCATGAAAAAAGTAGTAGCCCTTTTCTACAAGGGGGTGCAGCGGGTGTATCCCACCCTTGGCATTGAACAGGAGTTTTTCCTGATAGAAGAGCGGCACTTTGCCCGTCGGCTGGATCTGCGACTCACAGGGAGAACGCTGATTGGAGCCCCTTCGCCGCGAGGTCAGCAAATGGAGGATCACTATTTCGGGTCTATTCCCGAGCGCGTGTTAGCCTTTTTCGAAGAACTGGAGATGGAAGCGTGGCGTCTAGGCATTCCGCTCAAAACCCGTCATAACGAAGTAGCCCCAGCCCAATACGAATGCGCGCCCGTCTTTGAAGAGCTCAATGTGGCGATTGATCATAATCAGCTTTTGATGGACCTCCTTCAGCGCACCGCTCGCCGGCATGGATTAGAGTGCCTCCTACATGAAAAGCCCTTCGCTGGTATAAATGGTTCTGGGAAGCATAATAACTGGTCACTCTCCACGGATACAGGCATAAATCTCCTCTCTGTCGGCAAAACCCCCAAGGAAAACCTCCGCTTTTTCAGCGTCCTAAGCATTATTTTGAAAGCGGTTTATACGCATGCTGACATACTTCGAGCGACCATCGCTACCCCAGGGAATGAGCATCGCCTCGGCGGAAATGAAGCACCACCAGCTATTTTGTCGGTATTTTTAGGCAAAGCGGTTTCGGAGGCTGTGGAAGCGCTGACTCGGGAGCCTGAGCTGCCCCAACTGAAAGATAAGACGCCCCTTTCCTTGCTTCTCCCTCGCTTGCCGCATCTACTCAGGGATAACACAGACCGTAATCGGACCGCTCCTTTCGCCTTCACGGGGAATAAGTTTGAATTTCGAGCAGTCGGCGCTTCTGCTCACTGTGCCCCAGCGATGATAGTTCTAAATGCTGCTGTGGCTGAAGCCGCCGAGCAGTTTGTGAATGCGGTGGAGGCTCGAAAGCAGGAGTTTCCCTCTCGCGAAAAGGCGATTCTCTCCGTCGTACGGGACTTTTTGATTGAAAGTAGCCCGATTAGGTTTGATGGAAATAACTACTCCCCTGAATGGCGCGAGGAAGCGGCTCGGCGCAGATTATCGGTTTCTTTCCACGTACCTCGGGTGCTTAGATCTTACATCAGCCCTACTACTGTCCGCCTCTTCACCACAGCGAAAATCCTCACTGAAACAGAGCTGCATGCTCGCTACGAGGTACGATTAGAGCGGTATGTCAAAGCATACGGGATTGAGCTACATACCCTTCTTACCCTACTTCGTACGGAGATCCTGCCCGCTGCTCTCGGCTATCAGCATCAACTCCTTCAACTTCTGGATAGTCCAGCTTTCAAACGCTTGGCCGCAGCTCAACTCTCAGAAAAGTTGCCTCAGGAGGCCCTCTTAGAGAAGCTTCAACTACATATCCAAGCTATCTGGAGCGACATAGAGGAGGCAGAAACTCAGTGGAAGGAAATTCTCTCTCTCCCCTCCATAGACCAGCAAGCCGAAGCTGTGTATGAAACTATTCGTCCCCTAATGGATACCCTACGGCATCATGCAGACGCCATAGAAGCTCTAATCCCCGCAGAGCTTTATCCTCTGCCGCGGTATGCTGATATGCTGTTTGCGGTGCGGTGAGAGGCGAGGCGTTTTTCTCCTTGCGCCAGAGGAAGTGATTGAGGGCCAAGGATTGTCTCTGCCGTATGCTTTTTTTAGGCCGAAATAGCTGGGTCATCCCCTGGGTATGTGAGAAATATAGATTAGCTGACGGCCTTCAGAGGGGTTGAAGGCTTTGCCATAATAGACTGAGCGCCGTGGCCGTCGCTCGCTGAATAATGACCCCCCTATCTCCAGAAAAGAGGTAGCGTTTAGCCGAGGTAGCGTGCGGGGTAGCTATGCCAAACCAGACTGTACCGACCGGTTTGTCGGCTGAGCCGCCAGTTGGGCCTGCTATGCCAGTGGTGGCCATCCCTACAGCTGCACCGAAAGCTTGTCGAACGCCCTCTGCCATTTGCAGAGCAGTAGTTTCGCTAACGGCTCCCTCTTTCTGAAGGGTAGCTTCAGATACGCCTAATAGGCTCACCTTTGCCGAGTTAGCATAGGCCACTATTCCTCCTAAGAAGACCTCGGAAGCGCCTGGGATATTTACAATTTCGGCCGCTAAATGTCCACCTGTACAGCTTTCAGCCACGGCTAAGGTCAGGCCTAACTGACGCAGCCGATGAAGTATAGCCTCGGCCAGGGAAAGGGACCCTTCGGCATACAAGTATGGGCGGATGAGGGCGCGTAAGGACTCTATTTGCTGCGCAAAAAGGGTAGGGTCTGTATCAGAAGGAGCTTGCAAGTAGAGCGTTACGCCTTCCCAGGAGGGATTGTAAGAGAGTCTAAAAGTAGATGGTAGAGCAGCTTCCCAAGAGGCTATGAGGTCTGTAAGGCGGCTTTCGCTGATGCCGGTCGTGCGCATGCTATGACTCAAAGGTGGCGGCTGAGGAAAGCGCTGCTGCAGTCGTGCCTTGAGGGTAGTATGCCAGATCGCCTGTAGCTCGGCTGGCGGCCCTGGAAGGGCACAGATGATTTTAGAGCCAGTCTCCCAGTATAGCGCAGGGGCTAATCCTACGGGATTAATCAGAGCCTCTCCTCGCTGAGGGGCTAATGCATATCGCTCTAAATAAGGAAGGCTCGAAATACCTCGGCTCTGAAGCAGGGCATGCAGGTGGCTCAAGAGAGTCTCCGAAACTTCCAGACGATCTCCTAACACCTCAGCCCAGAGCGTCGCCGTAAGGTCATCCGACGTATGGCCCAGCCCTCCAGAAGAAAGGATGAGCTGAGTATTACTTTTTAGAGCGCTTTCCATTGCCGAGCGCAGAAGCTGAGGCTCATCTGGGAGAATGTGAATCTCCTGTACGAAAAGCCCTAGCTGAGAAAGCTCCTGCGCTAAAAATTTTCCATTTTTATCTGCGAGGCGCCCCTGCGTTAGCTCGCTCCCGATGAGAAGGATCTGAGCCTCAGGAGCGGGCATGAAGCTTTTGATAATCCGCCAGGAACTGGGCTAAGCCTTTATCTGTCAGGGGGTGATGGAAAAGCTGGCGCAGTACAGCATAGGGCATGGTGGCCACATCTGCCCCTTCCAAAGCCGCTTGTAATACATGGAGTGGATGCCTAATGCTGGCCGCTAATATCTTCGTTTCCAGACCGTAGTTGTCGAATATTTGCCGGATTTGGCGGATGATTTCCATTCCTTCGTGTCCAATATCATCCAATCGGCCGATGAACGGGCTGACGTAGGTAGCACCAGCCTTAGCCGCAATCAGCGCCTGGACAGGCGAGAAAATAAGAGTGCAGTTGGTGGGAATTCCCTCCTCGCGCAAGGTGTGTAGGGCTTTTACTCCATCAGGGATGAAAGGAATCTTCACGACGATATTGGGAGCTAACTTGGACAAGTGACGCGCTTCTGCCACCATATCGGCATAAGTGGTAGAGATGACTTCGGCGCTGACAGGGCCAGGCGTGCGCTCTGCAATCGCTCGGTAATGGGCATCAAAGTCTTGTACTCCAGCTTTGGCCATGAGAGAAGGGTTAGTCGTCACTCCGTCTAAAACGCCTAATGCGGCTGCTTCTTCAATCTCTGACAGCAGCGCCGTGTCCAAAAAAAACTGCATAGCATAACAAAGGTACGCTATACATTTGGCTCGTGCGAGTAGCCATTCTGGGGTCGGCTTACCCTTTTCGTGGGGGGCTTGCAGCGTACAATGAGCGGTTAGCTTATCAGCTTCAGAGCATGGGCCATGAGGTTCAGCTCTACACCTTCACCGTGCAGTACCCTGAATGGCTTTTTCCAGGAAAAACTCAGATTCGTTCGGGCTCTCCGCCTCAGGGCCTATCTATCAAGCGTCTTTTACATTCGCTCGGTCCTCTCTCTTGGTGGCGCACAGCCCGAGACATGCGTGGGTGGCATCCCGATGTAGTCATAGTGAAATTTTGGCTTCCTGTCATGGGAATGAGTCTGGGGAGTGTCTTGAAACTTTTGACCCCGCCGACCCGACGCTTAGCTATCTTAGACAACGTCATCCCGCATGAAGCTCGGCTGGGAGACCGATTATTCACTCGTTACTTTATCAGCTCAGTGGATGGGGCGGTGGCTATGAGTGCAGCGGTGGCTGCCGATTGGCAAAAGCTTACTGCTAAGCCTGTCCGACTACTTTTCCATCCTCTATATGACCACTATGGCGATCCTATCCCCAAAGCTCAAGCCTGCGAAGCTCTGGGACTGGATCCTGCTTATCGCTATCTCCTCTTTTTTGGCCTCATTCGAGCTTATAAGGGGTTAGACCTTCTATTAGAGGCGTGGCGCACCCCGAAGCTGCGAGACCTCTCCTCGGTCAAGCTACTAATCGCTGGCGAGTTGTATGAGCCGTATGAGAAGTATCGCCCGCTCTTAGAGGCTCCAGAGCTACGGGAACGGGTGATTTTCCGTGAAGGTTTCGTTCCCGATGAGCAAGTCAAATACTATTTCAGTGCGGCTGATGCAGTGGTCCAGCCATATCGTAGCGCTACGCAGAGTGGGGTGACTCAGATAGCCTATCATTTTGAAAAGCCGATGGTAGTTACCAATGTAGGGGGCTTGCCGGAAATGGTAGAGGATGGGAAAGTCGGCTTCGTGTGCCCGCCAGAAGTAGAGGCGCTGGCCGAAGCTATAAGGCGACTGCTGGATTCGCCTTACGAAGAGCTTACAAAGGCCGTTAGGGAAGCGAAAAGTCGCTTCGGTTGGGCAGCTTTTGTCTCGGCTCTCATGGATTTTGCACAGAACCTTCGGCGATAAATGAAAGGAGCCCTTTGAGACTTGTTTTAGCCATTTAGCCATCTGGAAGTCGGTTTTTTTCCGAGTATGCCTCTGCACATTCACATATGGGGCTGATGGCGCTATAATCAAAAGACTTTGCTCTTCAGGCAAGGGGTGCTCATGCAGGATATATCAAGCTGGTCTGTTGGCTTTCTGGAAAGAGCTTAGGCGAGGGAGCTTTTGCGCCCGTGCTTATTTTACTAAGCCCCTCAGGCCTAAGCCTATCCAAGACAAAATGAGCAAACTGCCACCGACAGGGGCAAGCTTTGTAGCTTCTTCCACCTCAGCCAAGTAGCGTAGATAAATCGTCCCACTAAATAAGCTTACTCCAGTGATAATGCCCACAGCCAGTAGATAGCTAAAGGTTGACTTTTTCTCCTGACTGAGCCAGAGTAGGAGGAGCGCATGAAATAGAGCGATATAGGCACCTTGGCCTAAGGCTGGTACTGGTCGCACATGCGCATGTAGGGTTGCACCTACGAGACCTAATGCCCCCATTATTCCAGCTATGCTTACAAGCCACCGCATATGCCGAAGGTATGGGCTGCGTTACAAATTTTCTTGCGGTTTAGAAGGGAATTCGGTGAAGAAGGCTTTTGCGTTTTCTTGGTACCTAAGGTAGGTATAGGACCAGAAGACGAGGGGGGGTAACTGTCTTCCTTATTTGGATTCATTCCAGACAAAACTTGTACATTTGCTCCGCCATGAGAAACCTCAGAATAGAAGTAGGTGTAGCAGGCCTGCTTTTCTACTTAGGCTTCGGATACGGGCAGTCGCTGCGTCGAGATACCGATACCGTTATCATGGGAGGGAGTTATCGGAATATGGTCTTCTACCAGCTCCAGACGGGACGTCAGGATACAGCCACGCGTTGTGGATGGCATTTAGCTTTTGAGGTTCCTATTCGGGGAGCGGCTATACGGGTCAATCACCCTTGCGGTGTTACGCTATACAAAACTACTCGGGATACCTCTCAGTGGGCGGCGCTTAGTTTATCTGACACTGTGACTGCCTTATATGATGACTTATGTAGGTGGGAGAGAGGGGCATTCAATACTACGGCGGGTCCGAGTGCCTTTGATGTCGGATGGGGAATCTACAATCTCTCAGACCATATTACTCGCGGCGACTCTCTTTACATTATCAAAGTAGGGAATACCTTCAAAAAACTTTGGATTCAACGCTTAGAGGGTAGTAGCTACTTTATTCGCATAGCAAATATAGACGGCTCACAAGACACCACTTATGCAGTGAATAAAACTATCGCTTCGGGCAAAAACTTCGTGTATCTCAACCTGCTCACCCATCAAGTCCATAGTGCAGAACCAGATCCGAGCCAATGGGACCTGGTTTTTACGCAGTACACTAAGTTCTTATCACCGCCTAGTAATCCCAGCACCTCGGTTCCCTACAATCTCACAGGTGTACTGATGAATCAGCGGGTGAAAGCAGCTCGCGTGCGCCTCTCCAGACAAGCGAATCCCGATACCCTTACCATAGCCGCTTATCCGTTGGACTCCTGTATATCGGTCATAGGAGATGACTGGAAAAGTTTCACCTCAGGTCAATGGATACTGGCCGATACACTGTATTTCTTAGTGCAGGATAGGGCAGGGAGTGTATGGCGTTTGCGATTTATTGGCTTTGAAGGAAACTCCACTGGTAGGATTCTATTAGAAAAGTCTCTCTTGCGTTCAGCCTCTACCAGCTTATTGGAGCCGGCGGTAGAAAAAGTTCTGATTTATCCGAATCCTGTTCGAGAGGGATTCTTTATTCAGTTGCCTGCTACCTTGCCTTCTGAGATAGAGCTGTATAGCTCGACAGGCGAACGCGTTTTCTCCCAGACTACCAGGGGGGAGGAACGATTGTATATACCTCGTCCAGCGGCCCTAAGCAAGGGCGTGTATTTCCTTCGTGTGTGGTCTGGAATAGGGGTGGTAGTACAGAGCATTATTCTTGAATGAAATGAGAGGGCTACTCTGGATGATGGGGGGACTGCTTATAGGGTGGGGGCAGTCCCTCCGCATCCTGGGCGAGGATGGCGAAGCTATAACTAATACTCAGGTTCGCCTCCGAGCCCTACCAGATGGGAAGTGGTTCACGCTCTATACGGATGATGTAGGGGGCATCTACGTGCCACCAGGAAGGTATAAAGTAGAAATCGCTTCGCAGGGCTTTTTGCCATACGCTGGCGAGCTTACTTTGCCTGCCGAGGAGCCTGTGCGTTTGACCCGGCTAGTATTCCAACTTAGCGACCACGTTATTACTGGTAGTTATGCCCCTGTACAGGAACTGCGGAGCTTGTATCCAGTGCGGATTTTGACAGCCGAGCGATTGCAGTATCAAGGGGCTTTGTTCCTACCTCAGGTTCTGATGACTGAGCTAAACACCCGCTTGGCTCAGGACCCAAACTTGGGAAACTTCGCTACACTTCAAGGGCTGGGGGGCGAGCACGTGAAAGTACTCATAGATGGGGTTCCTGTGCTGGGACGAGTGAATGGCAGCGTAGATCTAACTCAAATACCCTTGTCTGAGGTAGAACGGGTAGAAATTGTGGAAGGCCCCATGAGTGTGTTATATGGAAGCGAAGCTATGGGCGGAGTAATCAACTTGATTACTCGATCCAGCCGCTGCCAGTGGGAAGGGCGTGGTCGCTTCCAGTACGAAGGGGTAGGCGTGTATGATGCTGGTTTCTCGGTGGCAGGGGGGCCAGCCAAGCATCGGTTGTTGGTAGCTGGGGGGCGGTATTACTTTGATGGATGGGATCCAAATCCAAGTCGCCTGCGGGCACAGTTGTGGCGCCCTCGCGAGCAATATAACCTTCTCCTCAGCTATCAGTTTAGCTCCTCGGAGCGCCTTCGTCTAAGGATCCAGATGCCAGCCAGCGATGAGACCTTCTTCAACCTCAAAGAGCCTACCATCACCCCGCGTCGAATCTACGCCATAGACGAGTATTACTACACTCGCCGCCTTATGCCAGCCTTGCATTTAGCATATCAGCTCAGTCCAAAGTGGCGCTGGGATCAGCAAGCGGCCTATCTCTACTACCGCCGAATCAGAAATGTCGTGTATAAGGACCTCGTGACGCTGGAAGAGACCCTCATTCCGCTCCCAGGGCAGCAGGATAGCACTCAGGAATATCAACTCTGGATGCGCGGAGGTTTCTCTTTCATTGACCAGAATGTGTCTTTTCAAATGGGGCATGAAGTTCAGCACACTATTATCACTGGCGGACGCATTCAGAGGGGTAGGGCAGAGATGGGAGACTATGCTCTATGGGGTACAGGAGAATGGCACCTGTCTCCTACATTGGCTATTCGTCCTGGTTTTCGTTGGGCGTACAACACTCGGTATCCTGCGCCCTTCCTGCCTACCTTTCATTTGCGGTGGAGTCCTTCGTCCTCTTTTGCTTTTCGGATTGGGTACAGTAGAGGGTTTCGCGCGCCTTCTCTACGAGAGCAGTTCCTCTACTTAGTTTTCACTAATCACAATATTCAGGGCAATCCCGACCTTCTCCCAGAGAAAGGTCATCATATTCACGGGAACCTAACTTGGACTAAGCTCGTGAAAACCTCCTTGTGGAGAGCGCGTTTGTCTGCGTTTTACAACGACGTGCGAGATATTATCCAACTCGTCATTCTGGACCCGATGACGCTATTTACGACCTACAAAAATCTCCAACGATTTCAAACCTTAGGTTTCCAGCCTCGGGTAGAGTTTCGTAGAGCGAATCTGTCTTTGGTAGGGGGAGCGACCTTTACTCTATATCGGAATGAGCGATGGGGATGGGAGGCAGCGGCCCAGGCTTCTTACGTATGGCTGGGCAGCACTTTCAGCGCCTTCTTTAAATACCAGGGACAAACGCCCATATTCTTAGCAAATGAACGCGGGGAAATAGACTGGCGCTGGATAGGGGGATTTCCCTGGTTGGACCTTTCTATTAGTCGAACCTTTTGGCGGGAAAGGGTGCAAGCGACAGTCGGAATGAGGAATGTATTCGGTATTACAAATGTGCAAGCGAATCTCGTAGGAGGGGTCCATACGGCGGCTGGGCTTTCCTCACCAGTAGGAATGGGGCGATATCCGTTTATTCGGTTGGAGTATCACCTCCAGAAAGGACAGCTATGAAGAGAGGGGTCAGTCTCGCAGCTTTGGCCTTGGTAGGGTTATTTACTGGATGCCGCCGTCCAGAGAAGCCATGGAAACTCCCGGAGAGTGCTGGGGGCCGCCTCATAGAGGCTAATGTAGGTTCTGAGTATGATACTGTGGCCTTCGTCAACTTGGAGCTGGGCGAGGTTATGAAGACGCCTCGGACTGCTTGGGATATGGTACTGCGTCCTAAAGGTGCAGCATATGAGCTATGGCTTAATGCCGCTATGTATGCTTTCGCCGTAGAAGTATCAGAATCTCAGTGGCAGCAGCCTCTCGATCCCGCCCGGCTTTATGGGTGGAAATGTGATTTGGCAGACACAGCGGCCCTTCTTCCTCTTCGTAGGGAGGAGGTTCGATTTTTAGTCATAGACAGAGATCGCAGTGAAAGTTTTTACAGAACGTCCCAGCAGCGTTATAGAAAGGTTCGCCTTCACTGGGAGGGTAGTACCATTCATATCCTCTCCACGGGATTAGCTGGAGGGGATACCGCCCGATGGCAGTTTCCGATTGATACGGCGGTGCGCTACATTTCCTTGGATAGAGGGGGTGAAAGTGTGAGGGTGAGCCCACCCTGGCGCGCTGACCTGGTGCTTACGCGGTATATCCACCCTTTCTATGACCAACCTGAGGAGTTTCGGTGGTATCCAGTGCTGGGCGCCTTGATTGGAGAAGGCGTTCAAGCTGCGGTGGTTCAAACCGCTCAGATACCCTACGAGCAGATGGACTTTGCCAAAGCTCAGCAGCTTTCTTTTTCTACCAGGCGGAATGCTATTGGGTATGACTGGAAGCGCTATGACTTCAACACTGGCACTTATGTGATAGACTTTTCTCGCTACTTTATCCTGCGGGTAAATGAATTGAGCCTTTACAAGCTGAGATTCATTGACTTTTATGATGCTCAGGGGCGCAAAGGCTGCATTCGAATAGAGTATGAGCCCATTTAGACCGAGTGAGGCTGAGAGCTTAGAGCTGCCAGTAGTTGATTTTCATGATAGATCGAACCTGCCCTTTACGCAGCGTAGGGTGAGGGGCTTAGCGTAGGGTTTTTTGGTATTTTTGAATGTGCTTACCATAGGGCTGTTTCTTCTGGCACTAAGCCTGCTGATTGTGATTCATGAGCTGGGGCACTTTCTCCCTGCGAAGCTATTTGGGATGCGGGTAGAGAAGTTTTATCTCTTTTTTGACTGGCCCACCAGACTGCTGAGATGGAAACGTGGCGGTACGGAGTATGGGATTGGGGTACTACCCTTAGGCGGCTATGTGAAGATAGCGGGGATGGTGGATGAAAGCCAGCTCGGCAAGCGCGATAGCTTATCCTCAGTCCCCCAACCTGATGAGTTTCGAGCCAAGCCCCTCTACCAGCGGGCTATTGTAATCGCTGGAGGGCCTCTCATGAATATCCTATTTGCTGTGCTGCTTTTAGGGAGTCTTCTTTACACCTCGGGGATGCAGCGAGTTCCGCTCTATAACTGGTCCATGGGCATGGAAGCCTTTCCCCTGATAGGCTTACAAGCAGGGGATCGCCTCTTGGCCGTAAATGGTAAGCCTGCTTACTTAGACCTTCTTGCCTCACCTGAATGGCTCTTGGAGGAGGAGCCTACACTGACAGTGCTGCGAGGCCGAGATACACTTCGGCTAACGATAACGGCTTTTGTGCAAGATAGTTTGATGACTCTCTACGGTCAGGGCAAGGAAGCCTTCTTGCCTCGCCTCCCTGCTCAAATAGACCCTGTGCCTAATGGTCCAGCTGCTCGAGCAGGCCTCCAGAAAGGAGACCTTATCCTTTCTATCGAAGGGGAAGCGGTTCATAGTTTTTCTGAAATGCGCCAAGTCCTTCAAAAGCTGCGGCGTGAAACTGTACGGCTGGTGGTTCGCCGAGGAGAAGAAGTGCAGGTCATCTCGGTCCGATTAGATACAGCCTACCGCCTCCAAGCCTACCCAGCTACTGAACTCCCTCGGGAAATAATCAAGCTTTCCTTACCTCAGGCGTTTGTCTCGGCCTTTTCTCAGGCTTATCGCCTCGCTGTAGCTAATCTCAAAGCCCTTTTCCATCTGATTACTGGACGCTCTCGGGTTTCGGATAGTGTGTCAGGTCCCATAGGAATCGCCAAAATCGCTGGACGAACATTCGAGGCCAGTGGGTGGATCGGTTTCTGGGCTTTTACTGCCTCGTTGAGCTTGATTTTGGCGATTATGAACCTCCTGCCCATACCCCTACTGGATGGAGGGCACCTGCTATTCTTAGGATTGGAGGCTATTTTCCGACGAGAGCCTTCCTACCGCTTGCGGGAGGTTGCTCAATATGTAGGTTTGGCTCTCATCTTAGCGCTGATGCTATTTGCCTTTTGGAACGACTTGCGCCGCCTATGAGAAAGCTTCTCTGGGGGGTTCTTCCCCTTTTAGCCCAAGATCCGCGGCTTGCGCAAGAGAGCTTTCGCATGGGCAGGTATGAAGAGGCCTATCCCCAGTTTCGCAAGCTTTTTGAGAAAAGTCAGGACTATCTATGGGCTAGCTATGCCGTAGAATGTCTCTTACAGCTCCAAAAGACCAGTGAGTATCAAAAATGGCTCCAGTCAGAGCGACATAAAGGGCGCTTATCCCCATGGGGTGTAGCATGGGAAACCCGTCGTCGCTACTTAGCAGGAGACACAAGTGCTATTCACGAATGGGAATCTCTCATAAGTCGTCAGGATATAGGCCTTCCTACCTTAGAAGCGCTGGCGGAAGTGACCCTACGGGTATGGGGCCTATTGGAGTGGCAGCGCAAAGCTCTCTACGCAGCTCGCCAACTGAATCCCTATCCTGCGGCCTATGCGGATATTCTGATTAGTTCGTATGAGCGCGAAAACCTACTCGGTCCAGCCTGGCGGGAATGGCTCAACCTATGGAAAGCGCGCTCTATCCCGCCGGACACTCTATTCTCCACGCTGCGAAGCTACCTAAGTAATGGCCTACTTTCAGACAGCGCAGAGGCGGCGCTCTTGGAGCTATGGCAGCAGGGAACTCATCCTACCCTCGCCATGCTCCTTTTGCGGCTTTATCTCATGACAGAGCAGTATTCGGAGGCTCTGCGGTATGCGCGGGCTCTATTTCGGATGGAGCGGGATTGCCGCCCCCTCTACGAGGTGGGCTGGAATGCCTATGAGCGAGGTCTATTTATCATCGCCAGTGAGGCTTTTCGGCTAATAGTTAGCGCTGGGGAGGTTTGCCCATACTACACCATCGCTGTATCTCGCTATTCTGAGGCTGAGGCCCTTCAGAGACAGCCCTATCGAGCCCTTGCTGTAATAGATTCCCTTTTGCAGCGTGTCCCTTTTAATGCAGCTCTTCTTTTGGAGAAAGCGCGCTGGCATCTACGACTTGCCCAGCCTGATTCGGTGATTGCTCTAATGAAAGAGTTTGAGCCCTCTGTCACTTCGGCTTTGGCTCAGAAGTATCTCCTCTTAGCTGAGGCCGCTTTGCAGAAGGGCGACTTTGTCCAGAGTCGGCTGTACCTTTTAGAAATAGAAAGCCGTTTAGCTCAGTCCACTTGGCAAAGTGAGGTGTACTTTCAGTTGGCGCGACTGGCATACTTTCAAGGTGAGTTTGAGTTAGCTAAGACCCGTTTGCGCCTCCTCAAGCACAATACCCAAGATGACCTTTCTAACGACGCTATTCAGCTTTTCTGGCACATAGAGGATAACCTAAAGCCAGATACCCTCGTGGCGCCATTGAAGTTATTTGCCCAGGCTGAGGTTTTGAGGTTACAAAACCGATCCGCAGAAGCGCTTCGGCTGCTGGATTCTATTGAACGGGCATATCGGGGGCACCCCATCACCGATGATATCCTTTGGACGAAAGCGCAGCATTACCTTCAGCAGCGCGATACTGCACAAGCGAAAACTTATTTGACTTTACTGGCAGATTATCCTGATACAGAAAGCTTGTACCGAGATGAAGCCCTCTATCTCTTGGGCGAACTAAGTTCTAATCCCAAAGAAGCCGCTAAGTATTACGAGCGTCTTTTGAGAGAGGTACCAGGTAGCCTCTATGCTCGTCTTGCCCAAGAGAGGCTTCAAAAGTGGGCTCGGTGAGTATCTTTGCTTTATGCGTACCTTTCTTCTGATAGGTCCCCCTGGTGCAGGCAAGGGTACCCAAGCGCGCCGACTGGTGGAGAAGTATAACTGGGACTACATAGCTACGGGAGACCTCCTGCGAGAGGAAATCCGAAAAGGCACCCCCTTAGGTGCCTCCATACAGGCCTTAGTAGAAGGTGGCAAACTGGTGCCCGATGAACTCATCATCGAGCTGGTAGAAAGCCGCCTTCAAAACGGACGAGATTATCTCTTAGACGGGTTTCCTCGGACGGTGGCGCAGGCTGAGGCGCTGGATGCCCTTCTCCAACGGAGAGGGGCCTGCTTGTGTGGAGCGCTATTTTTAGGAGTGCCCGAAGAGGAGCTGGTCAAACGATTAGCTGCTCGGGCTAAGGTGGAAGGACGCGCAGATGATACCGCCGAGACCATTCAAACTCGCCTCTTAGAATATCGTCAAAAAACGGCTCCACTGCTTGCCTACTACAAAGCGCAAAACAAGCTGCATGAAATTTCGGGCGTAGGTTCTATCGAGGAGGTAAGTCAACGCCTGGAGAAAGTGGTGGAAACTTTGTTAAGAGAGGCATGAGCCTGACGCAGGAGGAGATTCGTATTGATTCTGTCAGTGGGGCGATTGAAGCTCTCAAAAGTGGTCGCTTCGTCATCGTGGTAGATGATGAGGATCGCGAAAACGAAGGTGACCTAGTGATTGCGGCTCAGTTCGTGACGCCAGAGATAGTAAACTTTATGACGAAAGAGGCCCGAGGGCTCATTTGTGTCCCAATAACCGAGGAGCGGGCACAAGAGCTTCGATTGCCTCTAATGGTGACGGAAAACACCGCTCCCCATCATACAGCTTTTACAGTGTCGGTAGACTACATCGGCGAGGGAAAAGTGACAGGGATTTCAGCCCAAGATCGCGCTCGGACGATCAGGGCTTTGGCGGATCCTTCAACACGGCCGGAGGATTTTGCGCGTCCAGGACATATTTTCCCTCTCATCGCTCGGCCAGAGGGAGTTTTGCGCCGAGCAGGCCATACTGAAGCTGCGATTGACCTCATGCGTTTGGCAGGACTTACGCCCGTCGCGGTGATTGTAGAAATTATGAATGAAGATGGCTCGATGGCTCGGCTTCCAACCCTGCGTGCGCTCGCCGACAAATGGGGCTGTCCGCTCATTACTATCAAGGACCTCATTGCCTATCGGCTCCGCACCGAAACTACGGTAGTTCGGGAGGTGGTCGTAGATATGCCTACGAAATACGGCCACTTCAAGCTGTACGCATATCGCCACACGCTCACTGGTGAGCCGCATATTGCGCTTGTCAAAGGCTCCTGGAGTCCAGATGAACCCGTATTAGTGCGGGTACACTCGTCTTGTTTCACGGGGGATATTCTAGGGTCTCTGCGCTGTGATTGTGGGAATCAATTAGCGCTGGCCTTGCGTCGCATAGAAGCCGAAGGCAAAGGGGTCTTGGTCTACATCAATCAGGAGGGACGCGGTATCGGTCTCCTCCCCAAGATGCATGCATATCGCCTTCAAGAAGAGGGATTGGACACCGTAGAGGCGAACTTAGCGCTGGGGTACAAGCCAGATGAACGAAATTACGGCACGGGGGCTCAAATTCTGAGAGACTTAGGAGTACGCAAAATGCGCCTCATGACCAATAATCCCAAGAAGCGAGCAGGCTTAGCGGGGTATGATTTAGAGATCGTCGAAACCGTACCCCTCATAACTGCTCCTAATCCCTATAATCTGCGCTATTTAGAAACTAAACGCACTCGCTTGGGGCATATTTTACCTGAGGATATACTCGCAGTGCATGAGAATGGAGCTACGCCGGCTGAGGGAGATTCCTGCCAAATATAACTCTATTCCGACGGGCAAGCTTCGCTTGTAGAGATTCGTTTATTCACCATTTGCTTATCCACAGCTCGTACTGTGGAATACCAAATGTTTTTTGATATTTGCATCATGCAATGCTTTGTGCTTCTCTTGTATGGTCATATAAGCCTTGGACTTGCGCAAATACCTCTTCTGGACTTAGCAGGTCGTGGGGTTCAGTTTGCCTATCAAATGTATCAGTCTTATGCAAACCGCAATCTGGAGAAAAAGCAAAAAGTAGATAGCTGCCTGAATCTCATCAAAGAAGGCCTTCAGAAGCTGGATCCGAAAAGCGTTGAACAAGCCGTAGAGGTCATCAAGTCATTTGCCCCAAGGAAGGAAAGGGAACTTCAGCTTTTACAGGTATTAGGATATGCTATGGCAGGCCTGCCTGGCGTAGCCAAAGAGAGACTGAACCTCCTGAGGATTGAGAATAAAAGTCCTACACTTTCAATTCTACGAGATATAACGCAAGCCTGGATCTACCTCAAAGAAGCCGACTACGAGCAAGCCAAGGACCTCTTCCACTCTATTCTTGACAGAGCTAAGGTAGACACTTTCCCCATAGTGTATTGGGGGTTAGCGGAGATAGCTTTAAGAGAGGAAAGCTTTGAGGAAGCTATCAGCTATGCCAAACAAGCGTGCAACTTAGCTCCGCAGGACCCCCAGAGTCATACGCTCTTAGGGGAGATTTATTTAGCTCAGCGGCGCTATATTGATGGCGAGCGGGCTTATAGAGAAGCTCTGCAAAAGAGTCCCAACTTCCCCTCGGCTTTATTGGGACTGGGCAAGTATTACCTGTATAGCGCTAAACGATACGCCGACGCCGTAAGCTACTTTCGTAAGGCGATTGAGAAAGATAGTTCCCTATTAGAGGCCCATATCGGCATAGTGTTGAGCTACCTTATGGAGGGGCAGATTCAAAAGGCTTATGAGCACTTACAGCAAAAAAGTGGTGCATTTTTGTCGGCGGACTTCCATGCCCTCCGAGGTATCCTTCTCTTCAAGCTGGGGGGATGTACGAATAAAGTCTTATTTCCTAATCCTTCTGACTCGCTCTGCAAGCATTCTATGGAAAGCTTCAAGGAGTTTCTCCGCCTTGCTCGTGAAGATAGGCCGGGCTACATTCAACCTTCTGACTCTCTCTTAGAGTATGGGTTGTGGCTCTCTTTTGTACTCGAAGATGAGCGGAGTAGGCGCACATTTTGTGAAGCATTTTTGCGTTATGACGCCATATGTAATCTTAGCTTTCAAACCTCTCTCAGAAGTCCTATTCTTTCTGCCATCAAGGCACGAGAAGCAGCTATGAAGGGAGAGTGGGATACTGTCCTGAGTCTGATTAGACCCCACCTGGCAAATGCTAACCTCCCGCATGGGGCTTCTACCTTATATGCGCTTGCTCTGTGGGAGATGCGAGAGAAGAGCGAGGCTTTGGAGTACGCTAAGCGAGAGCCTTACATTTGTCCAGAGAATGGATATCTTTTCACCGAATACATACTGAAAAGGCATCTACGGGATCCACTCTCCCCAGAGATGATAAGCTGCCTAGATAAGCCGGCTCTTTTAGGTAACTACGCTTCCAAGGCTAAGTATGCATACAATCTAAGCCAAATCGCTCTGCGTAATGGTAGGGATACTATAAGGGCCATAGATTTGTTAGAAAGGATACTTACCTCTGAGTTTGTCAGTACTTCTGATCGCAGTTACAAGCGGGTGGCTTGCCAGGCTCGCAAGCAACTCATTGACCTGTACATGCGTCGACGTTTGATAGATCAGGCAGAGCGCATGCTGAATGAAGCTTATCGGCTCTGCCCCAAGGACACGCAGGAGCTCATGCTACAGCAAGTGCGCTTGTTATACACTAAGAGAGATACTATGCGTGGTGATGAGCTGCTGCGCCGCCTCAGCCCCGACCAACTGAAAGAAGATGATGTCCTAACCGAAAGATTTAGAATCCTCAGTGCTCCAAGTTTAGAAGGTGATGAGCCTTCTTCAGGTTCTCCGCTGAAATCAAATGCTCAAGAGGCTCCAGGCCCTGCTCGGCCCTCTTCGGTGGGATGGGAGTATTCCAGTGGGTTTTTCCGGCCTGTTAGTTCTTCTTCCAAGACCGCCCCTGACACGAGCCGTGGCACTTCACTGGGTGACAATCGAAGTGCCTCAAAATCCTACCCCATAGAAAAATCTTACTCTGTCCCTTCTTCTATCGATGTAGCTCAGCCTGTATCTACATCGTCATTACGTTCTACGCCTAAGCGCTCCTATCAGCAGTGGCTGGATACTCTATACGATTACCTTTTTCGCGAGGATGATCAGTTTACCCAGATAGCGGACTTGTTCTTAGAAGAAAATCCAGATCGCAAGGCGTTATCTTACGAGCTATATGGCCTCTTTTATCTCCAGAAGCTGGACACACATAATGCTATAAAGTATTTGCGGTTATCGTATCAGCTTAGCGCTCCTGATGAGCAAGATTTGACTAAAAACTGGTTAGAGGCCATAGGGCTGCAAATACCCCCTATTATCAAGGCTAAAATGCGCAGAGGAATTCTTTTGCTCGGGGCATATGGCATGGCCAATGACATCGTGAAAGCTAACAACCTCTTCATTGAGCTTCTGAAAGAGTATAAAACAGAGCTGAGCGGCTACCTTATGCAGCTTCTGGCTCAGGAAGAAGAGGCCTTCTTAGCTCAGGTCGAGGAGTTAGCCGAAACTCATCCTATTATGCTTGGGAGCATGCTAAAAGCCCTCTTACAAGAAACGCCCGAGCACGGCAGACAACTGATAAGCTACCTGTTAGAGAAGGGTAGCACTGGGGCTCTAATTAGAGTTCTTGGAGGGGTTAGGTCCGCTGGTTCAGACGCACAGAGATGAAATCCCATATTCGATTTCTGCTCCTTAAATGAAGATTATCAAAAAAACAGACCTATAAGGGGAAAGGCCACTCTGTAATACAAATACAGCCATTGCTACCACAGTTCTGATTAGGCCCTTGCTCTGCTACTTGAGAGGTCGTCCGTTGGAGATGGAATATTTTGTATTGAGAAAAGTTGTACCTTTGCGGCATGCAAACCCACTACACTCCCTCGGCGTATCTCGTTATCACCCTTTGCAGCAATCTTCCAACTGTCGGGGTGAGGGGGTGGGTTTGGCGCCCTATCTGAATATACCGACGCTAAATCTTCCTGCACGCGTCGTAGAAAAGGATGCCCTCTCCTTTTCAGAGAGAGGCCTGCGATAGAGTCAGCAAGTCATTTAGCCGTTTGTATTAGCAGCACTGAAGCGGAAGGCATAGTCTGTCCTTTTCGCTGCAAGCTACTTCAAGAGATTCAGAGAAAAATACCCTGTCTAAATCAGGACCTTATCCCACTTACAAAACAAATCGTACTCGCATCCAAAACCCTCAAATCATGGATATGCATATGGTAGCGTATCGGTTGAATGGGGGCGATATGCCCCGCTCGTGGTACAACATTCTCGCAGACTTGCCGAAGCCGTTGGATCCGCCACTGGACCCTCGCACGCAGCAGCCATTGGCAGACCCTGCTCCTCTTCTGCGGCTTTTCCCGAAGGCGCTGGTAGAGCAGGAGATGTCAGCGGCTCGTGAGGTTCCGATTCCGGAGCCTGTATTAGAAATCTATGAGCGTTATCGCCCGACCCCGCTCTTTCGGGCTCGGCGGTTAGAGGCAGCATTGGACACCCCTGCGCGCATTTATTACAAGTACGAGGGCGTGAGCCCCGCAGGTAGCCACAAGCCCAATACCGCTATCCCTCAAGCGTACTATAATGCTCAGGAGGGCGTGGAAACGCTCGTTA
Source organism: Bacteroidia bacterium (assembly GCA_039630325.1). Classification (GTDB taxonomy): domain Bacteria; phylum Bacteroidota; class Bacteroidia; order SpSt-205; family SpSt-205; genus SpSt-205. The sequence continues at coordinate 28,285 of JBCNVG010000005.1, forward strand.
CCGAGACGGGCGCAGGTCAGTGGGGTTCTGCTTTGGCGCTGGCCACTCGCCTATTTGGGTTGCAGGCTCGGGTGTATATGGTCCGCATAAGCTACCACCAAAAGCCCCTTCGCCGCATCGTGATGGAAACTTATGGCGCCCAGGTTTTCCCCAGTCCTTCTGACCGTACGAGTTTCGGACGGAAGCTACATGACACTGACTCCCCAGGAAGCCTTGGGATCGCTATTAGTGAAGCGATAGAAGATGTGCTCTCGGATGAAAAGGCCAAGTATGCCCTGGGAAGTGTGCTGAATCATGTTCTCCTCCATCAGACTGTCATCGGCCAAGAGGCCATGAAGCAGATGGAGATGGCGGGCGAGGCGCCTACGATTTTAGTCGGAGCGGTAGGAGGAGGCAGTAACTTTGGCGGCCTGGTATTGCCGTTTATTGGAGAAGGACTGCGCACGGGACAGCGAAGCTACCGAGTAGTAGCAGTTGAGCCCGAGAGCTGTCCTTCCCTGACCAAAGGCGAGTACCGCTACGATTACGGGGACACCGCAGGACTCACTCCGCTTCTGAAAATGCATACTTTAGGGCATGAGTTTGTGCCTCCGAAGATTCATGCAGGGGGACTGCGGTATCATGGGATGGCTCCTATCGTTTCCCATTTGTACGACATGGGTTACATAGAAGCTCGTGCGTACAACCAAAAAGCGGTTTTTGAGGCTGGGGAGTTTTTCGCCCGAACCGAAGGAATCATCCCCGCTCCTGAAGCGGCTCATGCAGTGAAAGCCGTAATAGACCTCGCCATAGAAGCGCGCCATACGGGCACCAAGCCAGTAATCCTTTTCAACTTATGTGGGCATGGACTCTTAGACCTGTCGGCGTACGATGACTTCCATGCTGGGCGACTAACACCGTAATTCTTCGCCGCAAAATTTTTATTACATAAGGGGGCAGTTACTTATTACTTTGCCCCCTTATGGTTTTTTATGTAGCTTGGAGAGGGGATAAAAAACATCCAGTTTAGAATGGTCAGAAATCAGAAAGTAAAAAAGAAGAAGACTACTTTAAAAAAATCGGTCGGTGAGAAAGAGGTTCTCACCGACCATAAAAGATTTAGTTTGTTTTACTGATTCAACTTCTTTTTGACATTTTCTTCTATTTGTTCGGCAGCTATTGCAAGTGCTTTTAGAACTTCGGTGAGGGTATCAGGAGAAATAGCTACCGGTTCTAAGTCTGCACGCACCATAATCAGTAACTCAGAAGAGGTTTCGATTAGTTCTGGTTTACGAGTTTTGACACCTGGCAGCTTGACTTTGGGTGTGGGCATGAGTTTCATCATAGGCTTTATTTTAGAGGCGTATTCCGTGCGAGAATCTTTGTAAGCAGTTATGCCGACCTCTAAGAGAATGCCTGCATTTAGCTCTTCTTCTCCTACCTTAGAAGCGGCTTTTTCTTCTCCCTCTTCATCCTTTTTCTTTTTCTTCTTCTTTTCCTCTTTTTCAGGCTTTGGATCTACTTCTTCGGCTCGGAAGCCGAGAAGCACTGGGATTACCTTGCCGTTAGGAGTTTTATAGTCTAGGATGATTCGCTCCTTACTTAGAAGTTTGCCTTCTTCGCCTGAAGCTTGTTCTTGTTTGTAAGAGACCTTCATTTTATTGAGAGTCTCCTTGAGCTGACGATTGAGCTGGACGGTTTTTGCGCGCAAAATGGAGTCCTTTTTTGCAGCTTGCTGTTCTACGTCATCGACTTCTTGTGCCCACAATACCATAGAGAGGCACAACCCGATACTTAAGCTACGACTTATCATATGCTACAGAGTTTTGGTTATTTTCGGACTAACTCAACAGCTGCTTTGGCTACACTGGCGACTGCGATTGTCTTCTCTAAGATCTGTCTTAGATCTTTTGCTCGGGCAGCCAGCTCTCCTTCATAGAGGCGATTAGCAGGGAGGGTAACAAAGACAAGAATGCGATTAGGCTCTAAGCTTAAGGCACTACCCAGAGCGATTTCCACTGAAACGCCTGACTGCTGGAGTTTTTTCCAGGGACCTTGGACTACGACTTTGTCAGTTACTTCCCTTATTATAGAGGCAGCCGTCTCATCACCTATTTGACCAACGGGTACTCCTATCGCCACCGCACGGCGCTCGGGATCGTCTCGTAGATAGAGAGAGAATCTATTTTCCTCTTCATCTTTCATGGAGAGGATAAAGAGTTGGTCCTTTTTCGAGAAAGGGAGCCGTGTGGCTTTTAGCACCTCCTCTAAGGCGTTTCCCTGGAGTACAACAGGACGAATGTTTCTGCTTTCCCCATCGGCTACATGAAGTGCCAGGGGTAGTGAGATTGTCAGATATAGTGTAAGCGTCATCATACCTGCCGCAAAGTTAGCAAACTTTACTGGTTCTTTCACAAGGCTTTGAGTAGGCAAAAGGGCAAGACTGTCTTGTTAGGAAGATAAAAATGCAGAGCAGGCGGAAGACGTCTCCTGCTCTGTCCCCTTTTTTGTCCTACCTATTGCTGGATGTGTAGGCGTCCCGTAATATGGATGCCCGCCCCCTCAGCCCGCCAGAGATATATTCCGTTTGGCAGTTCCGCGGGGATATGCCAAAGGACCTGAGATTCCCCGACGAGGAGGGCGACTCGTCGTCCCGAAGCATCCCATATTTCTACCGTGAGCCGACTATCTGCCCCAGATAAGGTGAATTGTACCCATTCTGACGCTGGATTAGGCTGAACCTGAATTCTGACCGCTCCATCGTAGGGTAAAAGCTCCGCTACATTAGACGCGGCTGCGGTGCCATTAGCTAATATCCCCTCTACGCGATACCAGCGCCGCTGGGAAGCAGGCATCCATTCTGAATGCTGCGTGTCAATGCCTTCGTGTATGAGCCGCCAACTGACGCCTGCATCATCCGAAGCATACAGGCGATACTTTTGGACGGATATCGGGGAGAGGAACTCCCAGCTCAAGGTAGCTTGCTCTGGAGCGCTGCGTCGCGCTGTGAGCTGGAGCTTCATCATTGGCAGGGGTGTCGGACTTGTCAAGATACCAAACTCTGAAAAAGCCGAGAAGTAGTTTCGGCGGACAATCCCTCCCGCAGGGATGACGTAGGTGCCCGTTAGCGTCTGGCTCCAATCAGCGCTCCCTGGTGGGGTTCCATTCGGGCGCTTGCCCAGGGTGACCTGAGCTGGATTAGGGGGAAGGGTGAAGCCCACTGGATAAGCAATCCCATCATAGCTCCCACTGGTCATAGCGGCATCAGGCGTAACCTCCCAGTAGCCCGGCGGCAGCGCGACTTGCCAGGTAGCTGAGCCTTCTACGACAGCGGGAGCGGGGTCGGTTGGGTCCTGATTGATAAACCGAGCCGATAAATAGCTCACCCCGCCCAACGGCTGACGAATCAGCACATCAAATCGCTGATAGGCCGCCGTAGAACCTACATCGAAGCGATACTGTCCTATGCCCTGGATGCTGCGGCGCAAGTAGCCGACGACATGGCCGTTCGTGCGAGAGACGGCAGTGAGGGCAGGGTTTTTCACCCAAAGGAGGGCACCTGCATTGGTTACCGCATCCACATAGCCATTTACGCTGAGGTCCAGAAGGTTTTGTAGCTCCGTATTGCCGCCGCCTTCCAGTCGCTTGATGCCTGTACCCGAGAAGCGCAGGTTCCAGTAGTTGGTACGACGGCGTAGAATCTGCACATCCGTCGCAGTACTACCTCCATATAGTGTGATCCAGCCGCCTGTCAGGGTATAGGTCCCGCTAAGCTGAGGGAGTACCGTATTCAGCCGAGCCAGGCGCAGCTCGCCTCCACTCATGATGAGGGGGGCAGCAGCAGCTCCATCGCGAAGCTGGTTTGTCTGCGCATCGTATATGCCCTGGATAACGCGCATCTGTCCATTGATGCGCACGTCCGCTGCATTCTGTATAACACTGCCGGAGGATTTATCTATCCATAGGTCGTTGAGGTTCAGGGTGAGGTTGGCATTTACTTGCTGGATATTGTTAGTGAAAAGGCAAGAGGCACAGGGGCCATTCAAGACGACCCGGCTGCCTGTGTGGGTGATGGTGCCCGTCGTATAAGCTAAGTTCCCATAGAGCGTGACGGTTCGATTGGTCATATCAAAGTCGCTGCTAATGCGTAAGCTGCGGCAGGAGAGGTCAGCTTCCAGCGTTAGTTTGCCGCCACCCACGGCGTAGTCGGCATCCCAGTTCGTACCTGTGCCGCGATAGCGAGAGTCTGACCCCATGAAGCGGATCTCGTCATCTGGAGCTGTAGCCGAAGCTGATGCGCCATTTGAGGTGATTTCCCCTTCATTGAGGAGGTTACCGTAAATGTTGATGCGCACGTTCGGGGCGTCATCTACGGTGATCTTGCCGAAGTTGCACACATGGCGCACATCCACAGCAGTAGTCACGACCACATGCTTGCCAGCGGGGATTTCAGCGTCTTCGGTGGGGGCGTCGGGGACGTTATTCAAGCTCCAGTGGCTAGCGACATGCCAAGAGCCGCCATTTGGGCCGATGTACTGATTGCTGGTAAAGGAAGAAACCGCCTTATATCCCACGATCCGCACGTCGTCTACGGCGAAAGAAGGGTCTATTCCACAGCCATCATTTAAATTTCTCCATCGGAAGGCAATCCGAAACTGAGTACTGGTCATTAGAGGAGCAGGTAATCGCCAGCGTATTCTCGTCCAAAGACCTTGACCACTAGGACATAGGTCAGAGGCCATGTGATCAAGGGTATTAGCCCAACTTTGAAGGTTTCCAGCTACTATCCAAGTGGGCTGCACGTTTGGAGAGATCCAAGTCGCCCCTCCATCCGTACTATATTCAAATGCTGCGTAATCCAAATAGCTACCACATAAGTCGCCCCCCCCGTAGGCTATCATGTCAAACTGCACGACGATAGAGTCATACGGATACAATGGGCCGCTGGGAAAGTTGATGTCAGAATTCAGAAATATACGCTTATCGGTGTTAGCCCCATCGTCGTAACAAGCCCCGCTACATATCCATCCGCACAATCCGCCTGTGGCTCCCATGTATAGAGATTTATCGGTTCCTCCAGCAGCGCCACAGCCAGGTGGAGTTACGCCTCTCTCGTTTGCATCTATGCGCCAGTGATTAGGGCATAAGTTGGATCCATTGATGAAAAACTGCGTTCGCCAGCCACAGCTGGTCGCCCCGTTAGAGCTGAAGACGAAGTTGGCGCATCCGTCAAAGGTCTGTTGATAAAACACCGTACTATCTACGCTGGCCGCTGCGCTCCCCCCACATGCGCAGGAGGCGACATTGATGACTTGACTGGTGGAGCTGGTACCATCGGGGGTAGTTACCGTGAGGGTGATGGTGTAGCTACCGGGAGTGTTAAAGGTAACCGTTACAGGAGACGCGGTATTATTCGGCGTGAAAGTTACGCCGGCGGCAGGCGTAGCGCTCCAGGTGCGGCTGACGAGAGGCTGCCCTTGGAGATTACTCCCATCTGTGAGGGTGACCTGCGTGGGACTGCCTGTGGGCGGGGTAGGGTTCAGCGCACAGACGCCCTGCGGTGTAGCCGTAAATGCGGCTTGTGGCGGGCAGTTTTGCACCGTGATATAGCTCGTTTTGATTTCTACGTCCGTACCAGCTCCATTTGTAGCGGTGAGCTGGACGGTATAGGTGCCGTTGGCGGTAAAGGTTACCTGGGGATTGACGCTATTGGCATTGGTGCCGCCTGTGAAGCTCCATCCCGTAGCTGGAGTAATCTGCCAAGTGTAGTTTGTGGGGAGATTGCAAGGAATTTGCGTGAGGTTAGTGAAGGTAACGGGCTGGTTTTTGCACACGGTCGTGGCGCTAGCAGTGAAGTCCGCCGTGGGCGGTGCGGCTGCTTCTATACGGATGTTATCTACGTTGAAGCCAGCGGAGAGCGTGTAGTCAGCGGTGGTCATCGGGAGGGAGTTTTCGTTGCGCCAGCGAAAGGCGATGCGGAGGTTCGGGATGTTTTCAGCGTCAGCGGGGAGATTGAAAGTGAGCCGTATCCAGTTGTTGCAGGTGCCGGCGGCGAAGTGGTAGGCAAGCCAGACGGGGGTTGGGATGGTCTGCTGAATATTAGGTACGGCCACCTGCCAGGTAGCGCCACCGTTCGTGCTGTATAGGAGCGAAGCGTAGCTGCGGATGCGGTCTCTATCCCCCCCAAGATAAAAGTCTGCCACAAGGCGCAGACAAGTTCGTCCTACGGTGCTAATGTTTTGCGTGAGGAAAGCGGTTTGGTCGGTGTTGCCATCTTCACCAAAGCCTTGATTGGACCACGAGTACTCGTCTCCATAGTCGGGAAGATTGACGTAGCCCAGCACCGCTCCGTCGCTACTGGCCCGAGCGGTGATGTGGAGGCTGCGATTGGGATTACCTGGGCTCGTAGTGTAAGGATTAGGCAGATTGTTGGGGGGACCGCATTCCGCTCGTCGTCCTCGGACAAAGTTACCTGATGCATCCAACTCAGGGGTATTGGCGTCGTTGATGACGAAGTAGTTGTGTCCAGGCTGATTGGTGATCAGTCCCGGAACCCCGCTCGGAGTGGGACCAAAGGTCCAGCGGGTCGTCGCCCCCGGGTCGTCAAAGGTTTCCTGCCAGACCAGAACTTGAGCATAACTCAGAGCGAGCAAGCCTAAAATGCCTAATCCGAATGAAGCTTGCATAGTACTAAGTTACAGCAGAATGTTGAATTTGTAAAATGACAATAATCTACTGGAAACGATCGGGTAAACTCGCATAGAGGCATAGCTCCATCATGGGGGCGGCTTAGGATGACCAAGAGATGCCAAAAAGAACTACCAGAAGCGCTGTGGCAGCTAAGTTTCCTTGCTCTATTCGGTATAGGAGTTCGTGAAAATACTTTTCCTTTGAGGCATGCCGCGGCAGGCAAGACGGTTAGTGGGGGGGGTGTGGTTATTTTTCATGCTCATATGCGGTCTCATCTCGTTTCCTAATCACTATAACTTTCGGACAGCCGGAACTGAGTTAGCTTATTCTCTACAAGTCATGGAGTACCACAGTCGTGGGCATTTAGTGCCTCGGCTACTGAGCATGACCAATCCATGGATGGACTGGGATGATTGGCGTACTGATTCTCATGCGTCTCCTTCGGTCCTCACGGCTTTACCTTTTTATTGGATTGGAGGGCCGTGGGGGCTTCTGGTTCATCAGTGGCTACTTGTGGGGTTCATGGCGATAGGGTTTTTTGTATATGCGCGTCATCGGACGGGACTCTGGCAAGCGGGGCTGTGGAGCATGATTCATTTTTTCGGTATGTGGGGGGTGACCAGCTTGCTGGCATGGGATTGGCATGAACTTATCAGCGGCATCGCGTGGCTGCCTTGGGCATTTTATGCGTTTGAAACTAAAAAGAAATGGCTCTTTATCCTTTCATGGGCGCTTTTTGTTGGGGCAAAGGAAAATTTTGCTTTGTGGGGGGTATGGATAGCTCTACTCATGTTTGTTTTCATTTATAGAAAGTCTGAGAATAGAAAGTGGCTATTCTGGGCTGGGATAGGTGCATTAGTCTGGTTTGTGGTGAGCTACTTTCTGTATAAGGGAGGTGAAAAAGGGCTTTCTCGTCTAAACCTATATGCTTACTTAGCGGCGCATGATCCAGTAGCTGTCCTTCAAGGACGAGAACCAGTGCCTTCTTTTTCCTTCCTAAGGGTGGCTAAAACTATTTTGTTGCGCCCTCAGCTAGTTTGGACGCTACTTTTTGATACGCCCTATCCTGAAATGGTCGGAGTGAAGCCTGAGCTGCATTGGACTGTTCTCTGGTCGGGAGGATGGAGCTTTGTTTTTCAGCCAGTATTTCTGCTTCTATTACTACCTGTGTATATGTATAAGCTGCTTTCTGCTGACCCTTTGCTTTGGGGCACATTATATCACTATGGGATGGAGTTTGCGGCTATGCTTCCCATAGCTGTATTGTGGAGTGCTGAAAGGTGGAGGGGCAGCGCCTGGTTTTGGATATTCTTAGTAGGAGGGGCTCTTGGAGCACATCTGATGAATATCTCCTTATTGGATAGCCGTTATTCCAAATGGTACGACCCTGAGCGTCATCGGTGGTATTCACCCAAGCACTACCGGTCGATATACTGCTATTCAAAAATACATGAAGGGCTTCGGATTATTCCGCGAGAAGCGGCAGTGAGTGCCGTTTCGCGGCTGGCGCCCCATATTCCACCTCGGAAGGAATATTATCACTTTCCCGCCTGTAAGCAGGCTGAATACATTGCCCTTCTACGCAATGACCCTAATCCTTGGCCAATTTCCACGGCTGAGCTTAATCGGTTTATAGACTCTCTGGAAAAATCGCCTAACTGGCAAAAAGTCTGGGACCGAGACCTCCTGGTGATCTTTCGTCGTCGCCATTCCTTCGCTGACTAACCTAAGCGCGTAGTCGTGGATCACTCCAGCGGTTCAGTATTTCGCCAATAGCATGCAAAAGGATAAATATCAGTGTAGAGAGCTGAGCGATGCCCATGAGAAGGGGAAAGTCGCTACTCATTACGGCTGAAAAAAGGAGCTTTCCTACCCCGGGCCAGTCAAATAGTTCTTCTATGAAAATCGCTCCTGTCAGAATTCCAGCAAACCATTGAGAAATGCTCGTGAGTAGAGGCGGCAAAAGGTTTCTTAGGACATCCTGATAGAAAATCTGGTAGAGAGGCTTACCCTTTGCTCGGGCGGTTCGAATGTATTCAGCCTGGAGGATAGCGCTTGCCTGTTCACTGGTAAGCAGAAATAGATAAGCTGCTGGCCGTAAGGCTAAGGCTATGGCTGGAAGGATCAACATTTTCCACTGGTAGATTATGCATTCACAGGCAGGATCGTAGGTAGAGATATATCCGCTCGGCGCTAAGCCTGTCCAGCTGCGCCATTTGAGAGCAAAAAGCCATATTAACAAGATTCCTATCACATATCCAGGAATAGCTATCAGGGAAAGAGCCAAGCTGCGCACGAAAGTGGAAGGATACATAGAGTGCCACATTCCCCCTGCAATTCCGATGATAGCGGAGAGTAGCATGGCGATACTGCCGAGGAGGAGGGTAGCAGGAAACCGTTCTGTATACAGGGTCCAGACAGAGCGGCCATATTGATAAGAGACGCCGAGGGAGGGGATGTGCCATGCACCTTCCCGATAGGGTAGCCAATCTACCCATGCGAGGAGATACTGTTTCCAGAGAGGGGCATCCAGATGAAGCTGAGCCTGAATCATTTTCAAGGAAGTCTGGTCCATACGCTGGCCTAAGAGCATCTGAGCAGGATCGCCTAACCCCCGCATAATCAGAAAAATCAGAGTAAAGCTGATAAAGAATATCGCTATGCTTCGCAGCAAAAGTCCTATCAGGAATCGCAGCATCTAATAGCGCTTTTGCAGGCGTTCCATGCGGCGGCGCTCCTCTCGCTCTTGAATAGCCATGCGTTTGTCATACTTTTTCCTCCCCTGCGCCAGAGCGATTTCGACTTTTGCCCACCCTCTTTCATTGAAGAAAAGCTTGATGGGGATCAGCGTGAGTCCTTTGTGCGTGAGTCGTCCTTGGAGGCGTTTGAGCTCTTGGTGATGGAGAAGGAGCTTGCGAGGGCGCCGTTCGGGGGTGTGGACGTATCCAGTTTGTTTATACGGGGCGATATACATATTGAAAAGGTACAGCTCTCCCTCTTTGAAGGCGCAAAAGGCATCCTGAAGTTGCCCGCCTCCAGCTCGGAGAGATTTCACCTCTGGTCCTGTTAGGACGATGCCCGCTGTGTATTTCTCCAGGATGTCATAGTCGTGGAGAGCTTTGCGGTTTACAATAGTAGGTGCATGCATGTAACGAAGATAGAAGCTAAACTTTGGTATTTACTTGGTTCAAAAGGCCCATTTAGCCTGCGGGACATTCTTGTTCTGATGATTCACCGGCGCAGAACTCTCGCTTTTTTTGTTATAGCCTCAGGTGGAAAAACCACGAACTTTGTAGCACTTATGTTGAACATACACAATCTCCACGCGTCGGTAGAGGGACGACCTATCTTGAAAGGATTGAATCTAACTGTCAGACCCGGGGAAGTTCATGCTATCATGGGGCCGAATGGGGCAGGGAAAAGCACGTTAGCAGCCATACTTACGGGACGCGAAGGATATGAGGTTACAGAGGGCGAAGTGCTTTTTGAGGGGCAGAACCTTCTGGATATGGCGCCCGAAGAGCGTAGTCATGCAGGAATCTTTCTGGCATTTCAGTATCCAGTGGAGATTCCCGGGGTGAGCATGATACAGTTTCTGCGGGCAGCTTTGAATGCCCATCGGGCTGCCAAGGGCTTAGAGCCGTTGGATTCAGGAGACTTGATGGCGCTTTTACGAGAAAAGGCGGCTCTTCTCAAGTTAGACCCCTCTTTCCTGAGTCGTTCAGTGAATGAAGGGTTTTCAGGCGGAGAGCGTAAACGAGCGGAGATTTTTCAGATGGCTGTATTGGATCCTAAGTTAGTGATTATGGATGAAACAGACTCTGGCTTAGATATTGATGCTTTACGAATCGTGGCCGATGCGGTAAATGCCCTACGCTCGCCCGAACGCGCTTTTATCATCATCACCCACTACTATCGCATTTTGCAGTACATTCGTCCAGATTTTGTACACATTTTAGCAGATGGGCGGATTGTTCGGTCGGGTGGACCTGAGTTAGCTCTGGAGCTGGAAGAAAAAGGCTACGAACCTCTTCTTAATCCTGCGTAATATGGCAGTTACCCTTGCGCAAGATAAACTTTCCTTAGAAGAAGGGGCGGCTCGTCTTACCAATCTACTAAAGTCTCTTCGAGATGAGGGTAGCCTTCCTTCGTCTTTACGGGACAGGATTCATCGGTGGGTGACAGCGGCGGATTTACATGCCCTTTTCACCGAGCAGGCGCTTAAGGAAGACTGGAAATATACGACGATGGATTTTCTTCGCCGACCGTGGAAGTATGCACCCTTTCAAGTAGAATCAACCTCCGCTCCTTTTCAGATTTCTTCTTCTGCCTCCAATCCGCTGTCTATATCGCAGATAGAGGCTGCTGATGCTCTAAAGTCCTTTCCGGATCCTTTATCTCCCTGGGAAGCTCTTTTATCTGGGGTGCCTGTGCAGGTGCATTACATATTGAAGGATGGCGAAAGGCTCAGTTTGACCTTACGCAATCCTGGCGACCTTTCTGCCCAGCTCATTACCGTGTCTCTTCCGGCATACACAAAAGGACATATCTTACTCTCTCTCAAAGGAGAAGGACTTTCTCTTCTGCGTTTGCACCTCCACCTGGCAGAGGGCTCTAATCTACGGCTGTATTGCATCTCGGAAGATGGAGGGGAAAATGTATATCGGTATTTCCTTATTACAGGGTTTTTAGAGAGGGCAGCTTCTATTTCTACTTATGACTTTACCACAAGAGCTGGCTGGAAGCGTGGTGAATATCGCATCCGTTTGGGAGGGATAGGGGCTTCGGCCCACCTTCATGGTGCCGTTTATGTGCGGGAGGGCTCCCTCGTTGATACAGCGATTCGGGTGGAACATTTCGCTCCGCATACCGAGAGCAATCAACTATTCAAGTCTCTCGTACAGGCCCATGGTCGGAGTGCATTTCAGGGAAGGATTTTTGTGGACCGCTCTGCCCAGAAAACGAATGCCTATCAATCACATAAAGCTTTGCTTATGGCACCCTCAGCCGCTGCCTACAGCCGTCCGCAGTTAGAAATTTTTGCAGACGATGTGCGATGTACTCATGGCGTGACTACCGGTTTTCTGCAAGGGGATATGTTGATGTATCTCAGAGCACGTGGCATTCCTGAGGAGGTAGCGCGTCAAATGTTATATCGAGCCTTTCTCACGGAGGTCATAGAGAAAGTTTCTGAGTCCTCTTTGCAATCGTGGATGGAGGGGCAGTTGGATGAGGCGATAGGATTCTCCTTCTGAGCGGTCTGAGCTGAGCGTGCTGTAGGGCGGATCTTACTTTTCCCTGCTGCCTTATTTTTATCTTCGCCTCATGAGGCGAATGAATATTGCTCTGCTTTTGGGCTGGCTTCTCACTGCCCAGCCTCAAAAGGCTGAAAGATACTTGCGTCGAGCTGAGGAGCTTATGCAGATAGAAGATTTTGCTGGCGCCCTCAGCGAGTATGAGACTGCTATGAAGCTCAATCCTTTCAGTGCGGAGGCGTATGTAAATGCTGGCTACTGCGCCTGGAGAGTACGACAAAACCGTAAAGCAGTAGAATACTTTGAAAAGGCGGAACGAATGAGCGTGAACTTTACACCCCGATTGATAATGGCGTATGCTGATGCGCTTCAGCGGACAGGACAGCCCGCCCGAGCTCGCCCCCTAATAGAAAGGCTATTGGGGCAGCTACGCCCATCAGACCCTACATACGCCAGTCTGCAAATGACCCTTCAGCACCTCAAAAATGCAGAGAAGTACATGGAAAAGCCCCTCAAAATAGAAATCCGCAATCTAGGGGGGGGGGTAAACTCGCCCGCGCCCGACTATGCCCCAGTAATCTCTGCGGATGAGAGCGTTTTGCTCTTCACTTCTCGTCGCTATGGTTCTACGGGAGGCAAATTAGCTTCGGATGGGCTTCCCTACGAGGATATTTACATAAGTGAAAAGCAGGCAGATGGTAGTTGGTCGCCTCCAAAGAATATCGGTTCGCCTCTCAATACAGCCGTTCATGACGCTTGCATTGCTCTCTCGGCAGACGGACAGACGCTCTTTCTATTCAACTCAGATAATGGTGGAGATATTTTCATCAGCCGCTTAAAAGGATCCAAATGGCTCGCTCCCAGAAATATGGGTTCGCCTATCAATTCTAAGTATTGGGAACCCTCTGTATGTCTTTCGGCTGACGAGAGGACTTTATTTTTTGTCTCGGATCGCCCTGGTGGCATGGGCAAAAGAGATATTTATATGTGTCGTCGCCTCCCCAATGGAAAATGGAGCCAGCCTATTAACCTCGGACCTCCTATCAATACCCCTTATGATGAAGACGGTCCTTTCTTCCATCCTGACGGGAAGACCTTGTTCTACTCCTCTAATGGTCCTAACTCCATGGGTGGATTTGATATTTTTCGCACTGAGTTACAGCCTGATAGTACTTGGAGCCCCCCTGTAAATCTTGGCTATCCTATCAATACGCCTGGCGATGAAATATATTTCGTGCTATCTGCCAGCGGCTTGCACGGATACTATGCCAGTGAGCGGGATGATTCCTATGGAGAAAAGGACATTTATCTTGTGGATTTTTCTACCCTTCAGACTGAAACCCCACCTGCTGCTCAGCAGCCTGCAGAAGCGGAGGCGGATATACAAATAGCGTCGGAGCCTCCGGCTATTACCTTCCGTCCTAATCTTACCCTCCTGACTGGCATTATCTATGATGCTCAAACCAAAGTCCCCTTAGAGGCCACTATTACGATTATTGATAACCTCAAAGGAGATACTGTCGCCGTCCTTACTTCTAATGCTACCAGTGGTAAGTATTTGGCTTCCCTTCCAGCTGGGCGCAACTATGGCATAGCCATTACGGCCGAAGGATATGCCTTTCATTCTGAAAACTTTGTCGTAGAGGAGTCCCAGGGATACAGAGAGATTCGCAAAGACATCGGCCTGGAAAAATATAAGAGTGGGACTGTCATCATTCTTCGGAACATTTTCTTTGACTTTGATAAAGCTACTCTGCGTCCAGAGTCTAAAGCAGAACTAGAGAGGGTCTATCAGATACTGATTGACAATCCGAAAATGCGCATTCGTGTAGCGGGACATACAGATAGCATGGGTTCGGATGAGTATAATCAGCGTCTCTCCGAAAATCGAGCCAAAGCAGTGTATGAGTACCTTATTAGTCGGGGCATTTCATCGGATAGGATCTCCTACATCGGATACGGTGAAAGCAAACCCATAGACACGAATGACACTGAGGAGGGGCGTCAGAATAATCGCCGGGTAGAGATTGAAATCTTATGAAGCTGAATAAAGTATAGCAATCCTATGTTTCTTGCCACCCATCTTCTTTGAGAAACGAAAGAGCCTCGGCCATGTCAGGGGGCATAGGTGATTGAAAGCTTAGTTTTTCTCCTGTAATCGGATGCGTAAATCCTAACAAATAGGCATGGAGGGCTTGCCGGGAAATTTTTTGCAGGAGAGTATGAGCCTTTTGGCCCAGGCGAGCGCTTAGTAGGGGGATTCTGGGACGGTCACCACCGTAAGTCTTGTCACCGACAAGAGGATGCCCGATATGAGAGAGATGAACCCGAATCTGGTGGGTCCGCCCCGTCTCCAGCTGGCATTCTATCCATGTGGCCAGCGAAAATCTTTCCACTACGCGCCAGTGTGTAATGGCATGTTTGCCGTGGGTACCTTCTGGAAAGGCGCGGTATTTCTTGCGTTGATGGGGGTCTCTGGCAATATGGGCTGTAATAGTGCCACTTTCGGCCTTGGGGCTGCCCCAAATCAGGGCCCAGTAGCGTCTCTGAGCCGTATGAGTGAAAAACTGTTGAGCCAAGCCATAATATGTGCGTTCCTCTTTAGCTATGACCAGGAGACCTGTGGTGTCTTTATCTATTCGGTGTACGAGACCGGGACGCGCGGCATTTTGCTCTGAAGCTGGGGGCATTGCCCCCTTCATATGGTAGAGCAGCGCATTTAGGAGGGTACCCGAATACACCCCCGCCCCAGGGTGGCAGCTCATCCCAGCAGGTTTATTCACTACGAGGAGGTAATCATCTTCATACACAATGTCCAAAGGAATAGGCTCGGGTACTAAATCCAAGGGGGGAGGATAAGGTAAGCGTACCTGTATCGTCTGAGCTGGACGGACTTTCTGATTGCAGCGAGCTACGGCACCATCTATCGTTACCAGTCCCGCTTCTATGGCGAGCTGGAGGCGAGATCGACTAAGGTGGCTAAGCCGCTGGGCTAAGTATTTATCCAGGCGTATAGGACTTTGCCCACTATCGACTGTGATAGAGTGGTGCTCATACAATTCAAGCTCCTCCTCAGGGAGCATCCACTCGTATTCCTTTTTTTCTTAGGAGAGGCTTGATCCCAGCAAATTTTTCAGAAGAGACCTCCCTCTTACTCACCATGACGTAAGAGAGGGAGGGTATATCCAGGAGTTTTTCCCAGTCCTCAATTGGATTGTCGTAGCAGTAAAGCTCCTGAAGGCGAGGACATTGGGTGAGTGGAGCAATAGAAGTAACTTGATTTTTGCCAATTGATAGCTTTACAAGAAGGGGTAAACCAGCTAACGGGCTTAGATCCTTGACGCTACATCGATGCACATCTAAGTACAGAAGTCTTTTTAGAGGCCGAACGAACTCTAAGTTGTTAATAGCAGGGTTTTGGCCAAGGGTAAGCTCCTCCAGTTGAGAGAGTTGACTGAGTTGAGAAAGAATGCTGGGATCTGTGATTACCCCCTGAGCTTGAAAGACTTTCATTGCTGTGAATCGAGTAAGTTGTCGGAGAAAAGGCTGCACCGCTGCGGGATTGGTAAAGGAAATATTGAGAAACTCTATTTGAGGGAGGGAGGTAAGGGGGGTAAAAGTGGAAATGCCGCTGCACTTATAGAGAGCGATCATGCGCAGTTGGGGGAGCTGAGAGAGAGGGCTCAGGTCTGTTACTGCCGTTTCACTCAAGTCTAATCCGCGCAAAGTTGCCAGGGAGGAGAGCCAGGAGACCTCTCTAAGGGGAGTTCGGGCCAGACTAAGGAACTGTAAGCCACTAAGTTTTTGCAACGCGGTGAAATCTTGTATTGGATTGCCGTCTAACAGGAGGCCTTGAAGCCGAAGCTCAAGTATAGGTGATACATCCTCAATATCGCAATCTTCTAACGCAAGTATACGCAGCTTAGGGCAGTATTTACGCAGCGCAGTTATCAGAGTGGGAAGGTCTAACTCTTCTATGTCTGATAGATAAAGAGCTTGCAGGTTAGGGAATCGGGAGAGGTCTGGTACTTCTCCTTCGAGACGAAGATGGGAGAGAGTATCTGGACGGGCAATGGAACTCGAAAACCGAGACCATGCTTTGATTTGGAAGAATCGGTCCAAAAGGTCATCGTATACAACGAGTCGGGTGGGTACTTCCTCCTGAGCTGCCACCCATCCACCCAGCAAAAACGCTACCTTTGTCCAGCGCCACATATCAAACAAAGTTAGCACAATGTACGAGACTCAGCAGAAGATCCTCTCTTGGGCGCACTTGGATCAATGGATAGCTTACTGGCGATTCTTAGAGCAGCGTATAGTTTTCACAAATGGTTGCTTCGACCTTCTGCATCTTGGGCATGTGGATTATTTGGAAGCTGCGTCAAGGTTGGGAGATGTGCTTATCGTAGGACTCAATAGTGATGAGTCGGTCCGTCGGCTCAAAGGAAGTACGCGCCCCCTCCAACCAGCACATGCACGAGCTCGCATACTCGCAGCTTTGGAGTTTGTGGATGCAGTAGTCATTTTTGAGGAGGACACGCCTTTGCGGCTGATAGAAAAGATTCAACCTGATGTGCTGGTCAAAGGAGGTGATTATACCGAGGATAAAGTAGTTGGAGCGGATTTTGTTCGCCGTAATGGTGGAGAAGTGGTGATTCTACCTCTGGTGCCTGGGTTTTCTACGACGGCTCTTATACAGCGAGCATGCGCTGGCTGAATCCGAACTATCGTCGAGAGAGGTTATGGATAGCTTTGATCTTACTGGGGATATTTTGGGGAGTGCCCTTGCTGCTTTCGGTGTATGTATTTATAGAAATGCCTTCATTTGAGCGATTGGAAAATCCTACAGAAGATCTTGCCAGCGTAGCTTTTTCAGCGGACGGCGAAATTTTAGGTACATTTTACTATACCAGCGATCGGGTACGGATCGCTGCCTCTGATGTACCACCTTTCGTGAAGAAAGCCCTCATAGCCGTAGAGGATCGGCGATTTTATGACCATGCAGGGGTAGATCCCTGGGGGGTATTAGCAGCTGTATTCTCTTCTATTTCGGGCAAACTCCGCGGAGGGAGTACTATAACCCAGCAGCTTGCGCGGAATTTGTATGACGAGGTTGGCGTCAAACGTTCTCTGTGGCGTAAGCTAAAAGAGATGTTTGTAGCGATTTACCTGGAGTATCGCTATGGCAAGGAGGAAATCTTGGCCATGTATTTGAACACCGTGCCTTTCGGTGGGGTGACCTATGGTATTCAAGCGGCGAGTAGGTATTATTTTGGAAAGGATGCCAAAGAGCTTTCTCTGTCAGAAGCAGCGCTTCTGATAGGGCTGCTCAAAGGACCGAGTTATTATAGTCCGTATAAGCATCCTCAGCGGGCGCTGGCCCGTCGTAATACGGTCATAGACCTAATGTTAGAGGCTAAGTTCATCTCAGCCGCTGAGGCTGTGGAAGCGAAAAAAGCCCCGTTGGGGGTCGGTAAAGCACCTTATACGGCGAGTCAAAGCCAGGGGCTAGCTCCGTACTTTAGAGAGTACCTTCGTATGTGGCTTCTGAACTGGGCCCGACAGAGGGGATACGATTTGTATCGGGATGGACTGCGAATATACACCACGATTGATAGTCGCCTCCAGATGTATGCAGAGTCAGCCGTAGTGCAGCATATGCGGAACTTTCAGCCGCTTTTTGATAAAGAGCTTGCTACTTACCCCCCTTTGCCATGGAAGCGAGACTCTTCTATCCTCTGGCGCGCTATGCGTCGCAGCGAAAGGTATAATGCTCTCAAAAGCGCTGGTGTACCCGAAGCAGAGATAATCAAGCAGTTTCATCAGCCGGTTCCGATGCGGCTATTTACCTGGCAAAGCCCAGGATATATAGACACGGTACTGACGCCATGGGACTCTTTGGCGTATTACTTACGATTTCTGGAAGCGGGACTTGTCACTATCGATCCTCATACAGGGGAAATCAAAGCTTGGGTTGGCGGTATCAATCATACCTTTTTCAAGTATGATCATGTGGCTCAGGCGCGTCGTCAAGTGGGGTCTACCTTCAAGCCTTTCGTTTATACCGCTGCTATAGACAACGGATATTCGCCCTGTTATGAAGAGCTAAACTTACCTGTGGAGATACGCAGTGAGGATAGCAGTGGGACGGCAGTCAGTTGGACGCCCCAGAATGCGGATCGCCAAATAGGAGGACGCGTTACCCTGAAGCGAGCTTTGGCTTTATCTCTCAATTTAGTCACGGCTCGTCTTATGAAGGCTTTGGGACCAGAAGTAGTAATCAGCTATGCCCGGCGTATGGGGATAACCTCAGAGCTTGAACCTGTTTATTCGTTAGGTTTGGGCGTGTCTGATTTGGCGCTTTTAGAGCTGACAAGTGCCTACGGATGTTTCCCTACTCTGGGTATATGGCGCCAGCCGATATTCATTCGGGAGATAAGGGATCGTCGTGGTAATCTTATAGAAAGCTTTACCAGCCTGAGTCGCCGAGCCATAAGCGAGCAGACAGCTTACTTGATGGTAGATATGCTGCGATGGGTTACAGTCGCTGGCACGGCTGGTGAGCTCAGGTGGAAGTATGGGTTGAGCGAGTTGGATATCGGTGGCAAGACGGGGACGACCCAGCAGCATGCAGACGGATGGTTTGTGGGATTTACTCCTGACTATGTAACTGGGGTGTGGGTGGGGACGGCCGATAGAGCGGTGCATTTTCACACGATGATGTATGGACAAGGAGCTCGCATGGCTATGCCAATTTGGGGAATATACATGAAGGCAGTGTATTCTGATAGCACACTGCGCCTTGATCCCCGAAAGCGCATTTTACCGCCTCCAAACTTTATTTTCCCTGACTGTCAACAGGGGCAAGAGGCGCGGCTCCCGGAGGATGCTACTTCTATTCAAGATTATCTACGATAGAGCCATTGTATTAGCTCCTTGTGTTAGGTAGTTTATTTCTTCGCTGTTTTTGCTCTAAAATCCTTCAAAGTATTGGCAGATTCATCAAAGAAAGTTGGGGTAGCGCTTTTTGGTGGCTTCGGCTGGAGTGGCGTCAAGGTCAAAGCGTTTTTACTGTCCTACTTTTTGCTATGCTCATTCTGCTTATGGTTGGTTTACTCAATCAACATGCTGGACTCTCAGTAGAAGCTCTGCGAATCCTTTTTTGGATTTCGTATTTGTTCTCCATTTTTCAGGCGGTTCCTCGGAGCATCTTAGATAGGCGTCCAGAGGAGTGGCGCTGGCTTCATCAAATATTTTCTTCCGAAGGAAATGCCACTGGTATATGGTTGTACGCCATCTCATTGGCCGTGGGCATTGGTGTTTACTTCACGATAGGGGGGCGACTTTTATGGGGTTACAGAATTTCGCTTTGGAGCTGTCTCCTCGGGGGGGTAGTCATGAGTGTGCCTATAGCTTTTTCCGCTTTCATTGCAGTTCGGGCGGAGGCTTCTTATGCGTTGGCGAGCGTTTTGGCTTTTCCCCTTGTAATTTTTCCGCTGGTTTGGGTCGGTACTCAGGGCGACTATGCACCTTTTCCCATGGTGGTGCTTTTTGTTGCAGAGAGCCTCTTATTTTTGATATTGCTACCCGCTGTATGGCGTGATTGACAGTCTATCGGGAATTGGCTTTGTTTACCCTCTGATTTTGAGCGTATTGTAATCATAGGCATGATGTTTGATGGAAGCCTTACTATGAGCAGAGAGGAGAGTTTGCTTTGGGGGGACTTAGGCTTTTCCCTTTTGCGGTTGTATAACTTTCTCCAACGGGAAGAGAAAGCCCTGGCAGCGCGGTATCAGCTTGGAGTTCCTCATGTAGAGGCTCTTTATCTTCTGAGTCGGTTGGAGAAAGAGGAATCAGGGCAATGGATGCATGTATCTCAGCTTTATCCCTACTTGCCAGTCACTCAGCCTGCAGTGGGGCGAATCTTGAAGCATCTGGCTTACTGGCGATTTATAGAGCTTCAACGCGATAAAAGTGATAGGCGTAGGCTCCTTGTACGGCTTTTGCCCAAGGGATATAAGTTTTTAGAAGAGTTAGAGATGCGGCGAGCCCAAACCCTTCGTAGGTTTTTCCCTAAACTTTCTCCAAGCGAGCTCGGAACATGGGTAGAGGCTCTGAGAAATCGTACCTTTGCGTGCTCAGAGTCTCATCATGTGGAGCCGTCTATGGGCATACCTTCGTAGTCGGGAAGGCATCTTATTTGCGTTCGGCGTAGGGATATGTTGCCTAATAGGTTATGCTTTTTTCGGTTTTGTGTTATTGAAGTGGGTGACAAGGCATGGGGATGAGTATTTACTTCCCTCTCTTATAGGACGGAAAATATCCGTTGTGCAATCCTCTTTGGAAGCAGCAGGATTTTCGCCAGTTGTGATTGATTCTCAATATGTGCCTGACCGTCCCCCTCATACAGTTCTTTTACAGGAGCCGCCTGGGGGTACTCGTATCAAGAAGGGACGCAAAATATATCTAACTATCACCAGTAGTACTCCTCCCACTGTGGCTTTCCCTCGGGTCCAAGAGATGCCTTATGAGGAAGCTTGTAGACTTCTTCGGGAAACCTACGGCTTTCAGATCGGTGCTGTGGAATATACTATGGGAAAAGAGCCTGATATAGTAGTCGCAGCCAAATACAATGGGCAAGTATTGGAGGCTGGAACGTTAGTTCCTAAATATAGCAGAATAGACTTAGTTGTGAGTCGAGGCTATGGTGAACGCAAGGTGCCTTTTATCTCAGTGGTTGGACTTTCTTTGGAGGAGGCGGTGGCTCGCCTTCAAATGGCTGGTCTTTCCGTAGGAAAGATCAGGTATAAGCCCTCTCCTGGTATTCCTCCTGGCCAAGTGTATCGTCAGTATCCGGAAAAAGCCCCAGGAGATTCCCTCCCGGTAGGGATGCCGATAGATATCGTGGTGAATAGTCAGCCGCCGGCCTCTCCTGAGAGCGAATGACAATTCTGCTTTTTGTTCTGTGCCAAGTAGGGGGCAATCGTCAGTGGGGTGAAGTAAGCTCCCGTAACTTCTGGCAGTTATATGGAGCAGAGTTTAGAAAAACTTCTGCTCGTCAGGCTCCTCATGCATATGCGCTTCTCCTCAATGGTGCGGATAAATGGGGCATGCCGTATCAGACCGAGAATCCCCGTCTCAGCGGTTGGGGGGATAGTGTAGTGTCTGGATGCATTAGAATGGATAGTATAGGTCCTGCTTATCTCTCTTTTGCCTATCAGCGTGGGGGCTATATGGAGCCCCCCGAGAGTGATGATACGCTGATTCTCTGGGGGCTGAATGCAGACGGCCGATGGATACCCCTGTGGCGTATAGAGGGGACGGGCACAGCAGATACTGCTTTTGAAGTAGTTCATCTCTGGCTAAGTGATCCTCAGTGGCTACACCCTTGCTTCTCTCTCAAGTGGAGTGTGTGGGGCAGTACGTATGGAGCATATGATAACTGGTTTATCGGTTACACGATCATTCAGCGGGATACACAACCTCTCCTGCCCGTATGGACGCAATTGCCTCGCATTTACGATAGAAGATATAGCGTATGGCCCTACGCCTACATGCTAAGAGACAGCGTGGTAGCTTCGGTGGCTGGCGACGGGATAACGCCTATCATAGCCGAGGTTAGGATAGATGGGCGGGTCATACGGCGTATTAATCGGGCTTTTTCTCCTGATGGGGATAGTTTGCGAATCTATGTGCCCCCTGCCAGCGCTGCTGGTCGTTTTCCCATACATTGGGTCTTGTACCGAGGGCAAACTCTACTTGACTCTATCGTGCTTGTAGATACGCTGATCTTATCAGAACGGACTTGGGGATACGATGACGGGGAAATGGAAGCCGGATATGGTCTACTTCAACCCAATCGGGCCTTTTGTCAGACTTTTGAAATAGATACACCTCAGCGGCTGTGGAGAGTAGGAGTGAGGTTTTTTCCCCTTCCCACCCAGTACGGAAAGCCCTTCCAGCTGGGGATTTGGGATATTACCAATCAAGCATTTACTCCGCTGTATATCGCCTTTGAACGAGTGGCTCTTGATACGACGGATGGGTGGCAATGGTTTGAGCTGGATACCTCTGTAGTAGTCAGAGGGAAAATTTGTATCGGATTCATTCAAGTGGACAACCAGCCATTAGGGATAGGCTGGGATGCTAACTGTGGGACAACTACAGTTCGCATACAATCTGGTGGGCAGTGGGGATTTTCAGAATTGCAGGGTTGTATGATGGTACGGATTGAGCTTGCTCCGATAATCGCTTCCCTTGCGAATATTCCTGTGCGGGGACAATCGCGCACCATAATCGGTCAGAGGGGAGAGCCGATTATACTACCGTCTGAGCTGAAACTGCCTCTAAGAGTGTGGGATATGATGGGTAGAGAGTTGCTTTTTGAGGCGGAACTCTGGCATGGCTTATCTGCTGGTATGTATGTTGGGATGGATATGGCTGGGCAGCCTTGGCGCTTGATTATTGTGCCGTAGTTTTTATGTATATTTGCCGTGCTTGACTGTTAGGACTCCGTAGCTCAGCCGGTAGAGCACTTGCCTTTTAAGCAAGGGGTCCTGGGTTCGAGTCCCAGCGGAGTCACGCCCAGATGGCGGAATTGGTAGACGCGCCGCTTTGAGGGGGCGGTGGCCGAAAGGCCGTAGGAGTTCGAGTCTCCTTCTGGGCACATTTTGTCCACTACTTAGTTCAGTCGAGGATCGCGCGGGAAAGTAGCGAAGAAAGCATACTTTCCCCCCATGTCGGTTAGTACCCGCTGCCAGAGGCTGGATACGGAGGGGCTAAATACATATTCTCGGCGGGCTGGTGTTAGTATCCAGGAGTTGAGCGCAAGCTCCTGATCCAACTGTCCAGGAGCCCATCCAGCATACCCCGCATAAAAGCGGAGAAGCTGCTCGGGTATGTCTCGCATGGACAGAATCCTGCGGAGGGCTCGCATATCCGCTGTCCAGTACAGATTGTCTAAAATCTTTTGGCTATACGGTTCTAATGTAGGAATGCTGTGGAGGGCATGTAAAACTTTTGTCTCTACTGGCCCCCCTAAGTATAGTCCATGCGAAATTTCTCCGAAGAAATCCGTAACTTCTTTTATTTGGACGGGTGCGGGACGGTTGAGAACGATTCCAATGCTACCCTGTACGCTATGTTCTACAAGTAGTACTACCGTCCGAGCGAAATTCGGATCAGGCATGAAAGGTTCTGCCACAAGCAGGACGCCCGGTGCTGGTTGTACCATATTTCAAATATACGATAAGAAGATCTGAAAAGTAGAGCGTAGATGTTATCTCGGGCAAAAGCTTAAAGGTACTTTACCTCCCCCTCTGTTCGCAAATGCTGTACCCATTCTCGAATGGTCTGCTCCTGGGAGCGCGGAAGGATAAGTAAAGCATCGGCTGTATCTATAACGAGATACCCTGATAATCCATCAGCGACTATAATCTTATCGGGATTATCAGAGAAAAATAGGCAATCTTTAACAGAATGAAGTCGGACCCGGGCATAAGAGCTATTTCCCCACTGGTCATGGGGTGAAACTTCATGGATGGCATTCCATCCGCCTAAATCCCACCAGCGGAAGTTTCCTTCTACGACCATGACGATGGGATATTTCTCCATGATAGCGTAATCAAAGGAGATAGAAGGAGCTTGCTGAAAAGCCCTTATGAGGGCTTCTTGGTCTGATAGGTCTGTATCTGAGAAAATCTCATACAGGTCTGGGGCAAATTGACTGAAAGCTTGTCTAAAAACCGCCGTCCTGGCGAGAAACATTCCACTATTCCATAGAAACTCTCCGCTTTGGAAAAATAGTCTGGCAAGCTCTTCTGAGGGTTTTTCGGTGAAGGTTTTGACTGGTTTGCACAGGCTGGGTTTAGGGACGAACTGGATATAGCCATAGCCGGTATGGGGATGGGTCGGTCGAATGCCTATAGTGAAAATAGCATCCCCAGAAAAGTCGCAGTTCTGTATGATAGCCTGTATCAGACGAATGAACTCATCTTCATCCGGTATGAAGTGGTCTGCGGGGACAATCCAAATGAGGGCTTCAGGAAACTGGCGACCAATAACTTCTACAGCGTGTAGAATACTGGGAGCTGTATTTCGCTGGAAGGGTTCATACAGTCGTCGCTCAGGGAGCGTATGAGGAATCTGGGTCTCTATCAGCGGCTTATGCTGCTGATTTGCGCAGACCCAAATTCGGTCTAAAGGGATGAGCCGACTTACCCTTTCAACGGTAGCTTGCAGGAGGGTGCGCCCAGTCCCCAGCACATCTAAAAACTGTTTGGGACGGTTAGCTCGGCTCACAGGCCAGAAACGTGTCCCACTCCCTCCAGCTAAAATCAGAACATGGGTTTTTTCAATCATCGGAGGCCTTCTTTTATGAGGTCGTGAAAGTGTATCATACCCCAAGGGCGATCGTTTTCTAAAACGATCAGTTGAGAGACTTTATGATTTCTCATGAGATTGAGCGCTTCCATGGCTTTTTGATTAAGGTCTATGCACTTAGGGTTGGGAGAAGCGATATCGTGAGCTTGAAGCTGTAGAAGTTGGATGGGGTCATACTTTTCCACAGCTCGGCGAATATCTCCATCTGTGATAATCCCTCGCAGCAGGGCACTATCTGGGGCTAGGACCGCAACTGCACCTTTGCGGCCGCTGGTGATGGCATACAGAACCTCTTTGAAGGAAGCATTTTCTGAAACGGCGGGCAAAATAGGTTCGGCGATATCCCGAACTCGAAGGAGAAGGCGCTTGCCGAGATTACCCGCCGGATGTGTCGCCGCAAAGTCTTCAGGGCCAAAGCTACGCGCTGTCATAAGAGCCATCGCCAGAGCATCCCCAAAAGCCAAAGCGACTGTCGTAGAAGCTGTGGGCGTGAGATTATGGGGGCATGCTTCTCGCTCAATGCTTAGATCTATGGTAATATGCGCTGCACGAGCTACACTACTCTCTGGATTACCGACACAAGCGACTATGTAAGCTTGCCGTTCGCGTAGGATGGGAATGAGAGCCCGCACTTCTGGCGTTTCTCCGCTTTTGGAAAAAATAAGCACTATGTCCTCTTTCTGGACAATACCGATGTCGCCATGCACTGCTTCGGTGGCATGGAGCCATACGGCAGGCGTTCCCACAGAATTCAGCGTAGCGGCGATCTTAGCTGCTACATGGGCGCTCTTGCCTACGCCAGTAAGAATCACTTTGCCTGGCGAGTGCAAAATCCGCTCAACTACTTCTGTAAATCGCTCGTCCAAACGATTAGCTAACCTGAGTACCGCTTCCCCCTCTATCCGTAATACCCAGCGAGCGATGTCTATGTGCATGCGGGAGCTTTATTATATCTTTGACAAAGGTAGAAAAATCACTGGCTATTATGGGATCGGCTGCTACATTAGACTTAAAAGAAGCCCTGCGGCAATACTTTGGTTATTCCTCTTTTAGAGGACCGCAGGAGGAGATCATTCGCACCCTGCTTGGAGGCAAAAATGTCATGGTGATTATGCCTACGGGAGCAGGCAAATCGCTTTGTTATCAGCTTCCTGCCCTTCTCATGCCAGGTACCGCCCTCGTTATTTCTCCCCTGATAGCGCTGATGAAAAATCAAGTGGATCAAATGCAAGCTTATGATATTCCTGCGATGTTTTTGAATAGTAGTCTCTCCAAGCGAGAATATGAGGAAGTCAAACGCTCTTGTTTGCGGGGAGAAGTAAA
This sequence comes from Bacteroidia bacterium, assembly GCA_039630325.1. Classification (GTDB taxonomy): domain Bacteria; phylum Bacteroidota; class Bacteroidia; order SpSt-205; family SpSt-205; genus SpSt-205. The sequence continues at coordinate 53,913 of JBCNVG010000005.1, forward strand.
GCTACTTTATGTGGCTCCAGAAACTCTACTTACAGACCACTTTCAGGAGTTTCTTCAGCAGCTTAGAGTCAGCTTTGTGGCTGTGGACGAGGCCCACTGTATATCTGAATGGGGCCATGACTTTCGTCCAGAGTATCGGCGGATTCGACATGCTCTTAGAGAGCTTCCGCCTGTTCCGATTATCGCTTTGACCGCTACAGCGACTCCACGGGTACAGCGCGACATTTTGGAGAACTTGGAGATATTAGATGCCGTTGTATTTAGAACCAGCTTCAATCGGCCTAATCTATACTATCAAATCACACCTAAGCGTTCCCAGCAAGCTACCCTGCGAGAGATAGTTCAGTATATTCGTTCTCGTCCAGGCCAGTCAGGCATTGTATATTGCCATTCTCGTCGAAGAGTGGAAGAGGTTGCTAACACCCTCCAAGCCAATGGAATAAAAGCTTTGCCCTATCATGCAGGGATGGACAGCGCCACTCGTAATCGTAATCAAGATGCCTTCCTTAATGAGGAGGTTCAGGTCATCGTAGCGACGATAGCTTTTGGTATGGGGATAGATAAGCCGGACGTGCGCTTTATCATACACTATGATGTACCCAAGAGCATAGAAAACTACTATCAGGAGACTGGTCGAGCGGGTCGCGATGGGCTTCCAGCAGATTGTATTCTATACTATGACTATAATGACATTATCAAGTTAGATCGTTTTCTCAAGGATAAACCTGCCAGTGAGCGCGAGGCTATTGTATTTCTCCTCCAGGAGATGGCCTACTTCTGTGAGACGGGGCAGTGTCGGCGAAAATTCCTTCTCCAATACTTTGGAGAGGCATACGAGACGGATAAGTGTGGTGGTATGTGTGATAACTGCCGCTATCCTAAGAAGAGCTTTGATGGCCAGCGTATAGCCCGGCCTATTCTTCAGGTGTTGAAGGAGGTTGGAAGGTTTCCGATTACACCGATTTTGGACCACGTGATTGGGCTTTCGCCGGAGGTAGCTGGGAAAGCTCTACCCACTTTCGGGACTCTCAAGGGACATAGTATGGAAGAGCTAAAGTCTTATGTTACCCAGCTCCTTATAGAGAAGTACATAGAGCGAGACATGAATGACTATTCTATTATTCGCCTTACGGAGCGCGGAGAAGCCTTTTTGCGTGACCCTCATCCTATTCCGCTGTATCCTCCTTACGACCGTTCTGCGGTGGCTGACGATGAAGCCGTCATAGAAGACCTTGTCCTTCATGACGAGGTGCTACTGGAAAAACTCAAAGAACTACGCAAAAAAATAGCCCAGGAGCGCAATGTCCCTCCTTATGTGATTTTTCAGGAGCCGACGTTGATAGAGATGGCTACTCAATATCCTATTCGCTTAGAGGAGCTGGAAAGGATCCCTGGGGTAGGGCCAGTGAAAGCTCAAAAGTTTGGTAAACCTTTCCTAGATCTTATTCGGCAATATGTAGAGGAGAATGGTATAGAGCGCCCTGTGGAGCTGATAGTTCCTACTCAACAAAAGCGGCAAGTGGATTGGGCGGAGATTATTCAGTCTACGGATATGCGCGTCCCCCTTCCTACCATTGCTCGCCGTCTCAATCTCACCATGGAGGAGCTAATAGAGAAACTGGAGCAGATAGTTTTTGTGGCGGGGGTAAAGTTGCGATTAGGGTATGCCGTAGAGAGTATGATGGACATAGACCGCATAGAGGAGGCTTTTGATTACTTCTATGAGGCGGAAGATGATGACATTGAGAAGGCCATGCGTGCTTTGCGAGGGGAATATACCTATGAAGAGCTTAGACTACTCAGACTACACTTTCATTTGTCTGTGATGGGATGATAGGGGTGGTACTGCTGTGGGTGGTGGGCATTCCGTCGGTACCTGAAAGCATGACCTTTTGTGGGATGGAAGCACGCCTCCTACCGGAAGCTCGACACGCTATCCAGCAGTACATTATCAAACTACACGAACACCCCGCTACGCTGAATGCCATAGTGGCACGGGCGGAAACCCTCCTGCCATACATAGAAGAAGCCTTATCATACATTGGCGTGCCAGAAGATCTCAAGTATCTCGCTATCCAGGAGAGTCGGCTCAACCCTCATGCCGTTTCTCGCTCTCAGGCAGTAGGATATTGGCAGTTCAAAGATTTTACTGCTCGGGAAGTAGGTTTGATCATCAATGATACGATTGATGAACGAAAACACCTTTTTCGCTCCAGCGCAGGGGCAGCTCTTTACTTAGTGAAGCAATATTTTCGTCACCGAAACTGGCTCTTTGCCATTATCGCCTATTATGAAGGCGGAAGCGGGGCTATCCCTTACATTGATACCACTTACCGAGATAAAAATGAAATCTGTATTCATGCCCAGACTCACTGGTATGCGCTTCGAGCCATCGCTCACAAGCTAGTTTTTGAACCTCTCATACAGAAGCGCGTATATGCTTTGCATCCGATTGCCTATCAAGGTCCGCCTATACCTGCGTGGAAGCTTGCTCAGGCACATGGGCTGACTCCTGACCAGTTTTTGGAGCTAAATCCGTGGTTACGGCGTCCAATTTTGCCAGGTAGTCGCCCTTCCACTTATTATATCCTGCATCCAGTGGTACCGGATCTGCCCCCGAAAGAGCCTCTCAGAACCTTATTTCCCCCTGCTAATCTATCCGCAGCCTATGCATCAGTACCCGCTAACTACCGATATGAAGCTGAAACGCCTGATACTACCATAGAGCAAGTTTCGACTCCCTCGGTGGCTGGAACCTCTGTATCTCTCCCGAAAGGAAAGCAGTCGGCTGCTTTGCCTTCCGCGACTGCTTTTCTGCCTATTCAGAAAGAGCCTTATTTGCATCACGAATGGGAATATCCTGTACGAGCCCTTGATCATCGGAGGAAACGATGGAATCCTTTCTATACACCCGGCGGGCCAGCCCTTATCGTCCCGCCAAGACGGGCTCATGTTCATATAGTCCAGCGGGGGGAAACCCTTCGTGAGATAGCCTCGCATTATCGCCGTTCAGTGGAGAAACTCATGGGCTACAATCGCATTTCAAACCCTGATTCTACCCTTCCCCAAGGATTGCGTATTTTGCTAAAAGAACAACGCCCCTACGATGAGAAGCCTATCATATACTACTGGAGATGAGTTTTTTTAGATTACGAAGTCGCGAGTGTACCCCATAGAACCCTTCACAGGGGGTGAGTATTGGCCCCCTGCAAAGGGTTCTGGGAGGTCCGTTTTATACCCTTGTACTAAGGACCTACGCTCTGTCGTAGAGGGTGCTGATTTTGCATCAGAAGAAGAGCATCAGCTGCATTGACGACACCGTCGCTATTGAGGTCTGCCCAAGAGAATCCAACTGTGAGGCCATTCCGTGGCATAAAGAACTCCCAATCGGCCGCATTGATTACACCGCTATCGTAGTGGGGACCAGGAACGAAGTTATTGTAGGTATCGGCCAAGTTACCAGTCCATGCTCCTGCTCGCATGACTGGAAGTGAAGCGCTACTGTCTGGTAGAAGGGTGTAGTGTACCCCAGGAATCCCTCCGAGAGTAGATGGATCGGTCAAGTCTATATAATCTGCTGCGCCTATCCCTCTGGCAGGTAGGTTGAGCACTTTCGTGTATAAAGGCAGATGATTAGGGGTGCGAATGATAAAATACTTTGGCACAGTAGTGTCACATAAGCAAAAATCCAAGGTATCTACCCCATGGGGGGACGGTCCAGATCCCAGGGGAGCTCTATAAAGATATAGCCACCCGAGGGTATCTATGAGGGCATAAGTGCTGTCTACGGGGTGATTTGTGGTCGCATCTCGGGCTTCCACATAGGCTATTTGTGTCCATAGGGGGGCGCACATCCAATCTACGGGATTAGGGTTAGGAAGGCAAATAGCATTAGGCCTTTCTAAAGCGACATTCCATGTTTCGGCGAGGGAGTCTCCGCGCATGCGTGGGAGTCGCCATAAAGAGTCGGCGGCAATCCCATTTGTACCTTCATTGTAAAATGCCAGATGATTACGGGTAAGGAATGGGTGCTGTCTCATCCAGCGAGTTTGACCTGGCTGGGAGTTCCAAGGGCCTTCTAAGGCGACTCGCATTCGTACTCGATGCCCTCGCCTGATCCGTATGGGATGTTCGTCATCAAGGTTTGCAAATAGCCAGCGCCATCTCTCTCGGCGAAGTGAGAGGCGAAGCGTATCAAATCCACTGCCAATCGCTCTCCATCGATAGATGTGTCGAGGACCACCAATTACGCTCTGCAAAAGTCCTTGTTGTGGGGAGATGTTTATGAGTCGTGAGGCTACTTGACAGCCTTCTTCTTCTGGGAGAGAGAGCCCTGAGAGATAACTGTGAAAGACCATACCCTCACACACCGTATCTGGGGCTACAAGGCTCATACTAACTGAGGGGAAAAGATACCGCCCGTACCAGAAAGTTTTTCCCGTACTACTCATCCCGCAGGTGCTGACCTGCAGACGAGTAGAGTCTGCGGTAGGCAAGAAGTACAGGGTATCTTGACTGAAGCTACCAACAGAAACTTGTTGGATAGCCGTTTCAGCTCGTAAAGTATCACCCTGTCCGCTGAGCTGGATGGGCATAATAGCTCCGATTTCACCATCTCCCAAAGCTCTGTATAGAATAATGCCGCTACGCAGGACTATGTATGGGAAGTTCGGAGAAGCTGGTCTGACAAAGTCGCTCAGATCATAGCTGCAACAGGTGGGATGCAGGCAAGCCAATACCGTGTCACGCTGTCGGTTCAGGAGGTTGTACCATAGCATGAAAGATTCTGAACCTCTGATAGAATTCATGTGGAGTCCAGGGGAAGGTACTCTGCTGAAATGGATATCGTAGTAGTTAGAGCTTATGCTTTGATCTAAAGTATCGATCGTCTGAACTTGATAAATACGCCGATCGCTGGTAGTTGGCCAAGCTTTTCTAAGTAGTCTGCGGGCGTTTGTGCAGCTTGCCCCAGCCCGTTCTACCCAGTACAAGGTGTCTCCATCACCAGTAATTCGGGAAAAATCTCCGGAGAGGGTAACACTACTACCTATGCCGTCTTGGGGACAGGATAGATTACCGCCACCAGCAACGATAAATGCACTGTCCCTCTCAGGTGACAGCCGCACTAATACCCATCGGCTCTGGGTAGAAGTTATGCGGTGCTGAGCAAAAAATACAATGTCACCATTAGGGGTACAGTAAGGCGACTCTATCGCATTTAGCCATTGCTGGCTGGACTGTAAAGGGTATCCTCCCGTAGTAGTTACTCCCCCTGCTGAGAAGGACGCACCCGCCTTGTACAAAGGTAGGGATTCATCTTTCCCAGGATTGATTGTATCTAATCGCCAGAATACGCGATTATTGGAGAGATTCCAAAGGGCTCCTCTCGTGATGTCCCCAAACAACCAACTACCTCTGTGGTCGGGGCTGGTTGAAGAAATAGGCCAGGCTCTGAGCGGTGTGATTAGCCCGGTTGATAGATCTAATCGGTAAAGCCGGTAAATATTAGCACTGGTTACAGACTCTAGCAGATAGATTACTTCCTTTCCACCTGTCCATCCGTCCCATGGGAAATAGACCATGCGAATAATGGTACGGAATCTGCGTTCTTTACGGTAGAAAGGTTGAGTAGCAGTTTCAGCAAACGGGAGAGAAGAAGAGGTACCGCCAGCGAAACGAACGACCATGCGGTTCCAGCGTAGGCTTCCCGCTCGCTGGAGCTGTGGTGT
>JBCNVG010000006.1:0-47281 GCA_039630325.1 Bacteroidia bacterium
ACGGTACGCTGAGGACGCCTAAGCGTGGAGATGGGCTTAAACGCCACCCGAAAGTATAAAGGCGCCCCAGTAGAGATCCCGCCCAAGATGCCGCCAGCCTGATTAGTTAGGGGGCGGACTTCACCCACATCAGTAAGTACGAAAGGGTCATTATGTTCAGAGCCGCGCATTTGAGCGGCGCCAAAGCCCGCTCCTATTTCAAATCCCTTAGCGGCATTGATACTCAGCATGGCATAGGCTAGCCGGGCCGAAAGCTTATCATAGATCGGCTCGCCCCATCCCGCAGGTATCCCTTCTACTTGGGTGGAGACTACCCCACCGGTGGTATCGCCCTCCTGAATGAGCTGATCCAGATATGCCAGAATTTGAGCAGTTACCCGCTCATCAGGACAGCGCACTGGAGATGCCTCAATCTCTTCTAAAGAACTCGGAATGCAGGTCGTTGAGAAAGGGCCGATCTGTGAAGTCCAGGAGAGTATCCTTAGGGAAGGATGTAAAACGCGTAAGAGCTGGCTGGCCACTGCTCCTGCCGCTACCCGAGCGGCGGTCTCCCGTGCGGAACTTCGTCCCCCGCCTCTTGGGTCTGTATGGCCATACTTCACCGCATAGGTGAAATCCGCATGAGAAGGCCGAAAAACTTTTTCTACTTCGGCATAATCCGAAGGACGAGCATCGACATTAGGGATCCACAAGGCAAGAGGGGCTCCCGTAGTACGGCCTTGATACAGTCCACTAAGCACCTGAAGCTCATCTTGTTCGTTTCGGGGAGATACATAAGCGGATTGACCTGGGCGGCGACGCCGAAGTGCTGCCTGTATTTCTTCTATCTCTATGGGGATATCCCCTGGTAGGCCATCTATGACCAGCCCTATCCCTGGGCCATGAGATTCACCGAAGGTCGTAATCCGCAACAGCCTACCGAACGTATTCATATACGCCGATGTCTGGCTGAGCGTCTCGATTCCTGCCTCTCAAATCCTTCGATGGTGACCATAACGCATCGTATCGGCCAGCATTTATTAGGGGACTATTCTCCAAGAGAGGGTAGCGATCAGCGGCAGCTCCCAAGCCAAGCGCTGACGGATAGATATTACCACTCCCTGGCAAGCTCTCTCGCTGACGAAGAGCACAGTGGTCATACACCTGCTGCGGATTAGAACCGCGTAGGTCAGCTGCGACGGCATCTTCTTTAGTGCTCCAAATCACTGAGTTGAGGGCTAAAAAATCTATCGGATAGGTTTGTACCTGATCTGGAAGGCGCAAAAAGTCTGTAAGTACGAGACTAGTTATGCCCCGCCTTACATCACCTTGATCATATAGAAGGGTACAATGCACAAGCCGATGGAGGCCGCCCCCTACCAGAGCCATGCAAGCCTGTCCACAGCGATAAATGAGCGTATTCACCGCATGGAGAATAGGCTGTGGAGGTAGCGTAGGACAAAACCCTTGGGCTACTAGGCCATAGTTAGCAGCATCGGTGATAATACAGCCATCCATGAACACCTTCGGTGCAGCGGCATCCCCCGCAGAATCTATGCGCACGCCGATACTACTTTGGAAAATCTCGGTGGAGAGTAATCTATTTCGGCGGCTGGAAGGGAAAAACCATATCCCTTGCCACTGCCCAGGCGCGCTGGCATAATAAGGCTCTAAACGCCATCCCTGCATTTTCACAGGGGCCTCTGGCATCCCAAGTACCTCCAGAGTGCCTGCTACGTAGATCCCTGATTTGAGCTCCCCTTGGAGAGGACCCGACTCCCACCTTCGCCCAGAAAAATACAAGCGCGTGCCAGGAAGAATTCGTAACTGCGCATTAGGCCCGACGTATAAAAACCCATCAATCACAATCGGCTTATCCGAAGGGAGAGACACAATAGCACTATCAAACCCAAAGTCCTGATATACATACGCAGAGAGCAGGATAGCTTGCAAAACCACTTCTTGAACGCCAGTCTCCGTTTCAAAGAGGAGCTTATCAAAGCGTTCGGCGTCAACAAAAGTGGTATCGCGCAGACGAATAAATACTTGGGCGCTGTCTCTGGCTGCAATAAGGTAGTTGGTAACCAGGGGGCCCTCTTGCCCGTCAAGGATGAAGCTATAAGGACTGCGTTCCCCTCCTTCCAAGCGCACTCGTAGGAGTCGGACGGGATGGGAATGCGGATTGTATATCCAGAGCCGCTGCGTAGGTGAGAGCACCGTAGAAAAGAGAGAGTCAAACCGCACCGTATCTCGAGAGAAGCGAAGCTCACCGGCACGAGGCGCCATCAGCTCCCGTCGACAATCCGCCAGAAATAGGCCTACAAGCCCAATCACCGCAAGCCCAGATCGTCTTGTACGCCGGCTCCCCATTACAAACTTTTATATATTGGCTGGCTTTAGGAGGCTCGGTAGCATCGGAGAGGGGATAGGAAGCCCCATCAGTTCCAGGACCGTTGGGGCCACCTGCGGCAAAATCCCCTCTGTCAGCCGATATGGTAGAGGACCCGAGCTTATCAGAATACACGGAACGCGCGCCAGGGTATGGGCCGTGTGAGGAGAGCCATCGGGATTTCGCATTTGATCGGCATTCCCGTGGTCTGCAATCAAAAGCACCACATAGCCAGCTTGAAGGGCTGTTTCCACCAGTTGAGCTGAGCATTCATCCACCACTTCACATGCGCGCACTGCGGCTTCCCACACACCTGTGTGGCCTACCATATCGGGATTAGCGAAATTCACACATACAAAGTCTATTTTCCCCTCCCTGAGAATAGGGAGAAGGGCGTCACGAAGCTCATAAGCACTCATTTCAGGCTTGAGATCGTAGGTAGCGACTTTGGGAGAGGGGATAAGTAAGCGCTTTTCGCCTGGGAAGGGGTCTTCGCGCCCTCCATTTAGGAAGTAGGTCACATGGGGATACTTCTCAGTCTCGGCTGCTCGCAACTGGGAAAGTCCTGCCTCGGCAATCACCGCTCCCAGCGGATGCTCCACTACTGACTTTCCAAAAAAGAAGCGAACGCCCCGTTCTGTAAAGAGCGGGTCATATTCCGTCATGGTGATGAAAAAAAGTGGCAAAGGAGACAAGTCTGCAGGCATAGGCACAGGGGCTTTCCCAGTATGAGTCTCGGGCACCTCGCCTGTAAATAGCGCTTGTACCAGCTGTCGGGGACGATCATTGCGAAAGTTGAAAAAGAACACTATATCATGCGGACGAATCGGCGCCGCCTCTTGAATCACCATCGGAGGGAAAAACTCATCGGTAATCCCTCGTTCATAGCAGGCCTGTACAGCGGCCTCTACCGTAGGAAAAATCTCGCCTTTGCCATGTACCAGCAGTTCATAAGCGGCCCGCGTGCGCTCCCATCGTCTATCTCGATCCATCGCATAATACCGCCCTATTATAGAGGCGATCCGACCGTTTTTCAAGGTGCTTAAGGCCTTCTCTGCCTCTTTGAGATACGGGAGAGCACTTTGGGGAGAGGTATCTCGCCCATCCGTAAACGCATGTAAATAGACGGGCGTACCTATATCTATCCGCTGAAAAATGTCCAGAAATCCTATCAAATGCTTCAAGCTACTGTGGACGCCTCCCTCTGAAACTAAGCCTAAGAGGTGCAGCGGACGCCGCTGCTCTATCAAGTAGCGAAGGAAATCTCGAAAAGTTTTCTCCCAGACTATGTCATACCTTTCTATGGCTCGCTGAATGCGCGGCAGGTCTTGCCACACTACATATCCTGCCCCTATGTGCAAATGACCCACTTCGGAGTTGCCCATTTGGCCAGGAGGAAGGCCCACTGCGTCTTCGGAAGCCTTCAAAGTCGTAAAGGGATACTGACGGCGCACACGGTCATAGAATGGTGTCTTTGCGGCATCGATGGCGCTCCACTCAGGAACCTCCGCAATCCCCCACCCATCCCAAATCAACAGGAATACCTTGCCTCGCTCATTCATGGAGGAGAAGATTATTCTGCAAAATAATGGAGTTGCTGTGCATCGACACGCTCAAAAGAGATAGGACACGGTTGCCTCCATAAGACATTCGCCGCCTGTCAGGCAGGAAAAAGCTCACTATTTTTGTCCAGTATGTTTGAAGCGATTACCGAGCGGTTATCGGAAGTGTTTCGCAGTTTGGCGGGCCGCGCTCGTATCACCGAAGCTAATATCGCCGATGCGGTCAAAGAAGTACGACGCGCTCTATTGGAAGCGGATGTCAACTACAAAATAGTCAAGGACTTTACCGAAAAAGTCAAACAAGAAGCAATCGGGCAAGAGGTCATCAAGTCGGTCACCCCTGCTCAGCTGTTTGTGAAAATCATATATGATGAGCTGGTCAAGCTCTTAGGAGAAAAGCAGGAACCTTTACGATTCAGCTCGATTCCGCCTACTATCTACATGATAGTAGGTCTCAATGGGGCAGGGAAAACCACATTTGCAGCAAAGCTGGCCCTTCACCTCAAAAGTCAAGGGCGTGCACCCTTTCTAATTGCGGCTGATATTTATCGCCCTGCGGCGGCTGAACAGTTGGCCGTACTTGCGGACAAGATCGGTGTACCCTATTATCGAGAAGAGGGAACTGCGGATGCCATAGCTCTCGTGCAGCGCGGATTAGCCGCTGCCAAAGCTCAAGCCCGAGAAGTAGTCATCATTGACACCGCTGGACGGCAAACCCCCGATGCAGAGCTAATGGCAGAGCTCAAACATATGGCCAGCGTTCTCAATCCGACCGAGGTCCTCCTCGTACTGGATGCGATGACAGGCCAGGATGCAGTCACCACCGCTCAGGCTTTCCGAGAAACTGTACCAGTGTCAGGATTTATTCTTTCAAAGATGGATGGCGATGCACGAGGAGGGGCCGCCCTCTCGCTCAGAGCCGCTACTGGACTACCCATCAAGTTTATCGGTACAGGGGAAAAACCAGAAGACCTCTCCCCCTTCTATCCTGAGCGTATTGCCAGCCGCATTTTAGGCATGGGGGATATTGTCTCCTTTGTAGAAAAGGCTCAGGCCCAATACGATGCGGAAAAAGCCCGTAAACTGCAGGAAAAGCTCAGCAAAAATAAGTTTGACTTAGAAGACATGTTAGAACAGCTCCGCACCCTCAAAAAGATGGGCAATATCCGCGAACTTCTCGCCATGATCCCAGGATTTTCCCAGATGAAGGACTTAGACATAGACGAAAAAACCTTCAAGCATATAGAAGCTATCATTCTCTCTATGACGCCAGAAGAGCGGCGAAATCCTGCTATTATCAATGGCTCGCGCCGGCGTCGGATCGCCGCAGGCAGCGGTACCTCCGTACAGCAGGTCAATCAGCTCCTGCGAGAGTTTGAGCAGATGAAAAAGCTTCTCCGAAGCCTCAATAAACTACAAAGTCAAGGCCGCGACCCTCGCCATGCCCATCCTCTCTTTAGGCGAAAGGGCTAAGCTCTGTTCTTTCTCCGCTCGAAGGTTTTGCTATTTTCCCTTATACCTGCAGGCCTCGCCGCCGAGGGTAGAGAGATAGGTTTTTGACCCTTAGCTACGAAGCCTTTCCAACCTTCTTTTGCACTAACGCCTCATACCAGGCGCGTAGAAGCGCTTCTTCTGCTTCGGTGAAAGGCTTACTGCGACGGCTATACATCCGTTTCGCCGTGAGGATAGCTTTATCACAGTCCCAGACCTGCTCCTTATCCCAAAAAAATGGCGGAATGTATTTCGGCGTGAAGGTATTCGTAACTACATTGGCGAAAATATCCACCATGCAGCCCGTAGTGAATGGCGTTTGTATGCCGCAGCGGGCAAAATCTCCCATAATCAGCCCACAAAACTGTAAACCTGTCTCCCTCAGCTGACCGGCTTCCGGATCGTAGAGCCGCACGGGCCCATAGGTATTTTTTAGGTTAGAGGTGTTAGAACCTGCGCCGATATTACACCATTCGCCCACGACCGAATGCCCCAGAAAACCTTCGTGAGCCTTGTTGGAATAGCCTAAAATGGTACTCTGCCCTACTTCTCCTCCTACCTTGCAGAAAGGGCCGAAGCTATTGTGCGTGCGAATTCGGGCTCCAGTCAAGATCATAGTGTGAGGGCCAATTGCATTAGTATGCTGAACGATACTCCCATCCTGAAGCTCTGCTTGCGGGCCGATCCACACAGGTCCTTCTTCGGCTGAGACTATACAGAATCCCGCTCGAGCGGTGGGATGGAAAAACACATTCTCTTTACCCCGCACGGAGAGTGTAGAAGGCAAGGGTGCACTTTTCTCTTTCAGATGCCGCCAGTCTGCCAGAATGATTTCGCCCGTCAGGCTAAATAAATCCGTTACTTCTCTAAGCCAAGCTAGGGCGAGCTCAGCGGGCACCTCGGTGGTCCTGCCCCTTTCAAATGCAGGCTGCCTTTCAGGGGAGAGAAATCGGCGAGTGCGCACCGCTACAGGTATGCCCTCCGAAGTAACATACACGATCTCAGGCCCAATCTCCTTTAGCCATCGTGGGAAATCTTCACTCAGCGGAAGGAGCCGAGCATTGATCCAAATAATCTCCTCCGAAGGCACAATAGGTGGAAATAGCCGATGAAGGATAGGCCGCGGCGTCCAGTAGCCAGCCACTTCCCAATCATAATACCGCTGCCATTTATCAGCGAGGCGATCCATGCCCCACCAAAAGTGCCATGCAGGGCGCAGCCTACTCAGGGGCAGAAGCCGCCTCCACCCTTCATCTTCAAATAGACCTATGCGCATATCTCTCTCGCAAAGCAGCAGCCGTATAACTGGTGGGATGGCTTAGCAGACGATACACGGGACCTTGATACAGTACCTCCCCCCCCTCATCCCCCCCCTCTGGACCTAAATCTATGACCCAGTCGGCCTGAGCAATGAAATCCAGATTATGCTCCACCACCACGAGCGTATGACCGCGACTCAAAAGCTCTCGGAAAGCCCTGATAAGCCGTTCAACATCATCGAAATGTAAGCCAGTCGTAGGCTCATCGATGAAAAATAGGGTCTTCGATGCCCGAGGATAGAGGTAAGGTAATAAACGCAACCGGGTGCCTTCGCCACCAGAAAGTTCCACGGTAGACTGGCCCAAGCGTAGGTAACTCAGACCGAGCGTGGTGAAGGGATAAAGCGCATGAAGGATAGTCTCTCTGATATGGTCTGGAATGCGAGGCAACCCGCTGAAAAATCTGATCGCCTCTTCCACAGTAAGTTCCAAGATATCGCTAATCGACTTTCCCCCTACTTTGATTTCCAGAATGAAAGGCTGATACCTTTTCCCTCCACAATCCGGACAGGGCAGGCGAATATCAGCCATAAACTGCATAGACTTAGTGATGACCCCTTCGCCTTCGCAAGTCGGGCAGCGAGCATATGGCTGATTGAAGGAAAACATGGCGGCAGTGTAGTTATAGCCCTCCTCTTGAGCAGCTCGAGCAAATAGCTCTCGAATCGCGTCAAATGCCCCACTTAGGGTTGCTATCACCGAACGGCGATTCCGCACTAATCCTTCCTGAGAAAGGACCTCTGCCTGAACGAAAGCATCCTGCGTCACTAAGATTCGCTGGAAAAAGGTACCCTTGCCATACCCTTCCACCTCCATGAGCCCCTTTTCGGACTTGACAGGCACCAAACGCCCCAGGCGCAGCGCAGCGGCCAGAAGGTGCCGCGCTAACGTAGTCTTTCCAGAACCGCTGACCCCTGTAATCACGGTGAGGGCATTGAGGGGGATAAAGACGTCTATGTTTTTGAGATTATGTAGGCAAGCTCCTTGGACGTGTATAAATGGATGAGTAGGGGAAAACTCCCTTTCCGTAAGGGGCGGGAGACCTTTCTTGAAGTAGCGCGCTGTATGCGTATCTGCCCGAAGTAGGTCCGAAAAGCTCCCAGAAAACACCACTTCCCCACCTCTATCGCCTGATTCAGGTCCTAGTTCTATGATGTGGTCAGCCTCCTGAATAAAAGTCTCATCATGCTCTACGACGACGACGGTATTGGGCATCTGCTGAAGCTGTCGGATCGTTGCAAGAAGTCGACGAGTATCGCGATGGTGGAGGCCGATAGTAGGTTCATCCAGTACATAGATAGCGCCTGTGAGCTGGCCGCCCAGGACAGTGGCCAGCTGGAGGCGCTGGCTCTCTCCGCCCGAGAGCGTTTCGCCGGCTCGGTCTAGCGTGAGATATCCTAGACCGACTTGCAGCAATAAGCGAGTCCGATGCCGCAGCTCAGTAAGCAAAGGGGCAGCCAGCGTACGACGGGGCTCTGGAAGGCTAATCTGGTCAAGCCACTGCGCAAACTCCCGCAAGCTCATAGAGAGCACCTGTGGTAGAGACTTTCCTTCTACTCGAATCCAACGGGTATCCGGGTGCAATCGGCTACCTTCACACACAGGACAGGGGCCGTAATCGTGAAATTCGCTCAGCTTATTTCTATCTTGGCGCTCACGCATGGCCCGCTCGTAGCTGCCAAAAATCCCCACAATCCCTCGAAGGGCATCTCCCCACCATAGTAAACGCCGCTGATAAGTCGTATATTTATAGTATGGCAAGGTGGGAGGGATTTCTTCTGCAGCCGCTTCTATGAACTGCTTACGATACGCTTGCATTTCGGGAGAAATCTCCCAAAGAGCTACTAAACCTTCAGCCAGAGATTTCCGCGGATCTGGAATCACCCTCCGCTCGCCCAAACTCACGGCATGCCCCTTCCCCTGACAGTTTGGACAGGCCCCATAAGCACTGAAATAGTTGAAAAGTTCTGGGGTAGGCTCTCGAAAGGTATAGCCCTCGGCAGAGAGCTGCCCGCTAAACTCAAATTCTCCTTTCCCGTAAATCCACACCCACACTCGTCGCTCGTGCGCATACCACACCTCCTCTAAACTTTCCATAAGGCGGGCTCGCAGTTCTACTTCGGAGGGGTCTATGAAGACTCTGTCTACGACTATAAAGGTTTCCTCCTCTGAGTCTGGAAGTGCTGGATATTCATACAACTTGCCCCTCTGGTAGAAGCGGTCATAGCCCATTTCTATGAGTTTCTCGAGCATTGAGGAGAAATCCATTCCCGACTCTATCTGCAAAGGGCGCATGATAAGCACTTCGGTACCATCTGGCTGCTGCAAAAGGAACTGCACCACCTCCTCCAGAGTATAGCGGGTGACTGGCTCACCGCTGATAGGCGAGTAAATCTGGCCTACCTTGGCAAAAAGGAGGCGTAGATATGGATACAGCTCGCTTAGGGTGGCTACTGTGGAGCGCATGCCAGAAGTGAAACGGTTCTGCTGCAGGGCAATGGCAGGCGCTAATCCCTCTATCCGATCCACTGCTGGACGAGGCAGCTTAGGTAAAAACTGCCTTACATACGTGCTCAGGCTCTCTACATAGGTGGAGAATCCCTCCGCATAGAGAGTATCAAAGGCTAAGGTAGTTTTCCCAGAGCCGCTCCATCCGCAAAGCACAGTGAGCTTATGCCGAGGGATGGCAACACTGATATTTTTGAGGGTATGGTGACGGGCACCGATGATGCGGATCGCCTCAGAGAGGCTCATGAAACTGGTATCGCCGCAGGATTCGGCTGAGCGCTCTTGATTTCCTCCGAGGCAAAGTCAGCGTACTTTTCAAAGTTCTGCCGAAATAGCTGAGCCAAATACGCTGCTTGCCTATCATACTGAGCCTTATCGGCCCAAGTATTGCGAGGGATGAGATACTCACTTGGGACGCCAGGCACAGCTTCAGGTATAGCCAGGCCGAATACTGGCTCGGTGTAATACGATACCCCTTCCAGGGCTCCGCTTAGAGCCGCCCTAATCATAGCTCGGGTATAAGGGAGAGGCATTCGTTTGCCTACTCCATACGGCCCTCCTGTCCAACCTGTATTGATGAGCCAGACTTGCACTTCGTGCTTTTGTATCTTTTCCCCAAAAAGCTCTGCATAGCGGGTAGGATGAAGCGGCAAAAAGGCCTGTCCAAAGCAAGCGGAAAAAGTGGCTTGGGGCTCTTTAATTCCAGCTTCTGTGCCCGCCACTTTGGCGGTATATCCTGAGAGGAAATGGTACATGGTCTGGGCTTTCGTCAAACGGGCGATAGGGGGGAGCACACCGAAAGCGTCCGCCGTCAGAAGGAAAATGTGCTTAGGGTGCCCCCCTACGGATGGGATAACAGCGCCAGGGATATAGGATAGAGGGTAAGCAGCCCGAGTATTTTCGGTAATAGAGGCATCATTGAAGTTGATAGTGCGCGTCTCTGGGTGGAAGGTCACATTTTCCACTACGGTGCCATAGCGGATGGCTGCCCAAATCTGAGGTTCTTTCTCCGCAGAGAGGTTGATGCATTTAGCGTAGCAGCCCCCTTCAAAGTTGAATATGCCCTCGTCATCCCAGCCGTGTTCATCATCTCCGATGAGCCGGCGCTCAGGATCAGCCGATAGGGTAGTTTTCCCAGTCCCAGAAAGTCCAAAAAAGAGCGCTACATCTCCTTCTGGGCCTACGTTGGCTGAGCAGTGCATAGGCATTACGCCTCGCTGCGGCAGAAGGTAGTTCAGCAGGGTAAAGATGCTCTTTTTCATTTCCCCTGCATAGGCACTTCCTCCAATGAGGATTAGCCGCTTACTGAGATTGAGGATGGTGAAGTTGTGCTGGCGCGTGCCATCGATTTTAGGTTCTGCTCGGAATCCAGGCAAAACTATCATGAGATAATCAGGCTCAAACTGCTCGAGCTCCTCTGCCGACGGCTCTATAAAAAGATTGCGGACGAAAATGTTGTGCCAGGGAAGCTCATTCACCACCCGAATCCGAATGCGATAGTTAGGACGGGCTACGGCGAATACATCGCGCAGATACAAGGTTTTATTCTGCATGTATGCGCGCATGCGCTGATAAAGCCACTCAAACTTCTCAGCGGGGAGAGGGTTATTGACCTCACCCCACCAAATCAGGGACTCCGTAAAACTGTCTTGCACGATGAACTTATCCTTGGGGGCCCGGCCTGTAAACTCCCCAGTGGAAACAACAAGGGCTCCATTATCAGCTAATGCGCCCTGCCCAGCTCGTAGGGTATGTTCTATCAGCTCAGAAACGGGGAGGTTCGCATACACTTTATCGGTGAGATTACTTTTAAGCGGAGAGGAAATGATAGGAAACATGTCGCAAAGCTAAGCAGAACCGAGAAAAAGCGAGAGGTATTCTCAGAGCACTCGCCACCTTAATAAGGAGTGCAAAGTATATATGCGAGAACTTTCGCAACTTTACGCCGATTTTTTTGTTATACATTCCAAATCAAAAACGTCGTATGAGAAAGGCTAAGCAAAACATAGATGCCTTGGACATCCGCCTCCTGGAAATCCTCAAGGAAGACCCTACGCAATCTTACTCCAAGGTCAAGGATAGATTGGGCGTATCCATAGGAACCGTGTATCTGAGAGTCGCTCGCTTGAAAGAATTAGGTATCGTGAAACGCGCAGAGCTCGTCTTAGCCCCAGAGAAGTTGGGGTACTCTTTGGCGGTAATGATTCGGATGCATGTCGCTGACACCAACGCTGCGCTCAAAGGCTTAGAAACACGGAAAGAGATCAGTACCATCTATATCCTAACAGGCGAGCATAATCTAATGATTCACGCCTTCTTGCGCAATGTGGAGGAGTTGAATCAGCTGATTCAGTACCTCAACAAAACCTTAGGGGCTGAACGAGTGGAGGTTCAAATCATTCTTGAGGTGCCTATACAACGGGGTGTACCTTTGCCCTCCCTACCTTCGCCTCAGACGGCCCAGGCAGCGAGCGCCTCAGGCAGCTCCCCGAAGAGCACCCAAAAAGTTCGTAAGAAGAAGTAGCCCCGCCCTGCGTGCAGGGACTTTGGGTGATTCCGACGCCCATAGGGAATCTCAGGGATGCGACCTTGCGCAGCCTTGAGATTCTACGGGAGATGGATGTATTATGGTGTGAGGACACTCGGCATACACGCAAGCTTCTCACCCACTACTCCATTGGTGGGAAGCCCTTGCGCACGCTGCATCTCGCCAACGAACACCAGGCCATATCCAAACTTTTCACAGAAGCAATAAAAAAGAATTGGAAGGTAGGCTTAGTCACCGACGGGGGAATGCCTGGGATTTCTGACCCAGGATTTCTCCCTATACGCGAAGCCCATCGCCGCCGCATCCCCGTATATGTCCTTCCTGGACCTTCTGCATTTCTAACTGCCTTAGTGGCGAGCGGACTGCCGATGGAGCGATTCATATTCGAAGGTTTTTTTCCTAGAAAGGGGCAAAAGCAGTATATCGAGTCTCTTCGCACAGAGGAACGCACCATAGTATGGTATGAATCGCCCTATCGGCTGGTCAAAACCTTAGCGCTCTTGCGAGAAGGTCTCGGAGAAAAGCGCTGGGCTTGTGTAGCCCGAGAACTAACAAAAATGCACGAAGAGGTGCAGCGTGGTACCTTAGCCCAGCTTCATGAGTACTACCTCGCTCACACACCTCGGGGGGAAGTGGTTCTCGTGGTGGCAGGCGCTACCTACACAGAAGCCGCGGGTTAGTGCGGTATTAGCTGGTATTCTCCTTACTGTCTCCTTCCCGCCTATCTCTTTACCCTGGGGGATGTGGGTAGGCATCCCTTTGCTGTGGGGACTTTCTTTTAGAGAAAAACCTTACCGCCTGCTTTACGTAGCTCTTTTGCTCTGGAACCTGGGCGGATGCTACTGGCTCATGCTTACGGCCCTCAGCGCGCCAAACTTTGGTGAAGCGGTACTCAGCTTTGTAGCTGGGGCTGCCGCCATACTCGCTAATCCCCTCCTCATGCTGGGAGTCTTTGCGGTGTGGCGCTGGCTTTTCCGCCAGATGTTTGAGGTAGCGCATGTTAGGGCCGTCTGGCTGTTTATTCCTCTATGGGCTGCCTTTGAGTACCTTCATTTCAGATGGGAACTTTCATGGAGCTGGTTATCTTTGGGATTTGGATGGAGCGAATGGAGCTACTGGCGCTCCCTAGCCAGCTTAATCGGCCCCACTGGTGTATCTGTTTGGACCCTCGTAGGAGCCGCTCTGCTCTATGAAGCGCGGTTAGGAGCTTTTCTCACTTGGGGTTTTCTAACCCCTGCTCTGGGAATCCTCCTCTCTCCTCGCTCGACTACCACCTCACCCCGAGCGGTGTATGCTATTCAACCCAACATCGATCCCTACGTCAAGTTCGCTGAGTTCTCACCAGACTCCCAAGTAGGTCGGTTACTGTCTCTCCTCCCCTCCAATCCGCCCCAAGGCGCCCTCATTCTGCTGCCAGAAACAGCCATACCCGTAGGCGTGAGCTTAGATACCTGGCCAAATGAGCCTTTCATCCGACCATTTTTTGAGTATGCTGTACGACACAAAGTGAACGTCCTATTGGGGGTAGTCGGATATAAATACTTCCCCCCAGGAGCGCCCCCTTCCCCCTCCGCTCGTCTCCTTCCAGACGGAGGAAGCTATGAAGCTTACAACGCCGCTCTTCTCTTGCGCCCCGATACTGTCCAAGTGCATATCAAGTCACGGCTTGTCCCATTTGTGGAGCGAGCGCCATTTTTAGAGGTATTCGCTTTCTTGCGTCACTGGCATATAGACCTGGGCGGTGGATTCGGGAACTTTGGCAAGCCCCAGTCCCAGTCTCCGCTTACGCTCTACCCCGATGAAACTCCCGTAGCGGTAGCGATTTGTTATGAAAGCATTTTCGCTCACGATCTGCGGCAACGGCTGCCAGAACGACCAGCCCTTCTCGCTATCCTCACAAATGATGGTTGGTGGAAGAAAAGTTCTGGGTTTTGGCAGCATCTGACTTACGGACAGCTCACTGCGACTGCCTTAGGTGTGCCTGCCGTACGCAGTGCTAATACAGGTGTTTCTGCGCTCCTATCTCACACAGGTGAAAGGCTGGCCTCTCTACCCTATGACCAGATCGGCATCGTGGAAGGCCAACTTGCCCCCCGCACCCCTGGTACCCTTTATTACCGCCTC
Organism: Bacteroidia bacterium; assembly: GCA_039630325.1. GTDB lineage: Bacteria > Bacteroidota > Bacteroidia > SpSt-205 > SpSt-205 > SpSt-205. The sequence continues at coordinate 13,921 of JBCNVG010000006.1, forward strand.
GGAGAAATAGGGTGGATAGGCCTGAGTACTTTTGCGCTCATCCTATGGTGGATACAGTCGTATCACTCCCGGCGCTTTTCCAGGCCATCCGAGAAGTAGGCTCTTACCTTTATAGAGAGTTCAAGCAGTTTAGTCGCAGCCATACAGAGTACAAAACGGCTCGCGACCCCGTTTCCTATGTAGACAGGCAAGCCGAAACTCTCCTTCAGGAGCGCTGCGCTCGCCTCCTCCCCGAAGCTGGATTTATTTTAGAAGAAAGCGGTGGGACTCAGCATGATAAAGAACTGCTATGGGTGATAGACCCCTTAGATGGCACTAAAAACTTTGTGCATGGGATTCCGCTCTTCGGGATTAGCGTGGCGCTTCTTCACCATAGACAGCCCATATTGGGCGTAGTATATGCCGTGCCTCAGGAAGAGACCTTTTGGGCCGTCCGTGGAGCGGGTGCCTACTGCGGTGAGGAGCGCTTACATGTCAGCCCAACCGACGATGCAGACAAGCTCCTCGTCGTTACAGGCTTTATGTATCGTGATCCAGAGCGAGCGGAGAAGTATTTCCGAGCTTTGAATGAAGTCATGCGGCGCTTTGGGGGTTTACGGCGTCTGGGTTCAGCCGCTTTGGATTTAGCTTACGTAGCTGCTGGCCGCTTGGATGTGTTTTTTGAAATGGACCTCAATCCCTGGGACGTCGCTGCGGGCGCGCTCCTTGTGTCCGAAGCAGGCGGACTCGTAACGGACTTTTCAGGTGGGAACGATTTCCTTTTCGGTGGGCGCATCCTGGCGGGAGGGCCATGGGCCCACCAGGCCGTACAAACCGTCCTTCGGGAAGCAGGCTTGTCGTGATACTACGAACGAAATCCTAAGCCTGACTCTTCCTCTCTGGAAAGAGAGCCTGCTTTTTTTCACCCTCGCGATCCATTTAGATGCAAAAGCTTCGGGAACCTTACGAACGCTGATAGCTCCTCTCAGGGAAAGATTTTCCCAGGATTGAGAAGGCCTTTGGGATCGAAAACTCTCTTAAGCTCCTGCATTAGTCTGAGATGATCGGCATCGAACTGAATAGGCATATATCGCCTCTGTACCCAACCGATGCCATGTTCTCCCGAGAGGGCCCCTCCTTGGGCTATAACGAAGCGGAATAGCTCCTCAATAGCCTTGGGGACCTCTTCTTGCCAGGTTTTTTCATCCAGCCCTTCTCTAAGGATATTCACATGAAGGTTACCATCTCCTACATGGCCGTAACACACCGACCGAAATCCATACTGTGCGCCTAATGCCTTCACCTTTTGGAGAAGTTCAGGCAAGACGGTGCGGGGCACCACGGTGTCCTCCTCCTTATAGGGACCGCTGGACTTGACAGCGATCCCGAGGCAGCGCCGCAATCGCCATAATCTGTCCCGCTCATCAGAAGTCTGAGCATACCAGCTTTTAGTGGCGCCGCATTCAAAAGCGACTTCTTCTATCTCTACACATTCTCCTTCTAAGGCCTCGAGATGATTGCCGTCTACCTCTACGAGCAGGAGTCCTCCTGCTTCTTCGGCACCAGGATATAGCTTCTCTCCGAGATATGCTTGCCCGAATAAGACCGCGTCCCGCTCCATAAACTCTATGGCCGCAGGCAAAATACCCCGCTGAAAAATCTTGACCACAGCGCCCACAGCAGCGCCAGCATCAGGAAAGCCAAAAAGTAGCGTGCGTACCCAGCGCGGCTTAGGGAGAAGCTTAAGAATCGCAGTATGAATAACGGCTAATGTTCCTTCACTGCCTACCAGAAGTTGAGTGAGGTTATAGCCAGTGGAATTTTTCAGAGTGGCACTACCAGTACGCAAAGGACGACCGTCTGGTAAAAACGCCTCTAATCCAAGTACATATTCTCGCGTGGTACCATACTTGACTGCACGCACCCCTCCAGCATTATGAGCGATATTCCCCCCTATCGTACAACTGCCTCGACTGGAAGGGTCAGGCGGATAAAATAGCCCCACCGCCTCTACAGCTTCATGGAGAGTCTGAGTAATCACTCCAGCCTGCACTATGGCCGTTAGGTTGGAGGTGTCTATATGAAAGTGATTGAGCTTCTCGAGGGAAACTACCCATCCGCCATACACTGGCAGCATTCCACCACTGAGCCCTGTGCGCCCCCCCGCCGGGATGATAGGGATATCCCGCTCATAGGCATAAGCTAATACCCTTTGAAGCTCATCCACTGTCCTGGGCAAAGCCACAGCATCAGGCAAGAACCTCAAATCCTCAGTCCAGTCATGGCTATACTTCTCACGAAGTTCCAGCGAAGTGTCCACTGGCAGCATAATCCCGAAGGTACAGAGGATCAAAAGGCTCAGAATGGAATCTGACTCTGCGAGGCCCCCCTGGGGTTTGTACTTTTGCTTCATGCGGCCAGTGGTCCTGTTTCTGTCCTGCCTGTGGGCCCAAACGGCTTTTCATACAGACCCCTTTCAGCCATTAGAAGATTACGCTCCTACTATCTCCCCTACTCGCACGCCCTTCGGTACCCCCTCGCCAGCGTACTGGCAAAATAGAGCCGACTATCAAATGGAGATTACCATAGATCCTAAAAGCCATCGCCTCACTGGCATCGCTCGACTTACCTATACCCATAATGGGCCCTTTCCCCTTTGTTATTTATGGCTCGCCGTAGAGCCTAACTATTTCAGCCTGAGTAGTCTTGGCCACTTAAGTCGAAACTTTCTATGGGAAGACTTTCGGCGAGATGCTCAGCGGGGCAAGTCCAGTCGCACTGAGCTGTATGCCCGCCAGTTACAAAACTATCAGCGCACCGACTTCACTCTCATGGAAGCCTCTGTAGAAGAAGGAATTGCTACTCGACCTCTCCCCTATCGCCTACAAGAAACGCTCTTAGAGGTGACTCTCCCCAAGTGCCTTTCCACTGGTGAGTCTATCACCCTGCGCCTGCGATGGACATTTATTCTAAACGATGCTTTAGTAGAAGGACGAGGCGGCTACATGATGACCGAAAACGGCCCTATCTATCAGGTAGCGCAGTATTATCCTCGTCCAGTACTCCTCAATGATATCCGAGGCTGGGAAAAGATGCCTTACTACGGCCCCAGCGAGTTTGCTACGGAGTTTGGGGATTATGAAGTCACCGTGCGCCTCCCCAAGGGCTACATCGTGGCAGCTACAGGTCGTTTGTTGAATCCAGAAACCGTCCTTCCTCCTACTCAACTGGCCCGATGGAAAAAAGTCGGTTTTGACAGCACGACTTTCATCACCACCGCCAAGGAAGTGCCCTTCAAGGTAGAAAAAGATACCATAGCCTGGCGGTTTCGCGCCGAGAATGTTCGAGATTTTGCCTTTGCTGCCAGTCATCAGTATATCTGGGAGGCCCGCTACACGCAGGTACCTGGCGCCCCCCAACCTACTCTACTCCAGGCCCTGTATACCCCAGACGTAGCTCCCCTCTGGGAGCACCTCGCTATGGGCGCCGCCGAACACACCCTCCATGAGTATAGCCGCTACACCTTCCCCTTTCCCTATCCGACAATGACGGTTACTTACGGTGGGGTCTATGGAATGGAGTACCCAATGATAGTCTTCTGCGGGCGTCAGCAACCCGAGAAAAATGGCCAGGTTTCTGAAGCTCTGCGCCATAGTTTCATTGCCTTGGTTATCCATGAAGTCGGTCATAACTTCTTTCCAATGATAGTATGCTCGGACGAAAGGCGCTGGATGTGGTTGGATGAGGGACTAAACTCCTATTTAGAAAATCGAACTAAGGGCACTTTTGAGCCTAAGATTCAAGAAAATGACTTAGAGAATGAGCGAAAGCGTTTGAGGGAGTACTTGGCCAGCGGACGCAGTCAGCCTATTTTAGCCCATCCGCTTTCCATCCGAGAAATGGGTGCTAATGCTTATATCAAGGTAGCCATCGGGTTAGAAACGCTGCGGGAGTACATATTAGACCCTGCTCGTATGGATACGGCCTTCCAGCGCTACGCTCGCGCCTGGGCATTCAAGCATCCCGAACCCTGGGACTTTTTCCGATGTATGTCCACTGGCATAGCCCAGGAGTTGGGCTGGTTCTGGAAAGGCTGGTTCCTAGATACTGCCACTATAGACATCACCATAGATACCGTCATTCAGCAAAAAATCTCCATAGATCGTCGCTATCAGGAGGCCTTATTAGCGGAGGAAAAGCGAGCCGTGGAGCTGTATCTGACACGCTTAGCCCGAGATACTGTCAGGCGCCACTTCTATGTAGAAAAGCATCCCCGCCTTCTAAATAAGCAGGTAGAAGCCAACCTCAAAGAATACGAAAAGTCCCTCGCAGAACGCAAGAAGATGCTTGCCGAAATGCAAGCCAAGGCATCAAAGCATCTCCGAAACGACAACGAAGTATATCAGCTACGCATAAGTTTTCGCAATCAAGGAACGATGGTGTGGCCTTTGTGGGTTCGCTTGACCTACAAGGGAGGAGCCCAATCCCTATGGTATTTTCCTGCTGAGGTCTGGGCCAAAGAGCCTCACTATGTGGTCAAAGTTCTCCATACCCGAGAACCTGTGCAGCAGATAGAAGTAGACCCTTGGGGGATTTCGTTAGACATTCGTCCTGAGAATCAGATCTATGGAAGCCTTAGAGGAGATTGAAAAGCGCCTACAGCGCCTGGAACAAGGGATTCGGCTTCTTAAGGAAGCCTATCTGCGCGCTACCGAAGAGCAAAAAGCGTTACTTTTGAAGTATCGTCAGGAGAAAAGGCAGCTGCGTCAGCGCCTCTTTCTCCTGAGAGAGAAGGTATCAACCGCTCTATCCTATGGCAGAGGAGATCCGAACCTGGACAATTCTCGGGCGGCGACTGACCGTCCAGGCGCCCCCAACGACAATAGCGCATTTAGAGAAGCTGCTCACGAAGATTAGCGACGAAGCTTCTCGGCTGCGTCGCGAACATCCCCATACCGATGAGCTCACCCTCTGGCTGATGGCTACCCTTAGCGTATTAGAAGCGCTTAGTCAGCGCCTCCAGCTATATGAGGACTTCTGCCGTCGGATAGAGCAAATCATACCCCCAGAATTTATTTCCGCAGAAGTATGATAAACAGCTTGATAGGCATCGGTATTGGACTCTTGATAGGGGTGGCAGGAGGGTATCTGAGTCTAAACCTTCTCAAGCAGCGCCACCGCCGCCGCCTGGAGGAGATAGAACAGGAGCATCAAACGCGCCTTCAGGCCTTAGAAAAGGAATCCCAAGCACGCATCCAGCGCCTGGAGCAGAAGGCTCAACATCGCCTCCATGAAGCTAACAAACGATTCCAAATCGCTGAACGGGAAGCAGAAAAACGGATTCGGGAGCAGCTTAAGCAGGAAATTACTGAGGCACAGACTCGAGCCCAAGAGATCCTTCGGCAGGCCGAAGCTCGCCTGCGAGAGGCCGAAGAGCGTCAAAAGCAAGTCATCACCTTAGAAGAGACCGTCAATCGCCGGCAAGAACAGGTTCAGGTACAACTCGCCACGCTGCAGAAAGAGTTTGAGCGATTAGACCAGCAAAAAGAGGCTCAGGAGCAGCGCCTCCGAGACATCCTGCGCCGCGAAGAAGCCTTGATTGAAAAGGAGTTGTCGATTCAGCGCCGCTTAGAAGAAGTCAGTGGAATGTCGAAGGAAGAAGCAATTCAATATCTCATGGAGACCCTTAGGCAAGAAGCGGAGGCACGGGCTCATACGCAGATTCAGCAGATATTAGAGGAAGCGCGCCTCAAAGCAGTAGAAGAATCCCAACGAATCATCTCCATCACACTGTCCCGAGTAGGGGTGGAACAGGCGATACAGCACAGCATCACCACCTTCCCGCTGGAAAGTGATGAACATAAAGGGCGCATTATTGGTCGTGAGGGACGCAACATTCGCACCCTAGAAGCCCTTACAGGGGTAGAAATCATCGTAGATGATACACCTGGGGCTATTGTCATTTCTTGCTACGATCCAATTCGCCGGGAAATCGCCAGTCGCACCTTGCAACGGGTATTAGCCGATGGGCGCGTACATCCCGCCCGAATCGAAGAGGTTGTGAAGAAGGTAGAGCAGGAGATAGAACAAGAAATCCGTGAAATAGGCCATCGCACCCTCATGAGCTTAGACATTCGCGGGGTGGCCCCTGAAATACGAGACCTTGTAGGCAAAATGCGATTTAGGTTTTCTTTCGGGCAAAATCTCCTGCACCACTCTAAGGAAGTAGCGCGTTTAGCTGCGATAATCGCAGCCGAACTCGGCCTTCCCAAAGAAAAAGTGCGATTAGCCAAACGAGCAGCGCTTTTCCACGACATAGGAAAAGTCTCAGACGAAAACCCTGAAATGCCTCATGCTCTACTTGGTATGGAAATCCTTCGCCGGCATAAAGAACATCCAGAGGTCCTAAATGCCGTAGGGGCCCACCATGACGAGATAGAGATGACGACCATCATCGCACCCATAGTACAAGTAGCTGATGCCATCAGTGGGGCCCGCCCAGGAGCCCGTCGCGAAACCGTCGAAAAGTATATCCAGCGCATTCAAGAGTTAGAAGCTTTACCAAAAAAGTTCCCAGGTGTGGTCCAAGCCTTTGCCCTCCAAGCAGGACGCGAACTCCGCATCCTCGTAGAGAGCGAAAAGGTTTCAGATGACCTCACAGATAAAATCGCCCAAGCCGTCGCCGAAGAGATTCAAAGCACTATGCAGTATCCTGGGCAGATCAAGGTTACTGTTATACGTGAAAAACGAAGTACAGCCTATGCGCGCTAAGAAGGATTACCTGCTTATATTCTCGCGAGTATTTGTCGGCATTCTCTTCACTATATCTGGCCTGATTAAGGTGAATGACATTCGGGGTTTCGCTTACAAGCTGGAAGAGTACTTTGAAGTTTTCTACAAGCACAGTGGGATTCCCTTTCATGAAATCTTTGGCCCGTGGAGCGTAGGCCTCGCCGGTGGAATTGCCATCTTTGAGACAGCTTTGGCTCTCTTCCTTCTAATAGGATACGCTCGACACTTCACCGCATGGAGCTTGCTGCTGATGATTATATTTTTCACCTTTCTCACAGGCTATTCGGCGATTACGAAAGCAGTCTCGGACTGCGGGTGCTTTGGCGATGCTATCAAGTTTACCCCCTGGCAGTCGTTTGGGAAAGATGTGATTCTCTTGCTTTTCATAGGGTACATTTTCCTCCAACGGGAAGAGATTCGACCATGGCTACCGGCTCGGCTGGTAGCCCCCACCGCCTGGGGCCTAACTGGCGTGGTAGCTGGTATGACGCTTTATTTCTACACCCACCTCCCAGCCATAGATTTTCTCCCCTACCACGTCGGAAAAAACCTCAAAAAAGCTATCCAGCCAGACCCCCAAACCGGCATTCCAGAGATAACGGACTACTATCCTGTGCAGAGTAGCTGCCAAATAGACGAGTTTTCTGGTAAGGTGCTCATGCTGGTTGCCCTTGACCTTCAAGCTCTGGAAGCGAAGCAAATCGAGCGCTGGAAAGCCCTCCTTACAAACCTCCCCTCTGACATCAAGGTAGTAGCAGTGACTGCCTCGCCAGCTGAAGTGAGAGAGCAGTGGGCCAAGGCGCAGGGGTTTTCCATTTGCTTTGCCCCTCAGGACCAGACTGTAATCAAAGCCATGCTTCGCTCCTCTGCCGGGGCCCTGTACTTAGAAGATGGGATAATAAAGGCAAAATGGAGCTGGCGCCAGCTGCCAAAAGGAGAGGAACTTAGCTAAAGGCCCCCATAAAGAAAAAAGCCCAGTGAATGAATACTATTTAGAGCCCCGTCGACGAGAACTGCTGGGGAGCTTTATCTCCTTTGCTTTCCGAAAGGTAAGCCGTATTCTTGACTTATCGGGTGAAATTATAGCGTAGTGTAAGGTAGAATCTATACGCCCACCTCTCCCATGTAGGCTGAGCATCCTGCTCAGGCTGGAACCTACTAACATTCCCTACCTGTTGGGTACGCCGATAAGGCTGATTGACGATGTCCCAAATGGCGAGACGCAGTTCCCACCTGTCGGTCAAACGATAGGTAAACTGAGCTTCGGCCATTAGCCGACTTCGCTCCACAATATGGGGGTAGATATAACGATCAAAGCCGATAGCCCAGATTTGTAAGCTCGTATAAGTGAGAAAGGTCGCCAGTTCATACTTAGGCCTAGTATAAATCAGACCAGCATTGCCAACTATGGGGGCATGACCTTGTAACCGCCCCTCTAACCAGCCTATTTTGCGCCAAGGTGATTGTTCCAATCCACTCTCGCTCAGTGTAAAGGTAGCGTAGCTCCAGAGGCGCGACCTTTCGGTCTCCCACAGGGGGTAGCGCACTTCCATTTCCGCGCCGATAATCTCCCCCCACGAACGGCTTCTCGTAGCATAAGTGAATGTCAGCGTATAACTCGCTGGAACCAGATATACTTCTGGTAAATTCCATAAGCGCTTATAGAAAAGCCCCACAGCGAAAAGCTTATCTTTGCTTTGGAGCCATTCCCAGCGGATATCGGCATTCCAACTGCGCCCTGTACGCACATTTTCGTCGCCTCGCCAATAAATGCCCCAGAAGTAGTCGAAATAAGGTAGAGGGACTTGCGTGGGAAAAGGTGGGCGAATAAGGGTAAGATTGGTCCCAATACGCAGGGAATGAGCTTCTCCAACTCGGTATTTTAGGAGCAGGGCTGGCAAGGGATGGCCTTCATTGAGCTTAACCAGAGTCGTGTCTCGCTCGGTAGCGACAACGGTATTCTGAATATGCCGTTGCCATATCTCATAACGCAGTCCTACCAAAGCTTCCCATCGAGGATTCCAAGAAACCCGCACCCATCCATACCCGGCGAGTAGCTGAGTAAAGCCCCTATGCCGATGATAATCAGTAGTCCTATCTATCAGATACCATCCGCCTGACCGAATGTAAAGTGGATTATACACCTCACGGATATGCTGAATGCTCAGGATGCTCGGATCCATGACGGGAAAGCCTCCTGCTGTATCTGGCATAAAGCCAAGCTGGCGCCCGGCAAATCTTTGCCGTTCCAGAGAATACCACCCTCCTAATCTCACTTGGAGCCACCGCTCTTGCGTGCCCCAACGCCTCTCTACATATGGGTGGGCATAACCCTGGTAGGCAATAGTACGGGATGACCAAACCTGAGCATAAATCTCCGACTCCCCATATAGCTCCTGCTCATAAACGATATTTTCTGTGCCTGGATAACGAATATAATTCATCGCCCCTGACTGCGGAATGATGTTACCCTGCGATACAAAGCCAAGCTGCACCCGCCCTTGCCACTTTCCAAATGCAAAGCTCCATCCAGGACGCGCCACGCCCAACCATGATCGCTGAATGAAAAAGGAGGGATACCAACTATATACCTTTTGAACAGAGTCTATCTCTGGATTTATGTAAAAGGCTTCTTGAAGCCCAGACTTTTGAAAGGTATTCAAAAGAAAGATTCCTTCCAGAGTGAAAGTATGTGTCGCTACTGGAGTAAAGTGGGCATGCCATGACACACCTCCCCCATGCATGTAGGTATGAAGAGGAGACTTTCGGACCTCATCCGTATAGCTTACGAAGTGCCATTGACCATCCTCCTCCACAAACTCTCCATCCTGAAAAGAAAATTTGCTCGTGAGATACCGTCTGGAATAAGCTCCTCTCAAAACAATTCCCCCTCTATAGAAGCGCTTATCAAAACTCAAAGAGAACAGAATGCCGGGCAACCCATAGTGCATCGTATCAGGCACGGTATATCGCCTAAAACGCTGTCCATAAGTGAAGTTTTTCGGCAGCGGCTGCCCATTATTTTCAGAAGCCTGGATGACGCCAGGCGGAGGAAAGTCCGCAGGTAAAGGCTCCCCTATGGGAGATTTGAGATAAGCGAAGGGGCGTCCTATGGCCCCAGCATCAGCTTCGGTGGTGAGACTTACCTGCCAGCCTTCGTTGGAAGCGGTCGGCAGCTGAAAATCTACCATTCCACCGCCAAAATGCCCAAGAAGTTCGGGCGTCCAAAACTTCCGTACCTCCACTCGTCCTAATAGGGTAGTAATGAGATGGTCCAACTCTCCAAAGCTGGCGTCATAATTAAGCCATGCTGGATAAGCTGCCCAGAAAGCAAAGGCATTGTACCGCTCGCCCATACCTCGTATGCTGACAAAACGCCCAGAAAGCAGAGAAACCCCAGGCAGCCGCCGCAGCACATTAGGTACATAAAAGTCTGTGCTGCGCTTCATAATAAGCTCCTGGGAGTACAGCTCGCCTATCTCTAAGCTCCTCAGTCGTTCTAAAAATGCCCCTGCTTCTGACTCTCGCTGAGCATCTGTAACAATCTGTATTTCTTCTAACTGAGTCTCTACTGGCTCTAACCGCAAAAGTATCTCCGAAGAAGGACGAGGAATGTAAACCTTTTTCACCCGGTAGCCAAGCAAAAAAGCCGCCAGCGTATCCGCAGATTCAAAAGGTACAACAAAGGCTCCCTTTTCATCCGTAAAGCCCCCCTTGTCTGCGAAGCGAATCTGAACGCCTGCCAAAGGCTCCCCTGTGCGAGCCTCAATCACCCGTCCCCGCAAAACGGCCCCAGGCTTTTGAGATGGAGGGAGAGGGGCAGTTAAGCGCTCTTCCTGAGCAAAGAGGGCCGCCCAAGCCAATAGTATGAGGTAACGCTGCATATCCTCAACAAATATAAACTGCCAGCAATGCTCCCTAAGTACAAAAGGCTAATCTTGACAAGATTGGGATAAAGTTCTCAAGGTGAGGCAGGTAGTCTTTTATAGTCATATCCTACTGCCTGCTCTCCTTAGGAAGATCCTGCCATTGAGTCTGATAAGGGAGCAGAATGCCCCACTGCTGAGCCAAAGTAGCTCTCTGGCGAATCAGTACTTGATGAATAGACAGATGCTCTTCGTAGGTCGGACTGTCTGGGGACAGAGTAGATAAAATACTGAGATTTTCCATTAGAAGCCGCTGAATATGGCCCAAGTGCAAAAGAGCCAGATTACTCTCCAATACAGCCACAGGGTCTTCCTCCATCGGACTATCATCCCAGGTCTGCCAGTGCGGGCTGAGCGTGTACTTTTCCAATAAAAGCTCGCTTAGCCAGTCTTGCATCTCGGGGGACATTTCCTGCATAAGCTCATTTGCAGTAGGCGGCGTGGAAGCTGACCATTCACATAGTATGTGCCGAAGGTTTTCTGCTTTTTCATCAGCAAATACTAAATGCCGAAACTCCTCTCGTAAAAACTCCCATATAGGCATCCCAGCATAGGTATGCATGGGATAAGTAAACGCTATGCGTATCAGCTCCTTCTCAGCGGTAATACGCTGGGTGCCTGTAAGCAGCGATTCTCGACGAGCTGAGATCTCAGCCCGCTCAAAGCTCTCCCAAAACTCTATCGGAATGCGAAGGCTCTCTTGAATTTCCTCCGCATATACTCGCTGTAAAAGCGGATCAGGAATCGTATGCAAGTTCTCCCCCAGTTGCTGAATGAGCTCATAGCGCTTTTCAGGCGTGTCGCTGGGATGGGTGCGTATGAGGTACTTTACCCAACTAAGCTGATTGTTCAAAGCCCTATCAATGGCGGCGGGGCCTTGATTTTGAAGAAGTTCATCGGGGTCTTTAGCCCCTTCAATCGCCGCTACGGATACAAAGAATCCTGCGGTTAGTCCACTAGAGATGGCACGCAGGGTAGCAGCCTCACCTGCCGAATCGTTATCATACATCAGGACGAGGCGCTTGGTGTACCGACGCAGGCGCTCTAAATGAGTCGCTGTTAGAGCTGTCCCGCAGGTAGCCACCGCCTGAGAAAAGCCAGCCTGATGTAGGCTAATCACATCTAAATACCCCTCTACAATCAATGCAGAGGAACCCTTCCGAAGCGCATGACGCGCCTGATACAACCCGTACAGAACTTCGGACTTGTGGTAAAACGGTGTATCGGGAGAGTTCAAGTATTTAGGTTCATCCGTCCCTAAGGTGCGTCCAGCAAAAGCAATCACGGCCCCCTGTTCATCGTGAATAGGAAATATCAGCCGCCCGCGGAATCGATCATAGAGTTGCCCCGTGGTCTCACTGCGCAAGCTCAGCCCCCATTCTAAGAGGGCTTGCTCTGGATAACCAAGTCGCAGAAGGTATTGGGTAAGTGCAGCGCCCTCGGAGGGCGCATATCCGAGCTGAAATGCTTCTATTGCCTGCGAGGTTACCCCTCGGCGCTCCAAGTAAGCCATAGCGGGGGAGTTTTTCAGCATGTCTCGATAAAAGCGTAAGGCCTCTTGATATATCGCTAAATATCGCTGTCGCTCGCGAGCTTGAGGAAGGCCTCGATCATCTTTTTCTGGCAGGGGTATATTATACTTTTGAGCCAGCTTGCGCAGCGCTTCTCCATACGACAAGCCCTCCATTTCCATGACGAAGCGAATCACATCCCCCCCCTTCCCGCTGGCAAAGCATTTGAAGATTTGTTTTGAGGGACTGACAGCAAAAGAAGGCGTTTTTTCAGGTTTGAAAGGAGAGAGGGCCCAGTAGTTAGACCCCTTCTTTTTGAGAGGCAGGTATTCACTTACGACCTCTACAATATCCGCTCGCCGAAGCACTTCCTCGCGCAGCCAGCTCATATCCCAAAATACACACTTGGGAAGAATGCCAGACATCTTCTACCTTTGTCCAACGATGCGTTACCAAATCCACCATGGCAGCGCAAAAGTCACTTCTGCTTTTGCGGAATACGCTGATAGCCGAATGCAACGATTATTCCAGGACTTCGCCTTCATCATAGGGGCAGATATTTACCTACACGAGCTTGGTGTCAAGAGTCCAACCCATGAAGTGAGATTGCGCATACAAGTCCCAGGTGAAGTTTTAGTTGCCGAAGAAAAGGCAAATAATTTTCAAGAGGCATTTGACGCTGCTCTAAGTGCGATAAGGCGCCAACTCACCCGATATAAGGAAACCCTTCGCTCCTAAATAAAGGGGAAACCTCTTTTTTCCCCACAACGGGGGGGCATGGTAGGATACGGTCGCCTCGCAAAAAGGTAAGATTGGGGAAGGACGCCGCTCAGGGCTTTGTAAGATATAAAAGGTAGGGGAGGGAGGGCAGGAGGGGTGCGAAAGTACCGCCAAAAGGCTATATGGGCTCGCACTATTGCCCAGAAGTGCTTAGGTCCTCCTCGAAAAAGAAGATAGATAGCTGCAGGTAAGTCTAATATCATACGTCCAAGGACTCTCCACCAGCGCTCTTTTTTAGGAAGGTTTTCCCAAAGGAGATAGAGGCTATTCCGAAAGTTATAGTACACCTTATCTGGGTGACCCTGAGCCAGCGAAGCTCCCCCCACATGAAAGACCACACTTTCGGGTTCGTACACAATTTCCCATCCTGCTCGCTGGAGTCTCCAGCACAGGTCTATCTCTTCCATGTGCATGAAATAGTAGGGTTTGAAGAGGAGTCCGCCCAGCGTCTCCCAAACAGCTTGGGTTCGCACTACGAAAGCCGCTCCGCTGGCCCAGAATATTTGGGCAGGTTGATTGTACTGTCCTAAGTCCTTTTCTCCTCTGCCATAGCAGGTAGGATACCCCCATGCATCCATGAGTCCCCCTGCCGCTCCAGCATATTCAAAAGCGCCCCTGTCATGCCACGCACGAATCTTAGGCTGCACTGCAGCCACTTGTGGACACCTTTCTAAGCGAGCAATGAGTGGTGCAAGCCAATTCGGAGTGACCTCTACATCACTATTCAAGAGAGCCAAGTAAGGCGCCTCATGCCCATGCTCGGCGAAAAACCGCTGATAGCCTCCTGCATATCCTTCGTTTTCCTCATATCGGAGGGTTCGTACCTGAGGAAAGCGCTGCCGCACCCACGACGCTATTTCAGGTACGCTCCCATTATCTATCACCCAGACAGTGAGAGCTGGATACTGTGTGGCTAATAAAGAGGGTAAAAACTTTTCTATCCACTCCTGTCCTCCATAGGCAAGGACAGCAGCATACACTGACGGTGTCAATCTGCCTGATTTTTATTTACGCCTGAGAAGGGATGCCAGTGTAGCAAGCGCAGGATGATCTGAAGGTAGGTCCCGCTGAGCATCTTTGAGAGCTTTCTGAGCTTCTACCTCCCTTCCTAATCGATAGTACAGCGCAGCCAAAATCAAGTACGCTGCACCGGAGGGGTCTTTCTTAGTGGTGTAGGTAGCCCAGTTTATACTCTCAGGAGGTATGGTCTCCCAGTGTAGTAGAGCATAAGCCGCTAACCACAATGTCTGCTGAGGGGATAGCTTCTGCTGCTGATAGAGCCGGTGATGCAGTAAGTGTAGTGCAGCGTCTTTTTGACCTCTTTTCCACAGGCTTAGGGCTCTAAGGACTTCATCTGCAGGCGCCGAAGAAGTCCCTGGGGCCTGGGGCTCTGCATCTATAGAGTTGAGGCGCTCCGAGAATCCTGCTTCCCAGCTTTTCTGGGTCAGGTCAGTGAAAAACACCTTGAGCTGATCCTTGAATCCCTCCCATGAAGGTTGATTAGGCGTTTGAGTCTTGGAATACTGCTCGCGATAGCGCTGGAGTATCCCCAAAAAGCCAGGAGCATCGACGTATCCTACCTGTCGCCCAATTTCGTTGCCCTGTGGATCTAAGAAGACTATCGTCGGATAAGCCCGAATGCGATATCGATCGGCAAGGCTGGACCCTTCGCCTCGCTCCGCATCTATGCGATAAGCAATGTAGTTTTTCTCTACATATGCCCCAACTTCTGGATTAGAGAAAGTATAGCGCTCCAACATCTTGCAAGGGCCACACCACACGGCGTAAAAGTCCACAAATATGGGCTTGCCTTGCTTTTGGGCTTCTTTGAGGAGGGCTTCCCAACTCCCCTCAAAAAATCGCACCCCTCCACCTTGAGCAAATAGAATGGGTAGAACTAATATCCCTACTACTCGCCACATATGACAAATATAGGAGGCCATCGCATTCTTATTAGCTTGCGTTAGGACCCCTTAACGGCCTCTGGGATAGACCTCCTGCCAAGTCAGTCCTAAGGTCCACGCAGTGAGGAGTTGAAGGGCTTCTTTCCCCCGTCCTAATCGCGGATCATATATAGCTTGCTGAGACAGAGAAAGAGCCAGCCAGCTTTTGAGCTTGTACGAAACTTGGAGCTGCGACAGCACAATCGGACGAGGTAAGCTGGGAATGTACCCGTAGAATACATCTAAAAAGTGATTAATCGATAGCTGCTGTACGGGGGAGAGACTCAGACGCGAGGTGAGGCGGCTCCCCATCTCCCATAAGGCTTTTCGAGCTGGACGAACAATATTCCCTAAGGAGTCGCGTTCAGCAGGTTTGAGGCCAAATTCTCCCGCATCAGCGAGATAGCCTAAGCGTACATACGTAACCCTTGCCGAGACTGGCGAAAAAGTAAGTTGCCATCCTTTCACAGGCGTATAGAGCGCACCTACGGAAAGCTGTCCGTATAGAGGAGCTAAGAAAGCCGACTTAGCCGGACGAACCACCGAGTCTCCTACATATGTGTAAGTCGGCGCCCACTGCGTACGCCCATCCGCTAATATAGAAAAGGCCCATTTGGGGGTTAAGCTTCGCTTGTATTGAAAGATAAGGAGCAGAAAGTCCTGCGTCTTGCGCCAGGTGCGTTGGGGGACCACTCGTAGGAGGCCGTATTGGCCAGTGTATTCCAGCGTCAAGACATGGGTATCATATCGCCGCAGGACAAATAACCTCTGCTGAGTACCCAATCCCGTTTGATTTTGGCCGCCAGCTTGCCAATTAGAGAGGGCTGTCTGGGCCGCCTGGAGCCCAAGGGTGCCCTCTACACGCCAGACTCTTTGGGTGTCCTGCTGAGCCTGCACCAGTATAGTAGGACCCAGCATCAGAATAGTGTAGAGGTGAAAAATTCCCTGCATACGCATGTATCGGTTCTGTTTTACAGAAGTCCCCAATCTATTGGCTCCATCCCATGAGCTACCAGGAAAGCATTCGCCTTAGAAAACGGCCGAGAGCCGAAAAAACCATTCGCTGCCGAATATGGAGAAGGATGAGCAGCCTCTAATATGAGGTGTCTATAAGGATTGATAAGAGATTTTTTGCTGCGCGCATACTGCCCCCATAGCATGAAAACTGCGTGTGGGCGCACCTCAGAGACGAGCCTAATTACTTGATCAGTGAAAGTTTCCCACCCTTTACCCCGATGAGAAGTAGGCTTATGTTTCTCTACGGTTAGGATGGCATTGAGAAGAAACACCCCTTGCTGCGCCCACCCGGTCAAGTCACCATGAGGAGGCGGCGGAACGCCAAGATCAGCTTCCAGCTCTTTGAAGATATTTTGAAGGGAGGGGGGAGGCGGCACGCCCTTCGGCACCGAGAAGCACAATCCATGCGCTTGTCCAGGGCCATGATAGGGGTCCTGTCCTAAAATCACCACTTTCACTTTATCCACTGGACACAGCTCAAATGCCCGAAAGATCTGTGGCCCAGGCGGATAGATAGTTTTACCCTTGCGTTTCTCGTCTTTCAAAAAGGCCACCAAAGCTTCAAAGTAGGGCTTATTAAACTCCTCTTGAAGTAGCGCTTTCCAGGAAGGCTCTATCGCTACCTCGGCCACGCTGCGAAGGTAGGGCATTCTCCGACATAGATTTGTGGCGTGGGAGATACCATAGTGGCCGTGGCCACGGCTTGGGCACCTGCTGCCATCGGTCTGATTCGTCTCAGTGGCCCCGAAGCTCTATCCATCGTCAAAACCTTCTGGACAGGAAGGCCCTTGAAACCGCGCACCGCCCAATTTGGGATCCTACGGGATGCGGATAACCAGCTTTTAGACCAGGTGATAGTGACTTACTTTCCAGCTCCTCACTCGTATACAGGAGAGGATGTTGTAGAGATTAGTTGCCATGGCAGCTTATATGTCCTGCGTCGAGTGATAGAGCTCTGCATAGAACGAGGGGCGCGCCTCGCCCGCCCTGGAGAGTTCACCTTGCGGGCTTACCTGAATAGAAAAATCTCTCTGGACCAAGCCGAAGCCATCGCCGATCTCATCCAGGCCCAGAGTGCCGCTGCGCATCGATTAGCTCTAAGCCAACTTACCGGAACTTACTACGAAAAGATTCGCTACTTCCGCTCACAGCTCGTAGAACTTTTAGCCCTCTTGGAGTTGGAGTTAGACTTTAGCGAGGAGGATGTAGAATTGGCTTCCCGCCAGCAGCTTCGCACTCTTCTCGAAGCGCTGGATTCAGAAATACAGCGGCTCCTCAGCTCTTACAGAATGGGTCAAGCCATACGCCAGGGAATTCCCATAGCGATTGTTGGTCGTCCCAATGCTGGCAAATCTACCCTCCTGAATGCACTTCTGGCTGAGGAGCGAGCCATAGTTTCAGATATTCCTGGCACGACTCGCGACACAGTCGAGGAGCGGCTATTTCTGGGGGGGTACGATCTGCGGCTGATTGATACTGCGGGCCTTCGCGAAACCCCAGCCGACCCTGTAGAAGCAGAAGGTATCCGCAGAACCCGAGAAAAAGTCAAACAAGCCTTTCTCGTCCTATATGTATTTGATGCAGCTAATGAAACTTTGACCGAGGCTCAGCAGCATGCCCGGCAGCTTCTAGGAGAAGGACCTCTACCCCCTATCGTCTGGGTAGCTAATAAAGCAGACTTACTGCCCTCCGAAACTAAGGGTACCCTTACCCCAGCCATTGCGATATCGGCGCAAAAGCGGCAGGGATTAGAAGATTTAGTAGCTGAAATCGTAAGTAGGCTTTCTTCAATGGGAGCAGATTCAGAGGCTCTGATTTCGCATGCGAGGCACTATGAAAGCTTTACTCGGGCTCGGGCGGCTATACAAAATGCCCTTGCTCTGCTCCAAGCAGAAGGCGGGACGGAGTTACTCGCCGAAGAGCTGCGCTCGGCTCAATCCGCCATCGGAGAAATCACAGGCGAGATTACGCCAGATGAGATTTTAGGGCATATTTTCTCCAAGTTCTGCATAGGCAAGTAGGAGGGGGCAGCCCAATCGCTAGCTCTACTACAAGCCCTCTCGACGATCTACCCCCCAGGAAAGGCGATTGCGCAAAGTCTGGAAATAACTGTGTCCTGGTAACTTGACTGCCTTGAGCGTGATATCCGCTCGGCGCAAGGCCACGGCAGTATGATCCGGCACCACGACACTGCGGCCATCCAAGGCTATCTGAACCTGCCTGGTACGCGAGCGAAATGTAATAGTCAAGACCCCTGTGTCTGGCAGCACCAAAGCGCGCACCGTCAAAGAATGTGGGGCTATCGGAGTCAATACGAAGTTGGCGCAGGTCGGAGTAAGGATCGGACCTCCGCAAGCCAGGGAGTAAGCCGTAGAGCCAGTCGGCGTAGAAACTATTAGACCATCTGCCCAATAAGTGTTGATAAGCTCACCATTCAGATATACGTCCAATAGGATCATTTCTCCAGAAGTAGACTTGGAGAGGACTACTTCATTCAGAGCGAAAGCTTCTTCTGGCTGGAATAGTTCTGGCTCTGTGACTACGGCGAGGAGGTTGCGATGTTCTATGGCAAACTGCCCAGCAAGGATAGTCTCTGTGGCCGAAATAAGCTGCTCCTGAGAGATATCCGTAAGGAATCCTAATCGTCCTGCATGAACTCCCACCAGCGGGATTCCAATAGGTGCCACCATTCGTGCAGCTTCTAAGAATGCTCCATCTCCGCCGATTACGAAGGCCATTGAAACCTCCGTAATCTCAACACGTTCAGAAAAACGATGAATACCTAAGTAGCCCCCCTCCACCGCTTCCCAATGCGCCACAAAGCTTTCCTCACCAAGCAATAGAATATCTCGCTCACGCAGCATATGTAGCCAGCTCCGTAGAGCTGCCTGGTCTATCCTCGGGGTCCAACGACCAAAAAGGGCTATGGATTTCATCTGCTACGGAATTCAAGATAGGCATCCCGCTCCAACTCCCGCTGAAGAACGAGACTCTCCATACGGATTTCGGTATTGCGGGTGAGGATATTTTGATCATAGATCAAGCTGGCCCGCTGTCCTATCCAGCGGTAGCGAGGCGCATACCCATCTTGCTTACCTGGGCCAAAGTAGGTCTCTAAGAGGACCAATGTAGCTGCGCTCGCTTCGGCCCCCTCTACTCGTAGTTGGATGGTATGAAGCTTTCCTTTGTAAAAGGCGTACTTCACCTCTGCCAAACGAATCCCCTCCCAGATGGTATCGGTAGTACTACGGAACCATGCCTTTCGCTGGAATGTTCCCTTAGGTATCAGACCTTTGAAGGCACTTTGGGGCGTTTCTAAGGAGTAGCCTAAAAGCCCATAGATAGAATCAACTGCCGATTGAGCCCATGCTATAGCCAAGTATAATGCAAGGAGCCGCATACCTGAAAAGGTAAATATTTGCCTGGGGGCAAAGTAAACCTGCCTTCCTATTCTTCTCAATCTTTCTACTTTCCTTCACTTACGCTGAGCCAATGGGAGGCGGATGAGGTTTTTGTATATTTATGGTTGTATGTACCGAGCTTGGATTTTAATAGGCAGTGTGGGGCTGGCACAAACCTTGAGCAATTGGGGCGAATCTATTCGCGTCACACCAGGCACACTCGTAAGCGTCGTCGGCAGTGTGACTAATCGTCAGGGAGGGAAATGGTACCATTCGGGGGCTCTTTATATCACTGACACGATAGATAATCAAGCGGGAAACGAAATGTTTATCCCCACCTTCCCCAATAACACACCAGTTCATCCAGGCAAAGTGCAGCTCTGGGGCGGCTACCAGTGGATCACGGGCACTGACCCGATACATTTCGATACTTTGGAACTGCGAGGCACCTCCAGCAAGAACCTCGCCCAAGCCGCCTACACGAGGCACTGGCTGGACTTAGGCGATCAAATGCTAAACACGCATGCTGAGACTCTCTATCATCGCCACCCAGACCCTACCTCCATTGTGCGCCTCAGCGGGTTCGTACGTTCGGGATTAGGCGGTGCATTAGAACGGGTGTGTATAGGCGGGCAGCGGTATCTATTCCCTTTGGGAGATTCGCTGCCGATTTTGCGCTATCGTCCTGTTTATATCACGCCCTCAGCCGATGGAGCCTATGCTGGGCGCTTCGCAGCCGTAGATGCTACCAACGAAGGCTACGACCGAACGCGGCGAGCCCCTTCCTTGTGTGTGATTAATCCCGACTTTTTCCATCACTTATCAGGACTGCAAGGTGGCTTTTTGGAGATCGCCTTTGATCCGCTCCAAGATGGAGCTTATGATGCCGCAGCCCACTGGAGAGGCTCTCAATGGGATAGCATCGGTGGTAACCTTATTCCAAGCGGAGGATTTAGCTGGATGACCCAGACGGTGGCCAGCTTTACTCCTACGCCTTTCGCCCTCGCTTTACGAAGACCCATCGTAACTATTATACCGCCAGGCCCCCATGAACTCTGTCCTGGCGACTCTCTTTGGCTGTCTGTGACCAATCCAGCACCAGGATGGACATATACCTGGAGCCACGGTCCACAGGGAAGTAGCATATGGGTACATACTCCTGGAACCTACACCGTTACAGCCACCAACCCCTTAGGCTGTTCGACCGTTAGCCCTCCTGTAGAAGTACAAGGCTTACCAGCGCCCTCGGTCAGTATCTTTCCTCCCTCACCAGTTTCGATTTGCCCTGGGGATAGCGTACGCCTTGTAGCTTCCCCTGCTCTGAATTATCAGTGGTTTTACGAGGGATTACCCATCCTCGGTGCGACGGACTCGGTACTGATTATACACGAAGCTGGCACCTATTTTGTGCAGGCCACCCAGAGATGCGGTACCGTAGAGAGTACACCCTTCGTCCTCAATATTTACTCACCCCCTTCCGCATACTTTGTTTCAATCCCGCCAGATACCGTAGAGTTTGGTCAAATCCTCACCCTGATAGATAGCACTCGTGGCGGCAGTGCTTGGCAGTGGATCATCGGAGAGGCAGCATTACCAGGATCGCCCAGCCTAACCTACACTCCGTCTCGTGACACCCTCTACACTATCACTCTCATCAGCCGAAGTCCAGAAGGCTGCTTAGATACTTTCACCCGAGTAATCTATGTACGTCCTTTCTCGGGCATATTTGTTCCCACGGCCTTCTCCCCTAATGGAGACGGAGTAAACGATGTCTTTCAAATAGTAGCTCCGCCGCTGGAGTGGTGTCGGCTGCGCATTTATTCCCGATGGGGCCTCCTGATAAAAGAGATTTTAGGCACACCCCAGTGGGACGGTACGGATAGTTCTAATGCTCCTGTGCCTGAGGATGCTTATACTTTCGTATTTGAAGCTCGTCTCTTTTCAGGCCAAACCCTGCGACGCATAGGCACTATTACGCTACTCCGCTAACACCCTTTACTTTTGTTCTATGTTAGAAGCCTACCTCGGGGGCATAGTTCTGCTGGTAATAGGGGCAGGAGTTGGGCTACTGCTTGTATTTGCCCCGAATCTGCTTGCCCCCCGACGCCCAACCCCTCAGAAGATGATTCCCTACGAAAGTGGGATGGACCCTGTCGGCACCACTCGTCAGCGCTTTTCGGTACACTACTACAAAGTGGCTATGCTCTTCACGGTATTTGATGTGGAGCTGGCCCTCATGTATCCATGGATCACCTTTTTCCCCCAAGACCCTATATGGGCTTTTATCATATTCATTTCTTTCACAGGCATCTTAGCGGTAGGCTATATTTATCTCTTGCGAACTGGTGTATTTGACTGGAGCCGACATACCCTCTGAGGAGGAAGGAAGCTTAGAAGCGCAGATTATTCACTGCCGGCAGTGTAGCCGCTTAGTGGCTTATAGAGAAGCGGTGGGGAATAAACCTCCTCGCCGTTTCTCTGGTTGGATATATTGGAGTAGAGGGGTGCCTGGGTTTGGAGATAAAAAAGCCCGACTATGGATAGTAGGCCTGGCCCCCGCCGCCCACGGAGCAAACAGAACTGGACGAATGTTCACTGGCGATAGCTCAGGAGAATGGCTATACCGAGCCTTATACGAGACAGGATTTGCTAATCAACCTACAAGCACGCACCAATCAGATGGACTATCACTGAGGAGGGCCTATGTCTCCGCTGCGATACGCTGCGCCCCCCCTCAGAATAAACCCACTCCCGCTGAACTTCTTGCCTGTTTCCCTTACCTCGTCGCAGAGTACCACCTCCTAAAGGAAACCCTTCGGGTAATCGTTCCTTTGGGGCATATTGCCTATAAGCAGGTACAACGGCTCTTTCCGAAAGAACGCTTTCCGGCATTCAGCCATGGGAAACTTTACTCAACAGATGGGTTACACCTCCTTATGTCGTATCATCCCAGCCAGCAGAATACTCGCACCGGCCGCCTTAAGTGGTCAGAATGGCTCGCTATCTTTCAAGAAGCACAACGGCTGTGTACAGTATAGGCTCATCGCATTTAGGGCTGGTATTTTTCTCTCTATAATAGGGCTTCTTTGCGCTTTTCCAGTTTTTCTGCAATGCGCTGGAGGTAGGCCGCAGGGGTCTTCGCATCAAACGTGGGTTTTCCTCTGGATAGAGACTCCTGATACCGAGCTTGAAGCTCTTCCAACTCCTGGCGCAGACGCCTATTTTCCTCCTCCAAGCGTTGAATACGCTGAGAATGCTTGAGCGTCAGCTTGTAAGCTCTGTATAGCAGGATAAACCCCACCATGAGAGCCAATCCTATCATAACTCATTCAGCTTCGGGTTCTTTTTGGAGAGAGAGGGGAGGCTCAATCCTTGACGATTGTTTTTCTATGAAATGATCCCATTCTACACTTGCCACGATGGTTTCCAAGTTTTCAACGCGACGGCGCAGCTGCTGGTTTTGCTCAGTGAGCTCTCAGAGAGTTTTTTCTATTTGACGGAGCTTGTCTGGGGAAATAGGTACTTTTTCTTTATGTTTGAGATAGCGATTGTAGGCTGCCAGCGCCAGTCCGCCTAATACGGGGATGCCAACGACCACAAAGACAATCGCCAGACCGATCACTCCCTCCATAGAGATGGGTACAAAAATACTAGTTTTTTTCCCCTACTCTGAGCTCCGCCTGCGTCCAAAAATAGAAAAATGTACAAACCTCTCGGGATGAAGACGCAGCTCGTCCAGTAAACGTTTCAAGCTGACCGTTGTTTTATCTAAGTCTCTATACAGGGTACTATCTCGCAAGAAAAGCCCGGCGGTACCCTGTCCTTCATTGAGGAGGCGAAGAGTCTGATGCAGTTGAGCCATGGAGGAGTCCAATCGAGTGAGCAAAATCGGAAGCCGCAGATTCACTGTATCTGCTGTTCGCCCCAAGCTTTGGAGAGTATTTGAGAGCTGCGGACGCAGTTCAGTAAGGGTTTGGTTTATCTCAGTCAGAGTGCGTCGCAGATTGGCAGCGGTAGGGCTCAGTTCGTTAGAGGTAGTAGTAGCGAGAGTGTTGATGGCTCCTAAGGTTTGGGGTATGGCTCCATTTGGAGGACCTAAAAGCCTATTTATATAAGCAGCTGTTTGATTGAGCTGGGCGAGCAGGGTATCTAACTTATCTCGGACAGGCCGCACTTCTTGAAGGACCTTATCAAAGGTCCCAGTGGCCAAACTGTCAAGTAGAGTATCTCCCTCTTGGGCTAAACGAGCAGATTGTCCAGGTACGAGCCACAACCCCTTTGTACCCAGGAGGTCCAAATTGGTAATGGTAGCCCGTGTATCTATGGGCAAAGGTATCTCGCGCAAAACCTCAAACTCTACCCGAACTTCCCCCGTCTGAGGATTGAACTGCATTTCCTGCACTTGCCCCACCTTATAGCCCCGATAAAGAACCTTATCACTCGTGGCGAGATTATCTGCATTCTCAAATACAGCGTAATAGGTGTTGTATCGTTGAAATATGGAATGTCCCTTGAGATAGTTGAGCCCCAAAAACAGGAGGATAGCAGCTACGGTCGTGATTATACCCAACTGCGCTTCCTTAGAGAGGCGAACCCTATTTGCCACGATACAAAAATACGCCATCCACAAGGAGCGGATGGCGCATGGGACTAAAAGAGAATAAAGATTACTTCAAGAAGACAATCAGGATAGCGACGACCTCTGCAATCAGGGCCACTCCTTCTATAAAGGCCGCCATCAGGATCATGTTTGCCCGGATGTCTCCCGCAGCAGAAGGTTGCCTCGCAATACCCTGCATAGCTGAGGACGCAAGCGTGCCAATACCAATACCAGCCCCTATGGCCGCAAGTGCAGCACCCAGAGCTGCGCCGAGATACTGAATCGTATTACCTGCTTCTAACCACATATCGGGCACAAAGGTAGAAACTTTCAGTGGGACTCTTCTAATGCCGACCCTAAAAACACCGCTGTCAGCATCGTGAATATATAAGCTTGGAGCGCTGCTACCAAAGTCTCCAGAGCAATCACAAAAAGACCTAATGCTACCGAAAAAATCGCCACACCTAACCCTGCCACAACTGATTTTAATACAGAAGCTAAAATGAATATAAGCCCGATCACCGATAATGTCATCAAGTGCCCCGCAAATATGTTGGCAAAAAGCCGCATCATTAGCGCAAAAGGCTTCGTAAATACACCAATAATTTCCAGAGGCATTAGGAAAATCTTCAGCGGCACAGGCATGCCCGGGTACCAGAAAATGTGCTGCCAATAGGATTTAGTCCCATTTACCTGAACGAGAATAAAAGTCACCAATGCCAGAAAGAAGGTCAAGGTGATATTCCCCATAATGTTAGAGTTGAGAGGAGTAAGTCCAAACAAGTTGCTCAGCCAAATGAAAAAGAATAGAGTGAGAAGGTAGGGCAAGAACCGTTCAGCGTGATGATGAAGCATAGGACGAGCAACCTCATCCCGGATAAACAGGACCACAGGTTCTACCCAACGAGCGATACCCCTCGGTACTGGCGAACTCTGATAAGCCTTAGCCGTGGAGCGTCCTATCCACAAAAGGAAAATACCCACGATCAAAAGCTGGAAAGCCGTTTTGGTGAAAGACAAGTCATAAATAGGCTGACAATCCACGGCGGCTATTTTGCCCTCAGGCGTGAGGGTGAAACCACGTTTCTGAAGCTCCTCTTTGATTTCAGAGGGCGTATGCCCTTTTACGAAAAACACTGACAGCCCATTCTTGGGGTGATAAATAATGCGTGGCAGGGGTATAGCTATGGGTATGTAATGCGTAGAACCATCTGGATTTTTCCCCCATGGAATGTCTGTGATATGCCAGTCATAGGTATCCTTGACGTGCCCGAGAATAAAGTCAGCGGGCCCTTCACCACCGCCAGCCCATAAGAAGGTGATACTCAGGCTCAATAGAATTATCCCTTTACGCATAGAGAGGCGGCGAAAGTTACAGCGAGAAGATGATATATAGAGCCTGCATAAGGATTATAGCTATCACAGCATTCAGAAGAAATGGCTCAAAGGCAGGCTTGAAGAAAGCTGCTAATGCTACGGTAATGCCCAAAGCCAAGAGCATCCGAACATATATTCCTGTCAGAATCTGATGTACACTGCGAGTGCCGATTAGGGTATGACTAAAAGCACTGAGTAAGCCAAAGCCGACATAAATAGCCCCACAAGCAATCGCAGTGTTCGGAGAATAGGCTCTTGCCACCACTGCATAGGCTATACCCCCTCCGAGCAGTGCGATCAGCACAGTCAGCCAGATGGAGTATTTTTTGTATCGCTTACTTGGAGGTGGCAGGGAGGAGGAGGTCATAGCTATATTCTAAGGTTTCAATCGCTCCAGGGCGCAGAAGCAGTTCCCACTGAAGGAGAAATCTGGGATTTGGTCCGCGGCGCTCAGGTAGAGGCGTAGCTCGGGCAAAGCCTAACCGATCTACAACGGGCTGTCCTGTGATAGGCTTTTGAATCACCAAGCGAGCTTCCCGAGGGGTGCTATTCTGAATGCGGAGAGAGCCTATTATGCTGACTTTGGGACCTAATGCAGGATCGCGACTTCGTTCCCGACGGCTCTCTTGCTCTTGTAAGCGCAGCTCTATCCCAGCCCTATCGCTGAGAGGAATGTAGCCAGTGCTGGCTGGCGGCGTAACCCCTATTTGACTGCGCGCAAGCGGCAAGCCTTGCTCATCCAGAATATGTACACTCCCAGCGGGTATGGCTATCTGCCCGACATTCAGAAGCTGTAAAGACCGCTCTGCATAGCCCCTCCAACTGCCCAGGGCAAACGGATCTAAACTTTCCACTAAATCAGGCAGAGAAGCCCTGTACAAGTCTGTGTACGGAAGTTCCGCTTTGAGGAGAAAAAGCCGATTTTGGTGATGAGCCAACAGCTTTTGCAGAGGGAGGTGCCAGGTATAAGTGCGAGTGCTATCCCCTTCGCTCTGCAGAAGGAAAATCTCTATTTGCGGAGCATCCTCAGCAAAAGAGGGTAGCTGTATTTGGGTTGTTAGATAGGCCCGCGTTGGACTGACCAGTTGGAGAAGGTGAAAAGCTCGCCACGGAGTTATAGAGTCCCACCCAGCTACCGCTAACTTAGCTGCGGGTAGAGTGGTATCAGTTTCGACTACAATACGCCACCCAGGCAGGACGGAGCGAGGCCGAGCACTGGCTTCGCTACGGACTGCACGTATAACCCGAGCTGGCAGCCATAAAAGCTCCTGGGTCGGTCGTCGCAGTAACACATCCCCTTTTTCTGAGACTCGTTCTATCACGCCCTGGACCTCCTCCCACTCACTTCCAGCCGCATAGCTGATCCACACCCCAGTCCCCACCCGTGTTTTCAAAAAATCCTGTAAACTTTCCGCACTTTGAATAGCCTCCACCAAAAAAGTATCGGGTAGAAAAGACCAGCGCCTGAGACGATACTCAGCCTGCGGAAGAATGAAGAGCGGTTGGGACCGACCGGGGATGCGCGCTACCACTTGCGACCGCAGCATCGGCACCACCGCTTCCCGCACCCAGTATACCTTCCCCGTACTGTAGTATACCAGCCGGCTTAGGGGCAGAAGGGGCTGAGCCCACATCAGCCCTAAGCAAACCCATAGCTTTGCCATACAACCGCAAAAGTAATGTGGGGAATCGTCTGGGTTCGCCGCCGCGGCCTAAATGCGCTCAGTTATGCTCTACCCCCAGAGGAGAAACCATATGCAGCGGGCATTCGAGTTTTAGTCCCCTTAGGCCGCCATGATACGCCCTACATAGGCCTACTCATGGAAGTACATGAAGACATACCCCCTCTCCATCTCAAGCCAATAATCCAGAAGTTAGATGCGACCCCCCTTTACGATTCTCAAAGCTTAGCCTTTTTCCGCTGGATGGTAGATTACTACATGGCGGCCCCTGGAGATGTAGCTCATGTGGCTTTACCTGGTCGAGTGGGAGCCATCGCTGACTGGAAAATTATATGGAAAGAGTCGCCCCCCCTCAACCTCCCGCCAAAAAAGCTTTACCAGATGCTCCGCTTTCGTTCTGACCTCACCCTCAGACAACTTTCTCGAGAGATAAATCGCTCACCCAAACAGCTTCTCACCATTTTGCGCCGATGGGCTCGCCATCACGCTCTTTCCTTACACCCTATTGTACGAACTGCGGTTCGACGCCAGCCCTCATTCGTAGAAGTGAGTCCAGATTATCAAACTCCCCAAGCATTTCAAGCAGCTTGGGACACGCTCCCCCCGGACCTTCAGGCTATTTTCTTGGAACTGCTTCAAAGAACTCTGCGAAAAGAGCCTCCGCTGTACGCGCACCTATTGCGTCAAGTTGGTCGAAAGCTGCGCCCTCTTTTGAAGCAAGGCTACATCCGTCGTATCCCCGCCAGGCGGTACTATGAGAACCTATACGCCCGCCCTCATGCACCTTACACGCTTACCCCTGCGCAAGAAGCGGCTTTATCTGCTGTGCGCACCGCTCTCAGCGAATCTCACCCCCGCCCTATTCTGCTGCATGGCGTGACGGCCAGCGGAAAAACTTTTCTGTACATGGAAATCATGCGAGATTTCCTTCAGCGCGGGGTGCAAGTACTTTACCTCCTACCAGAAATTGCCCTAACGAAGCAGACATTAGATCGACTCCGTTCGGTCTTCGGGGAAGCGATGGAACTCTACCATAGCAGCCTGACCGAGGCCGAACGATTTCGGCTATGGAAAGCTGTCCGAGAAGATGCCGTGGACGTAGTCGTCGGAACTCGCTCGGCTTTGTTCCTGCCCTTCCAGCGTCTGGGACTAATCATTGTGGATGAAGAGCACGATGCCTCTTTCGGCCAAGAGGGACGTGCCCCCCTCTATCAAGGGCGAGATGCAGCTGTCTACTACGCCCACCTGAGACAAATCCCCATTATCCTCGGCTCAGCTACTCCAGCCCTGGAAACTTATCATAATGCCCAGACAGGTAAGTACTCGTACATTCCCTTATCAAGCAAGGCTATTCCGACCACTCCACCCCAGATTCATCTAGTCGACATGCGCATCGAACTGGCGGAGAAGCTGAGCACAGGGGTATTCTCCTCCGTACTTCGAGAACTAATAGAACTCACTCTCAGCCGAAAAGAACAGGTCATTCTATTTCGAAATAGACGCGGATATGCTCCTATGCTTCTGTGCCAAAGCTGCGGCCATCGATGGGAATGTCCCCACTGCGCTATTACGCTGACCTATCATAAACGGCATCAGGTGCTCATATGCCATTACTGCGGACATAAGGAAAAGCCGCCGCGCCGCTGCCGAGTATGCGGCAGTGAGAACCTTAGCTTTTCTGGCGTCGGAACTGAGAGAATAGAGGAGCAGTTAAGCCAGTTTTTCCCCCAGGCCAAGGTTCTGCGAATGGATCGCGACACTACCAGCGGGCATCGGCATGAAGAGCTGATAGCCCAGTTTGAGCGGGGGGAAGCCGACATTCTGCTGGGCACTCAGATGATTACTAAGGGATTGGATTTCGAGCGGGTTACTCTCGTTGGAGTTCTATATGCGGACAGTCTACTCGGCCGCTCAGACTTCAGAGCAGAGGAAAGAGCCTATCAGCTACTGGTACAACTGATTGGACGCGCAGGGCGGCGTGGCACGGCCAGTCATATCGTCATACAAACTTTCCGTCCCGATACAAACCTTTTTAGGCAAATCCAACTGCCCTATGAAAGCTTCGCTCAGGAAGCCCTCGAGCAACGGAAACGCTACGGCTACCCTCCCTTTCGTCGTCTGATAGCCACCAATCTTTATCACAAAGACCCCCAGTCCTTGGAGATACAAGCGGACCAGTGGCGCGAACAGCTTAATCGCCTCAGCGTGGGAGAAGTTTTAGGTCCAGCGTATGCCGAGATACCACGCCTGCGCGGGCGTTATCATATGCAGCTTCTCCTCAAGCTACCCACTCGGTATCCCTATCAGAGTGTACGGGCCACCCTTCTCCATCTTAGAGAAGAACACTACAAACGCTGGGGCTCTCAAAGTGCCTGGGTAAGCTTTCACATAGACCCGTAGATCCCCTCCTCACGAGGGAAAAAGATAAAAGCCTAAACCAAGCTCCCCCTTTCCCTCCAATCCATAGAGGCGCGTCCTACCCTTAGAGGGCTTCACTCACGGGGCTAATTTAACAGCCCCCTCTTCCCATCGAAGGAAGACTATCCCTGAGGGCAAAGGAATGCTTTGTTCTCCTTTATACCGACCGAGGCATTTTCCATCCGCCCCCCAAATTTCCACCTCCATACCTGGGCCTATCCAGAGGGTTTCCCCTGTACGCCAAAGAAGAGGCGGTGAAAGTCGTACAAGATCACTACGACGCCTACCACTCTCTACCCATACCTCCGTGGTTCGCTCTACCTCTACAAGTAGCTCATCTCCCCTCTGACGCTCATACTTTACCATTCCCTCAGTCGCAAAAAGGCGAACCTCTTCAAGTTCCACTCCTCTTTCTATGCGTAAGCGAGCTTTACGGGGACTGACCCATTCTACTAGTATGAGCCTGAGAGGAGATTGAGTCGCAAGCGGAACATCTGTGATTCCGATTGCAAACTCTGACAGGCTATTCCACCCTATCCGATGAGCATAGCTGGTATCTCGTCCACCGCCATCCGCTTTTATTACCCTTCCCAAAGTGCCGAAGGGCGGCCAATCTCCCGACTCCCGCGTCCAGTCAATACACGCCGTAGAGCCATCCGGGCGCTTCACGACCGCATACCGATTATCGCCCAAAGGGGGAGCCGCAAAGCCCCATGTATAGGCTTTGGCATCATAGGCTATGGTGTAGCTACCGGTATTCGGTTGAACCCGCCAGTAGCCCTCGGGATGAAGCTGTAGGTGGGGAGTGCCATCGTTCTCGGTGATGTTGAGCTGGCCATTACAGGTATTAGGTACGCCAGGGACAAACTCCACCTGTATCCACGTAAGTCCTGTCTGGCTGCTAATCTCTAACCGCAGCCGCCGATGAAGGGCCTGGGGCTGGAGAGGGTCCCACCCCACATAATAACTTGTTAGGTTGGGATACCCCACCGGAAAGTCATAGGCTCCACTCCCTCCGACATATCGGCGCAGCGGACCAGATACAAAGCTGTAATATACCGCAAACCATCCCGTCGTGTGATGCAGCACTGAACCAGGTGCCGTATTACGCACTGTAAGAAGGTTAGTGCTACTGGTGCGGAGAATGCCCGTCTCTAAGTTAAGCGTATCGTATACATCCAAAGGCGAGTTTAGCATAACCACATCTTCACGATACAGCCAGAGGGTCTTCAAATCTCTATATCCGCTCGTAAAGCGGAGAGGTAGATTTCGGCAGTTTGTAGAGGCATTTTGGGAGCTGATAAGATAGGTGGTCAGTCCAGGGCTGATAGGGGAGGACAGCTTTCCTACGACTTCTAAGCGAGAAGCGGTGCTTCCCCGCAGCCCATAACTGCCCGTATAACTTACCGTTCCTCGTAATCGGAGGGTTCTGCCATTGAGATTAAGGTCGCCCCCTCGAAGATAGAGCACCCCGACCACATCCGTAGTAGTATAAAGGGAAAGCACAGGGCAGTTGACTTCCAGGTCATAGTATTCATATCGGGAGTTCAACTGTAAAGTGATGGGATTCGTGCCGTAGTACTCTACCGTACCTCCATAATCTGAGTTGAAACCCCAGAAGTTATTACTCGCCGAGCGCGTCCATTCTGCGCTGGGTATGAACGCTGTCTGGGTCCGAATCCTTCCAGTAGAAGTCCCATTCGTGACTCGGACATACCCTAAGTCAAAGTTGGTGTAGTTCGTGCTGCTGAGGTGATTTTTGCAGTCTATGGTCCCATCCAGAATCGTGTAGGTACTGCTAAGGCAAGAGTGGAGATCGAGCCGACTACTCCCATTATTGATCTCTATCAGTCCACCAGGGTCTACTCGGAGGGCGACGGTAGTGGAGCTGAGACAGCGACGGGCCAAGCGTCCCCCGTTGAGGCGGATAGTTCCCCCATTCTGCACATGGATAGAGTTCACTTGGAGGGTTCCGCCGTTGATGTTGACTACCCCTCCGCTGCGAACGATGAGGTCGAAGTTGGAAAAGTCCGCTGTACCACCCGTTATGGTGAGTGTCCCACAGACATTGAGCTCATAGGCCCCCGAGGTATTGCCCGTATAACTGGTCTGGATACTCAGCGTTCCTCCACTGGCTATGTAGATGCTGCGGCAGTTTTGGAGGTTAGAGGGAATGGAGCCGCTTATGGTAACGGTATGCCCGTTATTGATGATGGGAGAACGCGTATTCATCTGAAAAGTACCCCAAACCCCACAAAAGCTCCCGCTAGCCCATGTATTACAGTTAGTCCACTGTCCTGTCTGAGAAGAGTTCAAGCAGTTAGTACCGATGCAGGTGCCGCAGGATTGGGCACGCAGAAGGGCCTGAACAGAGAAACCAACAATACCAGCAAGCCCAGCTAGACTTTTGATATGGTCCCTGTATTTCATGGCATGAAAAGGATTTTCGTAGAGAAAAGCTCACCTCCCACCTCCACTTGAACGATATACAGCCCAGAGCTCAAAAAACTTAAGAACATTTGATGAATACTACGCTCTGGAAGTACTCCTTCAGTCAGCACTACTCGACCATAAATATCTACGATTGAGACACGCCAGGGTTCAGAGGGAGTAGGGTGCACTTGAACCGTGAGAGGCTGCCCCGCAGGAAGGGGATTAGGATAGACTTGAATAGAACGGTACAACCTCCGCTCTACCCATGCTACATTAGAGAGGAGAGGCTGCCCGCGCAGACGAATTCGATAAGCCCAGCGATTTCCCTTAGGAAGCTCATGGTCCGTGTACTTTACCGGGTCAGCTGATGGGAAGAAAGCTCCCTTTTCTCCGATTTGATACCATTCCATCCCATCTTCGCTTCGCTCTATTTGGAACTCTACCTGCCCCCATGCCTCTGATAAATAAAGCCATTCTAACCCCACGGCCTCAGGATGCAGCCAGCTTGCTGCGAGTACTAACTCAGCCTGAGCAAGGGGGGTACATGTGCTCCATCCCATTCCATAACCAGAAGCTTGACTGCCGTAGTAAAGGGGGCAGGAAGTTTGCTGAGAGTGCCCCATCGCATGCCCATCCTCTATACCCCCTCTCATCTGCTGACACGCCGCATGTGTCAAATACAACGAATCACTACTATACCCAGATGCACTATCCCCCCGAAATAACGGGCAACTCGTCTGCTGCAAATGACTCATCGCATGCCCATCCTCTATACCTCCTCTCATCTGCTGACACGCCGCATGCGTCAAATACAACCAATCACCACTATACCCAGACGCACTATCCCCTTTGAAAAGAGGACGGCCAAGTTTGATTTATTTGGCTTACTGAATAACCACTGCCCACCCCTCCCTGTCCAGGAAGACAGGAGACGGAGGCAATCAAGAACAATTCCCCGCCATATCCACTCCCTTCCCCTCCTAAGAACTGCAGCCGCAGAAATAAGAACGATTTCATTTTTCGGTAAATTCTACGCACACCTCTTCCCCCTACATTAGCATGTCGCCCCATCAGAAGCATAATTTTTGGCAGAAACCGTGGCCCGCCCACTCCCATCATACCACGAACCCCCTCGGCACGGCATTGGCATGGAGAGGGCCAGCCTGATACATCAAATCATCCAGCAGGTGGCGCCAGAAGTAGTTAGCTCACCATTTCCATGAAGGCCACATAGAAGGTAGAGACATTGTAAAGAAATACTGCAAGGCCCAGCCTCCCAGACATTCCCACTAAGCTCCATCACTCCATAATAGGAGGCACCCGCCTGTACTCTGTTTGTGCTTGAACTTGCAGCAAAGCCCACTCGAAGCGGCCCCAGAGGACCATCGTTTCCTAAGTTTGGGCCCGGCCCCTGGGGGTAATGCGTGGGCATGAGTCTCGGTGGGAGTACCATCATTAGACAAGGTATTTACATTCACGATAGCAGTCGTGCCCCATGCATA
>JBCNVG010000007.1:0-11089 GCA_039630325.1 Bacteroidia bacterium
CCTGTACAGCCGTTGGGGCGCACGTACCAGATGCGCCCGTCTCCACACGCGTCAGGCGACTGAGCAAAAACTAAACTCGCCGCAAGCCAGAGTAGATAGCGATTCATCATAGCAAATATAAAGAGTTCATATTCATAGTCAGGCAACCACTCAGTGCTGGTTTTTTGCATTTGAGGTAAAGAGTATATCTTACCAGCATGTGGCGATGGATGGGGATCCTACCTCTATGGTTAGCTGGACAGGAAATTTATATCGCGAGTGAGTTCATGCTTTTTCGGTTTCATAGAGGGTATTATCCGCCCCTTTTGGCGACTGGAGTAGTGGGTGGAGTAGGGCAGGAGATAGGTCGATCAGGTAATACCTACAAGCTCGTGGCTTGGGGGGAAGCTCGGGTGATATATGTTGTAGGTATGTCCGGGTTACCTTTCGCTCCGGGGGGAACCGTGGGCCTCTCTGCGCGGGTAGAGGTGCCCTCTCGCTTGCGTTTTTACTTAGGGTTTGGGGCTGGGATGGATGGATATTCCTTGCGTGTGGTGGACGGTGGAGGAAATTTTATCCGTCATACCGAGTTGCGGCCAATATTTGTGATAGAGATAGCATATCAAGCGTTAGTAGATCGTGTTTTTTTGCGTTATGGATTTTATCCTACGCCTGGGGCTGTGAGTAAGTATATGATTGGGGTTGGCTCATATATTGGAGACTAGTAGTACATGAAACGGCGGTTCGCCCGTTACTGGCTTAGCGGGTTTGGGGCAGGTTATATGCCTATTGCACCGGCAAGCTGGGGTAGCCTTGTCGGGGTATTTCTTGCATCGTGGATGAGCCCTTTGTCAGAAGGGATTAGACTCAGCATCTGGGCTGGTTATTTGGGAATATCCATTCTTTGTAGCCGCTGGGGGATATTTGTAGCGGATGGTGCTGATCCCCCCTGGGTCGTGGCTGATGAGATTTTTGCTGTACTTACTGTCGGCCTTTTTTACCCTCTTGATAGCATGCAAGCCCTTGCAGGAACTTTCATATTTTTTAGATTTTGGGATGTAGCCAAAATTTACCCGATGGATATTGCGGAGAGGTGGCCAGCTCCATGGGGTATATTTGGTGACGACGTTGTTGCTGCTGCTTATACCTTAGCATGTCTCGTCCTTCTTGGATTTTAGCATGGGTTCGCCTTCTGCGGCCTTCTCACTATGTGAAAAACATACTGATTTTCTCGCCGATGGTTTTTGGGCGGGAGTGGGGCATCTGGGTAGAAACGCTAAGTGGATTTTGGTTATTTTGCTTACTCTCCTCTGCTACCTATGCGTTGAATGATGTGCGAGATGCAGAGGCCGACCGTCATCATCCTGATAAGCGTCACAGACCTGTGGCCTCTGGCGCCGTTTCTCCGAAAGAAGCATTGGGTGTCGCTGTAGCCTTGGGCGTTTTGAGCATAGGGGCTGGTTTCTTTCTCAAATTCGCTTTCGGTGTTGTGATGGCTCTTTACCTTCTAAATAATCTTCTTTACACCTTTTGGCTCAAACGCCTTGCCCTATGGGATGCGTTTAGTATCGCGGGAGGCTTTCTTTTGCGGGTATATGGAGGTGCTGCTATCGGTGATATTCGGGTTTCAGGTTACTTATTCATGACAGTCTTTTTCCTTTCATTATTTTTGGCTTTTGGTAAAAGGCGATATGAACTTCTCCTTCTACCTCCTGCAGATCACAAGAAAGCTCGGTATGCCCTTCACCAATACTCTGTGTATTATCTCGATCAGCTGATGAGTATCTCAGCGACCCTTACCTTAGTCGTGTACGTCTTGTACTTGATGCAGGGAGATTTTACCTGGTTGATGGCTACGCTGCCTGTTGTAGTGATGGGGATTTTTCGGTATTATCACCTGACTCACAATCTCCAAGGCGGCGAGCCGAGTCGGGAACTTTTGACGGATCCGGTAATTCTTGTCATGGGAGTCATTTTTAGTTTGCTTTCTCTTTTAGAGACCTTGCAGGTTCCCCTGTTTTTCAAGTAGGGCTCGGAATGGCCCGAGTACATCTCTCATCTTTGTGCAGTGCGTTGGATTGATCGGGCGCTTTTGACCCTCTTACATTGGGGTAGCTCGTCCTTAGGGCGCTTGAGCTGGGAACGGCTGGACAAAGTCTCCAACATTATCTACTACATTCTGTATCGGCTATGGGGCTATCGGAAGGAGCTAATACGCCGTCACTTAAGACAAGCTTTTCCTGAGAAGCCCGAGACACACCTTACTCAGATAGAGAAGGATTTTTACCACCTGCTGGCTGACTGGATAGTGGAACTCTCTTTCATGTATAGGCGCGGGTGGGAAGCTGTTCGAGAACGATTTGAGATAAAGAACCTTCATCTCTTTCACGAAGCCCACCAGCGTCAGCAATCGGTAATAGTGGCTATGGGACATCAGTTCAACTGGGAGTGGGGGGGGTGGATCGTGCGGAAGGATACGCTGGCACCGATTCTATGCGTCTATCTGCCGATTAGTGGGAGAGCGGCGGATGAATTTTTCTTCCGACTTCGCGGTCGGTATGGTACTGAAATGCTCCCGCTGGGGAAAATGGGGGCGCGGCTGGCTCGAATGCGCAGCGAGACCCATACGCTGATCCTCATGGCAGACCAAAGTCCAAGTGATCTCCAGCGAGCGTATTGGGTGCCTTTTCTGAATCGGCTTACGGCTTGGCATGGTGGATTGGAACGCAGCGCTCGGCTCTTGGGGTACCGAGTGCTTTTCGTAGAGATTGTTCAAGTAGCCCGACATAAGTATGAAGCTTACCCGCATATCCTGACGGATGACCCGCGTGCCCTTCCAGAGGGTAAGCTCACGGAGTTATATGTGCAGGCTTTGGAGGCGAGCATTCGCCGCTCCCCCCATAACTGGCTCTGGACCCATAACCGCTGGAAGCATAGTCCTCCATGAGAGAGTTTTCCTCTGATGGGGTAAGGGAGGGCTTATTTTGGGCTTGGTTGGAGGAAGCCTGCTTTCTTCTAACAAGGAGGCGATTTCTGGGTTAGAAAGGGCTCGGCGAATGAGAGCAGCTACCAGTCGCCGATGCTGCTCGACAGAGTCTTCTATGGGGCGCAGTCCGCGTCGTCTATCCTGGACTACCCACCAGATTAGCCCCATGGCTCCGACTACAAGGGCTACGAAGCCACTGAATAGCCCGATAAAAAGACTGTATAGAGCATCCAACTGTCGTTCTATACCTGTGAAACGAGCATCAATTTGTCGTTCTAAGCCGTCTATGCGCTTTTCTAATGCATCTATGCGCTTTTCGAGCACTTCTATACGAGCCTCTACTCGGATGAGCCTCTCTCTATTTGCCAGGGTGTAAGGCACGGGTGTATTTTCTGGAGCTTGCGCCCAGAGAACGCAAACAACTATCCAAAAGCTCCATAGTGCCCTACTCGTTCTCCTCAAATATAGCCAGAAATGGTGAGATATGCTTGGTCTATGCTGAAGTTGTAGTTTTGCCTAAGTGTCTGCGTACGCTTTTACTGAGGAAGAGCTGGCTCAGATAGAAGCCTTCTGTCGTAAATACCCTACACGTCAGAGTGCCGTCATGCCTACTTTGTGGTTAGCTCAGGAGAAGTTCGGCGAACTTTCCCCTCCTGTGATTGAGCTGGTAGCGGAGACTTTGGGCCTTTCTCCTGCTCATGTTGAAGGGGTGGCAACTTTCTACACTATGTATCTCACCAAACGCAAGGGAAAGTGGCTTTTAGAGCTTTGTACCTGCTTTACCTGCGGAGAATGTGGAGGACGTGAGCTGTGGGAGCAGATCCAGACGCATTTTCAGCTAAATGAGGAGGGAGTGACCCCAGATGGGCTCTTCTGGTTTCGAGAAGCTGAATGTCTCGGTGCTTGCGATACTCCCCCTGTGCTACAGGTAGAAGGTCGCCGCATGGTATTTTCCGTCACCTTGCAGAAGTTAGAGCAGGTATTAGAGGGGCTTCGGCGGGGTGAACTGCCTCCATTTGAGTCCGTTCCTATTCGTAATCCAGAATGAAGAAGGCATATCTCATCTTAGCTGATGGCTGGCGGGCTGAAGGTATCAGTGTGGGGGCGGAAGGAACCGTAATCGGCGAAATAGTTTTTCATACGGCTCTGACGGGATATCCTGAAATTTTTACAGATCCCTCTTATTGGGGGCAACTGCTCGTGATGACTATGCCCCACATAGGCAACTACGGCACCGCTGCGGAGGAGTGGCAGCATGAGCGGCCTACTATTCGCGGGTTAGTCGTGCGGCATATGAGCAGTTTTTTCAGCCGTTCTGGTCGAGCGCTTGGCCTTCCAGAGTACCTCCGAATGCATCATATTCCAGCCATTGCTGGTATAGATACCCGAGCCCTCGTGCGTCATGTACGCCAGAAAGGTGCTCAAAATGCTCTTCTTACCACGGAGGCACCGACGACGGCTCTCATAGAAGAGCTGCAATCCTTTCCTTCTATGAGTGGCGCGGAGTTAGCGTCTCAAGTTACCACTAAAACCCCCTATTTCGTGGGGGATCCTGACCAGTCTCGTATTGCTTTATTGGATTTTGGGGTCAAGCGAGCTATCATTGATCAACTGGTTCAGCGAGGATTCTATGTAGGCGTCTTCCCAGCTCAAAGTACATTTGAAGCCCTTCGGGCGTTCGAGCCCGCTGGTTTCCTTCTCTCTAACGGCCCTGGGGATCCTGCAGCGATGGAATATGCGATCGCAACAGCGAAGGCTATCATTCAGTCCAAAGTACCTGCGTTGGGCATCTGCCTCGGACATCAGCTATTGAGTTTAGCCTTAGGGATTCCTACGTACAAGCTGCTGTATGGACATCGCGGTAGCAATCATCCCGTCAAAGACCTGCGTACAGGTAGGCTTTTCATCACTTCTCAAAATCATGGCTTTGCGATAGACAAAGAGGTTCTCTTGCGAAATAAGGAAGTCCGTCTGACACATATCAACCTAAATGACAATACCGTTGAAGGGTTTGCTCATACTTCTCTGCCCATTCAAGGGGTTCAGTACCATCCCGAAGCTTCCCCTGGACCGCATGATAGTCATGTCATATTTGAGGAGTTTGCGGAGCAGGTACGCGCGTATATCTCAGCCTTGGTTTGAAAATAGGGGTAGAGGACAGGCAGAAAGGAAGAGAGTAGGTTGATTACGCAAGTAGTTTTTCCCCTTTTTAGATGTACCAACTCATTTGCCCTGGCTCTAGCTGAGTTTTCTCACTCAGCTCTTTCCACCATAATGTGGGATTCTCTGGGGAAAATGCATGGATATTTAGGGTACGCTCTTGAAGCTTACCCTCGGGCTCTACAGAGGTACGATAGTCAAGTACTCTCAATATCTCTTTGGCATATTGATTCTGTGCCTTTCGGAGGGCGGAGCGACGTAACTGAATCCCCCATTTTTGCCAGATTCGCCGTAGCTCCTTCGCTGAATGCTGAAATCCCAGCTCTTCATACAGCTCTTCATATGGTGGGCGATATTTTTCCCACCATGCTTTAGCTTGTGCGAGAAGCTCCTCTCCCCAAAGCTCCGCTAAAAGTGTCCTCAATCTGGCTTGAGAATGACTCCATAGGGCTGTTATCGGAAATCCTGTAGGCAAAGGCGGGAAGTCCTTTCGTAAAATCCGCAAATGCCCTCTCGGATAGATCACTGGCATCGGCACGCCAAAAGCAGAGAAGACAGGCGTGAGTTCTAACCAGTACGCTACCTCTGCTGGTCCAGCTACATAAGCGACATTCGGGAGTATATATTCCTGAAAGATGGGACGCAAAAGGACATTCGGGCTTAGCGTTTCGGGAGCTTGGTAGGCTGCTTGAAGGAGGGCGCGGTGTTCATCGGTCTCAGGATAGCGCCTCTCCGTATCATGAAGCCAGAAGAGATTTATCTCTCGGGCGTGAAGTGTAGGCTTTTCGCCAATGGTATGAAGATAGCCTTTAGCCAAGGCATGGGCATGGAGGGTAAGCTGTTTCTGAATTTCCTGGACCCAAAGATCAGTGGCGAGCTGTTTCAGTTCAGGTTGATCTGGAGAGAGCCAAACTATGCCACTCCCCTGAAATATCTCCTGCATGCTCTCGCGAAAAGCAGTTTCCCAGCGCTTACCAGGGGACCAGAATCGCTGGAGCGCCAAAGAATAGGCCTGGGGTGGGAAAGCGGCTTCTATCTGATGGCGACCGACAGGACCTAAAAACCTCCCTTGATATTCCAGGTTTAGTTGCCAGCTGAGGGCAATACTGCGCACTTCGGCAGCGTCATGGTCCTCTGAAGCTATCCAGAAGATGGGGATGAAGCGATAGCGTCCTTCGAAGGATTGATTGAGTCTCTGGGCGAGCTGGATAGTGTGGGTGGCCTTGATAAGCGTGTAGAGAGGACCTGTAAGCCAGCCTGGCTGCTGACCAGTCGTGACTGTAAAGGTGTTTGGAGCCTCTAGAGCCTGAATATTCTCTCGTAATACCGGATCCCTCTGGACCAACTCTGCATTTTGCTGAAGGAGAACCTTGACGAGCGTCTTACGGTCAATCGGAAAGTTTTGACGAACCTGAATAATAGCTTCCCAGGGCGGTGAGCGCCAGTCCCAAGGAATTAGGGGCACTAACGCTGGGTCCCCAGCCAGGTAGCGGCTCGTCAGCCTATGCACGCTGACGATTTTGCCAGCGATACAGAAGTTCGTCCAAAATCCACAACCCTCCGATTGTCAATATCGCGCCGGTGATAGAGAGCCAAGGATTCATAATAAATACCCCAGCCAGAACCCCTAAGAGGGCGCCTAGATTTTGAATAAATTCTAAATGCTCACTGGTGGTGTACAGAAAGAGCTGTTCCAGTTGCCGCTCATCAAAAGCGGCGAGCTGATTGTAAATAATAGGATGCAAAGGTATTCGGCTGATGATGGCTCTTATGACATCTGCCAAGAGGGATTCCAGTTCTTCTGTGTGAGCAAGGATAGTGTTTCTTACTTCATCTTCGGGGGGCTTGAGCTCACGCATCGCCTCCTCAAATGCATCTGGGATGGAAAGTACAGTGCGAGCGAGAACTTCTCTGTAGCCTTTTTCGTTGAGCTGACGATAGGAGCGGAAAAGGCTTCCAGCGATACCCGTTGGCACTATTTGTAAAAGGCGGGTATCTATTACATGGATAAGACGGCGTTGTTGTAAGGGGTCTTCTACGACTCGTTGGAGGGCTTTTTTGCCCGCTTGGGTCACTTCTGCTCGGAACTCTGGGTCATTGAGGAGGTTAGAGGCTCCTTGGGTCAAAGCCTGAGCTAACTTCTGGGCGACGCCAGCTTCATGGAGAACTTTTTGAAGTACATCTTCATTTAGAATATAGCGACTGATAGCTTCGCTAAATCGCTCTACGATTCGCATTTTGTAGGCGGGTACGAGCCCTTGTCCCCAGATCGGGCGCGGCCTTCTGGGATAAAAAAGCATCTTGATGGCTAACCAGTTTGTTCCGTAGCCTACCAGGCCCGTCACAGATAGCACATACGCTATGTGATACCACTCTTCGTAGGGGGCTGGAAGGAAAGGCCAACGCTGATGTAGCAGGTATAGTATGACGATAACCCCCAGAAAGTGCGGCGAGTAGCGTAAGAGCCGCGCCATAATCCGATATCGCAAGCGCAGAGGAGGAGCCGCCGTGGGCACAGGAAGCGATTCTAATGTCAAAACCTCATCCAGGTGAAAGTGTCGCGCCAGATAACGCTCCAATAGCTGCCGCACTAAACAAAAGTAGCCACTTTTGCACAGTGGTGTCCCTGATAGCCCTGGCAGAGGAGCTGCAGCCTCGGCTCATTGAGTGGAGGCGTCATCTCCATCGGCATCCAGAGCCTTCTTTTGCAGAGCGGAAAACTCAAGGCTTTATTATTGATCAGCTAAGCTCCCTTCCCCGTCTCCGAATAAAAACCGCCGCCCAAACCGGCGTCATAGTTGATTTAGTGACGGAGGAAAGAGGGCCCTGGATTGCTCTTAGGGCCGATATAGATGCCCTACCAATTGAAGAAAAACCAGACCGACCTTATCGCTCTACTCGACCTGGCTACATGCATGCCTGCGGGCATGATGCTCATACGGCGATTCTGTTGGGAACTGTTCATCTGCTGGCTACGGGTCACTTTCACTGGAGAGGGGGGATACGGTTTATTTTCCAGCCTGGGGAGGAGAAGTCGCCTGGCGGCGCTTCTCTTCTGATTCAGGAGGGCGTCATAGATGAAGTACCTATTGAGGCCATATGGGCCCTCCATGTGACGCCCCAACTTCCCGTAGGAAAAGTAGGATTACGCGCAGGCCCTTTTATGGCTGCCAGTGATGAAATTTACATTCATTTGGAGGGGAGTGGGGGGCATGCCGCTTACCCCCATCTGGCGCCTGATCCCATCGCCATAGGAGCCTACCTAATCACGCAACTCCAAATGCTCGTGAGCCGAGGCGTAGATCCTCGCTCGCCCACTGTATTAACCTTCGGTCAGTTTCATGCTGGAAGTGCGCCTAATATCATTCCCACTTGCGCTGAGATTGCAGGTACCCTTCGGACTTTTGATGAAAGCTGGCGGCAGCGCAGTAAGGCCCTCCTCACTCAGATAGTTCATCAAACCGCTGAGAGTTGGGGCCTTCGGGCTCAAGTTGATCTTCGGCCTGGCTACCCTGTGCTCTACAATGATCCTATTCTCACCCATCAGACTCGCCGTTGGCTTTCCGCTCTCCTCGGAGAAGAGCACGTGGTAGAGATGCCACTCTGGTTGAGTTCCGAGGACTTTGCATTTTACAGTCAGCGTGTGCCGAGCTGCTTCATTCGCTTAGGAACGGCCGGAGATGCGCCCGATACCCATCGGCCCGTACATACGCCAGACTTTGATATAGATGAGAGAGCCTTGGCAGTAGGTGTAGCGGTACTGAGCCATGTAGCTATGAGCTTCTTCAGAGAGAAATCCGCCGAGGCTTCACAAGGAAAATAATCTACTTGCTCTGGGCTAACTTCCTGAAAAACTGCTTTTTTGCATATAACCAGGCTATGTTTCGACCCTTCTTCCTGCATTTACGCCAACTACTATCTTGGTGGCTCATCGGCATATGGCTCTCCGCTTGTAATCCATCCCAACCTTCTCCTTCCGCTTCGGCCTCTTCGTCCAAGCCCATCTCCCTCAGTATTCCTGCTGAGCGTCCTACATTTTCTGCAGATAGTGCTTATGCGCATATTCAACGCCAGCTCAGTTTTGGCATGCGAATACCTGGAACCCCTGCGCACAGAGCCACAGGGGATTGGCTCGTAGCTACTCTAAAGCGCTACGGGGCGTCGGTACATGAACAGACTGGTACATTCAAGGGCACCCCGATAAGGAATATTATTGCTTCCTTTGGGCCTAAGGAGGGTAAGCGCGTTCTTCTTTCCGCTCATTGGGACTCGCGTCCCTTTGCAGATCAAGACGCTAAGAATCCTCGGGCTCCAGTACCAGGCGCTAACGATGGGGCCAGTGGGGTTGCCGTCTTGCTGGAAGTGGCGCGACTTCTGTCTCAGAAACCTTTGCCCTATCCCGTGGATATCATTTTCTGGGATGCGGAGGACTTAGGGCAGGAAGGAGTGGAGGATTCGTATTGTCTCGGCACGCAGTACTGGCTTAGGGCTCCTCAGCCTTACCCCCGAGAAAGTTATGCTTGGGGTATCAATTTAGATATGGTGGGGGCTCGGGGAGCCACTTTCCTGCAGGAGGGATATAGTCGCAACTACGCGCCTCGGCTCGTGGAGGCTATTTGGCAGCTCGCTCAGCAGCTCGGCTACGGGCAATTCTTTCCAGCCCTGCCAATCGACCCAATCATTGATGATTCCTACTACCTCTCTGCGAAAGGGAAGATACCAGTCGTAAATATCATCCATCGTGACCCGATGGGTAAGGGTTTTTTCCCAGAGTGGCACACTACGGATGATGACCTCGATGTGATTAGTAAATCTACTTTACAAGCCGTCGGAGACGTAGTGGTGACTTTCCTCTATGCTACTACGCCGGAACAGGTGATTCCACAATAGAACCACACTCTCTTTGCTCTCAATGAGTAGATACCCTGCTACTGAGGAGGCTGTGTAAAAGTGTGACTTTATTCCATCGAAGGGAATCGACTGGGAGACACCTCGTGCATGAGGCTGTAAACTTTGTCCACTATTAGCTCCATGCTTGGCTTAGAGAAAAAATCTCCATCACTCCCGTATGCTGGGCGATGGTCTTTGCCGCAGATATGTAATGGTGGCGTATCCAGCCAGTAGAATCCTCCCTGCTTTTCCAGCACATGCCAGGCCATGTAAGCGGTCGCTCCGCCTGAGACGTCCTCATCTATGAAGGCTATGTGTCCCGTCTTTCTCAAAGAAGCCCCAATAACGCCCCCAATGTCAAAAGGGATAAGGGTTTGCACATCAATAACCTCGCAGGAAACTCCAAGCTCGGCGAGAGCTTCCGCTGCTTCTAATGTCAAACGTAGGGTAGCCCCGTAGCTAACCAGGGTGATATCAGAACCCTCTCGCAAGACTTCTGGTTTACCCAGGGGCACCTTGAACTCCCCGATATTTTCAGGCATAGGCTCGCGCAGGCGGTATCCATTGAGCACTTCGATAAGGACGGCGGGCTCATCGGCTGCGAGGAGGGTATTATACATGCCAGCAGCCTGAGTCATATTGCGGGGCACGAGGAGATACATCCCACGCAGAGCCCCAAGAAGCAGTTGCATAGGAGAGCCAGAATGCCAGATTCCCTCTAAGCGGTGCCCCCGAGTCCGGACAATGAGCGGCACCTTTTGCCGGCCAGCGGTGCGCCAAGAGAGAGTCGCTACATCATCTGATAAGATTTGCACCGCATACAGGAGGTAGTCCAGATACTGTACCTCTGCGATTGGACGAAGCCCCCGCAGAGCTAAGCCGATCCCTTGGCCTAT
Source organism: Bacteroidia bacterium (assembly GCA_039630325.1). GTDB lineage: Bacteria > Bacteroidota > Bacteroidia > SpSt-205 > SpSt-205 > SpSt-205. The sequence continues at coordinate 10,912 of JBCNVG010000007.1, forward strand.
AATGGTGGCTTCTCGGATACCCGTATCGGCTACCCGGAGCGGCCCGAACTCAGCTTGGAGACCTGCGCAGCCTTGATTGACATCGCCCAGCTTTCCTACATCTTCGCCAAAGATGACTACCCTCGGATCTCGCCTCAGAGCTTCTCGGAAGCAGGCATTGATGATTCGAAAACCTTCC
>JBCNVG010000008.1:0-29570 GCA_039630325.1 Bacteroidia bacterium
GTAATAACAGGACACTCAGAGTGGAGATACTTTTTCTTCTCTGTGCTTTTTGGATATCCATTATCGGTAATAGCCCTACATGATTTGATAAGGCGAAAGCGAAAGAGTAAGGAATGATACTCGACGAGTATTACCTACCTCGGAGAAGCCCCCTTTTCCGAAGATACTCGGAGCGGCGCCGGGCCGCGCCTTTCTCCATGAGCTGAGGCATCCATATTAGTAGTTGAGGCGCGAGCGAAACTATCCGGGCAGCTATCGCCTTGTGATACGGGAGCAGGATTTCTTTTGGACGCCGGCGTATGGCCCGCCATATAGCTTGGGCTACCGATTCAGGAGGTAGTAGCCCACCCGCTGAAAGAGTATAAACACTCTCTGGCTTAGGCAGTTCATCAAAAATGAGTGAGGTAGCTACCGGTCCAGGACATATGGCGGTAACAGCTACTCCTCGAGGACGAAGTTCCATGTCTAGCGCCAAACTAAACCCTCTAACTGCAAACTTAGTAGCTGTATAGCCAGCTATGCCAGGCACGGGCGCGATTCCTGCCAAAGAAGCCACATTGATTATGTGGCCGTACCCGCGCCTTACAAAAACCTGTCCATAGACCTTGGCCCCATATATCACACCAGTAAGGTTGACCTGCTGCTGGAGATGCCATTCATCAATCGGCTGCTCCACAAAGGTACCAGCCCGCATAACCCCCGCCATTTGAATGAGAATATCTATTTCCTGGTACTTTCCTGCAATAGCCTCCCATTCAGACAAACGAGTTACGTCTAATCGTTCTAAAATACAGTCTGGGGGCAGATCGGGAAATGCTGCAACGAGCGCTTCCTGTGAGACATCAGTGAGTATTGTCGAAAATCCTTTTTCCCATAAGAGCTTAGCAGTCACTCGACCAATACCCCCTGCTGCACCCGTAATCAGTACCTTAGGCATGAGCGACAGTAGAAGGCTGAAAACGAGCAAGCAAAGGATGACGCCTTACGAGCCTATCTAACATCTCTGCATACTCGTACCACTCTACTTCCCAGATATGGCGAGGGCTATCAGCAAATCGCTCTTTATGAACTTGCCAGTACCTCTCAGTCTCGGTTTGTACATCCGGAGGAAGCCTATATGCCCCTGTGATATAACGAGCTATCAAAGCGGCTTGCTTCTCTGCCAGATTCCATATGCAGCCATTCGGCTGGATAAGTCCCACAAAAAATAGACTGGGTTCATCTAAATGAAAGATGTTCAAATAAATGCGCCTAACCCGATCGCCGACAGGTACCAGAGAGGGAGGAAGGTAAGGGAAAACCACTTCATACCCCGTAGCCCAGACTATCGTGTCATATTCCCCATAAGAGCCATCAGTAAAATAGACCCGATAACCTTCTAACCGCTCTATACCCGGACGAATACGAATCTTCCCATGCCGCATGTGATAGAGAAGCTCGCTATTCATGAGAGGATGCGTGTAGAAGAGAGGATCTTTGGGCTTAGGCATGCCGTAGCGCTCTAAGGGGCCGACGATAATTTTGAGCGTGAGGCTGGATAGTAACCGCCGCATAGGCTTAGGAAGGGGGGCAATTGTGCGGCGGTAAAGCTCATCAGTAGGCAACCCAAAGAGAGCAAACTTTGGAAGGATATGATAACCACGCCGAGTGGATAGATCTACCGAGCGAGCCACCCGAACCGCATCCACAGCTATATCAGCCCCAGAGTTACCTACACCTACTACCAAGACGCGCCGATCAGCAAGCTGAATAGGACGCTTGTAAGCATGAGAGTGATAGCTTTCTCCTTCAAAACTCCCTGGATACGTAGGCTGAAAAGGTTTCCAGTGGTGCCCAGACGCAGCTAAAAGATAACGGCTGCGATAGATTTGACCCGTAGAAGTTTGGATGGTCCAAGCTCCCTCCGCTCGAATAGCGGAAATTACAGCCTCACCAAAACGTATATGCTCTATCAACTTAAAGTGCTCGGCATACTGTCGCAAATACCGATAAGCCAAGTAATGTGGTACATAATCAGGCCAATCCTTGGGGAAAGGGAATCCTTCAAAGTGGGAGCAGGCCTTGGAGGTAATCATCGTAAGGGTTTGATAAGCACTGGAGTGACCTTCGGGGTCATCTTCATATAGCCACACCCCCCCGACATCGTGCCGTTTTTCCAGCGAGAGGACAGAGAGACCTGCCTCCCGAAGGCGGCGAATAGAAGCCAATCCTGACGGGCCTGCTCCGACTATGACGGCATCCCAGATCATCCCTTAGTATCCGGGATTGACGGGAGCACTGCCCCCGACACCGAAGTTAGAAGGAGAAACGACATTAGCCTTAAGATGCAGAATTGCCCGGCTATTGAGAGGGTCATTGGTCTCCACCGTGATAGTTTTGTGCTGAAAGCCTGGACGCCCCCTCGAATCAAACTTGGCCAAAATCTCCGTGCTCTGGCCAGGTTTTAGGAGCTTCTCTGCTGGCTCTACGGCTGTACAGCCACAGGAGGCTTTCACACTCTCAATCACCAGATCGCTCTTACCTTCATTCCGAATAATAAAGCGATACTCCACTACCTGCCCCTCTAAAACCTCTCCGCCATCAAACTCCGTCACAGGAAAGACGGCCTTGGGAGCCTTAGCCAGTTCCTCAGGCGTGTAGGCTATCTCAAAGCTCCCATTCACGACAAGCTGCTTCTCTGGACTGACTGGGTCAGTCGTCTTGATTCGGATGACCTCGTAAAAACCTGACTGGTTTTTCCATCCTGCGGCTCGCGCCGCTTTACCATCCAGAGTAATAGTGACTTTGCCCTCCTGTCCAGGAGCGAGGATCTTGGGAGAAAATCCCAGCTTGAACATCGGCTTCAGCTCTATCCCCTCTACAAATTCCACAGGGGTTTGGCCAATATTTTTGACCTCAAAGGTGAGCGACGGAGTTTGATCGGATTTGACATGTCCAAAGCTCTCTCGACGCTTTGTCCAAGCCAAATTAGCATCAATCTCGCTGTATTTATCTTGCGATTGATTAGAGCTTTTCACAACGCCTTTGATGGTGAGAATAATCGGCGTTTGTCCTCCTTCATACTGGACTGTGATAGTCTTGACAAAGTTGCCTGGACGCCCCTTAGTATCATAGGAAGCTTGCACCTGTCCTGTGCCACCTGGGGGAACCTCATCTTGCGTCCAGCTCGGCGTAGTACAGCCACACGAAGCCTTCACGGAAGTCAGCCTCACGGGCTTTGAGCCAGTATTTTTGAAGGTAAAAGTATAAACCGCAGGAGGACCTTCTACTATTTCTCCAAAATCATGCTCGGTCTTATCAAAACTAATCTGAGCCCATAGGATAGCCAGCGCAGCAGTGAGCCTCAGGACATTCAGCATGAGACAAAGATAAACATATTCTGAAAATGGTTTTACTTTGGTGTATGGATTGGCGAAGCTATCGTCCTCTGCTCCTCCCGCGCATCCCTAATCTCCAAGATATTCATGTATACGAGAAGCATGGCGGATATGAACAATATCGGCGAGTACTAAGCAGTCTATCTCCCGCCCAAGTGATTGAAGAAGTGAAAGCAGCCAATATCCGCGGACGGGGAGGGGCCGGCTTCAATGCAGGCTTAAAATGGAGCTTTATGCCCCCTAGAAAAGAAGGCATACCTCGATACTTAGCGGCGAACGGCGATGAGTCCGAACCTGGCACTTTCAAAGACAGACGCATTTTAGAGTTCAATCCGCATCTCTTTATTGAAGGGGCCCTAATTGCAGCTTATGCCATGCAGATAGATGCCATATATGTCTATGTCCGTGGGGAATATGCTGATTGGATAGATATCCTACAAAAAGCAGTAGCTCAGGCTTATGAGAAAGGCTACATCGGGGAACGGATATTAGGTACGAATTTCACGACTCATCTATACATTCATCGTGGAGCAGGGGCCTATATTTGTGGAGAGGAAACAGGACTCATGGAATCTTTGGAAGGAAAACGGGCTTATCCTCGCTATAAACCACCCTTTCCCGCTCAAAAAGGCTTGTGGGGGTCTCCCACGACCATCAACAATGTGGAAACGCTCTCTCACGTACCGATAGTCCTCCGCATGGGCGCCGCAGCATATACCCAAATCGGCGCACCTGAACATCCTGGCCCCATCTTGTATGGCATTTCAGGACATGTCCATCGTCCAGGCCTTTATGAATACCCCAGTGGGATGCTCATTACAGACTTGATTTATGAGGTGGCGGGCGGCATCCGAAACGGAAAAAAACTCAAAGGAGTAGTGCCAGGCGGCTCCTCCACTCCCATTTTGACCGCCCAAGAGATAGAAGGCGTACGCATGAGCGCCGATGCTCTCCGAAAGGTCGGCAGTATGATGGGTACGGGCGGCATGCTCGTTTTAGATGAGGACACAGATATGGTACGCTTCGCTTATCGCATAGCTGGATTTTACAAGCATGAGTCGTGTGGCCAGTGTACCCCCTGCCGGGAAGGTACGGGCTGGATGAAGAAAATCCTGCACCGCTTTCTGGATGGTACAGCGACCTATGCAGACATAGATCGCCTCTTGTCCGTCGCCAATCAGATAGAAGGACGCACCATATGTGCTTTAGCCGATGCGGCAGTATGGCCCATTCGGGCGATTGTACAAAAATATCGGATAGAGTTTGAAAAAGCAGCTCACCCGACCCTTGTACCCGTCTGAGAAAGGGCATAATTTTTGATACCTTTGCTCTCTCTCAGCTATGCTCACCCCCATAGACATTCAAAATCAAACCTTCAACCGTTCCCTCCGCGGCTACGACCCCGAGGAAGTACGAACATTTCTGCGACAGGTCGCTCAGACATGGGGGGCTCTACTGGAAGAAAAACATGCACTCAAACAGAAAGTCGAGCAACTCTCTACCGAAATCAGTCGGTATAAGGAAATGGAGAATATCCTTCAAAGGACCCTCCTTCAAGCTGAGGAAACCAGCCGAATGACCCTGCAAAATGCCGAAAAAAATGCCGCTCTGATCATCCAGGAAGCTCAGCAGAAAGCTGAGGATATCATCACAAATGCTCAACGACAAAAAGCTCTACTGGAAGAGGAGATTAAATTGCTCCAGCAGCGTCGTCAGGATATTCTTTTAGAGATGCGAGCCTTCTTGATGCTTCAGTTAGAGCGTTTAGACCAAATGGCCAATACCCATCCTCAGCCTTCAGTAGTGCCACCTTCCCCTCCAACCGCGCAGGCCACGGCCTCCTCCGATCTCCCTAATAAACTTTCCTCTCCCAAGAGCTTGTGGGTTGCCAAAATTGCCGAAAAGCTATGATTCTCTCGGATAAGCGGATTTTAGCTGCGATTGAACGAGGCGACTTGCGCATAGAACCCTTTCGTCCAGAAGCGCTCGGGAGTAATAGCTATGACGTGCATTTAGGGCCTTACCTGCGTGTATATGCAGCCTCTGCTTTATACATTCATCGCCCAATGCCCTCTACGATCCTAAAGATTCCTCCGAAGGGATTGTGGCTTATACCGGGGGTTCTTTATCTCGGCTCCACTGAAGAATATACGGAGAGCCATCGCTATGTACCATTCTTGGAAGGTAAAAGCAGTGTAGGGCGATTAGGGATACAAATACACTCTACGGCGAGCAAAGGGGACATTGGATTTTGTAATCATTGGACGCTGGAAATCTCAGTCATTCAACCCGTCAAAGTTTATGCAGGCATGCCCATAGGGCAGCTTATATTCTTTGAGCTCGCTGGCGAGGTAGCAACGCCCTATAGCCGACGCCCTACTGCAAGCTACACTGAACGAAGTCCCCTGCCTGTACCGTCATATTTGTGGAAAAAACTTCAACCGCATGAAAATACCTGCCCATAAAGCCCACGAAATAGCCGCATTAGTGGGCGGTTCTTTGATTGGTGATCCTAACATTATCGCTACTGGCATCAATGAAATTCATCGGGTAGAACCGGGGGATATCACTTTCACGGATGTCAGTAAATATTTGCGTCGCGCACTTGAAAGTCCTGCATCTATCATCCTCATCAATCAAGAGGTGGATCCCCCCCCTCACAAAGCTTTGATTTATACCCATTTCCCATTTCGCAGCTTCAATTTTCTCTTAGAATATTTTCGCCCGAGTATCTCCCCTGCCTTTTCACCTAATCATACCCAATATCCAGGAGTAGAGGTCGGGGAAAATGTCATAATCGGGGAAGGAACGCACATAGAACCCGGATGCAAAATCGGACATAATACCGTGATCGGGCCGAATTGCTATATCGGGAAGGATACGATTATTTACCCTAATGTAACAATAGGACCTTATACTCACATTGGAGCTCATGTTGTCATTCAATCAGGGTGTGTGATTGGCGGGGATGCCTTTTACTACAAGCGCACAGAAATAGGTTCCGAACGATTATTGAGCAAAGGTCGAGTAGTTATCGGCGATTACGTAGAAATCGGTGCCAATACTACTATAGACCGAGGTGTAACCTCAGACACTTACATCGGGGATCACACTAAGATTGACAACCTGGTTCAAATCGGCCACGATACCTTCATAGGCCGAAACTGTCAAATAGCCGCCCAAGTAGGTATCGCCGGTACCTGCGCCATAGAAGATGGGGTCATTTTGTGGGGGCAAGTAGGCGTGCCGAGCGGCATACGCATAGGAGCCCGATCTACAGTATTAGCCAAATCTGGTGTTCTTACTTCTTTGGAAGGAGGAAAGGTATATTTTGGCTTTATTGCGAAAGAGGTCAAAAAAGCTTGGAGAGAGATTGCCTCTATGGGTCGCCTGCCTCGCCTACTACGAATCTTGGACCCAAACCTTTCTAATGGACACCCTGAAGAGAAATCTTAGTAAAGCATGGCAGGAGTGAGGCTAATCCGCTATTTCAAGCTCATCCTGCATATCTTAGCCACTTATTTCCTCCGAGGAGTTTTCTTTTTCTTACCTGCATTAGCGACGGTATATGTTATCTCCCTCGTCCTTCGTTGGTTAGATAACATTCTACCCACAAACTTCCCTGGTTTGGGAATTTTTCTGCTTGTTGTAGGGCTGACGGTTCTTGGTTACATCAGTACACACTGGATAGGTCCTACCCTTCTCAGCTCCATAGAAGAGCGAATCCGCAAGATTCCCTTCATTGGCTTTTTTTATAGCTCAGTGCGAGAGCTGGTAGATACCTCGAGGCGGTCATATAGGTTTGATTATCCAGTGCTTTTTAAACCAGACCCGAACTCACCGGTGTACCAAATAGGCTTTTTGACGAATGAGCGGCCTATCCCAGGACACGATGTGGTAGCTGTCTTCGCCCCCTTTGCCTTTTCAGCTCTCACCGGTAAAATTTTTCTCGTACCTAAGAGCGAGGTTATTTTTCTGGATATGCGGGGTACGGATGCTTTGAAGCTAATTTTGTCAGGTGGATTTGTAACTGGACAATCGCCGGCTAAAAATGGCGACACCTGAGTCTCGCCTTCTTTGGCATCACCCGCTGCTGAGTGTAGAAGAGCGGACGTTGGCTTCTGGTGTCAAGCGTCTCGTGGTTCAGCGAGGAGAGTTTGCTGCGGTTTCTATTGCCTTATACACCGACGAGGGAGAGGAAGCCTTTCTAATCGTCAGTCAGGAGCGTCCTGTAGCTCCAGATCCATTTTATGAGCACCCCGCAGGGATGATAGACCCTAACGAAACGCCGATCCAGGCTGCCCTCCGCGAGCTGGCCGAAGAAACTGGATGGTTACTCTCTCAGGACGACCTCACCCTTCTCACGCCTCAGGGTGTCTATCCCTCACCCGCTTTTTGGGGAGAAATAGGATACTTTTTTGCAGCTCGACTCAAAGTGCCCACCGCCGTACTTCAAGCTTACCTGAGCTCTCCCGACCGCCCAGGCGCAGATGAGCATCTTACGCTTCACGCTGTTCAGGGTGATCGTTTGCTGCACCTCACTCGCAACTTACAAACCATCGCTCATACCCTCCTGTACTATGCCTATTTCCGTCCTTCTGACCGAGAGCTACCATCCCTTTCTCATCAATAGGCTGGAATCTCACGAGGCTTTTTCAGTCACGCATATAAAGTCTCCTGACTCAGAAGAGCTCTCGACCGCGCTCTCCCAAGCTCATGTGTGGATCATGCGTGGGGCTATTCCAGTAACCAAAGAGACACTTCAAAAAGCCCTCAACCTAAAGCTAATCATAAGGGCAGGTTCTGGCACAGAACATATTGACCGAGAGGCAATTCAAGAAGCAGGGATTGAGCTGCGTAGTACGCCTCACGCAAATGCTTTGCCAGTAGCAGAGTATGTGGTAGCTGCTATTTTGATGCTATGTAGGCAGTTTCTTTTAGCTCATCATGCTATCAGAGAAAAGGCTCTATGGCTCAGGCGGGAATCCATGGGCCGTGAAATGGCCTCTCTCACAGTAGGCATCATCGGCTTTGGTCATAATGGTAGCCGCACGGCTCAGCTATTAGCTACTCTCGGTGCCCAGGTATTCGCCTATGATAAGTATAAAGGAGGATTTGGCGGTGCTGGGGTCAAAGAAACGACATTAGAAGAGATTTATGAAAATGCTGATGTGCTTTCCCTGCATGTTCCTTTGACGACAGAGACGGCCGGATGGGTAGATTCTCGGTTTCTCAAGAGGTTTCGCAAGCCGATCGCTCTCATCAATGCAGCGCGCGGCGGGATTGTAGACCTATCAGCCCTGATTGAAGGATTAGAAGCTGGCTGGCTTTGGGGAGTCGCCCTTGATACCCTCCCCGCAGAGCCTCCTGAGAAACTTTCCGCCCGAGATTACCAGGCGTGGAAAGCCCTACAAAAGCATCCCGCTGTACTCCTGACACCCCACATCGCTGGACTTACTGAAGAGAGCGAACTACGACTCGCCCAAGCCGTGTGGGCTACCCTCCTGGAATGGCTTATGAACTATCCCTATGCCTAAGCCTACGAAATAAAGCCCATATAACTTCTGACGAGCTAAGGTTCCCCAGTACGGCATAGCCATCGTTACTACACCTATAACGAATAGCCCCGCTGCGACTAAGGTCGCTTTTCTGAGCGACCATTTGGTGCGCCAAGCGTAATAAATGATCGCGCCAGCTATGACCCATGTTTCTACGGCATACGCAAGGACTAATGGCTTTTTCACATCCCAGGGGAATGGCCCCAATAGCCCATAAGGTAAAGCCATGAACCACCCCCCAAGACTACCCCAAAAGCTGGGATTATAGAATAGATGGAATACACTGGCTTCGCTTACATCGGGATGAATAGCAGGAATTAGAGCTTCATTTCGGTAGGCATAAGCCCAAGGCCCAATGTAAAAGCCTAAAATAGCTGCGGCTGCCAAGGCTCCGACAATTAATAGCCATGGTTTACCCCACCGATAAAGAATGCCTGCGCCTATCGCCAGGAAAAAAGCTTCCGATCGCAGCCCAGCAAGGAGAAGGGAAGCTATCAAGCCTCCTATGTCTCGCCACTGACGTACAGTAGCCGTCCATGCAGCTATGTACAGCATCAGGGGTATGGCCCAAGTGTCACGCAAGGCCCCCGATGTCCATAAAAGCGTGCTGGGCCAAAGAAACCACACTACCCAGAATCGCCGAGGCAAAAGACCGACCTGCTCCCACCTCCGATAAGCCACATAACTGAGAAGTCCTCCCGTAAGCGCTGACAAACCCTGTAAGCCATAGTAACTACCTCCACTAGCAACATACAAGGGGATAAGCAGCCGATAAAAAAAGTAATTGCTGGGTTCGCTCCATTCATAGTCGTAGCCATACAGATGCACATCTTGAAAAAAAATTCGCCATCCTCTGGCGTCCCATGCCGAACTTAGCTCCCGAAAAAGTAAGGCTATCCCATCAGCGGGTGATGCCCAGAGATAGTAGCTCAAACGACCTGCCGTAAGATAGGCCTTGAGAGTATCTCCGTGGCAATAGTAACTGGCGTAGAGCCAGCCAAAGAACCAGGCAGCGAGGAGCTTCGCTATTAGTACAACATAGAGCCAGAAAGGCAGCCGATGATACTCTATTCGATAGCCGATGTAACCCAACCAGAAACCCACCAGAATAAAGCCCACCGCTTCATGCAGAGGTGATAGGACGAGCATAGATCAAAGTTTGTATCTTTCACCCCAATGGAGAAGGAGGCAGAGCTGCGGGCCCGCATGGAGGCAGATAAGACTGACCCGTTTTGGGCACACACCCTTGGCCTCTATCTCATGGGGCAAGGGCGGTGGCAAGAGGCTGAAATGGCTTTCCGAGAAGCGCTTCGTCGGGCACCGGACCATTTCGCGACCCATTATCAGCTTGGCATTCTCTATGAAAAAGTTGGTCGCGAAGCCGAAGCTATAGACCTATTCCGAGAAGGCCATCGGCTCGCTATGGAAGCCAGAGATAGTCGGCTCATCCAGGATTTTCGATCCAAACTCAGCCTCTATTTGGGGATAGATGATCTTTGATGAATCATCTGCCGAATTTGACCCACAGTACCGAGGGAAAGTTCTGAGCCAATATCATCCCAGCCCAACTCAGACAGGAAGGGGCTGTTGAGCTCAAAAGGTAGGCCGTCCTCTATCTTTGCTGCGTGCAGCGACAAGCATGGATAGGGCTATTTCTGATTACCCTGCTAATGTTCATGTGGACTTTTTGGATGGCACGGCGCCCCAGTGGTTCAACTCCTGTGCCGATGGTGGATACCACCAGCTCCTCCCAAGAGGCGAAGGACAGCCTTTCAACTAATAAAGTCGACTCAGCGTCCCTACAGGCTCGCTTGGGAAGATACGCGCCATTTGCTTTCGGCAAGGACAGTCTCATAGTGGTAGAAAATCAAGTAGCTCGCTTTGAATTCACTACCAAGGGCGCTGCACTGTACAGACATTCTCTCAAAAATATCACTGGTGTACAGGGTCAGCCGATCACTCTTTGGAGTCCTCTCCAAAAGCAAGCCTTCATATTTGCCGAAGGACGAACTTTGGTAAACAGCGAGCAGTTGTATTTCACTCTGCTGCATGCACCTCGAAGTATCGCTTTTACTGAGGACAGTGTAGTTTTCCGACTTACTATAGCTCCGGATACTTTCATTCAAGTCAGCTATCACATACCCGTCGACAAATACCACTTTCGGCACCGCATCACCTTTCATAATCTCAAAGAAAAGCTACGCAACCCCTACCTATCCTACATTTTATCATATGAGACCCCTCAGACAGAACCTGCTACGGCCTCTATGCGTCCGTACTGCGCTCTCTACTATCGTCAAGCGGATGAAGTGGAATCTCTGACGCCCGATGAAGATGAGGTACAACAAACAGTCTTACAAGGACGCATTCGCTGGATATCGGCTAAGGGTCAGTTCTTTTGTACTCTTCTTCAAGCCCAGGATGCCTTCTCCTCTGCCACTCTCACAAGCTTACCATTTAACTCTTTGCCTAAGTATCAAATAGAGCTGCAGCTCCCCCTCACTGATGGCTTCACTGAGCAGCAGTGGTATTTAGGGCCCACTCGATATACCCTACTCCGCTCCTATGGGGAGGAGTATGAAAAGCAGCTAAACTTGGGATGGAGCTTCATTCGGTACATCAATACAGCGTTTATTATCCCCGTTTTTGGCTTTCTGGAAAAGTATATTCCCTCCTATGGCGTCATCATAGCGATCTTGGCTTTGCTGGTCAAAATCCTTTTATCCCCTCTGACTTGGCGAAGCTACCTACTCGGTGTGAAAATGCAAGTAGTGAATGAACTTCCAGAAGTCAAGGCACTGGAAGAAAAGTATAAAGACCAGCCCGATAAACTCATGATAGAGCGAAGTTTGCTTTACAGACAGCTCGGCGTGAGTCCTCTAAGTGGGTGTGTTCCTCTCCTATTACAAATTCCGATATTTTTCGCTATGACGAGCTTTTTCCCGAATGCATTTGAGTTGAGGCAGCAGAAATTTCTCTGGACTTCTGATCTCTCCTCTTACGACAATCTGTTGAGTTGGGGGGTCAAAATTCCTCTCATCGGCGACCACCTCAGTCTATTTGCCCTCTTGACAGCCCTCTCCACCCTCGCCTACACCTTCGTAGTGCAACAGAGCCAAACTACTACGCCGCAGAGCCTCAAGTGGCTACCTTACCTTTCGCCCATCATATTTTTCTTTTTCCTGAATGACTACTCTTCGGCCTTGAGCTGGTACTATTTCGTTCTGAACCTCCTTACCATAGGGCAAACTTTAATTATGAAAAAATTCGTGGACAAAGAGGCTTTGGCTCGACAGCTTCGGGAAATTCAGCGAAAGAAACAGAACAAAGCTCAAATAGCTCAGCAGCGCGCTCAGATGCAGCGCTGGTTTAGACGGAAATGAGCCTACACCTCTCCTCCAAGTCAAACACTATATTCATCCTGAGTCAGTGCAGTCCTCGATCATATTTTACCGGTCAGGTAGGAAGTATCTTGGTGCTTCTTTGGGGCGGAGGACTAATCTATCCCCAAGTTTCCTATCGAGAAAGCGCCTATCGGTCTGCTCAGTATTATACCCAACGCCGGCAGTGGGATAGTGCCCTGATTTACTGGCGGGGACTATTATTTCAGGAGAAAGACTCAATAGGCCAAGCGCTGATTTATCAGCAGCTCGGTTATATCGCTTTATATCGGGGAGACAGTGCTGAGGCACTTCGTCTATGGCGACAGAGCTTATTGTGGAGGCCCGATTACCCCGTAGCTATCCGAAACTACCAGTGGCTATACGCAAAACTGCGTCGCCCGCCCGAAGCTACTCCCCCTTCCCTCAGTAAATACGAACCTTCTTTTCCTTCGGAACAGGGCACTCCACATTTAGGCAGTACCCCCCCCTCAAGGAATAGAAAAATACGCTGGCTTCCGATAGAACGCTTGCGGAACTAAGCTGCGTGTTCTCATTATATTTGCCTTATGTGGCGTTTAATTGCCTTCATAGGGCTTGTACTCATTTCAGTGAGCTGGCGACCCCATCCTATTCGAATGGAAACTTTGGCATCCTACTTTCCATGGGAACCAGTCGGCCCAGCTAACGTAGGAAATATCCTGACCAGAGGCTTACGCGTAGGGAATAAGATTTATGTTGGGTCGGCTTTCGGTGGACTGTATGAGTCTACGGACGAAGGCCGTACTTGGCGCTTGACACCTGGTTTTTCTCTCAATCAGAATGGAGAAGCCACCTATCGTAGCTTAGCTGTCACAGCTCTCGCTGCCTCAAATAATGTCCTCTACGTGGGCACAGGCAACATCACTCAATTCAATGAAGCAGGGGTATCCTTCCGCAGCTTAGATACTTTACGCACAAATATCTTAGGAGGTTTGGGCCTTCCTGGAATGGGGGTCTTTATCTCCACCGATGGAGGTCAAACCTTCTCTAATCAGAATGCCACATGGAATCTTTCCTACCCCAACCTCTCGTACAGCCCTAACTACTCCGCAGGAAGGCTCACGAATGTCGTTGACATGGCCATCTCGGGGGATAAAATCGCTATAATCACTCCCGATAGCGTGATCTTCTCCGCGGATATGCTACAGACAATCCGAAAATCTTCTATCCCTGGTGGGGGGCCTCTGCGTAGTGTAGCATGGGGTGGCGAGGGTAAGTTATTCGTCACAAATAACACTGGACTCTTTGTGTCCAATAATGACGGCCAGACTTTCACAGCAGTCTCCGTAAGTCTCCCCCCAGAGGTAACGCAAGGCGGCTCGTCTGGTATAATAGGCATAGGCGGGGGCAATGTAGTAGTGCGCTCAGCCCCTTCTAATCCATCCATTCTATATTTAGCCAGCGCCAATACGAATGGCGAACTGCTAACCGTATGGGTTTCATCTGACAATGGCGCCACATGGAATCCCATTGCCTCCAGGCAGAACCTATCTTTCAATGTATTGGGCAACTTGGGAACAAAAACCATTGCACTGGCCATAGATCCAAACGATCCCGCTCATATCCTTTTGGGAGGCAATCAAGTCTGGGAATTTGCACCTGATTACGGATGGAGACGAATCAATCCACCTAATGCAGCACCCGTGGTAGCTGGCGCTACCAATCTCGTGCTGAATATTCCTAACCCTATAAGGGACTTTGTATTCTTAGAGAATGGAGACTATCTGGTTATCGGCAATGGACGAGTTATAAGAATAACCAAGGATGGCTCCCGAGCCGAAAATGCCAGCACAGGAATCCAAGCAGCTGCAGTCCTGTCGGTAGCGGTAGCCCCTAATGGAGATATTCACGCCTCCGGCCTCACCCCTCTCAATATCGTCTCTCACTATCCAGGAGATCCAGAGGGTATTTTCCGCATTATCAATTACCCGCCTGGACAGGCCTTCTCCCCCGTCGCTAACCCCGTAGGTAATGTGGCTGTAAGCATGCGCTTACCAGATAATGCATTTTTCTCCTATCAAGGAGGACGATTGCGCATGTCCACTGATCGGGGTCGTCAATACAGCCCAATATATAATGCTCCTGCCCCCTACGCCTTCTACAATGACGATACTCTTCATAGTATTCAGCCAGCTACAGTTCCCTCCGCAGCAAGCGAAGAACGCCCCGCCGCTTTTGGCCCACTTTATCCTCCTATCCTGCTGGTGGAGAACTTCCCCGAACTGGTCTATGACAGGAATGGAAACTTTGCAGGTGCAACCCATCTGTTCATCGCTACTGGTCAGCGATTATGGTATGTCTCCAATGTAACTGCATTAGGAGCGGACTCTATTCAATATTGGAGCATGGTAAGTCCTACCACGATTAGTAATCTAAGTTCTAATCAGACCTACTCCAACTATTATAATAATGCAAACTCCATCCCCACAGCCATGGCCGCTGGTTATCCTGAGAATGGACATTATACCGTCTGGATAGGTACTTCAAATGGGCGTCTCCTCCGCATCCGTTACGCGGATAAGATCACCATCAATCGTGCCGATAGCATGAACTATGAAGACGAGACACCGGCCATAGCCTCTCTCGTAAATGGACGGACTATCAGCGCCATCGCTGTCCATCCGAATAACCCTAATCTCGTAGCTATCGCTGTGGGTTCCTACGCAGGTCCTTCTCAAAGAATCTTTGTCTCAACAAACGCGACAGATACCAATCCTACTTTTACATCCATCCATGGTAATCTTCCCAATGTACCCGTATATAGTCTCTTTTTCCATCCGGATTCCAGTGCGCTTCTCTTGGCAGGGACACACTGGGGCCTCTGGCGCTGCATAAATATCAATAATCCCGTATGGGAAGAGATGACAGGAGAAATCATTGGACGCGTCCCCGTAACCAGCATTACTTGGAAACCCTATCGCTATCAAGTAGATACAGTTGATCGCTCGGATCCGGAAAATCCTCGTTGGGAAATCCGACTTCTACCCGACCCAGAGCGGCCTATTTTCATCGGTACATGGGGACGCGGTATATGGAAGCTGAATAGTCGCTCAGCTACGAGCCTCCCCACTACCACTCACAACACTTCTATTCGGGTAGAAGCATTTCCCAATCCATTCTCGGATGAGATAATGATGCGAATGACCCTGCCCACCGGCGCCAAACGAGTGAGTTGGCAACTCTTATCCCTTAGCGGTCAAAGAATCACCACTTACACGCACTCTGCACCTCTTTCTGCCGGTGAACATACGATACGCTGGAATATAAGTAATCTGGCTCAGGGTATTTATTTCCTGCAAGTTGAGATTATTGACTCTCAGGGCAGACGGCACATAGAGACCCGGAAGCTCCTACATCAATAGGTTACCCCCTTTCGCTGCCATAATCCCCCACACTTGCGGAGTGTGGGGGATTATTTTTACTTTTGCCCCCGCTATGTATGCGATTGTAGAACTGGGCGGGCAGCAGTGGAAAGTCGCCCCTGGTATGCGCCTTGCGGTAAACCGCTTACCCTATGAAGAGGGTTCGGAGCTCGTTATAGACCGAGCCCTCCTTATAGAAAAGGAGGGACAAGTACAAGTTGGCACGCCTTATTTGCCCGCCTCAGTTCGCATCAAAATAGAAGAGCATGTTCGCGCTCCCAAGGTCGTTGTCTTCAAGAAGAAACGACGAAAAGGATATAAGCGGAAAAAAGGACACAGACAAGCGATGACTTTGGTATCAATCCAATCTATCTGAGAATATGGCACACAAAAAAGGGCTTGGAAGTACCCGAAATGGGCGCGAATCCGAAAGTAAACGGCTGGGGGTAAAACTATTTGGTGGGCAAATCGCTCGCCCTGGTAATATCATTGTCAGACAGCGAGGGACAAAATTCTGGCCCGGCTTAGGCACAGATATGGGCAAAGATCACACTATTTTTGCCATTGTAGAAGGAATTGTCCATTTTCGAGAGAAAAAGGGACGTAAATACGTCGAAGTCAAACCCTTAGCTGCGCCAGAAGCGTAAGTAAGCCCGTCTCTCTTCTATAACCAGAGAAGCATCAGCCCCCACGGGGAGCGGCATGTTATTCATGAGGTGGCCTATAGGAAGCCCCATCGCGAGGGGGAGGTTGGTATTTGCACTTTCCCAGATAACTTCCTTCAGGCTTTTGCCGAAAGGAATGTCCTCATTATCCTGAATGTTGGTAAGTCCTCCAACGAGGAGAGCCTTAGCTCTTTCATACCAGCCAGCATTGCTTAGGTGCCAACTCAGTCTATCTATTCTATAAACATACTCTCCTACCTCTTCCCAAAAGAGAATAGGATTTTCATTCCACTCTTTTATGTCCAGGGCAGTTCCACAGAGCGTTTGGAGGAGGGAAAGATTACCCCCTAAGAGCCTGCCTGAAACTGCCCCCTGACGCCAAGCGTACCAAGGTTGCCATGGCCAGCTTAGAGTGAAGTCAAACGACTCAGAAGTCAAGATTCTCAATAGATAGCTCAGAGCGATAGAAGACACCTTATAAGGAATCTGAACGGCTACTGGTGCATGAAGAGAGATAACGCCTGCTTTCGCCGCTCCCCACAATAGAGGAGTAATATCGCTGAAGCCAATCAGCCACTTCGGATACCGACTCAATCCCTCCCAAGAAATACGCTTCCAAATACGAGATACGCCATGCCCACCTCTCACGAACCAGATGGCTTGTATATCAGCAGAATCCAAAGCAGATTGCAGCTGACTCAAGCGATGCGCATCTGGCCCTGCCAAAACTCCGTCGTGGGCAAATAAACTTTCATCGTATACTACCTCCCACCCGTGGCGAATCGCAAACGCTAAAAAGGACTCTACATCTGCATAACGCACACTTCTTGAAGGAGCTATTAGAGCTATCCTACTCTGTGCATGAAGCGGCGGAGGCCATTGCACAGGCAAAAGTAATCCCATAGTATCTTTGCTGGGTGAGTATCTGGGAGTGGGTTTTCTGGATAGGTGCTTTTATTGTGGGGTATACATATGTTATCTATCCTACTGCTCTTATAGCCGTCAGTCAGCTAAAGCGACGTTTTTCTCCCGAAAAATATATCCCTCCTGATGAATGGCCCGAGGTAACTATTGTTATACCCGCTTATAGAGAGGCGCAATCTGTGAAGCCTAAAATGGAATCCATTCGGCGGTTAGATTACCCCCAAGAAAAGCTACGAATCGTATGGGTGATAGCGACCCATGAAGGCGATGAGAGCTTTACTCCGACCGTAGAAGCAATCCAGGCCTATCCAGAAGCCGAAATAATCGTAGTTCCTCACCGAGGCAAGATCTACTCGCTCAATGAAGCCAGAAAACATGTAAAAACGGAGCTTGTTCTCCTCACAGATGCAGATGTTGTATTATCTCCGAGCTCACTTCGCCAAGCTGTGTTACACATCCTTCAAAATCCTGAGATAGGCATCGTAGGAGGTACAAGACAAGTTATTACAATGGATAATCTTGTTGGACAAAATGAGGCTTCTTTTCTCTCGTTTGATAAAGAAATTGCCAGGGCAGAAAGTGATTGGGGATATGCGTTCGGATTATGGGGAGGATTCTTACTTTTGAGAAAACCCCTCTGGCCCTCGATGCCTGCGGGTGTAGTAGATGATTTGTATATAAACCTTTACGCTGGCCTATCGGGAAAAAAAGTTATTATAGACTCAAACATATACTCCTACGAAGCAACCTCTATACTTCCAGATATAGAGTTTAGACGAAAATCCCGTATAGCGTATACGGCGTTTCATACGCTCCGTGCCTTGGAGTGGCGAAACTTCTTAAAATATCCTTTATTTACTTTCTTTTTTCTCTCACATAAGTTTTTCCGCTACCTTCCTTCTCCCCTCGCTCTCGTAGTCACGCTGCTTAGTGCAGGCATCCTCGCCATTCAAAACCCTTTTTCAGGATACGGTATAGCCTTTCTTTTTCAAGTACTGGCTTGGGGAGAAGGACTACTTTTACTGAGGGGAGCACTTCGGCGATTTCCCAAAGGGATCACCTTACCAGGGTACTTCATACTTGCTCACTGGGCTCAGATAGTTGGGTTTTGGAAGTTTTTGAAAGGAGAAGACCCCTTGAAAGTTTGGCAACGCTTACCTCGAACGGAAATTCAACCTTCGCAGATATGACCTGGCACCCTTTGATAGAGGCTGCACCTTCACGAAGCGAACCTTTGAGGTGGGATAGTATTCCATTTGGTAAGGTTTTCGGTCAGCACCTTGCGATAACGCATTTCACAAATGGCGAGTGGCAGCAGCCTCGCATTCAGCCTTTTAGCACACTCTCTTTACACCCAGGTACTTCGGCTCTTCATTATGGCCAATCTTTATTTGAGGGCATAAAAGCATACCAAAGACCAAATGGGCTGCGATTCGTTTTTCGGGCAAAAGACCACTGGAAAAGGCTCAATATCTCAGCTATTCGATTGGCCATGCCAGAAATACCGTATGAGCTTTTCGCTGAAATGCTGCGAACCCTCCTGACTCTTGAGAGCGATATTTTTCCACCGGACGTGCACCATGCCCTTTACATTCGTCCACTCTACTTTGCGGCGGATCCGTGGTTGGGTGTTCGCCCGTCAGAGACTTATATCTTTCTCATCTATGTAACACCCGTGGGCCCTTACTATACCGGAGAAGTAAATGCATATGTGGAAACGGAGATGTCTCGAGCGGCTCCAGGCGGCACAGGATCCGTAAAGATGGCAGGCAACTATGCCGCCGCCATGCTAAGCGGTAAGAAAGCCCAGCAGCACGGCTGCCAGGTTTCCCTTTGGCTGGACCCACTTACGCACGAATATGTGGAAGAATTCAGCACAATGAATGTATTTGTTGTCCTCAGAGGCCCGCGTCTCATCACCCCTCCCTTAGAGCGCGGGACTATCTTGCCAGGGGTTACGCGAGATACTATACTGCATTTGGCTCGCATGCTGAAAATCTCTGCCGAGGAGCGCGATATTTCTATTCATGAAATTACTGAAGGCATTGTGCATGGAGAGGTAGTAGAGCTTTTTGGAAGTGGCACAGCTGCTACAGTGATGCCCATACGCTCGCTTTACTACGGTGGTAAGCGGTGGCAGCTTCCCCCCGAAACGCCAATAGCCCATAAGCTGAAATCAGCTTATTATGGGCTCCTAACAGGGGAAATACCTGCACCTAATTCGGAATGGATATGGCAGATTTAGATTTAGCCAACTTACGACGGCAATACTCTCAAGGCGCTTTAGATGAACAGAGCGCCCCTTCAGACCCGTTTATCCTCCTCCAGCAATGGATAGAAGAAGCTATAAGTTCCCAGTTCATGGAGCCTAATGCATTTGTTTTGTCAACCGTAGATTCAGAGGGGCAACCTCACGCTAGAGTAGTTCTTCTCAAAGGCTTTGAGCCACCGTACCTCTATTTCTACACTAACTACGAAAGTGCTAAAGCTCGGGAGATAGGAATGAACCCACGGGTCGCAGCTACCTTCTGGTGGGATGCCCTTGAACGGCAGGTTCGCATAGAGGCTCGGGTAGAGAAAGCTCCTGCGGCTATTTCGGATGCTTATTTCGCTTCACGCCCATATGAAAGTCAGATTGGCGCTTGGGCCTCTCCTCAAAGCCAACCGATAACCAAAGAAGCCCTTTTAGAACGCTGGAAAGCTTACGCCGAGCAATATCCCGAAAAGTCCGTCCCTCGTCCGCCATATTGGGGGGGCTACCGGCTCATCCCCCATCGGATAGAATTTTGGCAGGGGCGGCCTAATCGGCTTCATGACCGACTTGTCTATTGGCGTGAAGGAGAAAACTGGAAGCGAATACGATTAGCCCCTTAGAGAGGGGGCACATAAAATCGCTCTCCGTACCTCTCGGTGAGGTACGTCATGCGCTGCTGGAATCTTTCCCGCCCTATCCATTCTACGAAATGGAATACCCCCCCAGTAAAAGGGGCAAACCCCCATCCAAGGATAGAACCTACATCTCCATCGGCTTTTTCCAGGAGAATACCTTCCGTATAGGCGCGGAAAGCTTCGGCGACTTGTACATAGAGAAAACGATCTTTGATATCTGCGTATTCTTCGGGAGAGACCTTGCGAGGTGGAAAATATGAAGACAGCCCTCCCCACAATCTCTTTGGACCCCCATTCGAGGGATAATCGTAGAAACCTTTGCCAACTTTTCGCCCGGTTCGCCCCAGCTCTTCTACGAAAAGTCGCCCGATATCCGAAACAGGGTCTTCGGAGAGCGTGTATCCTAAGTCAGCCTCGGTCTGACGGAGAATACTATACATCAGCGATATACTAACCTCGTCGGCTAGGGCCAAAGGCCCTACTGGCATACCTGCTTGCCGACCGAGATTTTCTATAAGAGCCGGGGGAATACCTTCCTTGAGCATACGAAGGCCCTCTCTCACATAGGTTCCAAACACGCGAGAAGTGAAAAACCCCCGACTATCTCGAACAACTATGGGTACTTTTCCGATCTGCTTAGCGAAATCCAACGACCATGCCAGCGCCTCGGGACCAGTTGCTTTTCCTAAAATGATTTCTATCAGTGGCATCCGTTCAGCAGGTGAGAAAAAATGAAGCCCAATAAACCGCTCGGGCAAACCGGCAGCCTCCGCCAAACTGGTAATAGGCAAAGTAGACGTATTGGAAGCTAAAATGCCCTTCGCACTGAGATAAGGCCGAATCTCGCGATAGACTTGCGACTTCACCTCCCGATTTTCAAAAACTGCCTCTATAACTAAGTCTACTTCCGCTAAGTCTCGGTAGTGCAATGTGTAATGTAAACGTTTTTGCGTGGCCTCTGCTTCTGCCTGAGAAAGACGACCGCGACTCACAGCCTTTTGGAGAAGATCAAGAGCAAACTTTTCAGCATACTTCAAAGCGTTCTCATCAGTATCCTTAATCCAAGTTTCGTATCCTGCAGTTGCTGTGACATAACCGATGGCTCGGCCCATCATGCCAGCACCGAGCACAGCCACCTTCTGGATAGAAGCAGGAGGGACTCGAGAAGGCCGATGAGGCAGATGCAATAGCCGCTGTCTCTCCAAAAAGAGCGTTTTGACCATGGCCCGTGCGGTGGGCGTAGTAAGCGTACGAGCAAAATACTGACTCTCTATCTGCAAAGCTTGAAGAATGGGCAATTGAAGCCCCTCATACATGGCCCTGAGAGCATTTTCCAGACCAGGATAGTGCCCATATGACCTTTCTCGCAAACGGGCTATAGCCGCCGAAAAAATACTTCGCCCCACCTCACTCTGAATCGATGGTCCGGGTAGGCGAAAATCTTTCTGATGCCATGGATTCTCAGCTTGAGGATGGCTCTCAAGCCACCGTATCGCTCGCTCAATAAGACTCTCCTGGTCTAGTACGAGCTCCTCTATTAGACCGCTTTGGAGCGCTTCCCGAGGACGAAGGCGCTTTCCCTCTAAAACCAACTCCAGTCCACTCATCAAACCGACCTTTCGTGGGAGACGCTGGGTACCACCCGCTCCAGGCATCAACCCCAAAGTCGCCTCCGGCAACCCGATCTCTATTTGGGGATCTTCAATCGCTATCCGATAATGACAGGCAAGAGCCAGCTCATATCCACCCCCAAGTGCACTGCCATTTATAGCCGCTACGACAGGCTTACCTCCCGTCTCCATGCGTAAGAATACAGACTGTATCCGCCAGCTGGCCTCGTATATAGCTTGCGCATCTCCCGCTTCTATGAGTCGGTGTATCACTTGAATATCCGCCCCAGCGATAAACTCTTTGTTTCGTGAAGTAACAACTATTCCCTTTACAGAGGCGTCTGTTAGCGCTGCCTCCAAAGCTTTGGAGAAAGCATCAATACTCTCTTCGCTGAGTACATTCACCCGAGGATAAGCCCAAGATAGAATAGCATATGGGCCTTTTTTCTCATACAAAATCACCAAGCAAAAGTACAAGCAAAGACTCACCAACGTACCCGTGCCAGTTTTATAATCCCCTTGTATGCAGAAGTGAATGAATGCCTTAGTAAAACTTTTTGCGTACATTTGCACCGACCCTAACTGGTTTGGGTAGATGATGAAAGTTTTACATCGTTTTGAGTGGGATGAACAGACACTCAGCTACATAAAGGTATCTATTTCTCCCTGGAAGCTCCTACGCAGCATCCCCAAGTCATTTTTCTGGGGTGCTATTGCAGGGGGTATATCTTTGGGGCCTACTTACCATCTGTGGGAAAAATACTACATCCACTCCGTAGAAAATCAAACTCAAGCAGTTCAGCAAGCAGCTCAACATATTCAGCGCGAGATTCAAGAAATAGAGAAGCATCGTCAAGCTCTATACGAGAGGCTACAGAAATTTTACCGCCCGCTTCTCGGTATGGCTCCTCTGCCCCCCTCTGCTTGGGAAGGTGGAATGGGGGGTAGCCCTACGACCCCGGAAGAAGTAGGATTATACCGAAGTCATCGTCTATTAGAAGAGTACATGTCGATAGAGCAGAAGTTCACCGAAGCCAATCAGCGCCTCCATCGAATACCTTGCCTGTACCCGGTAAAAGGTCCTATTGTGAGTGAGTATGGCTATCGCCATGACCCATTCCATGGAGCCTGGCAAATGCATACAGGAGTTGATATAGATGCTCCTATGGGTGCCCCCGTGAAAGCGGCTGCAGCTGGCAAGGTAATCTACGCTGGCTGGGATAACGGTGGGTATGGCATACAAGTAGAAATAGACCATCTCAACGGCATTGTCACCAAATACGCTCACCTCAGTGGGACTGCTGTAAAAGTAGGGGACATGGTGCCCCGAGGACAAATCATAGGATATGTGGGCTCCACAGGCTACTCCACTGGCCCTCATTTACATTATGAGGTGATTGAACATGGAGCTAAAGTAAATCCGAGAAAGTACTTACTTTTGGAATAGCATGTATCTCAAACTCATAGCTGTTGGTCGGCTGGGACGAGATGCTGAGCTTCGCTCAGTATCTAATGGTCAAGTTATCAGGTTTTCTATACCGCATTCTCAGAAGCTTCCTTCTGGGGAGGAAAAAACGCAATGGATAGAGTGCTCCTATTGGCGCAATGTTGGGGAAAGCACGGAAGTGCTGAAGCTACTCAAAAAGGGTGCAACGATATTGATAGAAGGGATTCCGGGCGTTCGCCTTTACACTCGCCAAGACAATACGCCAGGGGTCAGCTTTGAGTGTCGGGTACAGAACCTCCGCATACTCGCCTATGCTCCTCAAGAAACTTCGTCCCCCCAATCTGTAGAAACAGTGGAGAGCGCAGAGCCAGGGTTTGTTGAACCTACTCCTCCCGAATTCCTCCCAGAAGACGGCGATTTGCCTTTTTGAAAGACAGCTTAGTAGCATCCGTCGCTCAGCGGCTCATAAAGTACATCTCTCCGCCAGACGCTATTCTCGTAGCATTTAGTGGTGGTCCAGATTCTGTAGCCCTCGCTCTTGTACTGCGGGAAGCAGGCTATACCGTCTATTTAGCATATGTGAATCATAACCTGCGAGGACCTGCCTCCCAAGCAGAGGAAGAGTGGGTGCGTGCTTGGGCTGAACGACAAGCCCTTCCTTTATTTGTGAAAAAACTTGATCCCACTACTCTGCAAGGGGGACGCGGCCTTCAGGCTGAAGCACGTCGAATACGCTATACATGGATGCAACAGCTGCTCTCTCGATACGCCATATCTTGGGGAGCCACAGCCCACACCTTGGACGATCAAGTGGAAACCCTTCTCTATCGCTTTATTCGCAGTGGGCTCCGACAGACTTGGAAAGGCATCCCCTATAAGCGAGGACCGTGGCTGCGCCCCCTACTTTATACCACTCGCAATCAGATTATTCATTTCCTTCGTGAACGAAACGCGGCTTATCTGCTGGATACCTCCAACTATACCCCTAAATATCTGCGCAATCAAGTTCGTTGGAGGCTTCTCCCCCCAATATATCTCATCAACCCCAGCTTTCGCCAACTGCTGATAGAACGCTACTCCTTATATCAATACCAGCAAAAGCATCTCTTACGCCTGTATGCTTACTGGGAAAAAAAGAGTTTTCAGTATAAGCCCTACGGTGAAATGCTTCATCGCAAGTTGCCCAAAGATGCCTTCTATTACATTATCGGAAAGAGATGGAACTTAGATAGCCAAGGCATAGTCCGCTTGTGGCAACTATGGAGAGCAGAGCGCAGCGGCGCTCGATTAGAGCTTGGGGGGTTCACTTACGTGCGCACACCCAATGGAATCGCCCGAGGAGCCTCTGTCTTTTGGCAACCTGCTTGGCCTCCCCTTGTAATCTCTACAGAAGAAGGGACTTTCCAGTGGGGATTCTGGCATATACAAGTAGGCTGTAGCTCTAATCCTCCGCCAGATGCGTTGACTTGGGCTAAGGCGCGTATCCGATTTCCCCTCCTCTTGCGCCTCTGGCGAAAGGGAGACCGATTAGCCCCGCACGGACTGGAAGGAAAAAGTAAAAAAGTGAGTGATATCTGGGGAGAAGTGAAGCTGTATGGATTCGAACGACAACATGGATTTGTCATAGAGGATCACACCGGTAAGATCATCGGGGTGGCTGGGTATCGCCCCTCCTATGATACCGCTTGGACGCCGCTAAGTGGGGAAAGTTTTTACCTTCGGGCCCAGTATGGGCACCCTCTCTAAGCTCACCCCTCTTTTGCGCAACTCAGAGCTGTCCCGCCCCGAACTTTTTTTCAATAGAGAGCTGAGCTGGTTGGAGTTCAATGCCCGAGTCCTGGAAGAGACGCAGCATTCTGTTCATCCTCTCCTCAGCCGAGCTCGGTTCCTCTCTATTTTTTACAGTAATCTGGACGAGTTTTTCATGATACGCGTAGCGGGGATTAAGGAGCAGATTAGAGCGGGAGTCCGTCAACGCGGACCAGATGGTTTAACCCCCCGCCAAACCCTCCAACGCATTCGCGAACGGGTACGGCAGCTTCTTTCACGGGCAGAGCATATATTTTATGAAGACATTATTCCTGCTTTGGAAGCAGAGGATATTTTCATCTATCAGGGTCGACGGCTGGCTCGCATACCGCGTGAGACTCTTGCCGAATATTTCCACCAGCAAGTGTTTCCTTTACTCACCCCCTTGGCAATTGATTCGGCGCACCCCGTACCCCCTTTGCGAGGATTAGAACTCATTCTATGGGTAGAACTGCGAGATGGTTCGGCCCTCGTACCGATTCCGCAGGTATTACCCCGCTTTGTACCCTTTCATACGACCCACCGATACGGGTTTGTACCGATAGAGAGGCTGGTAGGGCTATTTTTGGAAGTTCTTTTCCCAGGACGAAAAGTAAAAGAATACTATACCTTTCGCCTTACACGTGATGCAGATTTAGAGATTTCTGAGGCTGAAGCAGATGATCTTTTAGAGCTGGTAGAGAAAGAACTGCGTCGCCGCCGCTTGGGTGATGTGGTGCGTATTGAGGTGAGTTCGGAAATGCCAGATGAGCCCATTCGGTTTCTCATGGAGGAACTGGGCTTTGAGCCAGAGGATGTGTATGAAGTCAAAGGCCTACTCGGATTAGAGCGACTATGGGATATTCTCAACGAAATAGATGAGCCCAGTCTATTAGATAAGCCTTTCGTACCAGCGATTCCACCTGCTCTGCATGGGAAATCTAACCTATTTGAAGTAATAGCACAGGGCGATATTTTGCTGCATCATCCTTATGATAGTTTCATGCCCGTAGTAGAATTTATTCAGCAAGCAGCCCGCGATCCTCAAGTGCTCGCTATTAAACAGACCCTTTACCGTACCACAGGGGAAAAATCCCTTATCGTTCAGGCCCTGCGAGAAGCTATAGATCGGGGCAAGCAAGTTACAGTCCTCATAGAGCTTAAGGCGCGCTTTGACGAAGAATCTAATATCTACTGGGCAAAAGAACTGGAAAAAGCCGGAGCGAATGTGATATATGGCATGCTGGGACTCAAAATTCACTGTAAAACTGCTTTAGTCATCCGGCGGGAAGGAAACACCTTGCGAGGATATGCCCACCTCAGCACAGGCAATTACAACGAAAAGACTGCCCTCGTTTATACAGACATCAGCCTACTTACGGCCGATCCCGAAATCACTCGGGATATTGCGGAACTCTTCAACTATCTGACGGGAAACTCTGGACAGCGCGAATGGCGACGCCTCGCCGTAGCCCCCGAAAATCTCCGAGAAACCTTCCTCGGCGAGATAGATCGGTGTATAGCCGAACATAGCCCCACCCAGCCCAGCCGTATCTTACTGGTAATGAACTCCCTGGTGGATCCTGAGATGATTCGCGCCTTGTATGCAGCCTCGTTGAGTGGTATCCAGATAGACCTTGTAATTCGCGGGATTTGCTGCCTCGTTCCCAAGACACCTGTCAGCCCGACTATACGCGTTCACAGCATCGTGGGACGATTCTTAGAACACACCCGTCTATACATCTTTCAAAGTGGCGGAAATATCCGGGCATATAGTGGAAGCGCTGACTGGATGCCCCGAAATTTAGACCGAAGGGTAGAGGTCGTTTATCCCCTGGGAGAGGGAGTGGCTCAGAAAGCCATAGATATAGCCGAAACGCTTCTGAGTGATACTCTGCATACGTGGGTTCTTCAACCCGATGGCAAATATGTGCGCCGCCTTTCTGTAGAGCCTGACCTTCCCCCCTTCTCAGCCCAGGCAGAATTTTTGCGTAGGCGTATACATCAAAAGGCCTAAGAGCCATGACGACCTATCCTATTGTAGAACACTTCTACACCCTTCAAGGAGAGGGCTTCTGGGTAGGGACACCTGCGTATTTTATACGACTCGGCGGATGCGATGTAGGCTGTTCGTGGTGCGACACACGACACAGTTGGAGAAAAGAAGGCTGGCCGAGCTTTTCACCCGTAGAGATTATAGCATGGATAAAGCAAACCCCAGCAACTCATGTGGTCATTACGGGTGGTGAACCTACCATGCATCCCCTTACCCCCCTCATCTCGGCACTAAAAATGCAAGGGTACTTCATTCAAATGGAGACCTCTGGCGCCTATCCGCTCTCTGGTTCTTTGCCTGATTGGATCACTTTTTCCCCCAAGCGATTCAAACCTCCCCACCCTGCATGGTACGATTACGCCCAAGAACTGAAGGTGGTCATTCATGCGAAAAGTGATTTTGTCTGGGCTGAGACCCAACGTAGCCAATGTAAGTCAGCCCAAGCTTACTTTCTCCAGCCAGACTTTTACAATCCCGCCGCTACCCAATGGATTTTAGATTATATCAAGGAGAATCCCTCTTGGAGACTAAGCGTGCAATGGCATCGTTACTTAGCCATCCCATGAGATACGCATGGATAGCCATGGTAATGAGCCTTTGGGCTCAGCACGCCCCACCCAAAGGTATATCCAGAAAAGCCTATGAGCACTATCTGGAAGCTGTACGATTAGCACAGGCTCGCCAAGATGAACGGGCCCTTTTCATGATAGCAGAGGCTCTGAAGCTGGAACCTGCCTATGAAGATGCATTGATCCTTCAAGGAAAACTTCTGCTAAACCAGAAGTCCTATTCCCAAGTCAAAGCAGTTGGGCAGCGCCTGCTCAGTCTCCGCAGCGTCTCAGCCAGCGGCACGGCCTGGGGATTGTATTTCTTAGGAAAAGCCTATACGGCCGAAATGGCCTACGACTCTGCTGAGGCTGTCTGGCGACGCTTTATACTCGCTGCCGTGGGTCACATGCCCCGAGCCCTTCAAGACGAAGGGGCACGACTTCTTAGTCAGAGTAAAAGCGCCGCAGAGCTTATGCGACATCCTGTACCTTTCCGCCCCAGAAACTTAGGCCCCGCCGTGAATAGTTCCGCCGAAGAATATCTACCAAGCTTGACTGCGGATGGACAGCGTCTATTTTTCACCTCACGACGTCCTAAATCAGACCAGCCCCCCAATCCGCTGCGAGGGTACGATGAAGACTTGTACTGGAGTGAGAAGAATCCTCGTACCGGCAGGTGGCAAGAAGCTCAACGCATGCCCCCCCCTATCAATTCTCCCCAAAACGAAGGAGCTGCATTCTTCTCTGCCGATGGTCAGTGGGCTTTCATAACGCTGTGTGACCGTCCCGACGGATTAGGCTCTTGTGATATTTATTTTTCTGAGCTGCGGGGGTACTCGTGGTCTGACCCTAAAAATCTCGGCCCTACCGTCAATAGTCCTCACTGGGAGTCTCATCCCTCTCTCACCCACGACAGGCGACGCCTCTACTTCGCCTCTGGACGCCCAGGTGGACTCGGTGGAAGTGATATCTGGTACACGGAATGGCAAAATGGCCAATGGCAGAAGCCCGTCAATCTCGGCCCCCCCATAAACACTCCAGGGGACGAATACAGCCCAATGATAGCTGCCGATGGACGCACCCTCTACTTCGCTTCTAACTACCATCCCGGAATGGGCGGTCAAGACCTTTTCGTTACCTATCTCTCCGATACAGGATGGACTACCCCTCGTAATCTCGGCTATCCGCTGAATACACCTGCCGATGAGCAGACCCTGTGCGTAGATGCCCACGGACGGCTCGCCTATATCGCTCTCGCAAGGCCCGAAGGCCTCGGCAAAGAAGATATCTACGAGTTTGAAATATGGGATGAAATACGTCCCAAACTATCTGCCACTTATGTACGAGGGGTGGTCATAGATGCCACTACACAAGCGCCACTCTCTGCCTATGTGGCTGTGATTGACATCCAGACAAAAGATACCATCCGAGCCTTGCGCTCTAATGAAGCTACGGGAGAATTTCTCCTATCTCTACCTCTGGGACGGCGCTATGGACTTTTCGCTGAAGCAAAGGGCTACTTATTTTACAGCGGTCATTTTGATCTCTCTCACACCGATACCGCCTACCATCTTATCGTACCCTTAGAAAGGGTACAGAAGGGGGCTCGCCTCATCCTACGCAATATCTTCTTCGATTTTGATAAAGCCACCCTGCGACCAGAGTCTGAAATAGAGCTGATCGAAGTCGTGCGTCTCCTCCGGGAGAATCCCCTGTGGCGAGTAGAAGTTCAAGGGCATACTGACAGCATCGGTAGCACCGCCTACAATCAGAAGCTATCCCAACAGCGGGCCGAAAGTGTACGAGAGTATCTAATCCAAAGAGGCATAGCTGCCGAGAGAATCACCGCTCGAGGCTACGGAGCTACCCGACCCGTTGGAGATAACCGAACTGAAGCTGGCCGCGCCCTGAACCGGCGTACCGA
>JBCNVG010000009.1:0-50679 GCA_039630325.1 Bacteroidia bacterium
GCCGATGAGGATGCAGCGAGCTATCAGTGGAGAGCCCTTATTTGAGGATGCCGATTTTTCCATTAGGGCGAGGACAGTACTGATAGGAACGCACACTATACTGCGCCTTCAATGAATCTGACATAAAAGTCTGCTGAGTCAAACATACTCAGTAGAATGAGACTATACTCTTACCACATAATTGCAAGCATAAGCTATTCTTTCGTATAACACATTTGACTTGATATGAAACCGAAAAGCTTTGCACATGGAGTAGCCCTACTGATAGGGCTTGCAATGGGAAATGGCCTTACCATTTCCAATCTCTCTGTCAATCAAGCCGCGGGTACAGTTACTTTTGATGTACAGTGGCATAATAGTTTCCGAGACGCTGAAAACTGGGATGCTGTCTGGATATTTGTCAAATTTAGAGACTGTAGCGTGCCTAAAACTGTTCCCTTCACGCATGGACTCATAAGTACGACCTTATCAGATCATGTGTTTCCAGCAACCCTTCAACCAACCTGTGCAAATGGGACTCCTAACTGTATAGACCCATCACCAGATAATACAGGTGTGATGCTTAGAAGAACTACTAACGGATTTGGCACCATCGGAGGAACAGTAACTCTACGTGTCACCAACCTTCCTGCGACGGGCACCTATGACATCCGGGTAATCGGAATAGAAATGGTCTTTATTCCACAAGGTAGTTTCTATGCTGGCGATGCGACGAGTAACAATAGCATTCGAACTAGCAATACCGATAATAGCCCTATTCAGATAACCAGTGAAGCGGCTCTTACCACGATCAGCTACATAGGTGCAGGTAACTTCTCCCTAACAGCTAACTTTAGAAAAGGTTTTGCTCCATTTTACATTATGAAGTATGAAATAAGCCAAGGTCAATATGTAGATTTTCTAAATACTATCGGACAAACTCAAGCTTCCAATCGCTTCCCCAATACGACCGCCAATCGTCATCGAGTAATGTACAATGCGCTAACAACCGAATACTACACCGATCGCCCAGATAGAGCGATGAACTTTCTCGGTTGGGAAGATTTAGTAGCTTACTTGGACTGGGCAGCACTCCGTCCCCTTACCGAATTAGAATATGAGAAGGCGTGTCGAGGACCCATAGCCCCTGTACCAAATGAGTTTGCATGGGGAACTACTTCTTACACTTATGGTGTCACTCTCTCTGGCGCTGAGGACGGTACAGAAACTTTCATCACCCCCGGTGCGAACTCTCGCGCTATCAACCAAGCGATTACAGGCGGAGATGGGGGAACTGGCCCCTGCAGGGTAGGCATTTTTGCCACCTCTTCCACAAATACTCGGGCTGCCTCTGGATCAAGTTACTGGGGCGTTATGAACTTGTCAGACAACGTTTTTGAGTACTACTACGATATACGAGCAGGTCAGGCCACACGAGCCCCCTCTAATGGCATTCCTTGGGGAGATGGAAACCTAACCCCGGCTGGTGACGCCAATCAACCGAACTGGGTTACTGCGTGTAACAACGTAGATATCATTCTGCGAGGTGTCATGCTGGCAGCTGACGCTAATCCAGGACGGGTAAGTCATCGTGGAAGTGTTGGTTCTGCCTGTAATAATGGTGACTTCACACCTGGGAGATATTACACCAATGGTGGACGCGGAGGACGCTAACATCACTATAGGGGCATGGTGCGGTGGGTGCTATTAGTGGGACTCCTATGGGCCCAAACAAAGTTCAGGGGAGGAGCCAATAGCGGCACAGCTTCTGCCCGCATAGCTTGTACCCCAGTAGTATCAAATTCTCAGAAATTTCAAGGGGGAGACCAGGACGGTACAGCCTTAGCCAGTACCTTTCTGACGATATGTAGTCCTCCCCCTCCTTCCACCAATAGTAAATACACTGGTGGTTCTTATGATGGAGCGAGCATGCGTGTTTCTTCATGCCCACCTACCTCCATCACTTCACTCAAATATCAAGGCGGCATATGGGATGGAGGAAGTATAGTAATCAGTTCTTGTCCTCCATCCCTTCTATTTAGTAGCAAATTCTCCGGGGACTCAGCGGATGGGTCCGGAATGGCGATAACTTACTGTATTACACCCTCTATTACATCTGATAAGTTCAAAGGAGGAAGCGACGATGGTTCTAACCTTGGCATTACCCAGTGTGTGTTTGTGAGCCTTACTTCTCAAAAGTTCATGGGAGGAGAATACGATGGAGCAGGCATGATAGGTACGAATTGCTTGCCTTCTCTTGTGGCGTCACCTAAGTTTTCCGGGGGATATTTTGATGGGGCCCATCAAGTAACTTTCAGTTGCGTAGTTTCTTCGTTGATTTCCGTAAAGTTCGCTGGCGGCCCATATGATGGAGCTTCGCTTGTTTCTTTCGCCTGCCCGATTAGCAACCTGACTTCCGGTAAGTTCTCAGGAGGGGCATATGACGGTAGTGTCATAGGTATTGCTGCCTGTCCGACGCCATCTCTAACCTCTGGAAAGTTTTCAGGCGGAAGCTATGATGGGACTTCTCTTTTCTATCTTTCTTGCACACCGCCACCGACACCGGCTAATAGTAAATATGCAGGCGGTCCTTTTGACGGAAATAGCCTCATTCATTATGCTTGTCCTTCAACTTTGGTTTCAACCGACAAGTATAGAGGAGGGAGCTACGACGGAGAAGGCTTTGTACAACAAGCGTGCGCTATCGTCACCTTCACATCTGATAAGTTTAGCGGCGGCAGTTATGACGGAGAAAGCATGATAGCATCTTTTTGTTCCACTCCTCCCCTGACTTCTGATAAGTATGCTGGTGGAACTTACGATGGAGAAGCAATCGGTATCATAGCGTGCACAATCCCTCCGCTTGTCTCTAATAAATACATCGGTGGTCCCTATGACGGAGAAGCTATCATTCAGATAGCATGCCCAATCACACCGATCCTCTCCGACAAGTACACAGGCGGATCATATGATGGTGAAAGTATGATAGCTCAGGTATGCCCGCCCATCGTCTTAGCGGCACTCAAGTATCAAGGGGGACCCAGAGATGGCGCCGCTTTGGGACCGAATAACTACAACTGCATCCCCCCTCTCTCTATTAGCACTCTGCTCAGCTTAGACGGTGAATGGCTCACAGAAAAAACCGCCCGACTCCGCTGGGAAAGCTCCACCGAGATCGGCATAGTAGCTTACACTCTTTATCGCCTCTCCGAAGATATAAACAAAAGCCCCACAGAGGTAGCAACTATCCCAGCTCTCTATCGCGATAATGCCCCCCATTCATATGAGGTCTTAGATAAAGTTCCCTCGGCTAGCAGCTATCACTACTGGGTTGAAAGCATTGCAGACCATGGTGGCAGGCAAAGCCGATCGAATACTGTAACGCTCACCCTCCCAGAAAACTGGAAAACTTTGGTCTATCCCAATCCCACAGCGCATTCAATATGGGTCAGAATAGAGTCACCTCACAAAACAGAGGTAACCTTTAGCCTTTGGAACATAGCTGGACAAGTAGTGTATCTGCATAACCATGTCGTCCCTCAGGGAGCATCCACCCATCATATCCCACTGGAACTCTTCCCATCTGGTCTCTACCTCTTGCAAATTAGTGCCTCGCACAGCATAATCCAAACTTTCAGAATAGTCAAAATCTGACCCCCCTACTCCGAACAGGTCCATTTATCTAACCACTTCGCTCACTCTTGGTTCATCTGCTGTATACTGCGTTGAGAGAAAAGTTTATCACCTATCTGAGCAAGCAGCCATAAGCGCGTCGCCAAGAAGCTTTCTCCCCGGTCAAATCGCTGCCAGAGGTTATCCACAGTAGAAGAAGAGATGCCGTAGAGCTCACTCAAAACTCGTGGAGAAGCAAAACTGCGTGTCCAGTCCCGTAGGGGACCTTGAAGCCAAGTCGCTAAAGGGACAGTAAAGCCCCACTTTTTGCGCTCTACCAGTGAGGCGGGAAGATAGCGCTTCAAAATGCGCCTGAGTAAAGGCTTGTATTGCACTGTAGATCCCTTTTCGGGAAACTTGAAGCGATTCGGAATCCGCCAAGCCAGTGCGACCCATGACTTGTCCAAAAGAGGCACACGCACCTCTAAGCTATGCTGCATAGAGGCTCGATCTACTTTAGTGAGAAGGTCGTCAGGTAGATAATGGAGAAAGTCCCAGGCCGCCTGAGCTTCTACGGGATCGGGGGGCAGGGTATGAGGAGTGCGCCAAATAGCATCAAAGTCTGGCAGCAGCCGCTTGATTTCACGAAGGCTGAAGGCATACTGCTCCTGAGAGAAGATGTGCTCTGTAATCGCAGTAGAGGGTAAGCGAACCAGCTCTGCGACTCGCTTCATCCGAGCTGACCCCATCGCTTCAAAGACAGGTGCACTGAGCCGCCACACTCCCTTCAGATACCTTAAGCGGT
Source organism: Bacteroidia bacterium (assembly GCA_039630325.1). Taxonomy (GTDB): domain Bacteria; phylum Bacteroidota; class Bacteroidia; order SpSt-205; family SpSt-205; genus SpSt-205. The sequence continues at coordinate 4,397 of JBCNVG010000009.1, forward strand.
GGGCCCAACGATATCGGCCATAGCCCCAGAAAAGCTCATCTCCCCCATCGCCAGCTAAAACTACCTTCACGAAACGGCTCGCCAGCCGCGAGACTAAATAAGTCGGCAAAGCAGACACATCTCCAAAAGGTTCGTCATACCAGCGAGGAAGTTCTGCTACCAGCTGAAGGGCCTCTGAAGCAGTAAGAACTTGATGCTCGAGGGGCAAACCTAAATGTTCAGCTACGGCTTTGGCGTAGGGCAGCTCATTATGGGTACTTTCGGAGAAGCCGATACTAAATGCCGTGAGTCGATATCCCTCCGCTGCGGCAATCGCAGCTATCAAAGAAGAATCAGTACCCCCGCTTAGGAAAAGTCCTACTGGTACATCGCTCACAAGATGGGCGCGTACTGCTCTCCGCAGCTCTGTGTCTAACCACTCAATAGCCTCATCCAAGGAAATACTTAACTTTGGGGTCGACCACAGGCGTTCTCTATCGTAGTACAGACGAGCAGCGTAACCGCTGGGAGAGATTTCCCATATCTCACCTGGGAGAACTTTGTAGACCTGATTGTACCAGCTCATTGGCGCTGGGATAAATCCCAGATGCAGAAAAGCTCCTACCGCCGCGGGGTTTACAGTTAAGTCAGCGAGCCAAGCTTCTATGACTTTGAGCTCAGAAGCAAAATAAACCCCCTCTGGACGAACGGCTACCCATAGGGGCTTGATACCAAATGGATCGCGCGCTAAGAATAGCTTGTCATTTTTTTCATCATATAGAGCAAAGGCAAACATCCCCTCTAACTTCTCTACAAAGGAAGGCCCCCATGCCTTGTAAGCCCAGAGTAATACCTCTGTATCACTCTGCGTACGGGTTTTGAATCCGCCGAGACGACGAAGTTCCTGGAAGTTATACACCTCTCCGTTGTACACTATCCAGGCGCCCTCTAAATGAAGAGGCTGGTTTGCGCTCTCCGAAAGGTCTATTATGCTGAGGCGTGTATGAGCCAGTCCTACATGGGCTTCAGAAGTTTGCCAAGTGCGTGCGGCATTCGGTCCTCGATGTCGTAATAGTCGGAGAGCCGTCTGTAACGACGGCGGGGATACCTTCCGCCACAAATAGTATCCCGCTAATCCACACACGCAGGGAAAGCTATTTGTCTGCTTCTCCTAATACTGGATCCACAGAACCAATCAAAAGCACAGCATCGGACACCATAGCCCCTTCTAACAGCTTTTCCAGCACCTGGATATTAGCGAAGGAAGGCGATTTGATCTTTACACGCCAAGGAATGCCCGTACCATCTGAATAGATATAAAATCCCAATTCGCCCTTAGGGGCTTCAATAGCGTGATAAACCTCGGTATTCGGAGGAGCAAGGGGCCCTACGTCCGTCATCATAAAATCATGGATCATGCCCTCCATGGAAAAATAAACCTCATTCTTAGAGGGATAGGCTACCTTGGCATTGTCTAAGCGGATTTCGCCTTTGGGAAGCTTCGCAAGGCACTGCTCGATGATTCGCGCGCTCTGCTCCATCTCATCCATGCGCACATGATAGCGAGCCAGTATATCGCCTTCGGTTCGGATGGGTATCTCGAAGTCTACCTCATCATAGACTAAGTAAGGCTCGTAGTAGCGAATATCATAGGGGACCCCACAAGCTCGCAAGTTTGGCCCTGTGAAGCCATATGCTATTGCCTCTTCTTTTGAAATGACCCCGACGCCTTCAACTCGTCGCAGGAAGATGGGGTTTTTGTCCAAAAGCTTTCGCCAGCTGCGCAGTTCGGGATAAAAGTCTTTGATAAAACGGCGGATCATCTCTATCGTCTCCTCCGTAATGTCATACTGAACCCCTCCGATACGACAATGGCTAACTGTGAAACGAACGCCAGCCAGCTTGTCAAAGATAGAATAGATTTTTTCCCGCTCTCTGAAAGTCCAAAGGAACATAGAAACCGCCCCCGCATCCATTATCATAGTTCCAAGCCACAGGAGATGCGAAGAGATTCGCGCCAGCTCGCAAGCAATCGTCCGAATATACTGAGCTCGAGGCGGTGCTTGAACCCCCAAAAGCTTCTCCACAGCAAGGCAAAAAGCTACATTATTGGAGTAGGGGGAAAGATAGTCCATGCGGTCAGTATAGGGCATAAATTCCTGGGGAGTCTTATACTCAGCGATTTTTTCTATGCCGCGATGAAGATATCCAATGTCAATCACCGCCTTGACGATTCGCTCTCCATCCAGCATAAGCACAGCCCGCAACACTCCATGAGTGGCGGGATGTTGCGGCCCCATGTTCAAAATGACTTTACTAGTCAAGGGATCCGATTCATCCACCTCGACCAGCGTATGCTTGTCTTCTAACCGCTTGTAAAGAGCCAACTGGTGCTTAGGAAAAAAAGTGGGCTGAACTTGCTGGCTTAGGGGGGCTTTTCCCATACAGCAAAGCTAAACAAAAAGGCCGGTCTCAAATTGGAAGTTTTGAAGAAGCCGTATGTTTGATCCCATGAAGGCATGGATGTCTCCGATTTGGAGACGCGATTTCGGGGAAGATTTTCACTGGGGCGTAGCGGTCTCTGCTTATCAGATTGAAGGAGGCTGGAATGCTGATGGCAAAGGCCCCTCTATCTGGGATGCCTTCGTTCGCAGGCCCGGTAAAATAGACCGACGGGAAACCGGCGATGTCGCCTGCGATTTTTATCATCGCTACTTAGAAGACATTCGCCTCCTGAAAGAGTTGTCTATTCCGTGCTTTCGGTTCTCTATTTCCTGGCCTCGACTGCTACCAGAGGGGCGCGGACGAGTCAATCCTGCGGGGATAGCTTTCTATCATCAAGTCATAGATGCTTGCCTCGCTGAAGGCATAGAACCATGGGTTACGCTGTACCACTGGGACCTCCCTTTAGCATTAGAGGAAGCCTACGGTGGCTGGACTAACCGTCGCATTCTGGATGACTTTATTGCCTATGTTGACCTCTGCATCAAAGAGTATGGTGGGAAGGTGAAATACTGGATGGTTCTCAATGAACCCCTGGCTTTTACTGCGGTAGGATATCTCTTAGGGATTCACGCCCCTGGCCGGCGAGGGCTGCGGCACTTCCTTCCTGCTGTGCACCATGCCGCCTTAGCCCAAGCCGAAGGTATCCGTCGACTTAAGGAGGCGCTTCCTAAAGCCGTAGTGGGAACTACTTTTTCTACTTCGCCTACCTTTCCCCATCGAAGCGATCATCCCAAAGACGCAGCAGCCAGTCAACGATATGATGCCGTGTTGAATAGGCTCTTTATAGAGCCCCTTTTAGGACGCGGCTATCCTGTGGACGCTTTTCCGGCCCTGGCCGAAATAATGCGCCGCTACGCCCAGCCTGGGGACGAAGCGCGCATGGCCGCTCGACCAGACTTCATCGGTATTCAAAATTATACCCGAGAAGTCATCAAGCACCATGCACTAATCCCCTGGATCAAAGGCAAGCCTATTCCACCCAAAAAGAGAAGAGCTTCCTACCAGGCTATGGGTTGGGAAGTGTATCCTGAGAGTGTGTACTTAGCCTTGCGTCAGTTCGCTCAGTACGACTCTACTCTACCTATCGTCATCACGGAGAATGGCTTCGCTGCCGAAGGAGAAACGACGGAGGACCTCGCCCGCATCGAGTATATCCGAGCTGCCCTCAGACAAGTATATCGAGCTAAGCAGGAAGGTCTCCCAGTAAAAGGCTACTTCATCTGGACTTTTATGGACAACTTCGAATGGGCTGAAGGGTATCGACCGCAGTTTGGCATAGTATATGTGGATAGGGCCACCTTGGAGAGAAAACCTAAACGGTCGGCGCTGTGGTATAGAGACTTTCTGCGAGGAGAAACCGCTATATGATGCTTGGGAATAACGGTGAAGTAGGCGAGGAAAATGGGATGCTTTTTGAGTGAGGCGGTGATGGGGCGCCAGCGCCTACGGCGCTGGCGCCCTTCTCTGGGCAGCGGTAGCTGCCCTACACCCAAGCCCCCCGATAATGTTATAGCTACCAAGCTCTAACCTATGAAAAAGGTCCTACTCACGGGGGGAACTGGACTCATCGGCCAGGCCCTCCTCCCTCATCTCATCCAGGCTGGATATGAGCCTCTCATTCTATCTCGGCGGCCTCATTCCAAGCCTTCCATGATTCCATGGAATGGAAGAGAGATGCCAGCTCATCTAACAGGAGAGGGCATCGTAGCGGCTATCAATCTGGTAGGGGCGAGCATAGCAGGTCGGCGGTGGAATCAAGCTTACAAGCAGGAGCTATGGGAGAGCCGAGTGGAACCCACCAAAAACTTAGCTCGGTGGCTAAGCAAAGAAGCGCCTGGCGCTCGGCTCATTTCAGCTTCTGCCGTGGGATATTATGGGTTATCCCTTAGTCAGGAGCGGCTGACTGAAAGTAGCCCGCCAGGTTCTGATTTTCTGGCAGGTTTAGCCCAAGCTTGGGAAGCAGCAGCTTATGAAGCTCCCACACCACCGACTATCCTTCGATTAGGGGTAGTGCTATCCAGAGCTGGAGGAGCATTTCCTCAGCTTCTGAAGGGATTCCAATTGGGCTTAGGCACTTACTTTGCGCCAGGCATCCAAGGGTTTTCATGGATCCACATAGAGGATGTAGTGAGAGCCATTATGTGGAGCTTAGAGCAGACTGACAGGAGGGGAGTGTACAATATGACTGCCCCTGAACCTATTAGTGCAAAGGCACTTGCCCAAGCCATTTTGAAGCGAAAAAAGGGCTGCTTTCTCTTCCCTATTCCAGAAACAGTAGCGCAACTTGCCCTTGGGGAATTGGCTATGACTCTGATTAGAGGCAGCTATGTGGTACCGCAGCGGCTCCAAGCTGAGGGCTTTTCATTCCGCTATCCGACCATAGATTTGGCTTTAAACGAACTTCTACCTTCGTCATATGGGAGATGAGATTCGGCTGCCTTTTCCCCCTGATGCCACACGCCCAGTTCATATAGAGGGGCTGCGTGGAAGTGCGACGGCTTTCTGGCTGGCGCACTATTTCACCCGAGTAGAACGCTCCATTCTGGTAGTAACCCCTCACTTAGAAGCTGCCCAAACTTTAGTGGCTGATTTACGCCTATTTCTCGGGGAGAAAGCCCCAGTGGCTCTACTGCCCTACGCCGCAGAAGCGCCCTCTGCTGTCATGAACGCCTACCTCTTGGAACGCAGTCATCACCTGACTCGACTGCTTTTGGGAGAAAAGCTATGCTTGGTTTGCCCTGCTGCGCTCCTTTTAGAAAGGCTCCCCCATCGAGACAAGTGGCATAACCACCTCTTCGAACTAAAGGTAGGCAGTACAGTAGACAGAGCTTTTCTAATAGAGCTTCTGCAAGCATATGACTTTGTAGAGGCCGGCGCAGTGAATGCCCCAGGAGAATACGCATGGCGGGGGGCAGTAATAGACCTATTTAGCTATGCGCATCCCTACCCCCTACGGTTGCGATTTGAGGGGGATACCCTCATACGACTACACCGATTCAACTTGGAAACACAGCTTTCGGAAGGCGAACTAACTGAGGCCTACATTTTACCCGCATACTCAGCCATTGAAGAGGCGCCGAGTACTTGGCTACCTGAGTTTATCCCTTCGGATACCGAAGTTGTATTCGTAGAGGGGCAGGCTATTTTAGCGCAGCTTCACCGCCTGTCGGGAGAATCTGTGGAAAGCCTCCTCATCCCTCTGGCTACGCGCAGCATAGAGTTAGGGCATGAGCCAGCACTCCCTCCCCAGGTCAGCCTCACTCATATCACACACCCCCAACCAAGCTTCCCGCATAACCTCTCTCTCTTCTATGAGCATCTACGGCTTTTGCCTCTCAATGCCCTCCACCTGTATGTAGAGAACGAGAAACAGCAGGCCCGGCTCCAGCGGCTACTGGCCTCTGTGGAGCTGACCTATCCAGTACGCTATCACATTGGCAGCCTTTCCGCAGGATTTTATGATCCTGAGAATCAGGTGGCTTTTTACACCGACCATCAAATATTCAAGCGATTTTATGCTCCTCCCGTGCATCGCAGCTTTCGCCGCAGTGAAGCCCTCGCTCTGCGGGAACTGTATGAGCTTCAAATCGGAGACTATGTCGTCCACAAACAATACGGCATAGCCCAGTTTGGCGGACTTACCATTCTTCCCAAGTCTGACCCTCCTCAGGAAGGAATCAAGCTCATCTTTGCAGACGAGGCTGTCGTATATGTGCCGATTTCGCAAGTAGGGGACATTGCCCGATACCGCGCTTTAGGCGACGTAGAACCAAAACTCACTCGTCTAGGCAGTTCAGAGTGGCAGCGCACGACAGAGAAAGTGCGCAAACGGCTAAGGGAAATGGCTCTGGACCTCGTCAAGCTGTACGCTAAACGCCGCATGCAGCCTGGATATGCTTTCAGTCCAGATACGCTTCAGCAGCTTGAGATGGAATCGCGCTTTCCATACGAAGAGACCCCCGACCAGCTTCAGTCGATTGCGGAAATCAAAAAAGACATGGAAAGCCCCTATCCCATGGATCGGCTGCTATGCGGCGATGTGGGCTTTGGGAAAACCGAAGTGGCTATCCGAGCTGCATTCAAGGCGGTTCAGGATGGCAAGCAGGTAGCTTTCCTCGCTCCAACTACTGTCTTGGTGATGCAGCACCTGCGCACCATGGAAGCCCGATTGGAGGGCTTTCCAGTGCGGATCGCTGCCCTGAGCCGCCTACAATCGTCCAAAGAGCAAAAATCCATCTTGAAAAAGCTACAAGAGGGGGAAATAGATATTATTATCGGCACCCACCGCCTGCTTTCAGATGATGTAAAGTTTCGCGACTTAGGGCTGCTGATTATAGATGAGGAGCACAAGTTCGGCGTTATGGCCAAAGAGAAACTCCGAGCCATGTACCCTACGGTGGATACGCTTTCTATGAGTGCTACACCGATACCTCGCACGCTGCAGATGGCTCTGCAAGGGATTCGGTCAATCTCGCTTATGGTGACCCCGCCTAAGAATCGCCTCCCAGTGGAGACCAAAGTGCGTCCTTTTAGCTGGGAATTAGTCAAAGAGGCGCTCTCTTATGAGCTAGGGAGAGGGGGACAGGCTTTCTTTGTCCATAATCAGATTAAGGACCTACCCAAAATCGCCCAAAAGATCAAGGAACTGCTCCCAGAAGCTGAGGTAGCTTTTGTTCATGCCCAAATGCCTGCGCGGCAAGTAGAAGATACGCTTTTAGCGTTTTTATACCAGCAGATAGACATAATCGTCACGACTAATCTGGTGGAGTCTGGATTAGATATGCCAAACGTCAATACGATTATTGTACATCATGCCCATCGATTTGGACTGAGTGACCTCCATCAACTGCGCGGGCGAGTGGGACGGGGGGGACGACAAGCGTATTGTTACCTGCTGATACCAGGGCTGCATTTTCTGAGTTCAGATGCTTTGCGCCGTTTAGAAGCTTTAGAGGAGTTTAGCGACTTAGGCAGTGGATTCCAGATTGCCATGCGAGATTTAGAGCTTCGAGGGGCGGGTGACCTTTTCGGCCGAGAACAAAGCGGTTTCATCGCTGAGATTGGTTATGATTTATATCAGCGCTACTTGGAGGAGGCCATAGCCCAAATTCGGGAAGAGGAGGGTTTAGATATACCTGTCCCCCAGAGTGCTCCTCAACCGCAGTGCTCCGTGGATTGCGACTGGGCGGTTCGATTGCCAGAAAGTTGGATTCCGTATCCAGCTACGCGGTTGGAAGTGTATCAAAAGCTGAGCATGGCCTCAAACGAAGCTCACTTACAAGGGATTCTTCGAGAGCTCATGGATCGCTTTGGTCCGCTGCCGCCAGAGGTTCTGACCTTAGCTGATGTGATGCGGTTGCGCTGGTTAGGAGATGCATTGCGCCTCCCATATATTCAGGTTCGTCGTCAGAAAGCTCGCCTACCTCTTCCTGCTGATACGGCAATCCAGCCTATTTTGGAATACATGGACACACTTCGACCTCGCCTTCCTTTTCAGTTTGTACCCAGTGACAATGCCCTCCTCTTAGAAGTAAGTGAAATATCCTCAGCTAAGCACCTCATAGCCTTCTTAGAGGGGCTCAAGCAAGCTTTGGCTCATCCACAGCCGGCCTTATGATCTGGGTACTTTATGGGGAGGATGAGTTTCGCCGCAGCGAGCGCCGCAAGGCTCTCATTTCAGAACTGTTGGGTGGGGCCGACCCAGATTTTGCTCTCACGATTTGGCGAGGCAAAAGTCTAAGTGAGCATATCCTACCCCAGCTATACGAGTTACCCTTCCTTCTCTCTCATAAAGTCGTCGCCCTCATACTTGAGTCCGAAACCCTAACTAAGTCAGATATCAAGCTACTGACCCACTACTTTCAGAAGCCCGCTCCGCATACCCGACTGGTTGTTGAGCTGCCCACTTCTACAAAACCCAACCTGCCCACTGGTGAGGGAATTCATTACGAAGCCTTTCATACCCTGCGTCCGAAGGAAGTCGTGGACTGGGTACTTTCCCAAGCCCGTGAAAAAGGGCTAACGCTCCCTTCAGAATCAGCCGCCTACCTTGTAGAGCTTGTGGGGACTGACCTCAGAATTCTTGGACAAATTCTGAACACATTTGCCATTTTTTTAGCTGAAAATCCTCAAAAGCCCCTTTCCGTGGAGGAGATCAGCGAATCTCTGGGACTCAATCCCCAGTTTACTCCTTACAAACTAATAGACGCCATCGCTGCTGGCGATACCCAAGCGGCCCTGAGAATTGGAGGGGTGTTTGCCGAAGAGCTACGAGAATATCCGCTGGCGCAAATTATGTGGCATTTGCGCACATTTTACCAGAACCTCGCTCATCTTCATCTTACTAAAACGCCACCTAATTCTAAAAGTATTCAGGAACGATTGGGTCTGCGTTTCCCCTTCCAGGCAAAGGTTTATGAACAAGCCATGCCTCGCCTCTCTCTAAAATCCTGTTTATATGCTCTGAAAGTATTACGAGAGACAGAAGCTCGCCAAAAAGGCGTACTTCCCAGCCGTCAATCTGATAGGCAGCTCATGTTAGCCCTGCTGATAGGCATCCTTCTGCCTCAAAAACAGCGGATCTAAGCCGTAGCTGTGGAATAACGGCCTTACTTGAGCGGTTTAGGTATACATGAGTTAGAATGAATATAGTTTATTTGCAGAAATGTCCCTGTGGCTGAGATTGATATTAGCCTTGATTTGCTGGGACTTATTAGAGGCTCAGGAGGTGGATTCAAGGGTTCCTCAGCTTCGTCGTCCCATTGTCAAGTTTTTTCCCTTGGCAGCCATAGATCCCTTTCAATACACCCTTCACTTAGGGATGGAGGTGCCTATAAGCAGCGAGGGTAGCATTCAGATAGAGGGTGGCTGGGTATACGGACATTGGGGGCAGGATTTAAGGGCGAATACAGGAAATAATGACTTTTCACAGTCAGGATACAAAGTGCGCTTGGCTCTGCGGAATTACCTTTCCCCCATTAAGCCTTCGGAGCGGCCTATTTATACCTTTACAGGGGGGTATGTATCTCTGGTGGCTGGCTATCAGTACTATAACCAGAACTTTGGGTACATAGACACGAGTGGAAGTTACCATCCGACGCCCACAGCCCCTGGTATCCCCTACGAGAGACAGATCCAAGCGTTCATGGGTGGATTTATGTTGGGATATCAAACACAGATAGGATCAAGACTGACCTTTGACATATACACAGGATTGGGTATACGCTACTCTACCCACGATTGGAATCCGATAGCCCCGCCGCCTACTTACCGACTCGCTGTCGTGGGAGATTTTATTTTGCGGCGAGGAGGCAGACCGATACCTTTTATGGGATTTTCCTTGGGCTGGATTTTGCGATAGGAAAGAGGGGGGAAGCTTATATCCAATTTCCTTATCTTTGTGGGCGTTGGTGAGGTGCCCGAGTGGCCGAAGGGGACAGTTTGCTAAACTGTTGTACGGGTGAAAGCCCGTACCGCGGGTTCGAATCCCGCCCTCACCGCGACGAGGCGTAGCGCAGCCCGGTAGCGCACCTGCTTTGGGAGCAGGGGGTCAGCGGTTCAAATCCGCTCGCCTCGACGGGCCCCGTAGCTCAACTGGATAGAGCACGGGATTTCTAATCCCGCGGTTGCAGGTTCGAGTCCTGCCGGGGTCATTCCCAACCTAACCATCGCCGCAGGCGCTGTCGTATCTGGTGAATGTGGGCTTTCACGGTATTTTCACGGATGCCTAAACGCTGCGCTACTTTCTTGTAAGGAAGCTTCTCTTCCCATACTGCCTGCCAGACTGCCTGCTGTGTAGGGGAGAGGCGACGAATAGCGGCTCGAAGGGTGGATTCTATGTGCTCGAGGCTCATGTCGGCTCTTTCTGCGGTTTCCTCTATCGTCTCGACGGCCTCCCATTGCCATGGAATCCAGCGCCACCTAGACTGGCGGCGCAGCGTTCTCATCACTAAACGGCGCGCAATCGTATACAGCCATGAAGAAAACTGTGCCTCCCCACGAAACTTGTGACAGTTCTCCCAAGCTTTCAAGAAAGTCTCTTGGGTAATATCCTCCGCTAGGGCCTCCTCTCGCACCCAACGCCGAACCCACCCTTTAACCTGTGAGTAATGCAGCCTAACGAGCTTTTCAAAAGCCTGCATTCGGCGATCTTCACTTCGCAGGTCTTCCCAAAGATGCCGTAGATCCTCCATTTAAGTAAAGGTAAGATTCTTCGGTCAAGGTAGCCGGAAAGAGGCCCCCGGTGGATTACTCACGAAAGCTCTCCGCCCAAAGCTAAAACTCCTGACACCCAATCTTCCCCGCTAAAAGTTGCCTTGGGCTATTTTTTGGGCGTGGTAGCAGATGGCGCAGTAGTCGCTGAATCAGGCTTCTGAATCTTGCTGGTATCCACACCAAGTTTTTTGAGGAGCTTTTCTGTTACATCATGCTCCTTTGGACCGTGAAGAATAAAGGCCACCCCAGTGGAATTGGAGTTATTCAAGATATAGTCGTACCCTTCAGCGGCAGCAAGCTCGTCTATGGCTTTCTGGAGCTTTTCTATGATAGGCTGCAGGAGCTCAGCTTTCTTTTTGGCATAGTTTTGCTCAGATTCATCTTGAAATCGCTTGATCTCTTCATCCAGACGCATGATTTCTTTTCGGCGTTCCTCTTCTTGAGCTGGCGTGAGCTTACCCTGTTGCTTGAGTTCTGTATACTCTTCTACTTTGGTTTGAAGGTAGCTCTGCTTAATGTTGAGCTGCTCGATGATTTTCCGTTCGTAAGTGCGTAATTGCTGCTCTATTTGCTGAGCTTCTGGCAGATAGCTAAGCACGAGCTCCAAGTTGGTGAAACCAATGCGTAACGGCTTTTGCGGCGATTGAGCAGGCGAAACCTGAGGCTGACTACAAGAAAAAAGGATAAGTAGTCCGATTACACGCATATTTCGCATCGCCCAAAGGTAGAGCATTCTCATCGGATACCGAGTTTAGCAGCCACCGCGTCGGTCAAGTCATACGCTGGCTCCCCATACAGTAGCACCCCTCCAGGACTGCGGTCTATCACGATGGAGAATCGTTTCTCTTGGGCGACACTCTGAATAGCTTGTTGAAGCTTGTCTAAGATGGGTCTCATTTTTTCCTCTCGCTGCTTGAAGAGGTCCCCATTAGGACCGAAGCGCTTGCGCTGAAGCTCGCGCGCTTTTCGCTCTTCGGCTTCAATTTCATCTTGTTTGCGGCGCTTCATTTCTGGCGACATGAGGGGCTCTTGTTCTCTATACTGCTGGAAAAGCTGCTCAACTCGGGCGTAAATATCGTCGATTTCCTTTTGCCACTGCTGAGTCAAGCGTTCGATTTCCTGCTCAGCGGCTTTGTACTCTGGCATGCGCTCCAATAGGCTTTGAGAATCCACGAAGCCTACTTTTTGAGCGTTCAAAGTACCCACAAACAGGGCAGCCAGTGCGAGTATGCGGATATTCATAGTTGCTGACCAATCATGAAGTGAAACCGACTCCCTCCCAGGGGCAGACCGTTCGGATCGCGCGCATCATCAAAGCCATACCCGTAATCTACCCCTAGCAACCCAAACATGGGCAAAAATATGCGCACGCCAACCCCGAAGGAGCGTTTGAGTAAAAGGGGATTGAAGGCTTTGAGGGAGCCCCATGCATTTCCCCCTTCGGTAAAAGCATGCACCCACAGCGTGGCGGCTGGATTGAGCGAAATCGGCTGCCGCAGCTCCAAAGTAAACTTGCTGAACGCTAACGCACCATTAGCTGGTCCGATAAAAGGGGAAGCATACCCCCGTAAGGCGATAATTTCTCGCCCATCTATATTGAATCCCTGAATCCCATCCCCGCCTAAAAAGAAACGCTCAAAAGGGGAGAACGGAAGGGCTCTATTGTATCGTCCCAGGACGCCGAGGCGGAAGCGCGGCGCAAGAACCATATTTCCCGCCACGCGTAAATAGAACTGCGCATCAGCTCGCCACTTATGAAACTCCAAGAGCCGCAGCGCATCTCTATCCACCCTATACCCCGCGCCCATGAGATAAGACCAAGGCGGCGTAACCTCCACCGAAAATACCACCGATGAACCAGAACGAGGATAGATGGGTGCATCTATGCTGGTGCGTTCTATGGCTTGGCGCATGGATAGAATGTTGACAAAGGCAGTGCCGCGATCTCCCAAAAGGGAGAAAGCATTTTTGGCTGTATAGTATCGATAAGAAAAAGTGGTGTAGCTTCGGAAAAAGTCATCAGGGAAACGCAAGCGCCGCCCCAGATCAGCCGAGATTCCCAAAATAGAGAGATAGTAGTCAGAAAATAGCGCCTGTTGTACGGAATAGTAGGCCGACATGCCGAAAGAGTTAGGCTTTCTACCGCCAAACCATGGATCCAAAAAGTTGATAGCATAGTTTTGAAAACCGCGACCATTGAGCTGGATTTGCAGACCGAGCTGCTGGGCATCCCCAGTAGGAAGCGGGCGCCATGCTCGCTTTCTCATTATGCGGCTAAAAGAAAAGTTATTGAAGCGTATCCCAGCCGTGAGAATAAGCCCACCCCCAACTACATTTCCATTAACATCCCGAATACGCCCACCCCAGCCCCCCTGCAGAAATACCTGATCGGAAGGACGCTCTTCCATCGCGTACTTGAGGTCCACAACCCCCTCAGAGGGCTCTGGCAAGGGAATTATCTGGGTCTTCTCTTGGTCAAAAAACCCCAGAGCGAGAAGCTCTCGCTGAGAGCGAATGAGTGCACTCCGACTAAACTTATCGCCGGGTAAAGTCCGAATCTCTCGTAAAATCACCCGATCGCGGGTTCTATCATTCCCTTCTACCAGGATACGCCGATTAGTAGCCTGAGGTCCCTCAAATAACCGTATCGTAATATCTATGGAATCCTCGCCAATAATATGCTCTATCGGCTCAGCTCTGAAAAATAAATACCCATCATCCAAATACAGCGAGGCCACATCATTTCCATTCGGATCCATTTGCAAGCGTTTCTCTAAAATCGATGGATTATAAACATCCCCCCGCTTGATGCCTAATATGCGACTAAGCGTTGTGGAATCGTGTATAGAATTCCCCTCCCAGCGAATATTTCTAAAATAGTATCGGCGACCCTCGTATATCTCCAAGCGCACCCCTAATCGCTTCGGATTTATCATCCAGACTGAATCACGCAATACTCGGGCATCACGATATCCGCGATTTCGGAGAGCCGTGATAAGGCGCTCTTGATCTTGCTCGAACTCATTCCGCTGAAAGCGAGAGCGCTTCCAGATGCGATAGAAGCGCCGTTCCTTAGTCTCTTTGAGTTTTCTTTTGGCCCAGGAGGGAGAGTTTGACTGTAAGCCAACAAGCTCTATGCGATCTATCTTCACCCGAGAGCCCCGTTTGACCAGAAAAAGCACCTTAACGGTATTAGCGCCCGTATCAGGCTCTATTTGGATAGAAACCTGAGCCTCATAGTATCCTTTGCTTTGAAGATAGTTTCGGATAGTTCTCTGAGCATTAAGCCGCTGGGTTTCTGTAAAGATTGTGCCGCGCACCAAACCGATTTTCTCAGATAACTCTTTGGACTGAGTTTTATTGATGCCACGGAAAGCGTAGCGGCTTAGTCGAGGGCGTTCTTCTACTTGAATCCGTAGCCAGACTTTTTTTTCCGTGAGGCTATCAGCTAAAATCTGCACATCCCCAAAAATGCCCTGTCGCCATAGCTTCTGCACCGCCAATGCTAAGTCATCACCTGGGACCCGAATTTTCTGCCCCAAATACAGCCCACTCGCAATCAATACTGCCTGCGGATCGAGGTATTGTGTACCTTCTACTCGCAAGCCAGCTATTTCTACGCTCCTAGGCGTCTGAAGCTCCTGTCCAAGCAGAATACCTAAGAAAGCACCCGTCCAAATCGCCGCTCGCGCCGCTGATACTCCCATATCGCCTGATAAAAATGCTCACGCCGAAAATCCGGCCAAAATATGGGTAAGAATATAAACTCTGTATAAGCACTCTCCCATAAAAGGAAATTGCTAATGCGCTGCTCTCCACTGGTACGTATAAGGAGCTCTGGATCAGGAAGATCTCTCGTCCAGAGAAAAGACCGAAACACAGAGTCGTCGATGGCATCAGGATTGAGGTGGCCCAGGGCCACTTGCTGGGCTATGGCTCGCACCGCTTGGAGGATATCCTGGCGCCCCCCATAGCTTAGCGCCAGAGTGAGGGTGAGGCGATTGCCCCCAGCCGTCCGACGAATTACCCCTTCTAAACGGCGACGGACCGAATCCGGTAGAGCTCTAATGTCACCGATGGTGCGCAAACGAACATCTTGACGAACAAGGTTTTCTTCCTCTTGGTCTATCACATAGCTTAGTAGCTGCATGAGACCATCGACTTCTTCTACTGGCCGCTGCCAGTTCTCAGTAGAAAATGCGTACAAAGTAAGGTAAGGAATACCCAGCTCTGCTGCCGACTCGACTGCTGCACGGACAGCGGTGATTGCCGCCCTATGCCCCTCTATTCTCGTGCGCCCTCGCTGCTTAGCCCAGCGCCCATTCCCATCCATGATGATCGCTACATGCTGAGGCAGAGCCGATAAATCTATCTGCCCAATCAAATTGTCGGTCAGCGGAACTTCGGGCACCGCTCTCCAGGGTCTATGATATAAGTGATCGAGATACCCGTATAGACATACCAGTCCTTCTGATTGACGAAGCCCCGCACATCATTCGCTTCATATCCACTACTACCCTGGGCTCTATATCCACTCCTGTCAGAAAGTTCAGCCGCAATCGGGCCCATTTGGGCCAGCATAAGATCCGGCGGGGGATAACGATCGCTCACATCATCCAGATAATCTGTAAAGGTCTTCCGCAATCCTATCTCAAACCATAAATCCCACCGATCCGAAAGCGTCCATCGCCCTCCAGCGCCCATAGGAATAGATATTTGCGTAAGGGCATAAGGTTTAGGGTAAGTCCTCGTAGGATCATTTAGAAACTGCCCTTCGGTTCCAAGGGGCTGCAAGCGATACCATCGCCCATCTGAAGCACGCGCTTTCGGGTCAAAGTTAAATACAGCTATCCCACCAAAAATGAATGGTGAGAACCGAGGACGATACCGATAAATCCGCGGTGAAGCGAAAAATTCATATATAAACTGAAGGCTGAACTCTGTTAAGTGCGAACGAAAATGAAGGTTGCGCCACTTGCGAAATCTGTCCGTGCTGACCGAATCCGCCGCACCTATCCATCCTTGCGTAAAAGCTAATCGAGCACGCAAGTGAGGATGAAAGTTATAAAAGAGACCTATCCCAAAACCTGGACGGGTAAACTTGAGGGTAAAGTCATCGTCTAAATCCCCTTTGTAGTTGGTGATTCCGATAGAAGGCCCTAAGGCTAAGTAACTTTTGTAGCTACCCCGTTGTGCCCATAGAAAACTCACTGCGAAACTGATACCGCTAATAAGCGCAAAGCAGCGCATGTTGCAAAGTAAACAACTTTCATTCAAAAAGGTGTATGGAAGTTTCCAGAGTCGAGTGCCGCGGCCCAGAAAGTGTGCAGCTCATATCTCCATCGTCTGACCGCTCTAAAGCGCTCCATTAGAAGCCGCCCGATTTCGTCCGCCTGAGACTTTTGAAGAGCGTTCCACAGGAGGATGCCCTCTGGCTCCATGTGCTCATAGAGCGACTCAACAAAAGAGGCGCCGATTAGGTGCTCTGGCACCCTATCTTCAATGAAGGCATCTACAAAAATGCCATCAAATCGGATGGACAAGCTTGGCAGGATATGTGCCGCATCGCCAATGTAAGTAGTATATCGAATTGGTATATCAAAAAGCGTCTCTTGCAGAGACACCATGTGAGGGTCTATTTCCAGCACTACTATTTCTGGCGGCGGGAGAGAACGCCGAGCTAAAATCTGAATCAAGCTGGCCCCCATTCCTATTAGTAGCACACATTTCCAGGGATGCTCCGCTAAGCTCAGTCCCCTTAGAGCCTCTGCCCATGCGCGAGCTAAGTTTCCTCCTACATAATGCACTTTTTCGCCAGCGATGATCACTTCACGACGACGACGCACTACTTGATATTTCATCGCAGTTCAGTATCCCACCCTTCCGCTTTCAGCCGCTGTCGCAAAATAGTGATCGCTCGACTAAGCTGGGACTTGACTGTACCGATTGGGAGACGCAGTTCTTTAGCTACCTCTTCTACCGAGAGGCCTTGCCAAAAGCGTAGCTCTATCGGACGGCGATAATGCTCTGGTAGCCGCTCCAAGTGCATGATGAGGACCCGCTGGATATCGCGCAGATCTCGCTCTTGATAGGGACTATCCTCCCCTAAAACTTCGGTGATGATTCGGTAGCTCTTCCACTCCTCCTCTTCAACTTGAAAAGCTTCTATGGTACCCTTGGGGCGCCGACGAAGGGTATCCGTGGCATAGTTTATCAAACAGCGATGGAGCCAAGTGCGCAAGCTCCCCCGACTGTTATCATAGCGCCTTATTACGCGCGGAAGCTGTTCAATCATGAAATCATGCGTGATATCGCGAGCCATCGCGTCAATCCCTTCATACATGAGCCGAGTATTTTTCAGGCCAAAAAGGTATCCACGACATACCTTATACAGCGTATGGTAGTAGCGATTGACAATCTCGTTATACGCCTCTTCGGCGAGCTCAGAAGAGCTCTGATAGAGCGCAACTAACTCAGCATCGCTTCGCTCTTTGGCCATGTGGAGGTAGAGAGCAAATATACTTGAAGGTCACCACTGCCGGCGCGAGCGCATAACGCCAATGGGGTATAAGATTTGCAGCAAAATCAGCACCCAATCTGCCCATAACGCCACATAAGGCTTAGGGGCTCTAACTGCCGCGAGGGCGAGGAATTTGACGACAGGCATCCCAACCAACACCCATGGAGTCCATAAAGCAAGTAAGAGAAGAGTCATCTGCAGAATCGGAGCCACCGCCAAACTGAGCCTCAGTCCCATCCTATAATGGCGGGCTGTTTGAAGGTGGCGCCACTTCCGACGATATGCAGTGGCGAAACTGGTAGGAGCCCAAGACCAACTGCGCGCAGCACTAACCCTAACGCCCGATGATGGAATCAGTTGAAGCGTTAGATCATCATCCCCCGAAATCACTTCCCTCCAGGCGTATAGTCCTACCAATAGCCATGCTCGCCGCACCGCCCATCCTCGCCCTGTGCTCATATAAGGAAATCTCCATTTTGCGCGTCCGATGGATTCTAACTGTACTAGAGAAGCTTCGTATGCGGCTAACTCACTCGAAAGAGAACCATCCCCCCACAGCCAGGCATATCCGATGACAGCTTGACTGGTGAGCTGCGCCCCTTCCATCAATCTACCCAACCAGTCAGGAGCCATCCATACATCTGCATCTACAATCACACACCAGGTATACCGAGCCACCTGAGCCGCTCGCCATAAGGCGTACTTCTTAGGGGCCCAGGAGGGAGGCACTTCATTGATCTCAAGCACTTGTACTTCAAGCCCTTGGGCATAGGACTCTATCACTGCGCGGGTTCTATCTGTGCATCTGTCTAAGGCGATGATTACTTCCCAGGGGGCCTTATACACCTGACGAGCAAGACTTTGAAGGAGGGCCGATATATTATTCTCAGCATTATGGGCTGCAATCAAGATAGAAACGGCCTGAGGCGCTCCCGAAGAGCGAGATATAGGCCGAATAGCCAGTCCCAGCCAGTACAGCGCCAGGAACGCTGAAAAAGCGTAGCTTAAGAAGGATGCGATCGCTGCTGGCTCTATTTCTCCTATCCAGTTCAGCATGGGGATGGGGATTTTGGGCTCATCGCCGAATCAATCGACTGGCTATTTTCTCGCTGCCCGAGACGCTGTTTGCATTTTATCGTCCGCACATTGAGTATATCAGTCGCCAAGCCACGAAGCCTGACGAACGGCGTATGGCATTTAGCTGGGAGCCGCCACGCCACTACATAGACCTGGACAGATATCCCCTCGACCTTCCACACCGCTGGCCAGAAGCAGTAGAAGAGCTTTCCATGGATACGTTGCAGGCCCATGGTATATTGCCATGGCACTTGGAAATGGCATTCTGGGAGCTGGTGGAAGCTTTTCGTACCCGAAATACCTCCTCTATTCTCAAGCTTTCCGCTGAGATTGGTCATTATCTCGGCGATGCGCATGTGCCGCTTCACACCACTGCAAACTACAATGGCCAGCTCACAGGTCAAGAGGGCATTCATGCCTTATGGGAGTCTCTAATCCCTGAACTGTATGGAGAAACCTACGATTACTGGGTAGGACCAGCGCAGGTATGGCCCAGGGTACGCGATACTTTGTGGAAAATCGTTTACGAAAGTCATGCCTTAGTTCCGATTGTTCTACAGGCCGAACGAGAAGCTACTCTTCGGGTAGGAGAAGCCCAGAAATATACTTATCGCGTGCGCGGAAATCAAACTATCCGCACCTATTCGGAGCGCTTTATCAAAACTTATCACCTGCTTTTAGACCGAATGGTAGAAAACCGCTTGCGTCAAGCCATTCATCGCTTAGCAAGCTTGTGGCTGACAGCCTGGGATGTAGCTGGTCGTCCAGCTCTCCAACCCAGCTTTCTCGATACAGAGGAGGAAGGGCCCTATGATAGCACTTTCGTTGACCCCCGATGCGGAGAAGGTAAGTTCTCTGGTTTGCCCTCTCACCTCGTAGCCTCAGGTGAACTAAGCTGTGCCCCCCCCAGGGTAAATACCTTTTTGCGACTATTTTTGCATTGCATGAATAAATGGTTCGCAAGTCCCTACTATGCCCTCTTGTACGCCCATCGAGATGATGCCGAGGCCCAACGCTTTGTACAGACTATTTTAGACTATATCCACTTGCCTACGCCTGCTTACGCCTTGGACGCTGGATGTGGCGAAGGCCGATATACTCGTGCCCTTGTCAGAGCCAATATATTGGTCGATGCAGTGGATGTGTCAGTCTCCAACCCGAACATTCCTGAAGGAGTGCGGTTCTATCAAAAAGACCTCCGAGCATGGGAACCCGATCGCCGCTATCATCTCATCGGAAGCTTCTTTACAAGTTTAGGGATAGATATGCAGCGTTGGGATGAAGCCAAGGCATTTATCCGCCGATTCGCAAACTGGCTCCTACCGGCTGGATGGTTAGTGATCGACTATATCAATATCTACACAGCCAACTTCACTCCAGAAGAGGAAGTCGTAATACAAGGCAACCGCTTCGTTATAAAACGCTGGCAAGATAGCTATCTGCTCTACAAAAGCATACAAGTCTATCCTGCTGAAAGCAATCAGCCCGAAGTCTACGAAGAAAAAGTGCTCAAACTAACCGAGGGAGACCTTTATCAGATGATAGAACGGGCGGGCCTTGAAGTCAAGGCCACCTGGGGTGACTATGAAGGCAAGCCGTTTCAGCCTACGGAAAGTCCCCGCTTAATCCTTCTCGCACAGAAGCCCGTATCTTAGAAGAATGGTACGCGTCTATGCGTATGAGTTCTGCTTAGAGCTGGCTAAACTGCCCGCTAATGTCAAAGGGCTACCTACCACACAGATCCTTCCTGATAAGTTTGCATCGCGGCTGATCTACCTCCCCTCCACTGAGGACAAGATTCGCCGCTTTCACCTACAGGCAGGAGAGACCTACAAAAGCGGACATGTAACCATATACTTCCCCTCCGAAGAGTCTATTTGGCGCTTTTGGGAGAACTACCGGAAATCCTTCGTGAATGTTACCGCTGGGGGAGCGGTGGTGATAGATAGTACTGGTGCTATCCTTTTTATTTGGCGGAGGGGCCGATGGGATCTACCCAAGGGTAAAGGTGAACCCAATGAACCCGTAGAGATTACGGCCCAGCGCGAGCTAAAAGAAGAAACTGGATTAGAATGCGGCCCCCCAGAACGGTTTCTAGCTCAGACCTACCATATTTATTTGGAGAATGGACAGTATATCCTGAAAGAAACTCGCTGGTACCTTTTCCGCTGCCCTGTCAGCCGCCCGCCCATCCAGGTCCAAGAAGAAGAAGGTATCCAAGGCTACAAATGGGTGCCACCAGAAGAGGTGCCGTTTCTATATCCTCAATCTTACAGTACCATTCGTGACATGATAGAGTATGTCCTGCGCGAGATACATCCTACCCTTTCGCGGTAAAGCTTACCCCCTCTACCCCCCCCGCATTATGGGGATAATAAACGTCACGCCTGACTCTTTTTCTGATGGCGGTGAAGCCTACAGACCCGAAGATGCCCTCAGACGCGCCGAAAAGCTCCTCGCCGAAGGAGCAGACATTTTAGACATAGGGGCTGTCTCTACTCGCCCAGGGGCCCCTGAGGTTCCCGCAGAAGAAGAGCTCAGACGGCTTCTACCGGCTCTGCGTCTCATCCGCAAAGCGTTTCCTGACGTACCTATCAGCATAGATACCTACCGCAGTAAAGTCGCAGAAGTTGCCCTCGAAGAAGGAGCAGACTTCATCAATGATATTTCAGGAGGGGCCTTCGATCCTATGCTCTGGCCCGTGGTAGCCCGATATCGAGTGCCATACATTTTGATGCACATTCAAGGCACTCCCCAAACTATGCAGCACAATCCTACCTACACTAACATAGTGGAGGAAGTCTGGACTTACTTTGTGCAAAAGCTCAATGCCTTGCATAGCGTGGGGATTTACGATGTCGTTATAGATCCTGGATTTGGATTTGGAAAAACCCTGGCGCATAACTATGCGCTATTCCGAGCGCTACCCTTATTTCGCCGCTTGGATCGTCCCCTTCTAATCGGTATCTCTCGAAAGTCTATGCTCTGGCGCGCCCTCGAGGCCACGCCTCACACGGTACTGCCTGCCATGACAGCCCTGCACTGGGAGGCCCTCCGAAAAGGAGTATGTCTCCTGCGGGTCCACGATGTAGCCCCAGCTCGTCAGCTTATTACGCTCTTGACAAAATGGAACTCTTTCGTATAGGCCTCATCCCAGTTACTTGGCAAGATATTGCTGACATTGTGCTCCTTGCCATCGGCCTCTACTTTGTGCTGCGGTGGTTTTACCGCACGAATCTCCTGGGCATAGCTATACTGCTTATTTTCCTCATAGTCCTTCTTAAGGTCGCCAGCCTTCTGGGCCTAGTAGCTATATCGTTCCTACTGCGTAATGCCCTATTCTGGATGGGGGTATTTTTAGCGGTGATCTTAGCCCCAGAACTGCGCCGATGGCTGTACGGTTTGCGTCCACTGGGATGGTTTCGTCTTTTTCGCAAGGAGATCATTACTGAGGAAGAGGCAGAAAAGCTTGCAGAAGAGCTGGTAGAAGCAGTACAACTTTTATCCAAAAACGGCTTGGGGGCTTTGATAGTCTTAGAAGGGACGGATGATCTAAGTTCATATATACAAACTGGGGATGCCCTCCAGATGCCTGTAGAAGCTCGCATGTTTTTGGCCATCTTTGAAAAACGAAGTCCCTTGCATGACGGAGCGGCAATTGTGCGAGGAAATAAGATCGTAGCTGCGCGCTGTACGCTGCCCTTGACAGATCGGTTAGACCTTCCGCAAAATTACGGGCAGCGCCACAAGGCTGCCTTAGGTATTTCAGAGCAATCCGATGCCGCTACCCTTGTCGTCTCCGAAGAAACAGGCCTGATCTCCTTGGCTTATCGAGGGGAAATAAGTCGCCCCCCCTTACCTCAGCTTAAGAGACGGATTGTGGAGTTTTACCTTAGCTAAATGCCCGTCGCTGTCATTACTGGTTGTACCCGAGGCATAGGATACGCTATTGCGCAGCGCCTCAGCCATTTATATACCATCGTAGGCTGTGGAAGTTCGCCCGAGTCCGTGACTCATGTCCAGAGCCGGCATCCTGAATGGGATATTCACCTCTATGACCTGAGCCAGAAGCAAAATGCTATCCGCTTTGCAGAATACATTTTGGCGACCTACCCAGAAATTCAGCTTCTGGTAAATAACGCTGGACGCTTCGCCCCTGGCCGGCTATACGATGAAGCGGACGAAACGTATGAAGCGATGATAGCTATCAATCTCAGCAGCGCCTATTATTTCACTAAGCGGCTACTACCCGCTTTTATGCGGCAAAAAAAGGGACTGATTGTAAATATCGCTTCGATTGCCAGCCTTATCGCTTATCCGAATGGCAGCTCTTATAGCATAGCCAAAGCAGGACTCTTGGCCTTCTCACGCAATCTTCGGGAGCAGCTCAAACCTTATCATGTAGGGGTCACCGCTATCATTCTGGGGGCTACTTTGACTAGCTCTTGGGAAGGCGCGCCCTATCCCCCCGAGCGATTCATTCCGCCCGAAGCGGTAGCTGATATCGTATGGGCTATTAGCCAGCTACCTCCCTCCGCCGTCGTAGAAGAGCTGATTATGCGTCCTCTGCTGGGCGACTTGTGAAAAAGTCTCTGACCCGTCCACAAGACATCGTCTACTTTACTTGAATCAGTCTCCACAGAATATGGCCCACTCCTACCAGGCCTCCTATCAGCATCCCATATGGACTCAGACCACCGTACTTATCAGCCAGATACCCCAAACCTACCCAAAGCAAAAATATGCCCACAATCTCTACCCCTAAGCCAATGATAGAGCGCCAGCCAGAAGAGGAGTCAGGCTTCGGCGTAGAGGGATTCAATGGCGTCCTTGTACTGATTGAGGATTACTCGTCGCTTGAGCTTGAGAGTAGGGGTGAGTTCGCCCCCTTCTATCGTCCACTCCTTCGTCAGCAAAAGGAATTTCTTCACCCGTTCAAACTGAGAAAACTGCTCATTGATCCTATCCACCTCGCTCTGGATGAGCTCTCTCACTTTGGGATGATGAACCAGGTCTTCGCGACTGGCAAAATTGATCCCATTCTCTTGGGCCCATTTTTCCAGATGAGGAAAGCTTGGTACTATCAAGGCTGCGGGGAACTTCCTGTACTCTCCTACGACCATTGCCTGCTCTATGTAAAGGGAACTTTTGAGAGCTGATTCTATAGGCTGAGGAGCAATATACTTTCCACCCGCCGTCTTGAATAGCTCTTTTTTCCTATCCGTGATGTAGAGAAAGCCATCCTTGTCTATGCGGCCAACATCCCCTGTATGAAACCACCCATCTCGAAGCACTTCGGCCGTAGCTTCTGGATTTTTGTAGTAGCCTATCATCACATTTGGCCCTCGGACGACGATCTCCCCTTCCCCTTCTGTGTATCCCTCCAAGGGCTCTATTCGCACCTCTACCCCTGGGAGAGGACGCCCTACTGAACCCAAACGATGCGCATCAAAAGTATTTACCGAAATGACAGGAGAAGTTTCCGTCAGCCCATACCCCTCCATGATGGCCAGCCCCGCTCCCCAGAATGTGTGAGCTAAATGTTTTGGAAGAGCAGCCGCCCCTGTGACAATCAGCTCTACATTCCCTCCCAGCGCCTCTTTCCATTTTTTGAATACCGTCGCCCGAGCCAAAGCTAACTGCATCCTATACGAAAGGGGATATCGCTTTTCAGGGTCATAGTCCTTGACCAGATTAAGGGCCCAGAAAAAGAGCTTACGCTTGAGCCCAGTCAATGTCTGTCCTGTGGCCAGGATACGCTCATATACCTTTTCCAGCAAACGAGGAACCGACGTAAAAACATGCGGTCTCACCTCCTGCAGGTTATCTCGGATCGTATCCAGGTTCTCTGCATAATACACCCCAACCCCCATCGCCAAATACACATAAAACACCATCCGCTCAAAGCTGTGATTCAAGGGCAGAAAACTTAGAGCTTTGATAGGTTCGGTATGCCGAGGAATCAAATGAAGACCACGAACAGTAAGTACATTAGAGACGATATTGTGATGGGTCAAAATCACCCCCTTCGGTGTACCAGTGGTGCCCGAAGTATAGAGAATAGTAGCCCAATCTTCGGGCTGCACAGCTGCCTTATACGGGGCTAAGTCTATATCAGACTCCTTGCCTAACCTGAGAAACTCCTCCCAGTGGGTAGCACCTACCTCAGGATCAAATACATATACTTTTTCAAGCGTAGGACACTGCGGGAGGATGGAAGCTACCTTCTGCCAAATCTCTCCCCCTGAGCAGAATAGCAGCCGACTCTCCGAATGCTGAATGATGTATTCGTAATCCTTGGCGATGGAGTTTGCATACATTGGGACGACGACCACTCCTATTTGTACAGCCCCCAAATCCACGAAGTTCCACTCTGGACGATTAGGAGAAACCAGCGCAATGCGATCTCCTTTTTTGATTCCAAGCTTTATGAGAGCCTTACTTACGGTATCCGCTATCTGAGCCACCTCTTGGGTACTATAAGTGCGCCATTTGCCCTCTTTTTTGGCGGCGATGGCATCAGGACGGCCTCCCTTTTGAAGCTGCTCAGCCAGGATATCGTGGAGTCGTCTAATCTCCATGCAGCAAATATAAAGCTTATGTAGAGCACCCCCCTCTATACCGTACCGCTTTGGCGCACTTGCGCCCCCAAACCCTCCAAAGCCCCAATAGCTTTCCGCAGAAACTCGTGAATCTCTTCATCCGTCAGAGTATGGTCAGCTTGGAGATACAGGCGAAGGCCATAACTCAGTCGCCCTTGATGATCCCGATACTGATCAAAGGGCTCTACACGGCGAAGGTAGGGATGGCGCAGATGTTGAAGAGCCTCTTTGAGGTCGGCATAAGTCAAACCCTCGGGAACATACACGCTAAGGTCCTTTACCACCACAGGATGGTATGAGAGACCCGTAAAGCTAATCTTCTTACGTCCTTGGTAGAGCAGTATCGCACTTACCAATTCAGCCGCTGCTATGAGTTCGCCTTTGAGCTGGAAAGGTTTCAGAAAGCTATCCTGTAAGTATCCCACATGCCCAAGTAAGGTCCCATTTACGTAGAAGGCCACTCCTTCTCGCCACAGAGGGTCAGCAGCAAGGGCTTTCTCCTGATAAGGGACTCTGACCCGCCTCAGGAGCGCACGAACCAAGCCGAGTAAATACTCTAACGCAGAGACAGACTCCCCCAAGCTCCTTTTGGGATGGAGCCCCCATCCCCATAAACCTAATCGCTCTTCTTCTCCACCTTCATAGTAAATCCGTCCCCATTCAAAAGCCCAAAAGCTTTCTGCCCCATGATTGCGGTTATGCAGGAGAACTTCCAGCCCGCTACCTATCAGAGAGGGCCGTAAATATGCCAGCTCTTCGTATAAAGGATTAGCTAAGCGGATGGGACGGACAGCCAAGGTCGGAGGGAAATGGGAACGCCCAACTAAGGAGTTCGTACGGATTTCCCATAAGCCCATTCCTGTCAAAAACTCTGAAATGCTATGCTTAAGCTCAAACTCTTTATCAGTCTGAGAAAGCTTGGGGTATGCCGCTGGGGGATGAATGACGGAGGGAAGGTTTTCCCAACCAGTGAGACGCACAAGCTCCTCTGCAATATCAGCAGGCCGCTCTACATCTAAACGATACAGAGGTACGCTGATTTGCCAAACCTCTTCTGAGACCTTCTCTACCCCAATTTCCAAGCGCTTCAATGCATCCCAAACTTCCTGTGGCGGAAGGGACAGCCCTGTCATTTGACGGAGGTTAGATAAAGAGATAGAAAAACGACGCGGTGCGGTGCGAGTCACATCATGAACTTCTGCATACTGAGAGACGACTGCCTCAGGGTAAATCTGCTGAAGAAGGGCCCCGGCCGCCTCAGCCGCCCATGGCACCCGATGAGGATCTGTCCCTCGCATAAATCGATACCCGCTCTCCGTGTGAAGTCCTAAGCGCCGACCTGTCCGCCGAATAGCCTTCGGAGCGAAATAGGCGGATTCTATGAAAGTGCGCCGTGTATGGGCCGAAATGCTAGTTCTCTCACCGCCCAGAAGACCAGCCAAACAGGCAGGGCCCTCCGCATCCGCAATCACTATATCCCCTGGCTGGAGCATTAGAGACTGGCGCCCTAATCCTATAAACTCCTGCGCTTGACTCAAGGGTCCGATTTGAAGCTTAGCCTCGCTGAGCCGTTCTGCATCAAATGCATGAAGGGGCTGCCCATAGCCTATCAGTATGTAGTTCGTCACATCTACTACGGGATGAATGCTTCGCATACCCAGGGCTTCCAGACGCAAGCGAAGCCAGCTCGGGGAAACAACCCCAGAGCGTATGCCCTCTACATAAATCCCTCCGTAGCGAGGGCAGCTCTCTGGGTCTGACACTTCTATCCTCAGTGGAAAGGGGGGACGCTCGCCTTGTACCTTCCACTGAGGCTCCTGGACTTTCTTTTTGGTGAGGGCGGCATATTCTCGGGCGACGCCGAGATGACTCAATGCATCCCCGCGATTAGGAGTCACGCTAATAGTCAAGATAGTGTCTGTATAATCCTCAAGCACACTCATGATAGACTCCCCCATACAAGCGCTCGCAGGCAGGCGTAGTATCCCTCCAACATCACTGCCAATGCCTAACTCCGCTTCTGAACACAACATGCCCTCGGAGAGCACGCCGCGAAAGGCCCGAGGCTCTATCCGAATCCATCCCCCTGCCTGGCGTACGTAAGAGCCAGGTAGGGCTACAGGTACCATGTCACCCACCTGTACATTTCGAGCTCCAGTGACAATTGTCAGAACTTTATCCGGATGCACTTGAACTTTTGTGACTAAGAGTCTATCCGCTGCAGGATGGTCCCCAACCTCAATCACTCGGCCAATCACAATATCTTCGATTTCCTTGGGAAGCCGGCGATACAATTCTATACTCTCGACCTCCAAGCCAGCTCGAGTGAGCCGCTCCGCCACCGCCTCAGGGGACTCCGAAATATCCACCAGCTCCTGTAGCCAACTCCATGAGATTCGCATGCTGCAAAAGTAGGGTACGAAACCGCCGCTATTCTTCTTGAACGGGAAGGGGCTCGCGTTTAGAGCGCTTCTTTTGCTTTTTTTCAGGCTCAGGAGACTGTGTAGCTCTCTTGGGGCCTACTTGTCTGGTTTTCCATGAAAATTTGGGGGCTTGTGTAGTCCCGGAGACGGTGACGTATAAACGCAATCTCTCCCCTTCACTCTCCTCTACAAACTCCGCTACTCGCTGGGTGCTCTTATCTAAGAGGATACGAGGTACTTCTACAAGCAGATCATAGGCCAGCTCCCCTTGCAGGGTATGGGCTCCTGCGACGCGCATTCGCCACCGGTTAGCTTGGAGCCAAGTGGTATCCGTGCGTAGGATGCCCTCTCGCAGCGTTAGCTTAGTCTCTACATGCCCGATCTCTATTCGTTTGAAATCAGTCAAAGGAATCAGCGAAAAAAGTTCATAGGTATAAGGGCTTTCCAAAATGACCACATTTCGCAGGTTAGCTGTGAGCTCTCCTTCGGCTTCTGCCCACTTGAGCTTCTCTTGGCGAAATGGTAAATAAGCTCGAAGGTGGCCACTAATCGTGCCTCGCATGTGTTTCAAGAGCGGGAAAAGAGTATCTAAACCTGCCAACTGCTGATGTAACCTTTCCAAATCTATCGCTTGAAAGCTCCCCTGGCCCTGGACGTAGGTAGGAGCGAAGGTCCCCGTCATGGTAATTTGTCCGTTAGCAACGCCTTTTATTTCTGCGCCTACGATGCGGAAAGTATCTCGTTCTCTGAGGAAGCGACCCCGAATGGGACCGCATACGACCTCTCCCCAACGGAACGTGTCTATCTGGACCAAAATGTCGCTTTGCCAGGGCACACTCCTCCCAGAAGTACTTTGAGTTGAGAAAAATGATAGGCGTGGGAGGAAGACCTGCCCGCGCAGAAAAAGAGGAGCCGCTGAAGTGTCCCAAAGTCTGGCGTATGACTCTATTTCCAAATAAGGTGCTCGAATCTGCATATCCCCATAACGCATGTTCATCTCGGAGAGCTTGAGCTGGTGAGGCGTAAGCTCAAAAGCAAGCTGTTCTATGGTGCCCGAAGGCCATGCGACTTGATGGAGACTACCTCTGCCCGAGAGTTGCCAGTGATTTTTGGTGCGGGTAGCTGCCCCTTGCACCCAAATCTCTCCTGAAAGGGAATCAGCATAGGGCACTTTCCAGTTTCGTAAGCTAGCAAGGTCCAGGTGTGCCCCAAAGTTCATCGCTACCTTATCCAATCCCAAGTTATAGGTGCCGTTTAGGTACACGGTATCGCGTTCGCCGCCTGCCAGAAAGAAGGTATCTACTACTATGAAACTTTGCCTAGGTAGCTCCGCGTCCCATTCTATTCGTCCACGGGCATGTATCGCATGACAAATATAATCCTGGACTGAAAAGGGCTGGCTTGTATGCAGATTCGCTACGAGGCGAAGACGAGGCAACTTCCCTTTGCCTGCTGGTCCGATGAGGTCACCTTGACCACTTAGGGCTCCATTGAGGTGAGCCAGCTCCTCAGGTACCTCTGGCCACCAAGTTTTTATTCGGCTCAGGTCCAGTTGAAGGGCTTCTATCCGCAGAGAAAGGTCAGGACGCTCCTGCCCCAGCCTTATCCCTCCACCTAACCGAGCTGATAAGCCAGCTACACCAACCTCCAAGGGAGAAAACACTAACCAGGGCGCTTCATAGGTTATGTCACCTGCCAGGGCAAAGTTTTGCCGATCCAACCATACCTTTTTACGGTGGCCGATATACTGTATGAGGCCATCGCTCCGGCCACTAATCTTTATTGCACCTGATTGCCCCCTAATCTCCGCCTCTAAGCGCGTAATGAGCAAGTTCAAGCCAAAATCCACTTGTCTATCTCGATAGATCAAAGCGCCTGTATTGACTACCACTTCCTCCAGAGCCCAAGGGGAAGCCTCACCCTCTCCCGTCTGAGAATTCAGAGTTATATCGTCCCAAGGGCTATGGCCTTTTTTATCGTAGATGAACCAGCATCTCGGCTCGTCCATAGTGAGCCCCCGAACGCGGTATTTTCCTTCCACCAACGCTTCCCACAGATTGAGGTGAAGAAGGACCTCCTGAGCCGTAAATAGGGTCTCCCCTTGCTGCGTTTGCATAAGGAGCCCTTTCACCCGGATACCTAAATCTGGCAGTGCCCTCAGAGACCCCACTTTGACAGCTTGGATGTGAATGCGTGCCGAAATAGACTTTCCCACTTCTGTGATTACCCATGCAACGAGCTTTTCGCGAGAGAGGTAGATCAGTAAGGCTATACCCCCCACCGCGATAAAAATCCCAATAATCACCCCTAAAATCCCTCGTATTATCCGCCTCATGGACGCAAGCTATCGGTAGGAACCCATGCAGGAGCCCTTAAGCACACCCGCTCAGGAGAAATGCTCTCTACTGAATCGGGTGACAGATAGTTCTGCTTGACCAGAAAGTAGGCAATCCGCTGAAAGTGCGGCTTATACGCCGAGAGACAGCATCCAGACTTAGGGTCTATGAAGTAGCGATAATTTTTCGGGCTGGGAAGGAGCATCCCGAGGAAGATAGCTTCTGGGATAGTGAGCTCATGCGGTTCTTTGCCAAAATAAAACTTCGACGCCTCCACGAGGCCGTATATCTCTGGCCCCCACTCTATAATGTTCAAATACAGTTCAGCTATCTGCTGCTTAGACAGGAGACGAAAACGCTCTATGAGAGCGGTGAGGAGGATTTCCTCTACCTTTCTAGCCAAGGTTTTTTCCCGAGTCAGGAAAAGATTCCGAACAAGCTGCATAGTGATGGTACCTGCCCCGCGCCGAAAACATTTGCAGCGCCAGTTTTCCATGAGGGCATGCAAGAAGTGGGCTTTCTGAAAGCCCTGGTGATAAAAGAAGAGTCCATCTTCACTATGGAGGACAGCGTGAAGTACATATGGAGTAATTTGATGAAAACGCAGGTACGTAGGTGAGCCTGGTCCGAGAGACAAGAGGCGAGTAGAGTTATAGGGGCGATATTGAAGGGTTTCAGGCAAAACAATGGGCGTGCAGGTCTGGCCCCAGCGGCGTATGCTGAAATCCTTGGGCTGCCAATCTACCTGGAGGGCCAGCGTTTCGGGAAGAGCAGAGTCATAAGAGAGTTCTATGTACAAGGAAGAGCGACCATCTATTTGGGCTTGACTTAGGCAGGAGAAAAAACCTACCGGAAAGACTCTAATATAGGCCTCGTGCGGCTGCTCAGGGATATGGACCTGAACACGAAACCATTTGCCAGACTCATGGACAGCTATCTCTCCCTTCCCGATTAGCGGCATATTTACAGGCTCAGCTATCACCCGTAGGGTATCTTTTGAGATGCTTGCTCTTAAACGCGCAGCCGCATAAGCATAATACAATAGGCGACTGGCCAAGCGATGATGCTTGAAACGAAGACGCTGCGCATGCGCATACAACTGCAATGCATCTTCTCCTACGGTCAATGTGCCACCGATACTATCCCACGCAATAAAGTTCTGCCCATTCAGCGGAAAAGAGTCAGGATAGATGAGAAACTTCACGCTATCACCTTGCAAAAAAATCACATCGCTGCGTACCCGGTGCAGGCTATCTGCATAAAGGATAGCCGTACATTTATCTTTGTGCTTGACCAGAGCCAGTCGTAGGGCACCTTCTATGTACAAAGAGCCCCATTCTATGGTGTCTATTTCGGCAAACCTTCGCAGCAAGCGCCAATAGCCGAAGAGAGAAGCCGACCTCCCTGAGACAGTATCAACGGGCTGAACAGAAAGGTTGGAGCGGGTAAGCCGCGCAGAGGCAATTCGGACGCTTTTCTCAGGAAACAGCCGCACAAATAAGGTATCGGCCGAGAGCCTCCACCCACGCTGTTCAACTTGAAGCCCATAAAAGGCCAGGCGACTCAAGGTAGGCCATTCAGCCTGTTCGTAGTAGATACGATCTACACCATACCGAGCTCCTACTAAGTATAAAAGATAGGGCAAAAGCTCATATCTAGCCAGCCAGGCCAGTCCGACCACGCTTCCGATTAGAGTGATGCCTCCCCCGACCCAGACTATCCAACGCCTCATCTGACCAAGATACCGAACGGACCGAGTATGTACCTTTTCACAGGATAGGCTTGACTCAGAGACTTCCAGCCTCTCCACATATCCCAGCTCCAAAAGATATCATCACAAATAATCAACCCCGCTGGACTGAGCTGAGGATATAGCTTACCTACATACTCATGCAAAGCTGAACCCCGATGATCTCCGTCAATGTAGATGACATCCCATTCGCCAGCCAGGGTAGGAATAACCGCTTCAAACAGCCCCACTTGGATCTTAGGCTTGAGACCCAGCAGCTTGAAGTGAAGGCGAGCCCTTTCCGCAAGGGTAGGAGAGGCTTCTATGGTGACAATTTCAGCCTGTGGAGCGGCAGCAGCAAGATACATCGTGCCAAAGCCCAAGTGCGTGCCCAGCTCTAAGATGCGCTGAGGGACTCTCGCCCTAACAATCTCGTATAATAGCCGACCCTTCCACGGCGGAGTAGCCCCTCGTCGAATCAAAGTGGCTAAGGAGATGGATAGAACTTCCCCTGGGATTTTGACCTTAGCCCCATAATGCTCGACAGATACGAATAGCTGACTTGCAGACCGCAAGCGCTTGTACAGCAGACCTATACCACTTAGTAGAGGTGAAGGTTCAGACCTCCGCCCCTGTTTCCACTTCAGATATGCGTACGCTACTCTCCCTATCACAATCTCCTAGCAAAATACCGACCATATACCCCAAGCATCAAATGACGAGGGAGGGTTCGGCTATCCTGAAAAAGTACCCGATCCCAGGCTGAGGTAATGTCCCAAGAGAGCTGCATCCCAAGGGCCCACCTCTCCGTGAAACTTCTCTCAGCCCCAACTTGCAATTGAAGCTGAGATCGGCTAAAATAATCTTTGAAGCGATACACTTGTGCCACATCCACCGAGCTTTCGGCGGAAAGCAGCAAAGCCCCTCTGAGGCCGCCCCATATAGTCCATCGGCTGGTATCTATCTGGGTGCCCCACCGAATCGGCACAGCAGCCATCCAGAAACTCTCTCGATGACTATTTACGCCGACTTGATAAAACACAAAGCTAGCTCCAGACTCTATAAAGCGACGAGCCTCATAGGTATATCGGAGGCTGAAACCGCCATAGGCATGGGGACCTACTCGTCGCTTTTCGCCACTGCGCCGCTCAAAAACTCCTGCCCAAGGATTAGTTCGGCCAACAGGTATGCGATGTACTACCCCGCCCCCGCCATCCACACCCAGCCAAACTTGCAGCCACATCAGGAGCATCAGAAGAGGCATATTTATTCAAAGATACAGCCCTTAAAGTTTTTGTAGATTTGCGGAGTGATCCTGAGATATGGTGCAATCATCGGGTTTCTCTTTCTCAGCAGATGCGCTTCGCCCCCCAAAGGTGAAATGGAGCTCCCTGTATCCGTAGTTCTTTACACTGCTGCCACCACTGCTTCCAAAGTCATAGATACCCTCCCGGCAGGGACTGTAGTCGCTACTTTCTCAGAGTCGGGCAAGTGGATAGAAGTGTGCTACGCGGGGATAAAAGGCTGGATCTTCCTCTCAGAACCAGTGCCAGAGAAGGTAGAATACATAGACAAACCGCCCATAGAAGAAAGCCTAATCGCCTTTGCCCCCGATGAAAGCGTAGCGGTGGCAATAGAAGAAGGAGAAAAGCAAAATTTTGTTCGGCTTAGTCAACTCAAGCCTTGGTTCGCAATAAATGATTCGGCCTATGCTGGCTTTTATGAAGGACTTCCAGGAGAGGAAGCAGGATTGATTATAGTGAATATTTTCCCAAATGCTATCACCCTCAATGTCAAAATATCCCGAGTAGACATTGATAAAATGGAGCCTTATGAAGAGGAATTTCTCATAAACTCCGAAATACGACGCAAAGAGAATGTACTCCACATCGAGGGAGAGGAGCTACCGATTGAAAAGGCAGAGTTCATTCGATACGAGGGTCGGTATGGCCTTCTGATTCAGAGCAAAGATGGATACGCTGTCTTGTGGAAACGCCGCCTATGATCCATGCGAAAAGTAGCCCTTATTGGACGAACAAATGTCGGTAAGTCGAGTTTATTTAATCGCCTGATAGGCCGGCGCCAGGCTATCGTAGAAGATCAACCTGGCGTTACGCGCGACAGACACTATGGAATCCTCCAAATAGAGGATCGCCGCCTTCTACTGATAGATACGGGGGGATTTTTAGGCGAAGAGAATCTCTTAGAAGCACAAGTGGCTCAACAAGTCCGATTTGCTGTGGAAGAGGCAGACCTTCTCTTATGGGTGGTAGATGCAGAGGCTGGCTTTACGCCGGGAGATGAAGAGTTTGCCAGTTGGCTTCGTCGCTATCGCCGTCCTTCTCAACCCCTCTGGCTGATTGTGAATAAAGTAGATAATGCGGCACGCAAAGACCTAATAGCAGAGTTTTATCGAGCGGGCGTAGAGCCTCTTTATTCGGTTTCCGCTACGACGGGCCAAGGCATCTCAGCTCTAAAGGAGGCCCTTTTGAGTTTTGCGCAGGAGGCGACGGATACACCGAGCGGACCGCGATTCGCTCTAATCGGCCGCCCCAATGTAGGGAAGTCCAGCCTCCTCAATGCGCTCTTACGCTCCCCCCGAGCGATAGTAAGCGATTTGCCTGGAACGACCCGGGATGCCCTTTATGAACTATCCGAATGGAAAGGCAGACCATTCTACTGGATAGATACGGCAGGGCTGCGTCGGAAAACTCGTATCCCAACGCTATCCATAGAA
Organism: Bacteroidia bacterium; assembly: GCA_039630325.1. Lineage (GTDB taxonomy): Bacteria > Bacteroidota > Bacteroidia > SpSt-205 > SpSt-205 > SpSt-205. Next base: position 38,519 of record JBCNVG010000009.1, read on the forward strand.
AGGTACGCCGCTCTCCGCAGCTTAGAGGCTCTAATGACAGCCGATATTATTCTGTTGGTCATAGACGCTACGGAGGCCCTCACAGCCCAAGACCTTACACTACTTCGGCGAGCTGAGGAACATGGTAAAGGCATCGTACTCCTTCTGAACAAGGCAGATTTACTCGCGCCTTCTCAAATCGAACGCGTGATCCAATGGGCCGAATATAAAGTGCGACCCTTACATCCTGTACCGATTTTAGCAGTATCGGCTCTCACTGGGCGCGGCATCAGCGAGATACCAGCCGCTGCATTCAAAGTATATGAGGCGGGACAGCATCAAATCTCTACCCGCCTGCTGAATGATACAATCTTACCGATCCTGCGCCAGCATCCTCATCCTTTGGCAGGCACCTTACAGCCTTCTGTCCGGCTTTTGCAGCAAATAAGCGTTTTGCCCCCAACTTTCCTTCTCCATGCCAGGCATGCAGATAAAATACGCCAAGCTTACCTCCACTTCATAGAAAATCAGATTCGCAAGATATACCCATTCACAGGCTGGCGACTCAAATTTAGGCTGCGCGAAACAGCTAAGTGATGGGGCTAAAAATAGACAAGGTCTTTAGTCATTATCGATGAGCACATCTCGTAAGCGCAAATAAACCTTATTAGCGGAGGAGAGTCGTGGCGTGAAGACAATTGACAGAGAGTTACCTTTATGTTGATTGAGGTAAGTCTTCAATCTCTCCAAATGGACCCCTTCTGGGTAGGCCTCATAAAGCCTTGCCGTACTCGTGGCAAAACATAACTTATTACCTTCTACCCCGTCACAGTATCGCAGGCCTCTCAGAAGGAAGCGTGGAGCGTCATTTTGAGGTCCTGTAGGTTCAAAACGATCGCACCAGGATACAAAATCAGTATCAGCCAGCATTTCAGGACTTATTTCTGAATCAATGAAATCCAAAGGCACGAGCGGCTCATAGGTAGCACAGCCGGCTTGAAACTCTCGGGTGAAGCTTTCCAGGTTTTCCGCACGAATTGTGAGACCTGCGGCCCGATCATGACCACCGAACCGTTCCATGTAGGGTCTACAATAAGTATTTAGTACCTCATAAAGAGGCACTTCGGCAGGACTGCGCGCTGAACCTATTAGTCTATCTTCTGCAGCGATGAATACCACTGTAGGACGATAAAAACGCTCCACCAGCTTGGAAGCTACGAGCCCAATGACTCCTTTATGCCAGTTTTTCCCTACTACTACGAGGGCCGAAGGAGGGGGAATTTCACCTGTCATGATACCAGGATATCGCGCTTCTAACTGCTTGAGAGCCTCCTGATAGGCGCTCTCTTGAAGAGTTTGGCGGTACTGATTCAAGCTATTTAGATATTCGGCTACTTCTCGGACCTTATCGCTGTAAGCGGACGCAGAGAGCAAATAAAAAGTATACCGCGCATCTCTGAGCCTACCCGATGCGTTCAGACGCGGAACAAGCTGAAAGACAATAGAGCGAGAATAAGTCAAATGTTCAGGGGTCAAACGAGCAATTTCCATAAGCTTTGCTATACCAGGCCGAAGGGAGGATCGCAAGCGACGCAAACCCAGCTGAACGAGGGCTCGATTCTCCCCGACCAGCGGCATAATATCCGCTAAGAGACTGATAGCCCCCAAATCCACCCCCTCCCAATCCTCTGGCTGGCCGTATCGCTTCTGATAAGCAGCTAGAAGACGATAAGTCAGCGCTCCCGCTGAAAGGTAGCGGTTATGGTAGTGGGAGTCTGGTCTCTGGGGATTGACAAAAGCGTCAGCTGGCGGAAAGGTAGTGGAACTGTCTACTCTGTGATGGTCCAAAACGATAATCCGCATGCCAGCTGCCTTAAGCCGCTCGAGCGATGCAATATCCTTAGTCCCACAGTCCACCGCAATAAACAGCTCAGCACCAAACTCTATAGCTCGCTGCACAGCGTAGGCAGAGATACCATATCCTTCTGAGAGGCGATTAGGCAAATGAACTTTTACATTATTGCTCGTGTAGCCAAGGGCTTCCAAAAAGGTGTACAACAGTGTGGCAGCCGTGGTGCCATCTACATCATAGTCGCCTACGATGAAGATTTTCTTTTGGCGCTGTACGGCGTAATGCAGCAGCTCTAGAGCCTGCTCCGCATCAGGCAGAGCATTAATCTCCGAAAAAGGATAAGCATCAGGGTACAAAAATGCTTCTAAATCAGAGGCGGTTTTTACGCCGCGGCGGTGAAGAGCTTGCGCAATCGGAAGAGGTACGGAAGCGTCGAACTGAATGTCTGTGTCCGGTTCATATAGCTGCCAATGAGAGAGAACCCCACGCAGTAATCGGTTCATAAGTTCACACGAGGGGAAGGAATGGTATAACGAAATCCCATCACGAGAATATCATCTGTCTGCTCTAAATCTCCCTTCCACTCTCGGAAGCGCTGCTCCAAAACCTGGCGCTGTTGTACAGCCGGTAAGGCATGAATCTCATCTAACAACTCATAAAAACGATTCTTACCCATTCTACGCTTGGTAGTCCCCTCCTGGTCAGCATAACCGTCGGAGAAGAGAAAGAAGGTGTCACCCACTTGCGGTATGACTTTGTGGCTGGAAAAAGGCGTATCCTTAAAGAGCTCCGGATCATCGGCAATACTGCGTGGCGTGGGGGGAATCTCATGACGCTGACCATCTCGGTAATAGATTAGAGGCCTCCGAGCCCCAGCGACATGTAGCTCCCCCCGCTCTCTATCTATCTGGACGAGGCATATTTCTGCTCCGTCTTGCACAACTTCGCCCTGAGCTTGTTTCTGAAGCTTTTCGCGAACCTGAAGGTCTACCATCTGAAGGATGCCGGCTACATCCGTAATACCCATTTCATTGACAGCATAGCTCAGAGCATTACTAACCAGAACGCTCATAAATGCCCCAGGCACACCATGCCCTGTGCAATCAACTGCCGCCAAATATATGTAACGCCCCGCTTGTTGCTCGGTAAACCAGTAAAAGTCCCCACTTACGACCGCCTTGGGAAGGTACAGGATAAAACTCTCAGGCAAATAATACTGAATCAACTCAGGACTAGGCATGAGGGCAAGCTGGATGCGCTTCGCATACCGAATGCTATCCTCCAGCTCCTTCTTTTGCTCCAAGATAGTTTGATAAAGAGCGGCATTTTCTAAGGATATGGCGAGCTGGCTAGTAAGCATTTGAAGGGTACTTTGAATCTCCCGCTGCTCTCGAAGGTAATCCACCGCCTCGCTTCGTTCTATGACGACATGTCCAAGTTCGCGCCCCCCCTGTTGAAGCCTTATGGGTGTGACGAGTAAATGAGGACTCTCCTCCAGCATAGCCTGCATAATCAGCTGCTCAATTTCCTCTCGTAAAGCAGTATATCGGTCCTTATGAGCCTCCCGATGAAGAATCTCAACTTGAACTTTTTTAGAATAGGAGTTCAAAACATTGGCTATTCCCTCCAAGTAAATATCCTGCTGAGGATATTCTATGACAATCTTTGCTGACGCAAAGCCAACGGTGTCTACTAAGCTTTCAAAATACTTCTCAATGAGACGATTAATCTCCCGCTCACCTGAAAGCTTTTGGGTCAAGGTATTAATGTCGCGAAGGAGACGCATATAAAACTGCAGACGAATCCGCTGAAGGTAAGCCTCCGCTGCCTCCTCCACAGTGAGCATGAGATCATCCTCTCGCCAGGGCTTCATGACATAGCGATACAAACGCGCGTGATTAATAGCATTTTGGACAGCATCCAGCGTGGCTTGCCCCGTAAGAAGTATCTTATAAGCCTCAGGAACTTTCTTATGAGCCGCAATCAGGAACTGATCTCCCTTCATAGAAGGCATGAGCTGATCAGAAATAACTACCGCAATATCATGCCCCTCCGCTTTCAGCTCATCTATCAGCTCTAAGCCTTCTTCCCCACTTTGGGCTACTTCACACTCAAATCGGTCTCCTAAACGATTTAGTATCTGCTCCTGGAGACTGTCAAGAATGATTTTCTCATCATCTATACACAGAACAACTGGTTTCTTTATAGCCATAAAAAATTAGCTGAGGCCTAACTTTTTCAGAGCACTATTCACATAGTTGATTAGATCTTCTTCTCGCCATGGCTTACGGATATAGGCATAGAGGTTGGCATTCTGAAAAGCATTTTCTACGGCTTCGGGATCTGCCTGTCCCGTAAGCATGATAGTTACAGTCTCAGGGTACTTCTGGTGAAGTTCTATGAGAAAAGTGTCACCCTTAACGCGCGGCATCAGCCAGTCTGAGATGACGAGTACCATCTCGTACCCTTGAGCCACCAGGTCTTCAATCACTTCCCATGCTTCATCTACACTTTCAGCGATTTCGTACTCAAACTTGTCGCCGAAAGTAGCCCGAAGCTGCTCCTGCAAGCTATCTAATACTATCTTCTCGTCATCAACACAGAGAATAGCTCGTTTAGGTCGTTCGTTCGTCATAGTTATGCAGATTGGACGGTTTGCTGACTTAGTACAGCTTTCTCAAAAGGCGTCTTAATCGGAAGACGCACATAGAATGTAGTTTTACCTGGCTCGCTTTCAAAGTAAATCTTGCCCCCATGTTTTTCTACAATTCGGCGGGATATATCCAATCCGAGACCTGTACCTTCACCCGCTGGCTTCGTGGTGAAAAATGCTTCAAATATTTTGTCTTGAATTTCCTTGGGGATGCCAGGCCCTGAATCAGTGAAGCTCACCACAATTTCGTCTCCCTCTCGCTTCACCCGAATGTGAAGCGACCCCTTACCTTGCATGGCTTGGATAGCATTTGAGATAATATTCGTCCACACTTGCGCTATTTGATCAGGCAAGCCTAAGATCTGCGGCAAGTCAGGATCATACTCTTTTGTAACTTCTATGCCGTATTTGAGCTGATTGTGGTAAATGATCAACACGGTCTCTACCGTATCCACAATATTCATATATTCTGGCCTTTCTTCTACTCCCTTGCGCGAATAGGCCTTGAGGGCGAAGACAATTTTCTGAGTCTTGTTGACAGCAAGTTCTATGTTATCCACATTCAAGCGAAGCTTTCCTATATTCCCAACCATGTCAATGATAAAGCTGGCCTTAGGATGCTTCAAAAGGGGCAAGAAAGGATCTAAATTTTCAAAAAGACCTATTTTAATGAGAGATTGAGCAAGATTAGCAGCGTTAGGAATATTGTGCTGTTCAAGCCATTCCGTAAGCTGGCGGCGATATTGCCGCTCCTCTCGGGAAGTAAGGGAACCAGTAAATCCCAAGGTACGATCGACCATTTGATAGAAGAGGGGGGCCATGTCGCCGAGAATAGAGATCAGCTCAGGATATTGCTGCAAAGTCTGTGGGAGAGACTTAGATATGTTAGAGGCAGCAGCGCTGATAGCGCCAATAGGGGTATTAATCTCATGAGCCACTCCTGCAATCAGTTGACCAAGAGCCGCCATTTTTTCGGATTGGATGAGCTGCTGTTGAGTATTCTTAAGGTCTTCATAGGCCTGTTCTAAATCCTTCTTAGCTGCGGAAAGTTTAGAGTAGCTTTCTTGAAGTTCGGCCGTACGGGCCCGTACTATGGCTTCCAGCTCGCGATTCCGAGCTTCTAACCGAGCCGCATTGAGCCGTATGAGAGCAAAGACGAGGAGCAATGCCAAAATCCCATACAGAACATACGCCCAAGTAGTACGCCACCATGGCGGGAGCACTCTGAAGCTGTATTTGAATGGCGGCGCTTCTATTCCAAAAGGCGTTATGGCTTGAACCTCTAGCACATAATCGCCCTCAAAAAGGTCTGCAAATGGAATAGATGCCCCTGATTCTATATAGCTCCAGTCTCGCTGCTCACCTGACTGAATTAAGCGATAGCGGAAGCGCGTGCGAGCAAGATTCCCATAAGGATTAAGCCAGGAGATGAGAATCTTGCCATAAGCAAGGGAAACTGGCACCTCTGGAATGGCTTTATCTGGCTGTTGCAGAGAGATTTTCATCTCTTCTGGAGAATAATATCGCCCCCCCCACAAAAGGGAGTCTTCTCCTATTATAGCTGCACGCACAAGCGTAGGGGGAAGCATACGAGGTTGAAAAGTAAGACTACCAGTTAGGATTTCGTCTTTGTAGGCAGCCCAAACTGTATTACCTTCCACCTGAACGACATCAGGACGGCGTCCAAGTAGGTTTAGAGTGAGGGGCTTATCTTCTATCAAAAAGCCTAAGGCATAGCCTGCCGAAGTAGAGGTCAGTGTGCGCAAGCCCTCCGGATGACGTACCAATAAGTGTGAACCAGCTGAAATTATTCTATCTACCCGCTCAGAAATGAGAAGGTTTCCCAGATTAGGAACTGGCTCAAACTTGCCGGTACCCTCTTTCAGGGCATAAATGGCCTGGGCACTCTGAGCTAGGATTTGGTCTTGGATACGACCAACGAAATAGCTGGCTTTTTCTAGCCCTAGCTTTTCTTCTGTGGCTTGAATCTGTCTCGTAGCGAGGTCGTATTTGAGGAGCCCATTAGGCATGCCCAGCCATAAAACTTGCTTATCTTCCAAAAGACTTTGGACATCCTGAGGATAGAGCAAAGCCGACTCTTTCCACCTCCCTCCTTCGTACTTCAATAGATACAATCCACCTCGCCCATACACGTAAGCTATATCAGAACTCTGTGAGGAGGGGAGAATCCCCACAAAAGCCTTATCTCGGAGGAGAGGAGTAGGGGTTCCATCGGTAATGTCATACAACCCTTGTGAGCTTGCTAGCAATATGCGGTTATTAAGGCGAACCAGCCGCCAGCACTCCGCAGTGATACCCGCTAATCGTTCAGCTCGCTTATCTTTAGCACGGAATCTATATACCCCTTGTATCGTGGTGACATACAGATTGGCTCCATCAGGGAGAATATCTGTGATTTTGCCTTCAATGCCCACATTGGCATACTTTCGCAAAGGCAGCCCATACAACACATGGGTCAATCCCCGTCCGTGGGAAATCCAGGCATGCCCTGCCTCATCCACGAAAACAGCATATATGGCATCGTCTGGGAAGCCTTGGGCCTTTGTCCAACGCTCCTGAGTACGTCCCTGGGTGTCAATAACAAGAACGCCGCCATTATAAGTACCGATTAGAAGGTATTCTCCCAGCGCAGCCGCTTTGTATATGCGATTTTCTCGTAAGTAAGCCTCGTCTTGAACCTTTATACGATTGAATCCGCTAGCTCCAGAGCGCCCACCCGCGTACACTGCCCCTTCTTCCGTCAGAATGAATACAGTGTTTCCTACCGACAGAATAGCGCTGACGTATTTATCGTCAAAAAGGTTTCCTTGCGGGATAGGCTGGAGAGCGTTAGAAGTAAGCTTGTGTAGCCCCCCCCCTCCCCTCAGATTTACCCAGACTTCGTCGCCGACCTTGCCGGCGGAGGTGAGGAGCACCTCGGAATTCAACAGTATAGGATAAGGGGCGACCGCTAACTGGTTACCATCCACATAGATTACTGCTCGCGGACTTACAAAGTAGATATTATTCTGCACGTCAGAAAAGACCCACTCTATATCCCCAAAGTTCTGCTTATCACGCGGGAGAAATCCGCGATAAGAAACATAATAGAGGCGGCCGATGGAGTCTGTTTTCAGCTCACCAAAGTCACCGCGCGCACCGACCCATATGCGATGATTAGGGGAAATAGCCAGACCGCGCACAAGCCCCGTGGTAGGATAAAATCGCCACCGCTCCCCATCATACTCAGAGATGCCCTGATTAGTGCCTACATATACTAAACCTGTGGTAGGGTCCTGAGCAATCGCACGCACCTGAGTATAAGACCCATAGTCATCCTCGGAAAAGGTGTACCAGATAGGCTGGCCCTGAGCCCACAGGAAGCCTACGATGGCAATTATAACAAACCTCATCAAGGTGCAATATTACGAACTTTGTTCAAAACATGCTTCTGCGGCTGAGCATTCATAATCTCGCTCTCTTCAAGGAGGCTGACTTAGCATTGGAACCTGGGCTAAACATATTGACTGGCGAGACGGGAGCGGGTAAATCCCTACTCGTGGAGTCGCTAAATGTGCTTTTAGGCTACAAAGCAGAGCTTCCCCCCATCACAGGGAAAGCCGTCATAGAAGCCATATTTGCCCCTATACCTGAGGTAGTTTCGGCCCACCTTTTAGAGCCAGCCGAGGAGCTTGTTCTCCGGTGCGAACTATCAGCTTCTGGGCGTCGACGCCTATTTCTGAATGATAGTGTCATTTCTGCCCAGATCCTTCGAGAGCTTTCCTACTACCTTGTAGAGATCCACAGCCAGCATGAGAGTCAGCAGCTATTTCAGCCGCATTTTCAGCGGGAACTGTTAGATAGTTATGCTGCTCTTACGAGCGAAGTCAAAGCTTACCAGCAGCTATACCAGTTATGGCAGGAAAAAAGATCCCACCTGGCAGACCTGCAAAAAACCCATGCCGAGCGAAGTCAGCGGCTCTCCTGGCTTGTAGCTCAACTGGAAGAACTGCGCAGCGCCCATCTCTCCACCGAGGAGTACACGCACTTGGAGACGCAGATTAAACGGATAGAACATCAAGCGCAAATCATCCAGACCCTCTCCTACTGGCTTCATCAACTTAGTGAAAGTCCGCAAGCCCCATTGGCTCTCCTCAAAGAAGCTAAGAAGAGCATTTCTAAACTTCCTCTACCTGAAACAGAAGCCATACTCTCTGACATAGAGTCAGCCCGCGCTTCCCTTCACGAAGCCATCGCCCGCATAGAAGCTTTACTCAGCGAAGCCTCCATAGATGCCGAAGAAGCAGAGAAAATTCGCCTTCGTTACGACCAGTATAACTCCCTCCTCCTGAAGTACCGTCTCCCTACCGTGGAAGCCTTAGTAGAGCTGCGCGATCGCTTACAAGCAGAATATGACAGCCTGAGTGCCGCTCAGGAAAGTTTAGCTCCGCTGCAAGCAGAGGTAGAATCCCTCACCCAAACCTTATTAGAGAAGGCCTACCGATTGGAGCTGGCTCGCCTCGGCGCTGCCCAGAGCTTATCTGACCAGGTACAAACCTACCTGGCTGAGCTGGGGCTCGAATATGCCTACTTCCAGATAGCGGTGGAAAGGCTCACCAGTACCGATAGCCCTTATGTCTGGGACGGACAGCATGTGCTATTGACACCTTATGGCTTTTCTAATATCACTTTCTTACTGAGGACGGCGCCCAACTTTCCCCTGGCGCCTCTGTCGCAGGTGGCATCAGGAGGAGAACTCTCGCGCATTATGCTCGCTCTGAAAGCCGCTTTGGCTGAGCGAGTAGAGCTTCCTACGCTCGTTTTAGATGAGATAGACACCGGCCTCAGTGGAGAAGGGGCCCGTCGCATGGGAGAATTTCTAACCCGCCTGAGTCGGCGATTTCAAATCATTTTGATTACGCACCTCCCAGCCATAGCCGCTCAGCCAGGTGCGCACTTCTACATCTGGAAGGAGTCTACCGCAGAGGGTTGGCAGACTCAGATTCGTCGCCTCTCTTCTGACGAAAGAGTCCAGGAAATTGCCCGAATGCTAAGCGGAGAGGCTGCGGGTAATGCTTCGTTAGCGGCCGCTCAAGAGCTTCTCAAGAACTTTGCGAGATGAGACTCTACTGCGGCTGGCTTGCAGTACATGCCACTTTATGTTTGGCTCAGCCTATCCCTTCGTACTACTGGACAGAGGTGGAAAGCCGCTTTTCTCGCCGTCCTGATACGCTATATGTACTCAACTTTTGGAGCACCTGGTGTCGCCCTTGTGTCACCGAGCTTCCCCTCCTTCAAGCCGCTTACGAGACGCTGAGGGTTCAGCTACCTGTGCAGATATGGCTGATCAGTTTGGACTTTCCGCCAGATGGCGCCCAAAAAGCCTACCAGCTTCTGAAGCAAAAGCGCATTCATCTCCCTGCTCTATGGCTAAATGAGTCCGATCCCAATCGCTGGATACCCCGCATAGACCCTACCTGGGACGGCGCCATACCCTACACCAAAGCTTGGAATGTGCCCGTCAAGCATACAGCTGATTTCTCCTCGGTAGAAGAAGTGATGGCTTTTGTTAAAGCAGCGTATGATGCGCTTAAGCGTACTGATCGTCGGTAGCCTCGTCCTTTCAGGTGTCAAGGTCGGAGATAAAGCCCCAGACTTCTCTCTCAAAAACGTAGATGGCAAAATCGTCAGCTTGTCGGATTACGCAAAAGAGAAAGGGGTGATTGTGATTTTCACCTGCAACCACTGCCCTTACGCTAAACTCTATGAAGAGCGGATTATCGCCCTGCATAAGGAGTTTGCACCCAAAGGCTTCCCCGTCGTGGCCATCAATCCAAACGCGCCGGAAATCGTTCCCGAAGACAGCTACGAAAACATGCAAAAGCGAGCAAAGGAAAAAAACTATCCCTTCCCCTACCTTTTTGACGAAAAGCAAGAAGTAGCTCGCGCCTACGGAGCGACAAAAACGCCGCATGTGTTTTTACTCCAAAATCAGGAAAACGGCTTTAGCGTGGCCTACATCGGAGCAATAGACGATAATCCCAATGACCCTAAGAAAGTTCAGAAACGCTATCTGGCAGAAGCAATTGAGGCTTTGATAGCCGGCAAGCCTGTACCCGTCTCCGAAACTAAAGCCATTGGCTGCAGCGTTAAATATCGTAAATAGGCTAGCCAAACACTTACTACAAAGTCATGCTCTTTTTCTTTTCACAAGAAGTTTGCATCATTCAGGTACATTTGTAATGCCATGCGATACGCATTTATAACAGCGATATGGATTTCATGGGCTTTCGCCCAACCTCTTAGTGGTAACTATACGATAGTAGGGTCATCAGCAAGCTTTGCCAGCAATCAGTTTCCAACTATCCAAGCTGCTTTTGATTCTCTATCTAATCGGGGCGCTTCGGGTACCGTAACGATCACCCTTCCACCCGGCACTTCATGGAACCCTTCTGACGAACCTACTACCATCACTCTGAAGAGCTATACCTGTACAAACTGCCGAGTAAGTCTCATCTTGGATACAACGATTGTACTCCAAAAGCTCACCAGCGCCACCTCCGCCACACGTTTTGTGCTGAGACTGGAGGGCTACATAAAGAATCTTACCATAGACGGACGCAATAAGTTTACCCTACAAAACACAGCCATAGGAGGCACCTCCACGGGTACGCTGGGTATAGTCTCCACCAGCTCTACACCTCTGGTAGTGGACACACTGATAATCAAGGACTTGATTATTCAAGGAAATGGTCGCTCCAATACCTTTGCGGGGATTTATTTGGGCCCTGATGCCAATCTTATCTCAGGACCCCTACTGTCTGGAAGTAGCATAAATGGGCTTCAAATACTTGGCACGAGCATCGACTTCGTAAGTCGTCCTATTCATCTGCGGGGCGCCCGAACTATACTACAAAACATCATCATCACTGATAACCGCATAGGACTTGCGAATGCTCAATCTTGGGCTGCTACCTTCAATATCGGTGCGGTGCATATCATTGGAGGACAACATATCAAAGTCCTTCGTAACCAAATCACAGGCGCAGAAAGCGGCTCCCTCACAACTTCTAATAATGTAGCAGGAGTCCGTTTAGACAGCTGTGAAAACTTTGAGATTGCCCGCAACTGGATTTACGGCTTACGCTTTACAGGGAACGGAGCACGAGGGGAACATGGAATTTTTGTCAGACTACCAGGAAACTTCCTAAGTGGCAGTTCTGTCCACCTTATTCACAACAATATGATAGCCGATATTCTCGGTGATGCGCGTGGCACTGCTACAGGCGATGGCTGGGAAAATGTCAGCGGAATTTACCTTGGAGCCGCCGGCGCCCTCTCTGATGCTCGCCTTCAAGTATATCATAACTCCATACATCTTTTTGGAGACAACTCTGCCGTGAATTCCAGCCAATCCGGCGGCGCTTCTGCCTGTATCACTGTAGGGGATAGTATTCGCGGTGGCGTATTGATAGTAGGAAACATTCTTCAAAATACCCTGCGTGTAGCCCAACAGCCTAAACCAGCCTATGGCATCGTATTTCTGACCAATAGCCCCCTGAGCAACGTGAGCATAAACTACAATGCCTATTACATCAGTGCACCTGGCGTTGCTAATCACGTAGCGATGGTGGGCAGCAACACCTACACTACATTTTCTGCGTGGCAAGGCTCTCC